>JAJYYA010000025.1 GCA_021801345.1 Nitrospirota bacterium
CATCCGGTCCTTCGGAAAGAATCCCTCGTGACAGGACGAGCAGTGGTAGTACCGGCGGACCAAAGCGAGGGGCCCCAGAACGGAGAGGACTTCCTTGGAACGGGTTCCGGCGTAGTGTGCGTCCTTTTGGCAGGAGGGACAGGGAAGGACGGGAGAGACGTCCTCCTCGACCTGGTTCAGAGGACGTTCGAGAATCCGGGCCCCCACCTCGAGCGCTCGAGACCGAAGGGCTTTCTCCAGCGCTTCGAGGTCGACCGTCCTTCCGGCCTCTGCCCCGAGCAGGTGGTCAAGTTCGGACGAGACCTCACGGACGAGGTCGGTTTCAAGTGTTTTTTTTTACGGATTCGGAAGAAGACTCGTCCGGATTTTTTAGCTTGAGGTCGCAGACCTGTTCGTTAACTTCCAGAAGTTCTTTGGAGAGTTCCTTAAAACGATGATATTCCTTGATCTGTTCCCGAGTCACATCGACAAAGCGAACGGGAATGGCCTGTCCAACCGTTTTCTGGGAAGCGTCCTTTCTTGTCAGCACGTAGAAGGGACCATGTCCCGGATCTCCTTCCTGAGCGCAGTGACAGGTGGGCTTTCCGCATTTCCGGTAGCTTTCTGTCAGAGATCCTTGACGCATCTCCTCGATTTGCATCAGAGCCTGTTTCAGACGATCGCGTTTCTGCACCAGATCCTGAAGAGTGTTCTCCATAGGCATTGGCCACCTCCTTCAATATTGTATTGTATGCAATAAGAAAAGAATGGCAATCCCCGAACTCATATTCTCCCCCAAAAATCTGACGTGCACCCGGTTTTTTGGGATCGATGGACCCCCGGAAGAAAGATGTGATAGCCTTCTCATCGGCACGGTCCTGTTCCGGAAAAGTCGAGGTCGGGATCTCCTCCGGGGCGGCTCTGCCGTGCCGTATATGCCTTCTCTTCAAGACGTTTCTCCTTCCGGCCCGAGGAGTCCTTATCCATGTCCATGACAATCGTCGTCGGTCTCCTCAGTGTTCTTGTTGTCGTGGGACTTCTTCTGCTCTGGGCGATCCTTCGCTCTGTCCGAGTCGGACAGGCGGAGCGTCCGGGAGAGGGAGGCGAAAGGGAGGAGCTGCTCCGACGGCTTCTTCGAGAGGAGTTCTTGTCGCTGTCTTGTCAGGAGGAGGATCGTATGAGGGCCTTCCGGGGGGAGATCTCGGAGAGTCTTCGAGGCCTGTCCGACTCTCTTGCCCAGGCCCTCTCTCTTTCGGGAGAACGCCTCATGAACCGACTGGGTGAGTCGGCGCTCCTCCAGGAACAGTTTTCCGCCACGCTTCGGGGGGAGATCTCAGGAAATATCGCGGTTCTCGCAGAAAAGAACGAGCGGAGCATGACCGAGCTTCGGCAGGCCGTGGAGGGCCGTCTCGATGTCCTGCGGGTGGAGAACTCCCAGAAGCTCGACCAGATGAGAATGACGGTCGACGAACGCCTTCAGAAGACACTCGAGGCGCGGCTGGGGGAGTCTTTTACCAGGGTGGTCGAACAGCTCGAACGGGTTCACAAAAGTCTGGGCGAGATGCAAACCCTGGCAGTCGGCGTCGGAGATCTCAAGCGGGTGCTCTCGAATGTCAAAACGAGGGGAATGCTGGGAGAGGTCCAGCTCGGAGCCCTTCTTGAGCAGTTTCTGGCTCCCGAGCAGTTTGTGAAAAATGTCCGGATCAAGCCCCAGAGTCAGGAGCGTGTCGAGTTTGCTATCCGCCTCCCGGGGAAAGCCGCCGGCGATGAGGAAGGATCGGAGGTCCTCCTTCCTGTCGACGCAAAGTTTCCTGTCGAAGACTACGAGCGGCTTCAGGTTGCCGTAGAGGGAGGCGATCTCGACGGGATTGCCCGGGCGACTCGGGAGCTTGAGTCACGTATTCGTTTGCAAGCCCGGACGATCAGGGAGAAGTATGTCGACCCGCCCAAGACGACCGACTTCGCCCTCATGTTTCTTCCGACAGAAGGTCTCTTTGCTGAAGTTCTGAGGATCCCTGGCCTTTTCGAGCAGATTCAGCGAAACGAACATATCACGTTGGTCGGTCCAACCACCCTGTCGGCGATTCTCTCGGCTCTTCAGATGGGTTTTCGAACGCTTGCGATCGAACGCAGGTCGGGGGAGGTCTGGCGGATTCTGGGGGCGGTCCGTCACGAGTTCACCCTCTACAACGAAGTCGTCGAACGGCTTTCTTCCCAGCTTTCGACCGCCGCCCGGCAGGTGGACAAGCTCGGAACCAGAACCCGGGCCATGCACAGGAAGCTTCGGGAGGTCGATGCCCTCCCCGAGGCGGAGGCGCGGGAGATTCTTGGGGAGGCGTTGCCGGTGGAGCCCGGGGGAGGTTCCCCGGAAAATTGGGGGCAGGGGGGGAGGGATCCCTCCCCCTCCCCTCCTAAAGGAGATGGCCACGAGGCCAGGAAGGAGGAGCTCCGGTGAAGAAAATGACGGCAGTCACGGGAGCGGCGATTGCTCTGGGGCTTCTTTTCAGTGGCTACGGGATCTGGCTTATGACCCAGCCCAAGGCCGTTCTCTCCGAGATCTCCCGGTCGAGCGGCTTGGTCCTGACGACCGGGGAGACCTCTGTGGGCCTTCCCTACAGACTGAAGTACGAGGATCTGACGGTGCGCCAGGGTGGAGCTCAAGGGAACTCGGCCGATGCCCTCTCCCTCACATTCAGCCGGCTCGTCCTCACTGCCCTGGGCCTCCATGCCGCCCGGATCTCCTTCTCCGATCTCTCGGTCAAAAGCCAAAACCCCCTGACCAACATGCTGCTCTCCGCCGTCGGCGTCCGGAAGGGGGCGGTCGTAGTCCGGGAATCTCCCGACAAGATCCTTCTCCCCCGCATCGAGGCCACGGACAATTCTCTCACTCTTCTCGGGAAGGGAGAGGTCGACCGCGTGCCCTCGGGAGAGATCTCCCGTTTCGAGTTCACATTCGACCTCGAGGCCCGGGGACCCCTGGCGGGATTCTTGGGGACCGGCCGCCAGAAAGGGAAGCTCTGGGGTGGGGGGGGCGTGTCCCATCTGGCCTTCGGAGGACGTCAGGTCTTTTGAGAGCCTTCGGGATGCGCCCTCATGAGCTCGGTTCTCCGGCTCCCGCCTTCTTCCCTCGGACCGGAAGAGCAAAGCGGCTTGGCTTTAGGCTTCCGGCTCGGCTTGCGACCGGTCTCTTCTTCGGGGCCGTTCTGACCCTGTTGTCCTGGTTTGCCATGGCCGACCGGGCTCTGGCCTATGCAGGGTTCTCTCGGAGCTACGACCTTCCGTGCGCCTTTTGCCATATCCAGTGGCCCAAGCTTTCCGACGAAGGAAATTTTTTTCGCGACCGGGGCTTCATGCTCTCGACCACAGGCGAAGCGAACGGTCTCGACATGCTCTTTTCCCGTCCGGAGCAAAAGGACTATTTCCCCATTGGCTTCCACATGACGATGGCCTATGGGGGAGAGGCTCTTTACGGGGTCGCCGCTCCGGGCGAAAAGACGACGGTGGGGAACGGGGATTCTTCAAAGATCGCACCGCTGACTCTCGGCGGGAACGGTTCGCCCTCCGGAGGCTCCTGGGCCAACGGCGCTCTCGCTCCGACACCCTGGGAGATCCTCTCGGGGGGACTTCTGTCTCCATGGATCTCCTTCTGGGTCGAGCCGGGGGTCGAGGGACCGGTCGTCGGAAAACCTGCTTTTTCGGTGTCGAGTCTCTGGGTCCGCTTCGACGCTCTCCTCGGGACGACGCTTCTCAATCTTTATGCCGGGGATACAAGCCAGGACAGCCCCTTCTCCAACCGCCGGGCCCTGCAGAAAGGAGAAGGGACTCCGTATCTCATGTACGACTACCTGCCAGGCGCCCCCGAGATTGTCACAAACAGTTCGATGTCGGCCCTTTCGGGATACGGGACCCTGGTCCTTCCCGCCTACTATGATGCCGACCGCTTCCAGATGAAAAACGATCATACCTCTCTGCGCTACTTCGGCTATTTTTTCGAAAACGGCTGCGGAAGCGACAGCGCCTTTTCGCTTGACCCCTGCGAGAGCCGGCTTTCCCTCTCCCTCATGCCGAACTCCGGACTCTATGGAAATCCCGACGGAGCGGCCTCCCAGTCCGCGGCCTCCGCCTCGGGGATCCCGGCAGAAAATAACGGAATCTCGCTCTTTGCCCACCTGACGCAGTCCTTTGGAGGGTGGGGAGCGACAAACGGAGAAAGGGTGGGCCTATTTTCGCTTGTGGGGGAGTCGGCCCTCTCTCTCTCCGGAGGGGCGGGAGCCTCTCCGAACGGTCTTTTTCACCGGGAAGGAGTCGACCTCTCCCTCAACCCTCTCCCGGACGGGGGGCTCAATATCTTCGGCGCCTGGGAGATCGCCTCCGATCCGGCGTCGGCCTTGGTTGCCAATCCGGCTCTTTTTGGCCCCGGGGTGGGTGCCGTCTCGGGTCTCTCCTACATGGCGTGGTTTGCCGAGGCAGACTTCCAGCCGGTTCTTCCGGGCGCCGTCGAGGAGACAGGATCGGGGTCGGACATGCTGGTTTTGACGGCCAATCAGGTGAGCATGCTCAGCCAGCCGGTCTTTTCCAATAGGGCGGAACAGCTCCCGGGAGACTTCGACAATGCCCTCTCTTTCGGGATCGCCGACCGCTACTGGCTCTACGGGGGCTCTCGGACGGCCATCTCTCTTTTCGCGGAATGGCAGTGGCTCCTCAACATGGGGGTGGGGTCGATTCTCGCCAAGGGAGGGACGGCGCTCGAAGGCTATGGGACGGCCCAGGGGGTCTTTGCCAATGGGGGATTCTTCAACGTCACCTCAAATGCCTTCATCGCGGGGGTGGATCTCTCCTTCTGAGATGCCCGGAGCGGGGAGGGGAACGGAAAGTCAAAGTTTTTGCAGGTTTTCTGTTGACTTTTCCCCCAAAGATTCCTACAATCTTTCGTCGAGTAGCACAAAAGAAGGCTCGACTATCGAGCCTTGTCCTTGTGCGAAGAGACTGCGGGATCCTTCCGCACCGTCATCTTGTCATGATCCGGGGCCGTAGCTCAGCTGGTTAGAGCGCTGGCCTGTCACGCCAGAGGTCGCGGGTTCGAGCCCCGTCGGCCCCGCCATTTTCTGCTCCATTGTCTGCATGGTTGATCCGGGCCGCTTCTAAGTTCCGCGTCTCCGTGTCGCATGAGTTTAGTTTCTGCAAGATGAGAGGTCGCTCTCCGGTGCCATCTCCGGATCCTTCTGTCGCCAATGCCGTAGGGGGCTCCTTGCGCCAGCTCGAGTTCGGGTCTTTTCCTGCCAGACACCCCCGCATTTTTTGTGCGGGACGGCTTGAAGGAGAGAACCTGAAACCCGTTCCGTTTCCTTCCCTCCTTCCCTCCTCCAAGGACACATTTCAATGAATCTTTTCAACTTCATCAACCAAATCAGCCTTCTGGCCGAAATCGTTCTTGGGTTTCTTATCTTTCTTTCTTCACTCAGTTGGGGCGTCATCTTCTACAAATGGTACGTCCTTTCCAAGACGAACAGCGAGAACCGGGGATTCGTCAAGTCCTTCAAGAAGGTCGACCGATTTTCGCGCCTCTATCAGGATGCGGGGGACTTCCGGAGATCGACCCTGGCCTTCATGTTTCGAAGCGCCTACGAAAAGATCCGGGCCATCGAGGAGAGGGCGGCAAGCCGCGGCGAAGGATTGCGCGAGACCGACCTCGAGATTGTCCACCGGACTCTTCTTCAGGCCCGCCAGGAGGAGTTGACCCGTCTTGAGTCCTACCTGCCGATTTTGGCGACGACGGCGAATATCTCTCCTTTTGTGGGGCTTTTTGGAACGGTCTGGGGGATCATTCACGCCTTCCGCGATATCAGCCACCAGTCGTCGGTCAGCATCGCCTCGGTCGCCCCGGGGATCGCCGACGCGCTAGTCACAACCGCCGCCGGTCTTTTTGCGGCCATTCCGTCCGTGATCGCCTACAACTACTTCCTCCAGAGAATCCGGACCGTCGAGTCGCTGGCGGAGTCCTTCAATATGGAGCTTCTGAACCTGATGGCCGAAGGCCGCTGGAAGGAGTAACCACACCAGCCGCTTTCGGCCGCGTCATTTTGAGCGGGAGAGTTCGTGAAATTCGAGTCGGGATCCAAGCGCGACCGCATGCTGTCCGAGATCAACATGGTGCCCTTTATCGACGTTGTTCTCGTTCTCCTGATCATCTTCATGGTGACGACGCCCCTTCTCTATCGCGGCCTCAAGATCAACCTTCCGAAGACGAGCGCCAACAGCCTCAAGAAGCCGGTTCCCAAGGTTATCGTCAGTGTGACGACGGCGAAGCAGATCTATGTGAACGGGCACGCGGTCACATGGGAGGCGCTTTCGGCACTGCTTGCCCGCCGCTACAAGGAGGACAAGCGGGTCGTCGTCTATCTCAAGGCCGACAGCAAGGTCGATTATGGAACCGTCGTCCATCTGATGGACGTTGTGAAGCTTGCCGGCATTGACCGGTTGGGCATGATTACCGCCCCCACTCCCAAAAATCCGGAATAGCGTGACGTGATCCGTTCTGGAGTCCGATCCACGGGCGAACGCGGGATCGGTGTGTTCCTGGTCGCTTCGCTGATGCTCCATGCGGGAGCCTTGGCTTTTTTCCTTTTTCACCGGAAGCCCCTGTCTTTGGGGTATCAGACCGCAACCACAGTGGCACTGATCCCCGAAAACCAGCTGGCGCCGGAGTCCGCTCCGCCGCCTGCTCCGCCGGCGCCTCCGCAAAAGAAGATCGCGCCACCGCCGCCACCCCCGCCTCCTCCGCGTCCCGTTCATCGGGCTCCGGCGCCGCGGGTGATCCACAGGGCTCCGGTCCCGAAGCCCGTGAGAAAACCGGTCCGCAGGCCCGTCAAGAAGGTGAAAAGGAAGGCCCCGGCAAAAAAGTCTCCGCTTCGGAAGACGTCTCTCAAGCGAAAGGCGCTTGCCCCTTCGAAGGTGACGAAGGAGTCCACAAGAAAGCTCCAAAGTGCGAAGGCGGCCCCGGCGGCCGTTTCGAACCCGGTGCCGGTACATATGGACCTGGCCGGAACGCATTTCCCGAGCTATCTTCAGCACCTTTTGATCGCTCGGATCAAGTCGAACTGGTCGCCTCCTCCGGGCTCCCACGGCCGATCGGTCACGGTCAGCTTCACTCTTCGGAAGAACGGGGAGCTTGACGGGGATCCTGTTCTCGTCACGCGCTCAGGCTCGCAGGTCTTCGACGATGCCGCCCGTTACGCTATTCTCCGGTCGGTTCCCTTTCCGCCCTTTCCTCCCTCCTACGGGAAGGAGAAGGAGGCGGTGACGGTCACCCTTCAGGCAACGAAAAGGCAAGGTTTCTGATGGTCAGGCGATTCTTTTTTTCGGTCTTCGGTACGATTCTTACGGGAGCGGCACTTCTCGTCGGGGCGCCTTCTCCGGCGGGCTCCGTCGATCTCTCCGTCATCACGAACGAGACCCGGCTCTCCTTTAAGGTCGTTCTCGTCGGAAACATGGAGCGGAAAGAACGCTCCTACCTGACGAGGAAGGCCGAGGCGCTGGTCAAAAAAGATCTCATCGAGACGGGATACTTCGAGATCCTGACTCCTCCGCCCCCCCTCGCCCTTTCGCTTGACCGGGAGCCCTTCGACGCGGTTTCGGCCCGATCGGTCTCCTCTTTGGGGGCCGAGGGGGTCGTCGGCATGCAGTTCGCTCTTGCCGCCGATGGCACCACCTTGCACGGAGTCGTCCGGGATCCCCTCAACGGGGCCATCCTTCTCGACAAGATCTACCGGACCGGGGGGAAATACTCGGAACTTGTCCATCGTTTTGTCGACGACATTCTCTTTCAGTTTGCCGGGATCCGGGGCGTGGCCACCAGCCGCATTGCCTTTGTCGGCAAGACCCGCCGGGGCTACGATCTTTTCACGATGGACTTCGACGGGGAGAACGCCCGACGGATGACCTTCGACCATGTTCTGGCCTTCAATCCTGCCTGGTCCCGAGACAAACGGCATATTTTCTACGTCACCTATCTCCATGGCGACCCCCAGATCATCGACTATGATCTCTCCACCGGGAGCCGCCATATGCTCTTTGCCTATCCCGGACTCAACATCACCCCGACCGTCTCTCCCGACGGAGCGCGTCTTGCGGTGGCGCTCTCGCGGGGACGGGCCTCCCAGCATACCCAGATCTATCTCTACACATTCGCGACGAAGAGTCTGGTCCGGCTGACCTATTCGAGCAGCAACAGCCTCTCCCCGACCTTTGCCCCTTCCGGGAATGCCCTGGCCTTTGTCTCCGACCGCGACGGCCATCCACAGATCTTCCTGATGGACTCCGACGGCTCCAACCTGCACCGGCTGACCTTCGACGGAAGCTACAATGTGGCCCCCGCCTGGTCTCCCCGTGGGGACTGGATCGCCTATGTTTGCATGAACGACCTCCATCGTCCTAAAATATGCCTGATCAGTCCGGACGGCTCCTCCCGGATCATGATCACCCGGGGAGCAGGGCGGGACGACAGTCCCAGCTGGTCCCCCGATGGACGATTCCTTCTCTACACCCGACAGATCCGCGGCCACTCCACCCTGGCCAGGATCTGGATCGACGGTCACGGACGCGAGCTCCTTGGCCACTACCGCCGCAGTGTTCTCACGCCTTCATGGTCGGGGCCTTGAGCCGTCCCGGCATTGGAAAAAGCCTTGTAAGGAGAGACGATTGACCATCAAAGACCGAAAAGGAGGTTTCGTGACGACACGGAAAACGCTCTCGGGAGCCGGATTTTTTCTTGCGCTCTCCTTGGGGCTCTCCGCCTGCGCCTCCCCCTCCGATGTCTCCGACCTCCGGGCCCAGGTCGACACCCTGTCGACCAAGATGACCAAGATCGAGCGCCAGAGCGCCGGGGGCGAAGGTGTCTCCGGGGGAACCCAGCTTGCGGATATCGAGACCCGCCTCGACAACCAGAAGCTCCGCATTGCCCGTCTCCGGGACCGGATCGAGCGCATGAACCATCGTCTCGACCAGCTTATGAACCGCATCGAGGCCCAGGCTCCGCCGGCTGCGCCCAAGCCCTCCGGAGCCGCACCGTCGGCCACGGCTCCTCCTGTTCCCGGGGTTGCCGCTGCGGGGGGGGCGTCCGGCGCAGCGGCCGGCGCAGCGCCCCGGAACTCCACGGAGTCTCCCGACATGATCTACCATCAGGCCTATGCCGACTATCAGGCCGGCCATTTCGACATCGCCATCTCAGAGTTCGACCGCCTCGTCCGGGAGTATCCCGACTCCCATCTTGCCTCTTCGGCCGTCTTCTGGGAGGCTCAGTCGCACTTCAATCTCAGCCACTATAAGCGGGCCCTCGCCCTCTACGACGCCGTGATCCACAAGTATGTCGACAGCCCCAAGAAGGCCACCTCCTACTACAAGAAGGGACAGGTTTACGAGAAGCTTGGCAACAAGCGGGCCGCCATCAAGAGCTACAAGAGGGTTCTCGAACTCTTTCCCCTGGAGCCGCAGCTCGACGACCTCGCCAAAAGACGCCTCTCCCGCTTGGACGAATAGCCGATGGGCCTGATCCGCGAACTTCCGGCGGCGCTGGTCAACCAGATTGCGGCGGGGGAGGTCGTCGAACGGCCCGCATCCGTTCTCAAGGAGCTTCTCGAAAACAGCCTCGATTCGGGAGCGACCAGAATCTCCGTCGTCGTGGACTCCTCGGGCGAAGGGCTTGTCCGCGTCGAAGACAACGGATCGGGGATCCTCCGGGAGGATCTTCCCCGGGCCTTTCTCCGTCATGCGACAAGCAAGATCGCCTCCTTTGAGGATCTTGTCAGGACAAGGACCATGGGCTTTCGCGGGGAGGCTCTGGCGTCGATCGCCTCTGTCTCTCGCGTCACGGTCGAGACCCGTCATCGCTCGGAGGAGCCGGGCGGTCGGATGGAGATCGTTCCGGGCGCCGACCCCGTGATCTCTCCCTGGTCCGGGCCCGTCGGCACGACGGTCGCCGTCCGGGATCTCTTTTTCAACCTTCCTGTCCGCCGGAAGTATCTTCGCTCCCCCCAGACGGAGCAGGGACACCTGACGGAGACCTTCCAGCGCGTGGTCCTGGGGTTCCCCGAGATCCATTTCGAGCTTTCGACTCCGACACGAAAGCTCTTCTCTCTCCCCTCCCGGGACTCCCCGCTCCTTCGCCTCCTCGATCTCTACCCGGCCTTTTCGGAGGAGGACCTCCTTCTCCACGAACGGGGAGGGGAGGAGCTTCGGGTGACGGCGGTTCTTCTCCGTCCGGACAGGCTCAGGAAGGATCGCCAATACCAGCACCTTTTCCTCAATCGGCGTTGGATCCGTCATCCGGCCCTTTTCGAGGCGATCACCCAGGGAGCCATGGGGCGCATCTCCCGGGATCTTCATGCCGGGGTCTGGGCCTATCTCGAGATCCCCCCCGACCGCTTCGACGTCAATGTCCATCCGACCAAGCGCGAGGTCCGTCTTCTCGAGGGAGACCGGATTTTCTCCCTTCTCCGGAGAGTGATTACCGAGGCCTTCGAGCGATTCTCGGAGGGCGGGGGGGCTCTTCGAGAGTCCTCCTCCCACGCACTCCCTTCTTCCGATCGGAGCGCCGCTCCCTTCCCGGAGGGCCCGGGGGAGGGGCACGAGAGCGGTTTGCCGGCGAACCGGGTGGCGGGGGGCAGGGGAGACGTGTCTTTTGTCTCTCCCCCGTCGGGTTCTCCGGAGCGCCCCGGCGCGGCGTTGGGGGAGGAGAGCTTGGAGGGCGCTTCCTCTTCTTTCCGGGAGCCGACCTCTCCGGCTTTCCGGGGGGGCGCTGTCCCCTCTTCTCCCTTTGCTGCAAAAAAAGGCCGGGGGAGCTTCGGAGGGGGGAGCGAGGAGAGCGAACGGCCGTCTTTTCGGGAGATCCCCGAGCTTCTCAAGTCCCTTCCCTCGGTTTTTTCCGGAGGGCGGCCCTCTTCTGACGCCCTCTCGGTGGTTGGGCAATGGGCCGGGACCTACCTTGTCGCAACAAACGGCGAAGAGCTCTGGCTCGTGGACTGGCACACCGCCCACGAGAGGATCAACTACGAACGCTACCGGAAGGCTCTGATGGAGGGAGGCGGCGCCCGCCAGAACCTCCTTTTTCCCCTTTCCTACCGGGTTGCGCTCTCGGTGGCCGACCATCTCGACAGCCGTCTCGAGGAGCTCGCCCATCTGGGGTTCGACCTCGACCGCTCCGGCCCGGATCTCTTCCGGATCCGGGCGGTTCCGGCGCTCCTCGAAGACCGGGATCCCCTGGGCGCTCTCGACGAACTCGGACAGCACTCGAGAAACTTCGAGGTGCCTCTTTTGCGCTCAGACCGGATCGACGAGATTCTCATGACCCTCTCCTGTCACCGGAGCGTCCGGAAGAACGACACGATCGGCCCTGAGGACGGGGAGCGGCTCGTCCGGGAGCTTCTTGCGACCGACCACCCTTACAGCTGTCCCCACGGGAGGCCGACCATCCTTTCTCTCGGCCGGTCGGCCATCGATTCGTGGTTCGGCCGCTAGAGGCGGTCGACCTCGTCATCGCCGGCCCCACCGCCTCGGGCAAGAGCCGGATGGCGCTGGCATGGGCCCGGGCCCACGATGGCGAAATCGTTTCGGTTGACAGCCGGCAGGTCTACCGGGAGATCTCTGTGGGGACGGGGAAGCCTTCCCGGGCCGACCGGGAGGGTGTGCCCCACCACCTGATCGACCTCTGCTCAATCCGGGAGCCCTACAGCGCCGGGGCCTTTGTCAGAGATGCCCGCCGGGCGATCGAAGAGATCCAGTCCCGCAAAAAGAGGGTCGTTCTCTGCGGCGGAACGGGGCTGTATCTTCGAGCCCTCCTCGACGGAATCGTCGTCCTTCCCGAGACTCCCGGCTCCCCTGCTCTGGAGGGGGAAGAGTACCGGAGAAGGATGGAGGCTGTTCCTACCGCCGTCCTCTACGAACGTCTGGCCGGAGTCGACCCCCCCCGGGCACAGGCCCTCCATCCCGGCGACCGGGTGCGCCTCCTTCGGGCCCTCTTCCTCTACGACCTCTACGGCCTCCCTCCGACAGAGCTCTATCGACGCTATCGCGGAGAGGGTCTTTCTGTTCGGAGCTTTCTGGTGCTTTCCCCCGAGCGAAGCCGCCTCTACGAGGCGATCGGGCGGCGCGTAGAAGAGATGCTGTCGGCAGGATGGATCGAGGAGGTCGAGGCACTGCTCTCTTCCGGGGCCGATCCCGCCTCTCCGGGATTTGATTCGCTGGGATACCGGGAGGTGGTGGCGCATCTCTCCGGCCGCCTGACACGGCAGGAGCTTCAAGCGGCGATTGCGCAAAAGACCCGCCAGTATGCCAAGCGCCAGGTGACGTGGTTTAGGCACATGCGGGGAGCCCTCGCGGTCGATCCCGAGAGGGCAGACCAAACGGCGCTCCCGATGGGGGATCGAATCGGCCCTTGACCGGCCCCGGCCCGTCTCTCTCCTGGGACGCCCTCGGCACCTTCCGCTTTGAGCCTTGTCTGGGATGCTTTATGTCCGATGACGGGCGGGAGTCGGGTCCCGAGCGAAAAAAACATGCCGGAATTCCCTTGGAGTCTGACTCAAATTATGGTAGAATCCTAAGAATTTTTGATGTCAGGAACGTTTTTGCAATTTTATGGAGGAGTGCGTGAGCCAAGGGTCCGGGAAGACGGGTAAAAAGCGGGGAGTCGCGTCGGGGGGGGAGGCGCCGGTCGGCGTGATCGGCGGTTCGGGTCTGTATCAGCTCAAAGGTCTGTCGGATCTCGTTCCGACGGTGGTGGAGACCCCGTGGGGCCAGCCCTCCGACCCCTTCATGACGGGGTCGCTCGGCGGGGTTCCCGTGGTCTTTCTCTCCCGCCACGGAGCCGGCCACCGATACCTTCCCGGGGAGATCAACTACCGTGCCAACATCGCAGGATTTGCCGCGCTGGGGGTCAAGCGGATTTTCTCCGTTTCGGCGGTCGGCTCGCTCCGGGAGGAGATCGTGCCGGGGGATATGGTGGTGGTCGACCAGTTCATCGACGGGACCCGCGGACGCCCCTCGACCTTCTACGGCCAGGGAGCCGTAGGGCATACGGGCTTTGCCCATCCCATCTGCGCCGATCTGGCGAAGACTCTCGTTGAGGCCTGTCGTGCCACGGGGGCCCGACACCACTCTGGAGGGACCTACTACTGCATGGAGGGACCGGCTTTCTCCACCCAGGCCGAATCCTTTCTCTACCGCCAGTTCGGGGCCCATGTCATCGGGATGACCAATGTGACCGAAGCCCGGCTCGCCCGGGAGGCCGGGATCTGCTATGCCACTCTGGCTCTGTCGACCGACTTCGACTGCTGGCATCCGGACCACGATGCGGTGACGGTCTCGGACGTGCTTGCCGTGATCGCAAAGAACGTGGCGAGCGCCAACCGGATCCTCGAGAAGGCCCTCTCCTCCGTCCGGCGCCACGGCACCTGTTCGTGCCAGGAGGCTCCGGCCAATGCCCTGATCACCCACCGCGACGCGATCCCCGAGGCGACCCTGGAGAGGCTCTCCTTCCTCGGAATCCTTCCTCCCCCCCCGCCGCCCGCGTCGAAGGGAGGCGCTCGATGACCCCGAAGCTCGTCATTGTCGGGACGGTGGCTCTCGACGATGTCACCACCCCCTTCGGGAGCGTCTCCCGGGCCCTGGGCGGCTCGGCCTTCTACGGGGCGATCGCGGCCTCCTACTGGACCTCGGTGGGTGTTGTGGCGGTGGTGGGTACGGACTACCCGGAGGAGGGGCTTGCGCTTCTCGCGTCTCGGAAGATCGATGCCCGGGGTATCGAAAGGAGCTCCGAGAAGACCTTTGCCTGGACCGGCGAGTACACCTACGACCTGAACACCGCCATCACCCGGGAGACCCGTCTCAACTGCCTTCTTTCCTTCGACCCGAAGGTGGTGGAGCACTATCCGCGGCCGGAGACTCTTTTTCTCGCGAATATCGATCCCGAGATCCAGGGCCGCATCCTCGACTCTCTTTCGGCGCGCCCGGCTCTTGTCGCCCTCGATACCATGAACTACTGGATCGAGTCGAAGAAGGAGGCGCTTCTTTCGGTCCTTCGCCGGGTCGACCTCCTTACGATCAACGAGTCGGAGGCGCGGATGCTGACGGGCGAATTCAACCTCGTCCGGGCGGCAGCGGCTATCCGGGAGATGGGCCCAAAGGTGATCGTCCTCAAGAAGGGCGAACACGGAGCCCTCGTCTTTTTCGAGGGGGGCGTCTTTGCCTCTCCCGCCATGCCTCTTGAGGTGGTGAAGGACCCGACGGGGGCCGGAGACTCCTTTGCCGGGGGACTTCTGGGCTATCTTACCCGCCACGGCCGCATCACTCCGGAGTTTTTGAAGCAGGCGGCCATCGTGGGCTCGGCCATGGCCTCCTTCTGCGTCTCCGACTTCGGCACTGCAGGGACGAAGTCTTTGACGACGGAACAGATCTCCCGGAGAATCGGGGAGTTCGGCGACCTTACGGGGTTTCCCCGGATCGACGCCGGGGAACGGAGGCTCTAGACTTGAAGGGGAGGGGGAGGCTACGGGGGGTTCATGGAGTGGTCCTGGGGGGATCTCTTCTGGCCGTGTCCGCCTGTCATCCCGCGGTCTCCTCGAGAAATCATCACATGGCCATCGAGCACTACAACGGGGGGCTCAGAAACCTCAAAAACCACCAGCTCCAGGGGGCCTTCTGGGAGTTCGAGTACGCCAACCATCTCGACCCGAACATCCCCAAGGTGCACTACTCGCTGGGTCATGTCTACTACCTGATGCACGACATGACCGACGCCAGGATCGAATTTAAAAAGGCCCTCCGGCACAACGACGATCCCTCCTCGACCTACAACTACCTGGGAGAGATCGCTCTCGAGGAAAAGGAATACCCGGAGGCGCTTAAAAATTTTCACAAGGCCCTCAAGAATACCCTGAACAAGACCCCCTACTTTCCGCTGGTCAACATCGGGAAGGTCTACATGCTGACGGGGCGGTACGAGAAGGCGAAGGAGTATTTCGCCAAGGCGATCCTGCGGAACGACCGGTTCCTTCCGGCCTACTACTGGCTGGGCAAGGTCCACATGACCGAGGGCGCCTACGAGAAGGCGCTGGCCGACTTTTCGCAGACGATCCGTCTCGCTCCGGACTTTTCGGCCGGCTACTACGAGATCGGGAAGGCCTATCTCAAGCTCGACAATCCGGTTCGTGCCGCCGAGGCCTTCGGGGAGGCGGTTCGACTCGACCCGAACTCGAAGGTCGGGGTCAAGTCGAAGCGCTATCTTCTTTTGCTCCCCAAAGGAGTCGACGGGAGGAAGGTCCCGAAGGGGATCCCGGGCAAGGCGGGGGAGTCCCCGGCCCGGAGCTTTCCCGGGGACCAGCCCCCGACCGGCGCAGGGACAATGCCTGCGCCGCGAAGTCAGCCCTAACGATATAGACCAAAATGTGAAGGACAGACCATGGCCAATGAGGAAGTGAACGCACCGGAAACGGGTGGAGAGACGAACGAGCCAACGCTTTCGGAGCCGGTTTCCTCCATCCTGACCCGGACCCGCGAGGCGAAGGGGCTGACGATCGACGACATCGACAGTGTGACCCACATCAGTCCGGGATGGGTCTCGGTGATGGAGAAGGGGGACTGGAACCAGTACCCCAGCATGGTCTATGCCCGGGGTCACGTGAAGGTCTATGCCGAACACCTCGATCTCGACGTGCCTTCGATCCTCGCGGCCTTCCAGAAGGATTGGGCGCGGACCGTCGCTCCCGATCCCGGGGAGAGCCCGTCCTCTGCCTCCGTCAGGCCGCCCGCCTGGTCCCGGCCCAGGGGGGGGGATGCCCGACTCTACTGGATCGCAGGCGGAATCGTCCTGGTGCTCATCGTCGGAGGGCTTGCCGCCAAGCACGAGAGAAAGACCACAAAGCGGCTCCCGTCCCCCCCGTTGACCTTCTCCTCGACCGCCCCTTCGTCGCCGGCGCCGCCCGTTCCGCCAGCCTCCCCTTCTGCAGGAACCTCCGTCCCGGCTCCTGCGACAGGTTCTTCCGCTCCCGCGCCCTCTCCCTCCGCTTCTTCGCCTTCCTCCCCCCCGGAGGCTTCGGGAAAGCCTCCGGTTCCGGTTCAGCCAGCGGTCCCGTCATCGGGAGCCTCCCCGGCGCCGGCCGTTCCCGCCGGTCGGCTGACGCTTCGGATGGTAGGGCTCAAGAGCGTCTGGGTGGTCATCTCGGTCGACGATGGGACCGTCCGCCACTTTCGTCTCAATCCGGGGGACGAGCGGACCCTGGTCGGAAAGAACTTCATGACATTCTCGACCCAGTCGGGCGACGGCCTGGCCCTGTTTCTTAACGGAAAGAGGCTGGGTCTCGCCGGCCCGAACGCGCAGCCGGTCCTTCACCGTCGCATTAACCGGCAGTCGCTTCGCCACATGAAATCGCTCAAATCCCCCTCTCTTGCCCCCCGGAAATCCCTCTCCGCCTCCTCGGGAGTTTCACGGAAGAAGTCTCCCGCGGTGACGCCCGGCAAGGGAGTCCCCTCCCCGGCTGCGGGCACGCAGTCCCCGGCCCGAGTCAAGACCGTTCCCCTGGTGCCGTCGCCTTCGTCAGGCGGGAACTCGGGATCGCCGGGATCGCCCTCTCCCTTGTTCCCCTCATCCCCCGGAGGTCAGAACTGATGCGTAAGATGCTTTCCCGTCTTCTCTTTATCTGTCTTGTTGTCGTCTTTGTTTCGACGGCTTCCTGCGCCCAGACGCCGGTTGTGCTGAGCTACAGCCCGAACTCGGGAGAGACCCAGCCCAACGAGTTCCGCTCCTCTCTCAGATTCGGATTTGTGACCTTCGAGGACCATCGGGTCGCCAAGCGGCTTATGGGGGACGATACCCTGATCGGCTGGGGATCGAACACCTTTCATACCAAGGACAATGTTCCCGCCCACGTCACCAAGGCCTTTGTAGACACCTATCGCTATCTCGGCCTCAAGGCCGTCTGGATCAAAACTCCGCCCGACAACTTCTCCTTTTCGACGAAGTCGTGGGTGCGCGCCTTGCGGACGCGCTATCCGGACGTCGATATCTTTGTGATCGGAAAGATCCGGAACTACGAGTTCCTTCTCCGCTCAGGCGGGATCAGCGGGGCCGTCAAGGGGAAGTTTACCGCGCTTGCCGCCACGACCCAGACCCGGGTCGAGCTCTACTATCTCGACAGCCAGTCGGGGAGGATCATCTGGGGGAACACCCTCCATCACGACACCTACGACAGGAAGGTCTCGAAAAAGGCCCCGACGGACTATGCGGCCATGCGCCTCGACGAAGGTCTTCACAACGTGGTCATCCAGTCGATCGACCGGGTTCTTCCGAAGATCAATTCGGCGCACCCGGGATCGGTGCAGGTCCTTTCGGGGATGATGGCCGACGTTCCCAAGACCCCCGAGGGCAAGGTGGCGGGGAGTGTTCCCTCCGACAAGGGACGGATCGAGGTCGTCTCCCAGCCTTCCGGGGCCAAGGTCTATCTCGACGGGATCTATTACGGGGTGACCCCTCTCGCTCTGGACATCGCTCCGGGAGTCCACCTCCTGAAGGTCCGGAAGGAGGGATTCGAGACGAGCCGGGACAAGATCGGGGTCCTTGCCGGGAAGGTGACGCCCTGGAAGGGGGCCCTCCCCGCAAAGAACTGACGGGCGTTCTCGCGAAGAGAGCGGCGGGGCAGGCCTCTAAAAGGCTTGCCTCGGATTCCCTCTTTCGCTATGATTACCTCTGCGTCTTTTCCTTCCTTCTCCTGCCGGCGTAGCACAGTGGTAGTGCAGTCGATTCGTAATCGACAGGTCGTCGGTTCAATCCCGACCGCCGGCTCCATCTTCTCCCCTAAAATATCCAACACCAGAGCCAAAAACAAGGGATCAGGACGTTTCCTCTTGTGACCCTTTGTGACTTCATTTATACCCATTTTCTGAATCTCATTACACCAAAATTACACCAAGAACACCATGCGGAAAACGAGGATTTTAGCCACTTTGTGACTTTTCGAATAATTCCATTGCACCACAGAAGAAGGGGGGGTTGACACATTAAAAAAAACAGGTAGACTTAAATTATCGACATCGTGCCGACCAGTCAACTGGAGGCCGGATGGGGGAGACCCTGTCCGGCTTTTTTTTGTGTCGAAAACCAAACCAAACTCAACTTTGGCTGACCAGTCAACTGGAGGCCGGAACCTACTACCTACTTTAGGAGGTCCGCGCATGCCAGCACAAGCCTTTCGGTGGACGAATTCGCCAGAAAACTTCAATTTTTCAGGTCCCGAGGCCCTTCGGGCTTTCTTTTTTCCCCGCCAAACCCTCCAAATGCAAGAGGCCGCAAGGGTTTTGGGCATTGGCCGGGAGGCACTATACAAGAGACAGTGGCGCGGGGGGGGGTTCGCCCTCAGAATTTCCCAGCGGGCCGGTGGGCGGCAGTATGTTCTGCTGGAGGACCTCATCGCCTATCTTTTTCCCCAAGAAAATCCTCTCCCGACAGCACCAGCCAACGCTCAGAGCGATTACACCAATGGTGTAATTACTGAAAAACGTAAGCCTGGCCGCCCTCGTGGGGCAAAAAACAAAGCAAAAGCTCCTGGCGAAGGGGGTGCCAAATGACCCCCTCCACAACAACACTGAAGGTTAAGAATAAATTACCGTTCGGAATCGTTCCGAACGCATTACTCGAAGACAAAAGATTGAGCTTGCAGGCCCGCGCACTGGCGGCATGGCTCTGCGGGAGGTCTGACGGATTTGAAATACGAGTCGAATCTCTCAAAAGAATTCTCGGAATAAGCGACAAAATATGGGCTTCGTCGCGGCGAGAATTGGAAAATATCGGATGGTGGCGATCGAGGAAGTTTCGAGTTCCATCCGAAAAAGGAAAAAATCAAGGGCGACCAATTTTCCGATGGGAACACGAGTTTGAGTTTTTGGAAGGAGAAGGAGGATCAACTTGCATCCCCCCCTATAGCAGGGATGCAAATTGCGCAGACGCAAAAGGGGGAAATAAACAAACAAGATTGAACCAAAAAGAAAAAGAAGAAAAGAAAAAGAATGTTGATGTTGTAGGAGAGGTCGAGAAATTTGGCGATTTTTCCATTACCAGCCAAAAAGATAAAAGCGAAAAAACTTCCGCAGAGGGAGAGGCAAAAGGCGGGGAAGGCCAAGGCCCCCAAACCCAAGACCAGGGCCAGGGCTATTTACTCCTAATCCGGGAAGGAGTCCGGGAAGAAGTGGCCCGGGTCCTAGCCGAATCACATACCAAAGAGAGGATCGAGGAGGTGGTCCGCATGGCCTCCGATAAAAAACTATCAAACAAGCCGGGATTCATGGTCAGGTCCCTGGAAGAGGGGTGGATCGACGCGCCGGCGACTGGAAAAAGAACAAAAAACAAGACAAGACGGTGGGTTAGCATCGAGAGAAATATTTTCAAGTTCGACCCGTTAGCGAAAAAAGAGGATTCCAAGGAGGACGAAAACGACATTTGGGCGTTTGCAGCAAGAAAAGAGCGTGAAGCCTACGAACGCGAAATTCAGGAAGAACGCGAGCGATTGTCTCACACAGGGAAAAGGGGATGAGGACCTGGGCGAAGAGGAAACTCCCACCCCATCCCCATTCCGCCAGCCGGGGCCAACGGCCACGGCGGGGGAACCCCTTCGCCCCCCCCTGCCTCTCCCTCGGCGCCGCGGCCGCGCCGGGAGGCGACCCGAGGCTATTCCGGCCGGGCGGCCTCGGCCTCGGCCAGGTCCTCCCGGAGGCCCGGAGGAAGGCGGCGATTGTCTTTGATGGGGCGGCTCCCGGCGGCCGTGATCCCTTCTCCTCGCGATGCGGAGCCCTGGGCGGAAGCACCGTACATACTCTGGGTTTTCGTCACAGCGTGCCCAAGTGTCGCCGCGATCACGACGGGGGCGACCCCGGCCGCCTTCACATCCGACGCGGCACGGTGTCTGAATGAGTAAGCGCTTATGGTCGCTTTCTTTTTCGGCCATAGTCGGTGCGAGAGACGGTTAAGAGTCGTCCGGAGGCTCCCCGCGTTTACTTTGACCTCTCCCTCGTCGGGAAGGGCATCTATGAAACGGGCCGTGAGGTCCGTCCTCGATATCGTGATTGTCCGTTCCGGCTGACCATGGCCGCTATTTGTTTTTATTCCGGATATCCTGAACGTTACCGAGTCGCCGTTCTTGGTCACAGATACTCCCTTTGCCAATTCACCGGGTCTGCAACCGGCCAAAGCCAGGACCGCGATCGCCGGTCGCCAGGTCGGGGTCGCCGCCTCAAAAACTTTCTCCTCCCAGTCTTTCGGAAAATATCGGAGGGTTTTTCGCTTACTTCTGTTTTCAGTTCGCTCCGTTTCTTGGTGGGCGACGAATTTCTTCCCGAACCCGGTCGGCCCGAGCAGCTCCAGGATCTCCGGCAGGCTCGACAGCTCGGCTTCCCGCATCTCCTGGTTTCCTGACCGCTGGCAGGAGTCGGCGCGGGTCAGGATCGCCTTGACCTGGCCGGCCAGGTATCTTCGGAATGCCGCCCGGTACTGGTAGTATGTCCCCCTTCGTGTGGGCTCGGGCGGATACTCGAAGCCTTCCGTGTTTCCTTCTGCGTCGCGGATCCAGCAGCGGTCGACGATGGCGGCATAGGCGGCTTCCGAGCGTGGGCTGAGCTTGTTTGTCAGGATCTCGTTTGCTAGCGTTCTGGCGGTCTTGGTAAGCTCGTTCATTTCGTCGGGTGTCATGGTGTCCTCCGTTGGGGTGGCCGAATGTTCGTACCGGGATCCTAGCATGCCGGGGGGGTGGGTGTCCAGCGGGTTTGTTTGCGGAGTTTTCGCAGTTTGGTTTGCGGAGAGAAGAGGGGGGAGGGCGCTACGCGCAGGCACCTCCCCCCGATTGTCGTAACACTCCGTGTTTCGACAATCGGTGTTGCGAAAAGCGTGGGGAGGCTTGTTGCGACAAGTGTTGCGATAATCCGGGGAGTGGGGTTGGTTTCGTTTCCGGTTACGAAATGGGGGGCATTCGCATCATGATTCGGTTTCGTTTCCGGTTACGAAATGGTGGCATTCGCATCATGATTCGGTTTCGTTTCCGGTTACGAAATGGGGGGGGTGGGGGGAATCATGATGCGTTTCCGTGCGACCATCCCGATGGAGGGGGGGTGGAAAGCGCCCCCCCATGGTCCGGGCCTTCCCGGGGCCATGGAGTTCATCTCCGCGACATTTATCTGCATTCCCGTAAAACGAATTGAGATCCAGCAACCCCTTCGGGTCTCTGAGGGATGGGGGGGCATTCGCATCATGATTCTTAAGGTCGTTATGATTATCATAACGACCTTTGATAAGTTATCGACATACATAGAAATTCACCGTCCCGTGCGGGTCGAACCCGAGCCTGTATTTACTGGAAGGCCCCCAGGGCCCGGGAACGCGGATCTTTTTGGTGAATTGAAGTTCTATAGATCTTTCGGGGTGAGTCCTGTTTTTTTGGCAATCCGGGCCATCATCCGGGGGCCTATCTCTTCTGCATCATGGAAAGAAAAGACATAATCCGTCCAGCCTTCCCTCCTGAGAATCCGATGGGATCCCGTTTGCCGCACCACTGACCATCCGACTTGTTGCAAGGCTCGAAGAACTTCCGAAGATTTCTTTGACGGCCATTGGCTCATACGGCATGGAACAGGGCATTGATCCCCATTACCTCTTCCCCACGCTCCAATCGTTCGGTCAGGACTTTCAACGCCAGAATTTCGACGTTGCGAAGCGCCTCGTCCCTTGTCGTCCCGTAGGCCATGACCCCAGGGATATCGGGAATTTCCGCAATCCAGCGGCCGTCAGTTTCTTGCTCCCACTCGACATTCCACATAATTCCTCCCAGATTTTTTATTTCAGCAACTCCGCCAGATCCTCCGCTTTCAGGTGAGTATACCGTTTCAGCATCTGCAAAGTCTTGTGCCCGGTGATGGCCGCC
Source organism: Nitrospirota bacterium (assembly GCA_021801345.1). GTDB lineage: Bacteria > Nitrospirota > Leptospirillia > Leptospirillales > Leptospirillaceae > UBA4572. The sequence goes on from JAJYYA010000025.1 coordinate 21,927, forward strand.
ACCTGCATGGGGTTCAGTCCCTTCTCGAAGAACCGGCTGGTCGCCTCGTGCCGGAGGTCGTGAAAGGTGAGATTCCCCAGGAAGGCCGGATCCGGCTTCGTTCCCTTCTCCTCGCATTCCTTCTCGTAGGTGGCCCGGGCTCGGACGACGGCCCGACGCCAGGCGACCGACACGGCGTGACACGTCACGCCCCAGACCTTCCCGTCGAGTCTCCGGGGGATCCGTTCGAGGATCCGGACGGCCTCCGGAGAGAGGGGCACGATCCGCTTCTCCCCGTTCTTCGTCACGAGTAACGTCACCGTCCGCTTCTTGAGGTCCACCAGGTCCCAGGTCATCCCGGAGATTTCTGCCTGTCGCATCCCCGTTTCGACGGCGAACCGGGCGAGGGCAGGAAGGACCGGAGATTCCGAGGCGGAGAGGATCCGGTCCAGTTCGCCGGGAAGGAGTCTTCTGTCTCTTCCCGGAGGCAGTTTTGGCTTTCGGATCTGCATCACCGGGTTGACGAGACCCGTCATCCCCCATTCCTTGACGGCGATCGTGAAGACGTGTGATAGTAAAGCCAGTTCGAGGCGGACCATGTTTTCAGAAACTTCTCGGAGACGCTTGTCCCTGTATTTAGCGATGTCGGTCGAGGTGATGGAGGCCAAGGAGCGAGGACCGAACGTCTTCTTCCATGTTTCCGCATAGATTTTTTCTGTCCGGTGACTTCTCTTGAGAGACGAGACTTCAGATAGATATCGGTTCAGGGCTTCGGAAAGAGTCGTGCTTTCGGCCTCTTTCCGGGAGACGAACACGCCCCGGCCCATCTCCGATTCGAGGGTGGCGGCCCATGTTTCCGCTTCTGTCTTGGTGTCAAAGGTTTTTGCCTGGCGGGGAAATCCTTTTCTTGTGACGATCGCTCTCCAGTTTCCGGACCGTTTTTGAAATGTCGCCACCGGACCCTCCTTATTGACTTTTTTTAAAGCCATTACACCAAAATTACACCAAATTCGATCTTTAATAATAGAGCGATTCTCGGAGAATGGCAAGAAATAAGGATGTAATTTGTGTGGGGTGTTCGTTTATCGATAGATTCGTAATCGACAGGTCGTCGGTTCAATCCTGGCCGCCGGCTCCAATATCTGAGCCATTCTTAGCGTATCGAAGATCGTCATAGAAGTTGAACTCCTGTCCGCGCATTCCCCTTCTTAGGCCGTAGGCCAAGAGGGGGTCAATGAGAAGGTCTTGTCGAACCCCCATGTGCCGGGAGTCCGAGAGCTTTCCGAAATTCCAAGCAAAGAACGATCGCAGAATCGGGAAGGGAAAGCTTGAGGGGGAAAAGTCGATGACATTTTTTTATTCGGACTTGGATCCGGATATCAAAGCCATCCTGTTGGCCCAGATCCGGAACTTATGGACGCATACCTCCACCGCGATCGAGGGAAACTCCCTCACCCTTGGCGATACCGCATTCGTTCTTGAAGAGGGACTGACGATTGCCGGAAAACCCTTGCGCGACCATCAGGAAGTTTATGGGCACGCCAAAGGTATCGAGCTGGTTTATCGCTTCCTGGATTCGGATCGACTCGTGGAGGAGGACATTTTCGCCCTTCATCGGGCGGTGCTCACGGAGTCTGTCGCGGATATTTTTCAACCCGTCGGGATGTGGAAGAAGGAGTCGAACTTCACAAGTTACGTCGGACAGGATGGAGCGCAGCATTGGCGACAGTTTCCCGGTCCTGAAAACATTCCGGTCCTGATGAGCCAATGGCTGGAGCGCTTCAATGCGGTCTATGTCAGGTCCCTGGACCGGAAAGTCGCGGGGGATGCCTATGCCGACCTCCACCTCGACTTTGTGACGATTCATCCGTTTTTCGATGGAAACGGACGGATGGCGCGGCTCCTCTCGAATCTTCCGGCCTTGCGCTCCGGATTCCCCCCAATTGTCGTTCCAACCGAGGCGAGGCATGTGTACAAGAAGACGATCTCCGACTATCAGGAGTCGATTCTCGCGCTCGAACACATTAAAGACCTTGGGGCTTTGCCGGAGAATCGGGAATGGGAACGTTTCCGAAGCATTTGTGAAGGCTTTTGGGGGCCGACGATGGCATTGGTCTCCGAGG
>JAJYYA010000003.1 GCA_021801345.1 Nitrospirota bacterium
TCTCCTCACGGCGGCAATCGCCGCCGGGGGCTCCACCATCCACTCCTACCGCAAGGAAGACGGAACGCCGGGGGGCTACCAGAAGCATCATGCCGTCTACGGAAGGGAGGGGCGTCCCTGCCCCCGGTGCGGACTCCCGGTCCAGAGAGTCGAGGCCAACGGCCGATCCCTTTATTTCTGCACCTTCTGCCAGCCCTTTCGCAACCACTGAACCGCCCAATAGATTGGCAATGAAGTCCAGTCCAGCCATGTTTTCGTGTAGTACTACAACAAATACACTTTAAATCATTATATTATAATTTTAAGCAGTTAACGAAATGAAATTAGAGAATTATTCTTCCCGCACCTCCACTTGACTGTTTTCAATAATCTGTGTAATAAATACCATGTATTTATGGTAATGTCGTGAGCATTTCATAATGACTTTATCCTTAACTTACGGAAGGGGTTCGCGTATGTACAAAAAGAAAATTCTTGCATTCGCAACATTCTTAGTTATTACATTAGTAACTGCAGGATGTTATTCCACTGAGTCTGGAAATACAAAAATTGTAGATGCATCATTAACCATGCAGTTAAAAAAAGGAAAAACGACTGAGCAACAGGCTATTGCCTTGCTCGGACAACCAACCAGTTCAACAGATCTGCCTGATGGTGGACAGTCCATTTCTTACTCCTACACAAAATCAGAGGGTAAATATTTCGTCTATTACACCTCTGTTCATTCTCTTATCAAAACTTTGACTTTGACCTTCAATAAAGATGGAATTCTTCAAGGTAAATCATGGACGCAGAACGAGTCAGGTGGGGCAGGATAAGCCAAGCCTCGACCGGCGGCTGGAAGGTAACACAAGAACCTCACATGATCTCTATTGATTCATCCACATGATACTTATCCCCCCGTCCCGGATCTAATTTTGGATCCGGGATTTTTTTCCTCCTCATCTAAAGGCCTGTTTAAAAGTGATCACCTCAGCCAAAGTTTAGGTCTCAAAAGAGTGGGACCCGCTCAAAACGGCATGCTCAAGAGATCATCTCCCTCCCAAAGGGAGCACCGAGGCTCTTGATCTGATCTGACAAACACTTTTTCGGGCCCACTTTCATTCATGGCAAAGCCGGAACCCAACGCGAATCGAACTCTCGAACCCTGTTTTGTCTTGCTGGGTTGGTTCTGTGCACACGACTGAATTCCACGGATTGACAGTATGATTGCGAATTCTTTCCACCAATATTCGGGAAGTCCTCGACAGGTTTTTACCGGATTCCCTCCTATTTGCTCTCTCGAGCCGAGACCGTGCGTCTGGAGGTTTCCATGAAAAGTCTCCTCACGGCGGCAATCGCCGCCGGGGGCTCCACCATCCACTCCTACCGCAAGGAAGACGGAACGCCGGGGGGCTACCAGAAGCATCATGCCGTCTACGGAAGGGAGGGGCGTCCATGTCTCCGGTGCGGACTCCCGGTGCAGAGAGTCGAGGCCAACGACCGATCCCTTTATTTCTGCACCTTCTGCCAGCCCTTTCGCACCCCTTAAATTTTCCTTGCCTCCCTCCCCGGTTTTCCGACGATTTTAGAGAGTTTCCTTCACCTGCCTCCCGCGCCGTTTTTGAAAATATGCTACAATGGAGAAATCTTCCTGCAGACAACAGTCGCGCGGACCGAAGAGTCGTCATCAATTTCATAAATTATTCGAGAAAGTTCCGGGCTTTCCCGGAATTTTCATGCACCGCCAACTTCGAATGGAGGTCCCGTTGGGAGATGTGAGGCAGGGAAATACCCCCAAACCCGCGGAGACTTTGATCCGGATGCTCGGCCTCCCTTTCAAGGAGAGTTTCCGCATTGAGGAGGCCCTGACGCACAGGTCGGCCTCCCACGAACGGGGACGCAAGAAGCCCATCCCGAACTATGAGCGTCTTGAATTTCTTGGAGACCGCGTCGTCGGACTCATCGTCAGCGAATATCTTCTCAACATGTGGCCCCAGGCGACCGAGGGAGAGGTCGGACAGGTCTTCTCGACCATTGTCAGCACCCAGACTCTCGCCTCGATCGCCCGCCGCATGGATCTCGGCTCCTACATGATCCTAGGAAAGGGCAGCAACTCCTCGGGAGAACGCGAAAACACCTCTCTTTTGGCCGACACCTTCGAGGCCCTGACCGCCGCCATCTACTGCGAGTACGGCCTCGAAACCACCCGCCAGATCCTGATTCCCTGGTTTGCCCAGCCTCTCCAGGAGATCCTTCGCGCCATCGAATCCGCCCCGCCGCGCGAGCCCAGAAAACCCGCGGCCCCGCCGGTTCCGGTCGCAGAAACCCCCGCCCCGGCGCCCCCGCCCCGATCTCGCGAGAGGCCGAAGAACCCGCCGAACTACAAACTCCTCATCCAGAAATGGGCCCAGCAGAACTTCGGCCTTCAGCCGGAATCGACCCTTGTCAGCGAGTCGGGCCCCTCCCACCAGAAGCGATTCGTCATGGGGCTCACCCTCGGCGGTATCCTTCTGGGAGAGGCCGAAGACAAGACCAAGCGAGGGGCTCTCTTCGCGGCGCTCGAACATGTCTGGGAGAAGATTGGCCAGGGCTACATGCCCGACCTTCCCAGAAAGTCTCCCCCCGCTCAGACAGAGCCTCTCCGAACGGAGAAGACGGAAGACCTCCCGGCTGTCACTCCGGCTCACTCCGACTTTGAACGTGAAGAGCAGCCTGCGCTCCCGACAACTCCCTTTGTCTCCGTCTCTCCGGAGCCTTCGAAAGAGCCGGTCCACGACGGACCCCACAAGGTTCCCGACCTGCCCGAATGGGCGCGAGTCAACTGGCCTGGAGACAATACCGACTGAGGCATGGTTTTGGTCGACCCTTTGAAAAAATGCGGGTCGCAGTGTGGAAGGAAGCTTCTCTCTCAGGTTTTTTCAGGAAGGCAAAGAAAAAACGGGCCAGGGAGAAAAACGTACCCTCCTCCACCGACCCGTCTTGCCTTATGGAACCGATTCCCCATGGAAGGGGCCGGGATGGTTTCTTCCGCAGACTACCTGTGCAACCTACCTGGCGCAGTGATGCGGATGGGACGGAAGCTCGCCAAAAACCGAGTCCAGAATCCGGAGTTCCGCCCCCCTCGGAGGAGGCTCCATCGGACTAAAGCGGAACATCGACATACGGCTGGGTCAGAATCAACTCCTTGAACCCCGCTTTCATGGCAGAGAGGATTTCCGGGCGAAGCTCCTCTCCGGCCTTGACCTCAGTCATTAGGTTGTCCGCGGCGCATCCAAAATATGTCAAAAGGTCTTCCTTCCAGAACTCAAGACCTTCTTCCGTGAAGTCCGGGACAGTCTCGACCGGTGCTCTCATTCCTATCGTTTTGGCCCAATTGAGGACCCTGCTCTTTTCTATGACAGTCATTTTGTCCCTCCCGGGCTGAAACAGCCCTCCGGGACCGAATATCCTACGAAACCCTCATTCCGGGAGACCCTTCCGGACCCTTCCGGAAAAAGCCGTCTCCCTCCTTCGGACCCGTAGTTGAACCTTGCACCCCCACAGGAGACCCGTCAAGGCTGCAAAAACTCCTTTTCGCATGCACCTCAACCTTTTTTTTCAAACTCACACTCCAAGTGGTAGAATATACCTGTTCCCTTTCTCCCTTTGTGCTTTTCCCCGGTCCTGTGGGGGAGACGTTTTTTGCCCCAGGAGTCTCTCATGATTGAAGTCTTTGTCCGGGAAATATTTTTTGATTCGGCAAACCAGGCCTACATCCTTATTCTCCAGGACGAGTCCCGGGAGTGGACCCTGCCCGTCTGGGTCGGCCCCTTCGAGGCTCAGGCCATCTCCATGGGCCTCGCCCGCTCCCGACCCGACAGGCCGCAGACCCATGACCTTTTCATCTCCCTCCTCGACTCCATCACGGCGAAGCTTTTGTCGGTGGTCATCAGCCGGATCGAAGGGGAGACCTACTTTGCCTCCCTGCACCTTCTCTCGGAGAATGCCGAGTTCTCGATCGACGCCCGGCCGAGCGACGCGGTCGCGATCGCCATCCGCGGCGGCGCCCCCATATTCGTCAAGGAGGGGATTCTCAAGAAAACTCCTCCCAACATGGACTTTCTTCAACTCTCGGACCGGTCGGATGATCCTGAATAGCCGTTTTTCCGGAAGCGTCCTTCTTTTTGGGATGCTCCTGCTCCTCGCCTCCTGCAACGACTCCATCAACAATCTCTCCTCCGAGATCTACGCCATGGGAGGTTTCTCCCCCGCAGCCCTTTCCCGGGACGGGATGGCCATCGCCCCCGTGGTCCCCGGAGACGATACGAAGGAGGAGGCCTCGACGCTCTCGAGGCTTCTCGATATGGAGCTTGAAAGAAGACTTGCCAAGGGTCCTCTTCTAACCTCGGACGCGCTCAAAAAACGGATGGCCTCCGACGCCGCCCTCACGGCGGAGTGGAAGGCGATCTCCCCGCACATCTCCGCCCACAGCATCAAGGGGATGGAGACCACACGGGCCTTTACCCGGCGCCTGGGAGTCCGCTACCTCCTCGAGTCCCAGATCCAGTACGCCGAGGTCGGCGGAGGGGCGGAGCAGGTCCGATTCTTTTCTCGCATCTACGATTCCCGCCTTCACCGGATCGTCTGGGAAGGCACCGGGGAGAGCCGGGGGTACGAAACGCTCTTCTTCCCGGCAACCCCGGCGCCCTTTCTCACGGTAGCCCGCTCCGCCGTGAAGGGACTGGCAGACCGGCTGTTCGGCTACTGATGCGATCAGTCAGAGTCTCCCGGAACAACACTCTCCTTCCCTGAAAGGCCGCCACTTATGCCCTCAGTCCGGATCATCGAGGTCGACTTGGTCATCGAGATTCCCGAAGGGAAGACCCTCCTTCAGGGAGCTTTGGACCATGGCCTCCCCTTCGGCTTCGTCTGCGGAGGGAACGCCGCCTGCGGCACATGCCTCGTCAGGGTCATCGAAGGGCTCGACTCCCTCCCCCCGAGAAATCCCATGGAGGACTTCCTTGCCAAGGCCATGCTCCTCGAGGCCGAGTTTCGCCTTGGATGCCAGACCCCGGTCGGCTCCGCCCCTCTCGTTCTCTCCATTCCCTCTCTATCTCGCCAAAAATAGCCCCTTCTCCCCGACCCCGGAAGACCGCACGCCATTGGGAAAGCGTTAAGGCTTCAGCGATTGCGACCCTTCCAGATGCCGGACGAGGCCTGTTTCCAGTTTCCGCTCGGGAAGGGGTTCGGGTGAGGGAATCGACCAGATACGGGTTTTTGAGCAGTTGTTCGGCAAGGCCGGATTGTCAGGGTCGGAAGACGACTGGCGAAGTTGGTCAGCGCCGTGCCCTGCCGTTCGTGCGTCGAGATCCTGATTATGGCGGCCAAAAAACGCAACTCTAGCCTTGACGGATCACTTGCTGGGCGTACCAGATTGTCCATGTTTTCCGAACTGACGACAAGCCCATTTTTGTCCGAAAAGTGTCGTTTTACTTCGGACGCAAAAATCCAGGGCAGTCTGTCCTCCCGGAAGCTGGTGCCGCTGGGCGTTCAAGCGTTGCCCCGCGCCCCGTGCCGAGGGGGCCTTTCCATGGGATAAAGCTGGGATGAGAGATCCACGATACCCCCTGTACTGTCTTCTTCGAGGAGCCGAGGGGAAGGCTCATTCAATCTGCCATGTCAAGATTCCCGATACCCCCGAGGAGCCGACTGCGCTTCGGATGACGGCCCAGCAAGGTGGGCGGGTTCCTCTGAGCCAGGGGGGACGGGGACCTGGAACCGAAGGCCACTGGAGGGGGATCCAAGACCTCGAGAAAATAGCCGAATTTTGGGAAATTCTTGAGAGGCTGAGCCGGAACGGTCAGAAAAGGAAGAAAGGCGCTTACGATTGAGGAAAGTCAGCAATTGAAGTCGATGGGGCTGGGGAAGCCCGTCCGACCCTTCGGAGACGAAGACCGCTCCTTTTAGCGAAGGACCGGACGCAGAGAGGCCGAACTCTTTTTCGCAGGGGAGGAGGACCTGTCTCCCGGGAGGACAGAAGAGGAGGCTGTCGGGCCGACAAGGGCGAGATTGCCGCTCTCCCACAGGGAGCGTAGGCAGTCGGTATGGAAGGCGTGTCCGCCGCGGCGGACCACAAACCGGCCGAGGACCGGACGATCGAGAAGGCGCATGTCGCCGAGAAAGTCTAAAATCTTGTGGCGGACGAACTCGTCGGCATAGGTCTGCTGCTCGGGGTTGAGGAGAGATCCCTTCCCCATGACGAGGGCATTCGAAAGACTTCCTCCCTTGGCCAACCCCATCGAGCGCATCTTCTGGATATCGGACTCGAAGCAGAAGGTCTTGGCCCGGGAGATCTCCCGGTCGTAGCTCCCTTCGGAGAGAAGGAAGACAGCCCGCTGCACGAGCCCCGCCCCGAAGTCGATCTCGTAGTCGACCTCGAGCTGGTCCGCAGGCGTAGCGGAGAGAAAACGGCCCTCCGAACTGAACTCTGCCGCTTGGGAAAGACGATAGAAGGTCTGAGATTTTTTCTGCTCCCGGACGCCTCCTTCGCGGATCGACTCGATCACATCTTTAGCGGAGCCATCGAGAATGGGCAGTTCGGCTCCATCGACCTCGGCAACGACGTTGTCGATCGAGAGTCCGGCAAGAGCGGACAGGAGGTGCTCAACGGTCTGGACCGTGGCCTGACCGTCGAAGAGAACGGTCGAGAGCGTCGAGCGCTCGCGGCTGACGAAGCGGACATGGGCCGGGATATAAACGGAGCCAAGATCGGACCGATGGAAGACGATCCCGTGATTTTCCGGAGCCGGACGCAGAACGAGGGTCACCTCCCGCCCCGAATGAAGCCCCACCCCCCGAATCTCGACCGGACGAACCAGCGTTCTCTGCAGTCTCACGACTCCCTCCCTTTCCCGGATCCGAATGTGTCTTTCCGTCACCCCCCCCTAATATATGCAATAATCCTGCCACTTTTAAGGATTTCTGTTTTCGTTTCATTGAAAACAGCTTGAGAGATTTTGTTCGCCTGACAATCCCCGAGAATCCGCAGAGATGTGTCATCTTCCCCCGCGGAAGTGTTGCATTTTTGCCACAACTCGTGGCATTCCGGGAACGACGGTCAGGGGTAGGAGGAGGGGGGCTTCGTGAACATCGTGACGATGGGAAGAACTCCCACCATGGTCAGAAAGAGGATGAGGACGGTAATCAGTGTGACGAAGAGCCAGGTGGGGACCTTAAAGTCCTCCTTCTCCTGCCACTGCTTGCGGAGGATGAAGAAGGAGAAGGCGCCGAAAAAAAGAAGGGCGACACCGGCCGCCCCTTTCATGAGGGGATCCTTGACGGTGTAGAGAACCCACGAGATCACAATCAGGACCAGCGATGGCATGACGATCTTGAGAAAGAGCCTTTTTTCGAGAGACTTTGCCACGTTTTTGCTCCTTTGACGGCCGGTCGCGGCGACTACCCGAGGGAGCGGCGAAGGATCGCCGCGTTGAGCAGATACTCCGAAAAGTCCTTCTCTTCCTGCATGAGGAAGTAGATGCTCGAGACGAAGTTCCGGTGGAGGTAGTGTTCGATCGTCACGGGTCCTAGGCTGATCTTGAAAAAGTCCTCGATAAGATCGATGTCTTCCTTCACGCTCCGCCACGCCTGATCCTCCGAGGCGAGAAAGTCGAGATTTTCCTTGTTCAGGAAGTGACCGGCCTCCTGCATGTCGTCCTTGAGGCGCCGATAGAAGAGGAGCAGATGGTCTCCCAGACCCTCCCTGATCGCCTGGGCAATGCCGCGACCGGTCCCGATAAGTTCGGGAGGGATCCCGAGCGAATAGAGGGAGGCCGTGAAGCCGATGGCGCGGGGGAGCTGCTTCTGACCGATCCCCCGGGAGTATCCGAAGAGACCGATGTGAAGCTTTCTCTCCCGGCGGGGGGGAATGCGCGACGAGATCCGGTTGACCACATCGGCCACATCCTCGATCGTCTTTCGATAGTGGTCGGAGAAAATGGTGACGAGCCTCTCTCCGGCACTGACCTCCTCAGGGGTGTAGGCGAGGGGAACGGTTCCCGGAAGAGAGCGGTTGAGGAGGGTGATTGCCTCCCGGACATCTTCCTGGGGGTAGTCGTACCGGAAGGCAGACTGGACGGTCACCGTCCGGACCCCCGGATACTCCTCGATAAAGTGGGGAACGTTCCATGGAGAGAGCCCCCCCCGGAAGGGAAGCGACCCCACGCCCATGATCGGGAAGACCGGGATGCCGGTCTCCTCTTCGAACCTGTAGTATTCGGAAAGGGCGACCTTGGCGGCGATGGTGGCCGGCACGATCCCGGCATTTAAAGCCGGGTCGGAACGGGCGATGAAGGGCCGGAGATAGAGGGGCTTTGTCCCGTACTCCTGATCGTGAAGGTCGACATAGTCGTGAAGGATCTTTCGCGAAAGAGTGAGTTCGGAAACCCCTTCGACAAGGGGGATGACCTGCAGGTAGGAGGAGTCCTTGACCGTTCCCTCCTCGTCGAAGACCTGGTTCTTGAGCTTGGCGATCTTGCGGAAGGTCTGCTGAAGGTAAAGCATCTTCTGGCCTTCGTCGGTCATGGGAAGGATCACTTCAAAGACCGGCGGAGTCTTGAGGGACAGATCCCGGGCCAGATCTTCGAAGGTCAGGATCCCGATGTAGGCCCGGGCAATCCTGTACTCCTTCTCATACCAGATATTCGGAAGGCGGAAGGTGAGGAAAACATCCTTGCCGATCTGGTTTTCCTTGAAGTAGTCATAGTGTGTGGAGAAGAGCTTTTCGACCACGCCCTCGTCGACATACTTCCCCTCCCAGTCCCACATGTATTCCTGACACCCGATGTCGATGTAGCTCCGATAGCATTCCTCGATCTCGTCGAGGGTGCTGATGAAGGGGTCCTGATTGGGCTTCCAGTAGGGAGGAGCCGCGTTATCGGGATGCTGGGTCGCCATCGTCGTCGGGATCTTCCGGTCCAGCGGCTTTTTCTGAAGTTTCTTGCGGTCAAAAAAATAGGCCAAGAGCGCTCCTCGAAGGATTGAAGTGTGTCGGCTGCGACCCTAGCGCAGGATCAAAAGCCCAAAGATGTTCTGGAGGACAGCCGCCCAGAGGAGGACAAAGATCCCGAGAACGACGTTGAGGTTCCGGAGAAGTCCCAGGGTATGGCGAAGACGGGTCTTTTTTTCTTCGAGCCGGCTGGTCTGGTCGGTGTCCGTCGCCACGGCGATCTGCTGGCGGGTGGTATGGCGGATCTCTCCCGACATCCTGGCGATGACGATCCCCAGGAGGGCGATCCCGCCGACGAAGCTGAGCTTCAGGAGCCAGAAGGTCTCGTAGGAGTTCTTGTAGGGGAAGACCATGTTCTCAAGGGAGACGAGACGGTCGAAGATCACGAAGGCCCCCGTGATGATAAGAAGGGAGAGACTGACCCAGAAAACCGGAAGATAGAAATCGGTGGCTTTCTTGGCAAGCTTCCCCCGAATTGACGGGTCGACCCACGACAGGAGCGGGCTCACCACAAAAAGCTGGAGCACCATCCCTCCGACCAAGGCCGCCGCCCCCACCAGGTGGAGCCATCGAATGAACGTGATCGTGACAAACATGAATCCTCCCTCCGAGAAAAATCAGACTCTTTCCATTATCATACAAGAGGGCGTCCGGTGGATAGTCCTTTTTGCCCGGGAGGGGGCACGGCCCTTCTTCCCGGACTTTGGTCCCGCATCCGTTTCCATTGACAGATCACTCTGGAGGTTTTTCGTGCCGACACGACCCGGAATGCCAGAACACACTGCCCTCCCAAAGAGTCGCCAGAACGAAGGACCAACTCTCTCCCCGAAGATTCGCGAGGCTGCCCGGAAGGCGGCCTCCGTCGCCGGAGAGATCCTCCGGGAGGGTCTGACGCGAAAGATCGAGGTCGGATACAAGGGGCGCATCAATCTTGTTACCGAGATCGACATCGCCTCTGAGAAGGCGATCATCGGGATCCTCTCCGCCGCCTTTCCCGACCATGGATTTCTTGCCGAGGAGAGCGGAACCCGTCCCGGAACCTCCCCTGCTTCCTCGTCTCGTTCCCGGGGAGGACGGTGGATCATCGACCCTCTCGACGGAACGACGAACTACGCCCATCGCTACCCGGCCTTCTGCATCTCCATCGCCTACGAGGAGGAGGGACGCGTTCTCTACGGTCTTGTCTCCGATCCCCTCCGGAGAATGGACTTCGAAGCGGCTTTGGGCGAAGGGGCTACGCAAAACGGCGCCTCTATCGCCGTCTCCGGGGAGGCCGACCCCGAGAGATCTCTCCTGTGTACCGGATTTTCCTATCGGCAGGCCGACGGTCCAAAGATCCGGAATCTCGATCACTTCGAGGACTTCTCCCGAGCAGCCCAGGGCATCCGAAGGTCAGGCTCGGCGGCTCTCGACCTCTGCCATCTCGCCATGGGCGTTCTCGACGGCTTCTGGGAGATGGACCTCGCTCCCTGGGACACGGCGGCCGGGACCCTGATAGTCCGGGAAGCGGGCGGGACGGTGACCGATGGAGAAGGCGCGCCATTCGCTCTCGACTCCCCGATCGTGGTGGCAAGCAACGGTCCTCTCCACCGGTGGATGGTGGAGACTATCGTCGGGGCTCGAGAGGGTCAGAGACGAAGACCAGAACCAGAATAATTGCGGCCACGACGCCCCAGATCCGGCGCGATCTGGGCAGGACCTCCTCAGGCTCCCCCGCTCCTTCCGGATCGGGGTGCCGGGGCCCCAGGAGAAGGAGCAATCCCCCGAAGATCCACCATCCCTTCCATCCGACGAAGCCCAGGATCCCCATCGCGACGATAAAAGCCTGGGAAACACGTCGGGACCGTCTCCCGAAAAGCGCATAGGAGATGTGCCCCCCATCGAGCTGGCCGACCGGAAGGAGGTTGAGGGCCGTCACGAGAAGTCCTACCCACCCCGCAAATCCGACGGGAGAAAGGAGAAGGGTCTGTCCCGGCCCGGTCCCCGCTCCGAGAAGCGCTTCGATCCCTTTAAAAAGAAGCGATTCCCCCAGAATCAGCCCCTGGTGCCCTCCCCCGCTCTCCCCCACCACATGGGAAATCCTGATTCCTAAAGCCAGGGCCAAGATCGAGGGAACAAGTCCCGCAACAGGTCCCGCCAGAGCGATATCGAAGAGGGCGATGCGCGACACGGGCAGGCGGGGAAGACGGATCACCGCACCGAAGGTCCCGACGAGGGTGGGAGCGGGAAGAAACCAGGGAAGCGGGGAGGAGACTCCGTATCGGCGGGCCATGAAAAAATGTCCGGCCTCATGGGCCGAAAGGATGAAAAGAAGCGTCAGGGAGTAGGGAAGTCCCTTGAGATACCCCGAAAGAGATGCCAAAGGATCCGCCCCGGCGAGAAGGGCTCCCGCAAAGGTGGTAGAGAGCACGGTCAAAAAAAAGAGCACCGCGGACAAGATTTTTCCCCGGCGGGACAGCGCGTTCTCTTCCATTCGGTCAGGAAATCTTTGGCTTTTTTTTCTTGAGCATGCGGCGGGGGCGGATCATAAAAACATAGTATATGACGAAAAATCCACCCGCCAGATACGCTCCGCCACCCACGGTCCCAAAGTCGAAGGTCCCTCGTTTATGGTCGGGGGAGAAAAAGGTGTTGATATGCTGTCCGGTCCGGTTTCCCAGAATCGGAAGAGAGAGGATGATGGCCGTCGCATAGACGATGACGATCAGAATGACCATCCACCAGGGGATCGGCCCCTGGCTGCGCTCGATCTCCCGCGCCACCTCGTTTTGCTGTATCTCCCGCGGATCTTCGCGCATCGTCCCTCCTCTCGTATCATCCTAAGCCCCCCCCCTGACTTTTTTCAAGTCGCCGCGCTTCGCCCCGGAAGGCACTCACTCTCCCGGCAAGGAAGATGATATGGTATAATGAACACACATGGTGAACAATTTCGAACACGCACACTTTGATCGGATCACGATCGCAGGGGGACGCTCCCGGATCAGGAAATGACAACGAACCCGTGAACTCTCTTCTCACATCCCCTCTTCTCGATAGTCTCTGGATCCTGGCCGCCTGGGCGACGACGGGTCTTGTCGGCGCATGGCTGCTTCTCCGGATCCCATCTTTGTCGAGACTTTTCTACGGTCTTCTCGCACTCGAGAGCCTTTTCATGGCTCTCTCCGGACTTCAGGGGCTCGCCGGGAGATCGGACACCCGGCTCGTTCTGGCCGGGGGAATTCCCGGCCTTCCCTTTCACTTTCGCCAGGATCCCCTGTCGAGTTTTTTCCTTCTTCTTCTGGGGGCGGCCTCCGTCGGAACCCTGATCTACACCGGGGGATTCATGAAGGATGAGCCCCCCCGGACAAACGCACTATTTCTCCTGAGAACGGCGCTCTTTCTCTCCTCCATGGGAGGGGTCTTTCTCGCCGACGACGCCTATCTCTTCATGCTCTCTTGGGAGCTGATGGCCCTCGTCTCCTTTTTCATGATTCTCACGGACCGCAAAAGGGAGGATGTCCGCCGGGCTGGCTACCTCTATCTCCTCATGGCTCACGGGGGAAGCCTTCTGATCCTCTTTGCCTTCGCCCTCCTGGCCTCCCACGAGAGCCTTTCCGGTCCCCTTTCCCTTGAGAACTTCTCCTTTGGCCGCATGGGACAGACGATTCTCTCCCCCCCCGTTGCTCTTCTAGTCTTTCTTCTTTCCGTACTCGGGTTCGGGGCCAAGGCGGGAATTCTTCCCCTTCACGTCTGGCTCCCCTTGGCCCACCCGGCCGCCCCGGCTCCTGCCTCTGCGCTCCTGAGCGGAATCATGCTGAAGACCGCCGTCTATGGACTTCTCAGGATCCTTTTCGGCCTTGAAGGACTTCCTCAGCTTCACGCCTCCTTCGGCATCGGACTCCTTCTCGCCGGAGGGGTCATGGCCCTGTTCGGAATTCTTTATGCCCTGCTTCAGTCGAACCCCAAGTCTCTCTTGGCCTACTCCTCCATCGAAAATATTGGAATCATCCTGCTGGGGATCGGTCTTTCGATCCTCTACCTGAAGACCGGTCACTTCGCGGCGGGGGCGATCGCCCTTTCGGCCGCTCTCTACCACTCACTCAACCACGCCTTCTTCAAGAGCCTTCTCTTCCTCGGGGCCGGAACCATGGTCCATGCTACGGGAGAGACAAACCTCAACCGCATGGGGGGTCTTCTCCACAAGATGCCCCTCTCGGGGCTTCTCGTTCTCGCAGGCGTTCTTTCCATCTCGGGACTCCCTCCCACAAACGGCTTCGTGTCGGAATGGCTTCTCCTGCAGGCGACCCTCCAGGCACCCAGCCTTACAGGGACCCTCCTCCGGAGCGCGGTCCTTTTTGGAGCCGCACTTCTCGTCCTCTCTTCGGCACTGGCCGCCATGGGATTTCTGAAGTTTTTCGGGATCGGATACCTGGGACAGCCTCGCTCCGACGGAGCCCGGTCCGCCCATGAATGCTCCCTCGCCGAACGGATGGGAATGGGCTGGCTGACCCTCGGAACACTTTTTCTCGGCTTCTTTCCCGCCTTTGTCCTCTCCGGGATCCGCGGGGCAGTCTTCTCCCTCTCGGGGGCCGACCTGCCGTCTTTTTCCCACGAGTTCGGATGGACCTGGCTTCTCCCCTTCCCCCCCCATGGACCTTCGACATCCCCGATTTTTCTCGCAGGACTTCTTCTCCTTCTCGGGCTTCCCGTTTTCTGGCTGGCCCGACTCCCGGGCCGGGGGAGGCGACGTGTCCCCGCATGGGGCTGCGGCACTCGTCAGACCCCAGAGAGATCGCAGGCCTCTGCCGAATCCTTCGCCCAGCCGATCCGCCACTTCTTCCCAGTGTTCTTCTCCATGAAGCGCCACATTCCGACCCCGGACGATCCCGACCCCGTCTTCTCTCTGGCCGTCGAGGATCCCCACTGGCCGCTACTCTACCGTCCCCTTTTCCGGCTCTTTTCCCTGGCGGCAGAGTCGGCGGAAAAGGTCCGGACAGGACGCATTTCGGTCTATCTCGTCTACAGCTTCGCGACCCTTCTCTTTCTTCTCTCGGTGCTCCGGTGGCGATAACCTCCCCCTCCCCCGCCATGGTCGCAGTCGAAGCCGTCCAGCTTCTCTTCGTCCTTCTCTTTGCCCCCGTCCTGTACGGATGGATCGCCATCGTCCGGGCGTTTCTCTCGAACCGCACTCCTGCGGGACTTTTCCAGCCCTGGAGAAATCTTCTGAGACTTTTCAAAAAGGAGACGCTCCTGCCCGAGGGACATTCGATCCTTTTTGTTCTGGTTCCCCCCGCCTTTTTTTCCGTCATTGCGGGGGCCTCTCTTCTTGTGCCTTTTCTTTCGGTCTCCCCCCTCTTGGCCCCCGTCGCCGATGCGGTCACGCTGGTGGGTCTTTTCTCGCTTGCCCGCATGACGATGGCACTCGGCGCCATGGACGTCGGCACCCCCTTCGGAGACATGGGGGCTCGCCGGGAAATGATGGTCGCCTTTTTGACAGAGCCGGCAACGCTCATGATCCTTTTCACCGTCTCTCTCTGGTCAGGGTCGACCTCCGTTCCCTCCATCATCCGTTCCCTGAGCGATGGCCACGACCTGTTCCATCCGAGCCTTCTGATTGCCGCGCTGGCCTTCATTCTTGTTTTTCTCGGAGAAAACGCGCGCCTTCCCATCGACAATCCGACCACCCACCTTGAACTGACGATGATCCACGAAGCCATGCTCCTCGAATATTCGGGTCCGCTCCTGGCCCTCATGGAGTGGGGATCGATGCAGAAGCTTCTTCTTTACCTTCTCATCGGGATCGACTTCTTCGCTCCCGCGGGAATTCCCGAAGCCCCTACGTTTCTTTCCGTTTTGGCCGGGTCTGGGATTCTGGCCGGAAAACTTTTTCTTTTGGGATCGGGAATTGCCCTGATCGAATCTCTTTTTGCCAAGCTCCGCATCTTCAGGGTTCCGGAATTCACCGCGCTGGCCTATCTTCTCTCCACGCTCGGATTTCTTCTTCACTTCGTTCTCGAGGTCTAGCATGGCCCCCCACACACATCTCCTTTTGAACAGACTTGTCGGCTTTCTCGGAAGCGCCCTTCTCCTCTCCTCCTTTGCCATGCTCTCGATGCGGCGGATGTCCTCGCTCGTCAGGATCTTCGCCCTTCAGGGGCTCCTTCTGACCCTGGGCACCCTCTCGGTCGCAATCGTTGCAGGAGAGCCCCACCTTCTCTTTTCAGCCCTCTTCACCTTTATCTTCAAAGTTCTCGTTCTTCCGATCATCCTCTTCCGCCTCCTCGAACGTCTTCGAATCCGGGGAGAGGTCGAGGTGCTGCTCAACGTTCCGACGACCATGGTCGTGGGGCTTTTCGTGGTGGTCTTTTCCTTTGCCCTGGCCTCTCCCATCTCCGAGCTCGCCAGCACCGTCTCCCGCGGACTCATCGGGGTCGGCCTCGCGGCCCTCCTGCTTTCATTTCTTATGATGATCACCCGCAAGAAGGCGATTACCCAGGTTTTGGGATTTCTTGGGATGGAAAACGCCCTTTTCTTTTCGGCGATCAACGCCACCTATGGCATGCCCATGGTTGTGGAGCTGGGGGTCGCCTTCGATGTTCTCGTCGGGACATTCGTCTTCGGGATCTTCTTTTTCCAGATCCGGGAGACCTTTGAAAGCTTCGACTTAAAACACATGGACAACACCCAGACGGAGTGACCGTGGCCCTCGTATCCCTGATCCTTTCCCCGCTGGCCGGAGCCCTTGTCCTGGCCTTTTGGGGACACAAGAAGGTCGCCCCCGCCCTCAACATTCTCTTCTCCCTTCTGACCTTCGCCCTCTCGATACTTCTGGCCGACGAGGTCTACCGGAGCGGACCCCGGCTCGCGCTCGACGAACAGCTCTTCTCGGACGGGCTCTCCTCTCTCTTCCTCGTCGTCACCGGAGGGGTCGCGGCCACGACCTCCTTCTTCTCCTTTCGTTACATGGCCATCGAGGCGGCACACGGCCATCTCTCTCCGGAGAGGTCCCGGCTCTACCTTGCCCTCTACCAGGTTTTTGTTCTGGCGATGATCGTCGTCCTGGCCAGCAACAATCTCGGTCTTCTCTGGGTTGCCCTCGAGGGGGCAACGCTTGCGACCGTCCTTCTCGTGGGGTGGTCCCGCACCCCCTCGGCCATCAAGGCGTCCTGGAAGTACTTTATTCTTTGCGGCGTCGGCATCGCACAGGCGCTCTTCGGAACCATACTTCTTTACTTCGCCTCCGAGAAAACTCTCGGCCCGGGCGGTACGGCCCTTCTCTGGACGCATCTTGCGATGGTCAAGTCCCAGCTCGAGCCTACCGTCATCGGGCTAGCCTTTGTCTTTTTCGTCGTCGGCTACGGAACGAAGGTTGGACTGGTTCCTCTACACAACTGGCTCCCGGACGCCCATGCCGAAGGGCCCACCCCCATCTCCGCCGTCCTCTCCGGTCTTCTTCTGAATGTGGCTCTCTACGCCATCCTCCGGGTCAAGGTGCTGGCCGACGGAGCGCTTCACAGCGCCATGCCCTCCCGCCTTCTCATCGGATTCGGTCTGGTCACCCTCCTTCTGGCCTCGATCTCGATGTGGAAACGCCAGGACATCAAACGGCTCTTCGCCTACTCCTCCATCGAGCACATGGGGATTGCCACCTTGGCGTTCGGGATCGGCGGACCCCTCGCCACCTTCGCCGGCCTTCTTCATATGACCGCCCACAGCCTTGTGAAATCGGCGATATTTTTTGTGGTGGGGCACATTGTCCAAACCTCCGGATCGCAGAAGATCCTTTCGATCCGGGAGGTGGCTGCCCGGACTCCTGGGCTTTCCCGGGCTCTCCTGGCCGGCGGCTTCGCGATCACCGGCCTGCCCCCCTTCGCCCTCTTCGCCAGCGAGTTCCTGATCGTCTCCGAGGCGGCACGCCGCGCCCCCTATACTGTCCCTTTCTTGCTTTTTGCGCTCTTTGTCACCTTCGGGATCATTCTTTTCAGGATTCTCGAGATGAACGGAGGGGGACCGCCTCTTGAGAGCCCGGTGCTCCCGTCCCCCCCGCTGACCTTCTTTCCGGTCTGGATCCACCTGGGGGTCGCTCTTGTTATGGGCCTTTTCTTTCCTGCGCTTCTTGCATCCGTTTACCAAAAAGCCCTTCTTTCCCTCGGGCCGCTTTATGGAGGGTGATGTGAACGAACGGCCATTCGATGAGGGAGGTCTCTGTCTCATTCCCTCGGAGGAGGGGATTCCCCGGGCGCTCCTTCCCCTCGACCTTCCTGAGAACTACCTGAGGGAGGCCCGATTTTTGAAGAGTTCCGGAGCCCGTCTCAAAGGAATCTGGGGCGCCACGTCAGAGACCCCCTCTCTTTATGCCGCCTTCCTTCTGAAGGAGGGGCTCGTCGTTCTCTCCCTCTCTCTCGCGCGTTCTACCCTTTCCTTCCCGTCTCTTTCAGGACTCTTCCCTGCGGCCGGGCGCTTCGAACGGACGGTGCGGGATCTCTTCGGATTCCGACCTGAAGGGCTTTCCGATCTTCGTCTTCAGACAAACCATGGACTCTGGGCCCGCCCGCCCCTTTCTGATCCCGACAATCCTCTTGCTTCTGATTCCCCTTCCTCCCCCCCGGAAAACTATCCCTTCGTTCGGGTCTCGGGCGAGGGGGTGCACGAGATTCCAGTGGGACCAGTCCATGCCGGCATTATTGAACCCGGACATTTCCGATTTTCCGTTGTGGGGGAAAAGGTCCTCCGACTCGAAACCCGAATGGGCTACACCCACAAGGGAATCGCCTCTCTCTTTCACGGGAGGAGTCTTGCGGAGGGGGCGAGACTCGCCTCTCGCATTTCGGGCGATTCTGCGGTGGCCTGCAGTCTGGTTTTTTCCCAGGCAGTCGAACAGGCGGCAGGAATCGCGCCTTCCGAAGGGAGCCGATTCGTTCGGGCGATTCTTCTCGAGAGGGAGCGCATTGCCAACCACCTCGGAGACCTTGGCGCTCTGGGAAATGATGCCGGTCTTGGGGCGGCCCTCTCCCTTTTTAGCCGCCTTCGAGAGAGACTGCACCGCACCAGTCTCACTGTTTTTGGCCACCGTCTTCTCTTTGATACCATAGTCCCCGGGGGCGTCTCCGCATCCCTTTCCGCATCGGCAATCGGACACCTCCTCGGGGAGTGCGACGATCTCACCCGGGAGATCTCTCAACTCGAGAGAATCTACGCCGACCATGGAGGGCTTCAGGATCGCTTCCAGAATACGGGAATCCTCCTTCCCGAAGTGGCTCATCTCTATGGGGTCGGCGGGGTCGCAGGACGGGCCAGCGGACAGGCCTTTGACGCCAGGGTCGACCACCGGGGCGATCCCACCCACCGTTTTGCCCCCGCGCTTTCCCTTGACCATACAGGCGATGTGGCCGCACGGGTCCGGATCCGATTTCTCGAAATTTTCGAGTCCCTGATCTTTACCCGCTCCCTTCTCCTTCACCTTCCCGAGCCCCCCCTCTCCATGGCTCTCCCGGATGCACCCGAGCCCCGGGAAGGGTGCGCCCTCGTCGAAGGTTTCCGGGGCGAGGTCATCGGATGGGTCCGTCTCCTTCAGGGAGAAGTCCTTGAGTCGGTCCATATCCAGGATCCTTCTCCCCTTCTCTGGCATGCGCTGGAGGCTGCGACGCCGGGGAATCTCGTCGCGGACTTTCCCCTGATCAACAAGTCCTTCAACCCGAGCTACAGCGGAACCGACCTCTAGGAGCCCCTATGTGGAAACTTCTCTGGAAGATACTGAAAACGGGCAATCTTACGGAGGCACAGAAAACAGACCCCGGATGCGCCACTCCTTCCGAGTATCGACACAGCGCCGCCATCCGCCATCTCGACGCCGGCTCCTGCAACGGCTGTGAGCTTGAGCTCTCGGCTCTTGAGAATCCCGTCGTCTCTCTTGGAAGCCGGGGTCTCTCCTTCGTGGCCTCTCCCCGCCACGCCGATATTCTTCTTGTCACCGGCCCGGTCACCTGCCATATGCGAGAGGCGCTTGAAATCACATCGGAGGCCATGCCTTCCCCAAAGCGGACCGTTGCCGTCGGGGACTGCGCAAAAGACGGCGGGATTTTTCGTGGAAGCTATGCCGTCTTGGACGGTCTCCCTCAGGTCATGGAGGTCGATGTCTTCGTTCCCGGATGCCCCCCCAAACCTGAGGAGATCGTCGAAGGCCTCCTCCGGGCCTTTGCCGAAAAGAAACAGACTACCTGAACGATGTGCGTATTTTCGTTGTGTCCTGTCCCTCCGACATTCCTTATTTTCAAGCGGCTTGATTTGGTGCCGATCCCCCCTTACCATAGAAGAAGGTGCAGAGAAGACCGGGGGAATGACTTTTTCCCCTGCGATGTTCGGCCTCCTCTTTCCCGGATCAGTCCACCCCCCACAAAGCGAGACGACAATGCCTCCAGCTTCAGAGATCTCTCACGATATCAAGTCCATCGCACATCTTGTCCTGTCCTCGGAAAGACCTTTTTTGATGGTGGGATCCTCCACCTGTTGGGGTTGGAATGACACAGACGATACCCGACTGACCCTTATTGCCCGCCTTGAGGAGAATCTTCCAGGACTGTTCCGCACGCATGTTCCCGACGGGACACCCCTCGAAAGCCTCACCTTTTCTCCAGGACTCTCCATCCTGGCAGGCATTCCCAGACCCCGTCTGGAGGCCCTACTTGACCATCTCGACAAAATCCGGGACTCTTGCGGAAAAATCATTGTATACGACAATTTCGGCCTCACGCCCCGAAGAGGACACATCCACCTCGAGGCGCGAACCACGAGCTTTCTGGACGAACTTCTCGACACGATCGAGTTTATTCACGAGAAAAAGACCCTCGTTCCCTGGGGATTGACTCCCGAAGGACGCGCCTACAGAGAGAGCCTGAGAAGCTCTCCCGAAAAACGTCCCGACTGGAAATGGGACGAGACGAGAGCCGTCAATATTCCGGAGGAGTTTCGCCACGATCTCGCCGCCGGACTTGACGAGCATGCGGAATAGGGACCGCTGAATCTCCGGACCTTTATCCCCATCGCTCCCCAAAGACAATTATCTGGAATGCTTTGCCTTTTTTTAAAGCACTTATGAAGCCTGACCGGCAGCTTTTTCCCCAGATTTTTCCGGTCGCATGCTCACGAGAGAGTTTGACTTGACTAAAGAACTGGTGATAGTGTATTCGGACGCTGGATCATAGTTGATTGCAGACCGCATTCATTGCGCGGGCTCGTTTTCGGTGCCCCACCGGGAACATCGTCGTCCGGAGCGTGCAAACGGTTGGTGGAAGTCAGCCATAAGAGGCCAACCGCAACACGGGACAACCGGACGAGCTCATCAGAGGGCCGCTCCAAGCTTTCTCGGGCCTTCTGGGGGCTCGGGCCTTCTGGGGAAATAAGTGAAAGTGTTTCGCACGTTTCTTCATTTTTTCATTACCGACCATCTTCCATATCAAGGAGTCATTAATGTCTGATTCGGCAGGAGTCAAGGACGTCCAGGCAGGAAAAGCCGCCGAGACAAAGAGTGCGGGCGATATCGAGCTGTCTGCGGGAGATCGCCAGAAGATCGTTACTCCTGAATACATGTTCTTCGAAGCTCCCCGCGAAAGGGCCTTCATCACAGGCTCTGAAGCCGCAAAGGAGGCCATTCGCCGCTCCAACGTGGACGTCGCCATCTCCTACCCGATCACTCCCCAGAGCGAGACCATGCAGCAGGTGGGCTCCCTCTGGGCCGAAGGATATGTCAAGGAATACTTTCGCGGGGAAGAAGAAATCGGCGTGATGTCAGCCATTGCCGGATCTTCTCGCGCAGGAGCCCGCTCAATGACCGCGACCGCAGGACCTGGCCTTATGCGCGGAATGGAGGTCATTGCCTCATGGCCCGGAGGTCGCATTCCAGCCGTCCTCCTTATCATGTGCCGCGTGGTCAACGCCCCTCTCGCCATTCAGCCCGATAACGTCGAGCTCGCCTACCTCCTCAACTGCGGTATCATCCTTTTCCACGGTGAAAACCAGCAGGACTTTTTCGACTACACCATGAAGGCTTTCATCATTTCCGAGCGCCCCGAGGTCACGCTTCCTGTGGCCGTGGCTGTCGACGGATTCTTCGTCACGCACGCCCGCGGATATGTCAGCATGCCCTCAAAGGACATCAAGCTTCCGCCCAGAGATCCCTACGCCGAAGCCGTGCCGACGATGGACAACGAGAATCCTCCGGCCCGCCTCTCCCGTGACGCGCCGATCCAGAAGAGCAACTTCATCAGCTACCAGGTCCACGCCTCTTGGCAGCAGGAGGTTTGGGCCGCCAACGAACGCTCTCGCCGGTACATCGAAAAGTACATGGGCGGGCTCATCGAAGTCATCAATCCCGATGCCGAGGTCATGCTGATCGCCTCCGGGAGCGCCGTATCCCAGTCGCGCGAAGCTGTTCGCCAGGCGGAGGAAGAACACAACACGAAGATTGGCCTTATCAAGGTTCGCTCTCTCCGTCCGTTCCCGACTCCCGAGCTTCGCGCTGCCTGCAAGCACGCAAAGCGGATCATCGTCCCCGAGTTCAACTATATGGGATGGCTGCATCGGGAGATCGTCACCGCCCTCTACGGGTACTCGAAGGCGGAGATCGTTCCCGGACCCAGGGTGTACGGAGGGATGTCCATGCCGACCGAGATGATCCTCCAGACGATCTTCCCGAACAAGAAGTTCGTGTTCTAGGGAACGCGATACGGCCCCCTTGGGGGGCGAAAGACTCACTTTGACAAAAACGCCTGTACGGACAATGTGGAGCTGAAAAATGAGTTTGAAAAATATGACGATTACTCCCGGCTGGGAGAAGTACATGACCAAGGAATACATCGACCTCGTCGAGCGCGGACCCTATGGGAAGCAGAAGAAGGTCTCGGAGATGGGCTCCTTCAAGGAGGTTCTCGAAGAACACCCCATGTGCGCGGGCTGTGCCATGACCCTCTTTATTCGTCTGACCATGGTCGGTCTTCCCAACCCCGAACACACCATTCTTATCGGAACGGCCGGTTGCGGACGTCTCGCCCTGACCCAGACATCGATTCCCTTCATCTACGGAAACTACGGGGATACCAACGCCGTCGCCTCCGGTCTCAAGCGCGGCCTTGAAGTTCGATTCAAGGACCAGGCGAAGGATGTCGTTGTCATGGCCGGAGACGGCGGACTGGCCGACATCGGCTTCAGCGCGGTCATGCATTCCTGGTTTCGCAAGGAGCGCTTCACCACCATCATGCTCGACAACGAGGTCTACGGAAACACCGGCGGGCAGGAGAGCGGCATGACCGAACGCGGTGCACTCCTTAAGATGGCCCCCAAGGGAAAGCTTTTCGACAAGATGGACATGATGGGACTGGCCCAGACCTCGGGAGTTGCCTACATCGCCCGGCTGACACCAACCAACCCCACCCGGGTGGCTTCCGTTGTCCGGAAGGCCGTCATGATTGCTCGTGAAGTGGGGCCGACTTTCATCCAGGCCTACACCTCTTGCAACATCGAGTATGCCATTCCGACTCCCAAAGTTCTCGACGATGCCCGTGACATCGAATCCAAGCGCTACGGATTTATGGAGATCATCTCCGACGAAGCCAAGGCCTACCTTGACTCTATCGACACGGCAAAGAAGGCCAAGAAGGAGTAACAACGATCCGCAGGGAGCATCCGAACGCGCTCCCTGCCCTCTCTGAAGGAGATCTTCCCATGCAACTCAAGCGTTACAACATCCGTATGGCCGGCATCGGAGGACAGGGCGTCGTGACCGCGTCCCACATCCTGAGCAACGGCATGGTCATCAACGGTGGCGAGAGCACCCTCGTTCCCTTTTTTGGCTCGGAAAAGCGTATGGCCCCCGTTGAATCCTATGTTCGTATCGCCATAGACAAGATTTATGAGATCGGCGAGATCATCTACCCCAACGTTATCATGATTTTCCACCCCCAGGTGATTACCCACGGCAAGTCCTACACGATGCCGTTCTACTCCGGTCTCAAGCAGAAGGGCGTCGTGCTGATCAATTCTGACACGCCGATCCCCCTGCAGCCCGATGAGGTGCGCGAGCTTAAGGAGAGAGAGGCCCGCATTCATTATCTTCCTGCGACTACGATGGCCCGCGAGGTCGGAGGAACGGATTTGGCCACAAATATGGCCATGGTGGGTGCTATCGCCTCCATCCTTGGGATCCCCACAATGGAGTCTCTTGAACAGTCCGTCCGCGAGCGCTTTCTCGGAAAGGGCTTCGTGGTCTCGGGAGGAACGGCGGCTCTCGACAATGTCATCGAGAAGAAGTTTGCCAAAAAGGAGCAGCTTCTCAAGAGCAACATGGCCGTCATCTCCGCCGCATACCAATATGCCCAGGATCACGGCTGGGCCGCAAAGTCCCAGAAGGCCCCTGTCTGATCTAACGTAAAGGAGAGCTCCCTTGTATCTTGTCGCCCATATCGACCAAGCCATTTGTAGCGAGACCGCCTGCCGTCTCTGCACCCAGTATTGCCCCGAGGCGAATACCATTCTCTACGACAATGCCGCAAAGACGGCTTTTGTCGCAGTCGATCGCTGCAAGGGATGCGAGATCTGCGTCGGAATCTGCGACGACCTCGCCAAACATCATGCCATCAAGATGATTATGATCACCGATCTTCAGGACACCTTCGAGCTTTCAAAGGAGGGCTTTCGCCCCGAAACATGGACGGGCAAACATCCCTGAGCTCTGACTCAATATCGGAAAGACGGGAAAAGGAGGGCTCTCGGGCCTTCCTTTTCTTTTTTAAAACTCACCGTCAATTTTTTGGAGCCCTCCCATGAAAGCCTCAGCGGGATTTTTCTTACGGCTCTTTTTCCCCCTCCTTTCGCTTTCGTGGATTCTTGTTTTTTCTCCTGTCCGGGCCAACGCCCTTTCGCTCGAAGGAAACGGAGGTTGGGTGGACGGGAAGGGAACGGTCTCTCCCCCTGTCCTTTCCGGAAAGGTCGTGCTTTACGACTTCTGGGACTACACCTGTATCAACTGTCTCCGGACTCTTCCCCACCTGGAGAGGCTATATCAAAAGTATCACGACAAAGGTCTCGAGATCGTCGGAATTCATTCCCCCGAGTTTGACTTTGCCGCAAAACCCGAACGGGTCGAAAAGGCCATCGCCCTGTACCACGTGAACTTTCCCGTCGTCCTTGACCGCAACCAGATCCTTTGGAACCGTTTTCGAAACCACTACTGGCCTTCGGACTATCTGTACGCCCAGGATGAGACACTTCTCTATCACTCTATCGGGGAAGGAGACTATGAGGAACTTGAGAGCCACATTGTCGCCGCTCTTCACCTCACTTCTGCGGCCTCTTCCTCTTCCTCTTCCGCCGATTTTCCGGAGAATCTGACCCCTGAGCTTTATGCCGGAACCGACCGGGGCCATCTCGGAAACCCAGGTGGTTATCGCTCTGAAAATTCCTATTATTTAGGCCATACACAAACAGAAAACTCTATTATACTTAGTGGTTTATGGTCATCAAAAAAGGATCACGTTTTGTCGGGAATAAAGAGCCAACGCTCTTATCCCCGGATGACCGTCTATTACCAGGGAACAGGGGTTAATGCCGTCATGAGACAGCCTGCCGGTCATTCTCGGGGAACGGTTCTCGTGACCATCGACGGACACCCTCTTCCCCGTCTGCAGGCCGGAGCGGATGCACGGATCGAAAATGATGGGTCGGCAACGGTCGCAGTCTCCGGATCCCGGATGTACTCTTTGGTCACCGGGCAACCTTTCGGTCCTCACCGCCTCGACCTCGTCTTTTTCTCTCCTGGAACTTCTCTTTACACACTTACCTTCAACCCCTGAGGTCGCCATCTCTTCTCCTTCCTCTCCCCCGACCTATCTATCCGTCTCCTTATCCTGCGAGGCATCGGACCTTTCCCGAATTCTTGAATGGCTTTCCGGGAGGCTCTCTTCGAGCGTCCTTGTGGAGGAAGGCGATCCCTGCCGTCTCGTATTCGTCCCCCCGGACCCCACCTCGACCGAATGGCTTCTGATCGAGAGCGCCCTTGTTTCCTTGGGAGCGGTTGAGATTCATATCGAGACCACATTGCAGGAAAACTGGCAAGAGATTTGGAAGGAGCAGGGGTTTAAACGATTTTCCGTGGGAAGGCTTTCTGTCGTCCCGGCATGGGACGACACCGCCGAAGAACCCGGCGGCCCTGAAATCCGGATCGACCCGCACATGGCCTTCGGAACCGGTCTTCACGAAACGACCTTTCGCTGTCTTGAGCTCCTCGTCGGGATTTTGGAGGGCTTTTCCGGCCCCGCTCCGGCAATTCTCGACTTCGGTTCCGGTACGGGGATCCTGGGGATTGCGGCCTTGAAGCTCTCCGAAAAGGCGACGCTTGTTGCGGTGGACAACGACCCTTATGCGGTCGAGGCCACGCGGGAAAATCTTCTTGCCAACGGGATGGAACACCGATCCATGGTCTTCTTGTCCCTTGAGGACTGGGAGGCCGAATATACGCCAGCGCCCTTCACGATTATCGTGGCCAATGTGACCGGAGGGGTCATTGCCTCCCAGGCAGGATTGCTCTTCGACCGACTCGTGCCGGGGGGAAGGATGATATGTTCGGGGAGTTCGCGGGAGGAGACGGCGCGGACCGAAGAGGCTCTAAGAAAGCTTCCGGCCACCCTTCGGACCCTTCCCGGCGAACGCTACGATACGTTCCTTCTGGAAAAGGCCTAAGGAGAGGAGAGGAGAGCGTGGGAGAGATAAGAAGCCGTCTTCATCTAAAAAACCCGCTGTGTCTGGCCCTCGACCTGGCGGACAGGGATCGGGGCCTTGCGATTCTGGCCTTAGTCGGTCCCCACGTCGGCATGGTCAAATGCGGCTCCGTTCCCTTTCTTTCATGGGGAAGAGAGTTTCTCTCCGCTGCCGAAGAGGCGGGAGTCCCAGTCTTTCTCGATCTCAAATGGCATGATATTCCCAACACGGTCTTCGAGGTTCTCTCAAGTCTGCCTTCGCCCGCAATCCGGATGGTCACCCTTCATGCACAAGGGGGAGAGGGCATGATTGCCTCGGCCCGCCAAGCCCTCAATGCCATGGGAGAGAACGCCCCAGCGTTGATTGCTGTGACCCTTCTGACCCATCTCACTCTCGACGAAGTGCAGAGACTCGGGTACAAAAGTCGTGAGGACGGGGTCTCCCGATTGGGGAAGATGGCGCTCTCCTCGGGTGCCGACGGTCTGGTCATGGCACCGGGAGAGCTTCGGCAGGCGAGAAATCTTTGGGGCCCGACACCCTTTCTCGTTACTCCCGGGATTCGCCCTTCGGGTCCGGCGGGATCAAAGGACGACCAGGCCAATGCCAAAACTCCCCGAGAAGCCTTAGAGGACGGCTCCGACCTCCTCGTGGTCGGCCGGCCCCTTCTTTCAGCCCACGATCCTCTCGAAGCCACGATGACACTCCTCGCGGAGATCGGCGCGGCTCCTTCTCCTCACCGGGGATAGAGCTCAACCTGGATCAGACCTCCTCGACCTCATCCTCTTCCTTGACCCAATATCGCCGAAATTCTCCAAGGTGCGTCAAGGTCGACATGTCTTTCATCCGGTCGACGAAAAGATGCCCCCTCAAATGATCGATTTCATGCTGGAGCACCACCGCGGGAAACTCCTCCCAGTCCAGGATGACCGGCTCTCCATTTCGGTCGAGAGCCTCAAGCTTGACGGCGCGGGAGCGGGGGACTCGTCCTCGGAGATTGTCGAGGGAGAGGCACCCCTCCCAACCGGTGCGCAACTCTTTGGACATATACTTGAAGACCGGGTTGATCAGTACCAGCAGGGGCATTCCCGGTCCCTCCTCGGACCGCGCATCGTCCAGGCTTTCAATGACGACAACCTGCTTTGAGACATGAACCTGCGGTGCCGCGAGTCCCAGTCCGTCCTCGTCTCTCATCGTCTCGATCATGTCGTCTAGAAATCGCTGAAAGTCCGGGGTGCTGATCTCCTCTTTCGTGACCGGCTCGGAGATCTTTCGGAGAACCGGATTTCCCATCTTTGCAATTTTAAGAAGAGCCATTAAAAGTCGACCCCTTTCCTGGCGAGTATTCCCTTGTCAAAGGGATGCTTGATCATCTTCATCTCCGTGACGAGATCGGCACGGTCCACGATGGCCTCCGGGGCGTTTCTTCCGGTCAGGACGGCATGCTGGAATTCAGGACGCTCGTCGAGCCAGGCCAAAACCTGGGGAACATCGATATAATTGTATCGAAGAGCAATATTGATTTCATCGAGAACGACCAGATCGTACCCCCCAGAGAGGGATTCTTTGCGGGCATAGTCGAAGGCCTGCTGGGCTACGGCCCGGTCTCTGGCGGCATCCTTCGTCTCCCAGGTAAACCCCTCCCCCAATGGAACGATCGTTACAAGTCCCTCAGGAGAACAAGCAGCAGCCTCGCGTTCCCCGGAATGCATCCGCCCTTTCATGAACTGGACCATGAGGCTTTTCAATCCGTAGCCCGAGGCCCGGTAAAGAAGTCCGAGGGCCGCCGTCGTCTTGCCCTTTCCGTCTCCGGTGTAGACGATGACCAGCCCCTTTTCTTTCTCTTCCCCACTCATTCCGGACGCCCTCCCCCTCCTTTGGCGATCCGGGCTCCGGTCTCAAGATCGTACTTGTTCCGATATCCTCTCGGGGTCACCATCCGGCCGGCAAGAAGTCGCGTCTGCGAGTTCCCCACGAGAATCGTCGTCAGCATGCCGATCGGGTGCTCAAGCATCTGATCGAGCGTTGTGATGACCACCGTCTCTCCGTCGCGCATGGCACTTTTTACGATTCCGACCGGCGTCTCCTTGGGGCGATTGGCCAGAAGAATCTCTCTCGCCTCCTCCACCTGACGGACGCGCTTTGAAGAGCGCGGGTTGTAGAGAGCGACCACAAAGTCCGCCGAGGCCGCTGCTACGAGCCGTTTTCTGATCACCTCCCAGGGAGTGAGGAGGTCGGAGAGACTGATCGAGGCAAAATCATGCATGAGAGGAGCTCCGAGAAGGGACGCACAGGCCGACAGGGCGGTGATTCCCGGGAGAACCCGCACCTCGATCTCGCTCCCCGTCCACCCTTTTTCGCCGAGTACCTCGAAGGCGAGTCCGGCCATCCCATAAATACCCACGTCCCCACTGCTTACGAGAGCGACTTCGTGTCCCTGATAGGCCAGTTCTACCGCCTGTGTCGCCCGGTCGATCTCCTCGGTCATCCCGGTCTCCACGACCGTTTTCCCGTTTACGAGGTGGCGGACGAGATCGATGTAGGTTCGATAGCCGATGACGACATCTGAGCGTTCGATCGCTTTTTTGGCAACCGGGGTCAGATGCTCCTCCGCTCCTGGTCCGAAGCCCACCAGATTGAGGGTTCCACCCTTTTCATGTGAAGGTCCTGTCAGATAGGATTTTGTCATTTTTGTATTCGTTCGCTCCTTTATGCGTTTTTTCCGGAAGGGGCTCCCGACATCTCCGGAAGCCATCTCGATATGGCTATGGTCGCCTCTTTCGATTTGACCTTTTCGATTACAAGCCTCGCCGCTCCCGGCCAGGGAGGGGGAGACATGGCAAGAGCCAGGAGGGAAGCCGGCTCCGCCACGGAGGGTGTTCCGACGTATTGCATGACCACCCCGGAGGGATTGGGGACGCTGACCTCCCCCAACTGCTCCCGGGAAAAGAAAAAAAGAGGAACCCCCAGGCGGGAGGCAAGGCCGACAACTCCCTCTTCGTCGCGCTTTAAGTCGATCGATCCGAAGGCCCGGATCGCTCCCACATGCCAGCCCTTCTCCTCGAGAATCTCCATCAGAAGTTTTTCAATCTCATATACGCTTGTTCCCCTGTTGCAACCGAGTCCCACACCAAAGACCCGCGGAATGATCTGGACGGTCTCAACCCCCGGCCCGAGCGCGGGAAGTGAGGACATCACGCTGATATAGACCCCGGCCCGAAGTAAAGGAAGAGGGTCCGGAAGAGTCGTTTCCATCAGTATGTTTGGTTTTCTCGGACCCGCAAGGGAGGGAACAGGGAACCCCTCAGAGTTCAGGAACAGGACGGGATCTCCATCGACAATGGCGGAGCTGACACGCTTGAGATTGTCGAGGGGAGTCAGGAGCCCTCCAATTTCCTGGGCGATGATGTCGGGAGCCACTGTTTTCGAGACATCGGTTCCTGTGGTCACCACCGGGGTGGCCCCAATCGTCCTGGCAATCTCCTCTGTAAGGCTGTTCGCCCCTCCGCTATGCCCCGAAAGGACGCTGATGAGAAATCGTCCCTGAACGTCACCTACGATGACGGCAGGATCGCGCGTTTTGTCCTCGGCGAGACGCGCGATCGAACGGACCACGATTCCGAGCGCCATGATGAGGATGATCCCATCGTAGGCGGCAAACAGCTCCGGAAGGAGGTTTTTGATAACGCCATCGAAGGGTTTGGCCGTCGCTTTCAGGTCTTCAGGTATATTCGTTTGATACCGTTCCGATACGAACAGATCCGCCCCGTGCGCTTTCGCAATCCGTGCCGCAACAAGAAGCCCCGGCCTGGTGATTGTTGCCACAGCCAGCCGCTTCGATCCCCCCTCAATGGTGTGGTTCTGCGTTGTCTCCTCTTTCATCAGGCCTCCTCTTCTCGAAAGAGGGAGAGGATCATGACAGGATTCTGGGCCTCGATCCGCATGAGGCCGACGATCGGCACCCCCCTGCCAACCTGCACGTGGAGAAGGTCCGGAGTCATCTTTTGTTTTTTTGCCCACTCGAGGGCCTCAGCCAGATTTTCGATCGTCGCAAAGTTTGCGACGATTCCCGGGTTATTTCCCTTTTCCTGACAGTAGTCAAGCAGACTCGTCATCCTTCCCCCCGATCCTCCAACAAAGATCCTGTCGGGGGCCGGCGCCTCATTGAGTGCCTCCGGCGCCTTTCCGAGGATAGGCGTGATTCTTCCCGAAAGACCGAAGGTCTCGATGTTTTTGAGAAGGCATTCATAGTCAGCCGGATCCTTTTCTACCGCCACGACCTTAAGGTCGGGAAAGAGTCGTGCAGCCTCAATTCCGACCGATCCTGATCCCGCCCCGATATCCCAGAGAGTCTGTCCTGGCCTCAAATCGAGTTTCATTAGCGAAAGAACGCGTATCTCTGTTTTCGTGATCAAACCCTTTCGCGGGACGGTGAACTCAAAAGCCTCTTCCGCCAATCCAAAGAATTTTTCTTTTCTTTTCATATTTTGCGCGCATTCAAAGCCCCGCCCTTCATGGCGTGGAGGAATGCCCTCTCCTTTTTCATTTAGCGGACGGTTTCTTCCGTGCCCTCTCGGTTGTCTCCTCCCCGCCTTCCGGGGCCCAAGTCTCTCGGAAGCCTTCCGAGGAGGGATTCTTCCCTATAGGAAACGATGTCCGCTCGCGGGCTTTGTCTCCCCAGCCTGAGTTATCAACCCTGCCCTGCTTTTTGGGTGTCGGTGAACTGATCGGCCCCATGGCAGTGGGCATCAAGATTTTCAAGATCCTCCCGGTTGCCGAGGGGTGATTCTCCCCACCCTTTCTTCTATCGTCATCACCACCATGTTGAGTGCCTTGACATCATCGGGCAGTCTATTGATCCCTTCCACAGCCTCAAAATGCCTGACTCGCTCTCCCGCCATTCCTATTTCTTCGAGAATGGACATCTTTCTGATCGCAAATCCCTTTTCCAGAACGAGAGAACATACCTCCCGAACCCCCGAGATCCCCCCTGTATAGAAGGCCCATCGCCCCGGATGAAGCTTCGGGCTCTCCTTCTTGCTGTGGAGACTTCCGACACTGACCTTGTCCCAAGGTTCTCCCAGCAAGGCAAAGGATCTCTGGACGAGGGTCGTAGCCGGATGAACCCTAAAGCTTCCCGCCGGAAGGGCCGCGGCGATCGGTCCTCCGATTCCATAGTAAAGGGGGTCGCCTGTCGCCAGA
Source organism: Nitrospirota bacterium (assembly GCA_021801345.1). Taxonomy (GTDB): domain Bacteria; phylum Nitrospirota; class Leptospirillia; order Leptospirillales; family Leptospirillaceae; genus UBA4572. The sequence goes on from JAJYYA010000003.1 coordinate 30,893, forward strand.
ACGAGGGCTTTTTTGTCCCCGTTTTCCTCTTTGATAAATCGGAGGAGTCTTGCGACCACATCCGGGATATTGGCTGTCACTGCCAGACTCTCGACCTCATCCGGCAGAACCCCCCGGAGGGACTCTAAATGTCTTTTTCCTCCGATCACGAGTGCTGTCTTGGGAAGGTATTCACACAGTGGCGCGCGACCTGGGTCGATCCCTTCCGGCTCGACACCGACAATATGGACGAAGGGTTTTCCTGTCATCCTTTATTCTGCTTTCTCGTGGCTTTTCCCACCAATTCTCCGGTGAAGTTCGTCAGAAGGACCTCAATTCTTTCCGGACGGGGAGAGAGTCTCTCCAGATGCGAGAGAATCTTTTGGCATACCAGTGAAAAAAACTCTTTGTTTCCGGATTTTTCTATAATTTCACCGACATGTCTTGCGGTATTCGCCTGCGCAATTTCATGGCATGTCGTTTCGTCGGACCCCGTCTCCCGGGCTAACTCCGAAAGAAATCCCAGGTCTACCTGAGATCCCGCCGCATGGGTCTGAGTCACCCCTTTGGCAAGCTTCGAAAACTTTCCGAGAAATCCTGCCATCACAACTTTCTCAATCTTTTTCTTTCCCGCCTCTTTTACCGAAAATCCCGTAAAATCGCCGATCTGGACGAAGGCTTCCGGGGGAAGTTCTGGGTAAAGCTTCATGGAAAAGGCTTCGCTTTGTCCCCCCGTTGTGAAGACAACCGTTCCAATACCCCTCGCCTTCGCAACGTCGATCGCCTGGGAGATACTCGCCCTGTATGCGGCGGTACTGAAGGGAACGACGATTCCCTTTGTTCCCAGAATCGAAAGCCCTCCGACAATCCCCAGCCTTTCATTTAACGTCTGCTTCGCTCTCTCCACTCCGTCCGGGATTGAAATTCGGATTGAAGCCCCCAGATTTTTCTTATTAAAACGCTTTTCAAGATCTTCTTTTACCTGAAAAAACTCTTTCTCCATGGATTTCCTGGGAACGGGATTGATCGCCGGCTCACCCACAGAAAGAGAGAGGCCTGGCTTTGTGATCGTCCCGATCCCTCTTCCTGCAAAGAATTCGACGCCTCCCGTCTCCTTCAGGACGACTTCGACTTCGATCTCCGCCCCATGGGTACAGTCCGGGTCATCTCCTCCGTCCTTGATGATCGAACAGGAGGCCTTCGGCTCCCACTCCATGGAATGGGCCAATGTCCGATGGATCACGAATGAGGCCATCCTTCCGTTCGGGAGAGTGATTTTGACACTCTCTCCAAACGACCCATTTTTCAGTGAATCAAGGCATGCCCTGACTCCCGCCTGGGCACAGGCTCCTGTCGTAAAGCCCGTCCGCAATTGTCACTCCCGGAATGAGACCTCTGAAGTTTTGTCCTCTGAGTGTACCCTCCTTCTTTCCTTCTCTTCAACGAGGGGGAAAGGTTCTCGCTCTTTATTTTTCATTTACTCGAATTTCGTTGATTTAGACATTTTCCTCTGTTATATTATTCAAGTTTAACTCTTAAAAACTGTGGAGAAGCCATGGGCAAGACGAACGTTATCCTTAAGCAGCACATTGAGAATCTCGGCGATGCCGGCGATCTCGTCTCCGTTTCCGCCGGTTACGCCCGCAATTTTCTTTTACCGAAGAACCTTTGCATTCCTGCAGGCAAAGCGGAACTTGCCGCCCTTGAAGTTCATAAGGAAAAGCTTCGCAAGGCCGCAGAGAAAGAAAAGGAGAGTCTTCAGATCAAGGCCGGAAAAATTTCCGATCTTCTTCTTCCTGTGACAGTCAAGGTCGGGCAAAACGGAAAGATCTTTGGATCCGTAACTTCGATGCATTTGGTCGACCTTCTCCTCACCCACGATATTGTTCTCGACAAGAAGCAGATTCATATTGAAGCGCCTCTTCGAGAGACCGGCGAGTACTCTCTTCCTGTCAATTTAGGTCATGGCGTCCATGCGACCCTTCGGATTCAGATCCTTCCGGAAGTCGTTCAATAACCGTATTATTTTGAAAAGGAGTTTTTGATGTCATTGACATTTAACCCCAGCAACCTTCGCCGGGCCAGAACTCATGGCTTTAGGAAGCGTATGTCGACCGCTGCCGGACGCAAGGTTCTTAAAAAACGCCGCGCAAAAGGTCGCTACAAGCTTTCTGTCTGAAATTTTTTCGCTTGAAACCGGTCCCTCTTACGCGCGGAGAGATCCAGCGCATTATTGAAACTCCCGGTATAAAGGTCGTCTCTTCGTCCTTTGTTCTCCTCTGCCAATTATCAAGCGAAATTCGCCTGAGCGTTCTTGTCGGGAAAAAAATTGGAAAAGCCGTCTCTCGTAACCGGGTTCGAAGGAGACTGAAGGAAGCGTATCGCCTGACTTCTGGGTTTCCTTCAGGGCACTATATCATTATGGGTCGAAACCCGGCCCTTTCCTCTTCCTTTGACCAGCTTCTTGAGCAAATGGTCCAGGCCAGGAGAACGCTCGCTAGACTGAAGGCATGACGATGCAGGGTCTGATATCACTTTATCAACGATATGTCTCTCCCTTCCTGCCACAATCCTGCCGATTCTATCCCTCCTGCTCTGAGTATGCCCGTTTGTCTTTTCAACGCTATCCTTTTTTCAGGGCTTTACTGAAATCCGTGTACCGGGTTTTTCGGTGCCACCCTTTTCATCCTGGCGGTATCGATTTTCCCTGAAGACCCTTTTTCGATTTCCCTTTTTGGAAAGTGATTTTCAATGTTTAAAAAAATGCTTCCTCTTGTCGCCATCGTCCTTGGCTTTAATTTTCTTCTTTACTATTACTTTTCTACCCATAACCCTTCTTCCGCTCCCGCACCTGCCCCTGCCGGAAAGGGGATTATCTCTTCGAATCTTATCTCTGTCCCTATGATCAACGATATGGAGTCTTCCCTTGTATCTTTTTCGAACAAGGACATTCGGCTTACATTTTCCCGTGTCTCGGGGACAATGACCGGGTGGAAACTGTTGTCCTACTTCACCGCCGATAAAAAAGCCAATATCGATCTTTTGACATCAAAGCCTGGATTTATGGGGGGAGGTCTTGTCGTTCGGGACAAGTCTGGCTTTCTTCCGCTGACTCTCGAGCGCTTTGACTTTAACGGCTCACCCATTTCCAGTTCCGATATTTCCTCCTCACAAGAATCATTGCTTAAAATCCATTACTTATTTAACAATCATCCCGTCACACTTTCGTACACCCTTCCCCCTTCGGGCTATCGCGTCGGGATTACGATCGACAACCCTGACCACCTTTCACTCGTCTTTCTTCCCGGACTTAATTTTGGCATGTCTGATGAAGCCCAATTTATTGGTACAGAATTCCAGGGTCCCATTTATGGATCCCCTGATGGCAAAATGAACGAGTTCAAGAAGGATATCTCGGAGGTTTTTCCGCCAGCTTCCTTATCCTGGGTCGGTAATGAGACCAAATATTTTATCGGGTATATTTCTCTTAAAAACTTATCGGCTTCCACTGAAATCATCAAGGATAAAACGAATTCTTTTATTCGTCTTTCCACCGACTCTGTTCGTTCCTCTTTCTTCATTACCGGTGAACCCAAACGCTACTCTCTTCTCAAATCGGCAGAACCTGGACTTCTCGATACGGTAGACTTTGGCTGGTTTCTTTTTGGACGGATTACCCTTGTAAGTTTTCTGGCCAAGTTCCTCTTCCTTTTTCTTTCCTCTCTTTACGCCCACATGGCAAACTACGGGTTTGCGATTATCTTTGTGACCCTTTTAATCAAAATTCTTTTTTCACCCTTGGCCTATATGTCTTTTCGTTCGATGAACCAGATGCAACAGCTTCAACCTGAGATCAAAAAACTGCAGGCCAAGTTCAAAGACGATAAAGCACAACTCAATGCCGCAATGATGGAGCTTTATAAGGAACGCCGGATCAATCCTCTCGGAGGCTGTCTTCCGGTTCTCGTCCAAATACCTGTTTTTGTGGCTCTCTACAACATTCTTAACAATACCGTCGAACTTCGTCAGGCTCCATTTCTTTTCTGGATTCACGATCTTTCGCTTAAGGATCCCTACTATATCTTCCCCATCATTATGGGGATTACGATGGTAATTCAGACGAAGCTGACACCCTCGACACCCGACCCCATGCAACGGCGCATAATGCTTTTTCTTCCCGTTGTCATGACCTTTTTCTTTCTAAACTTTCCCTCCGGTCTCGTTCTTTACTGGATCGTCAACAACCTTCTTACTATTGGCCAGCAATATGTTCTTATGCGCTATGTTTTCAAGACGATCCCTGCCAAATAGCGCTTACCTTGTGCATGCGTGACCATGGATCCGATCGTGGCTCCTGTCACTGTCCTGATCCCCCAACCCGTGGGTATACTCAGGATCTCCGGAGAAAAGGTTTGGCCTTTTCTTGCCCCCTTTTTTCCCGGAGTCGACTCTCCACCACCCGCGAGAACGGCAACACTTCTTTCCTTTTCGGTTAACGGCCATTGTGTTGATCAGGTTCTCCTTTTGTATTTTCCCTCTCCTCATTCCCTGACCGGGGAAGATGTCGTCGAAATCCATGCCCATGGCAATCCTCACAACGTGCGGTTTCTTCTCTCTCAGATTCAGAGTCGTGGTATTCGCCTAGCCAATCCAGGCGAGTTTTCTCTTCGGGCCTATAAAAACAAAAAGTTGTCTCTTCTTAAAGCCGAATCTCTTCACAGGATGATTTCTGCCCCCACGTACTCCGAATTTTTGGCAGCGCACACGTCTTTTTCTAATCCCAAGACTCATCCTCTTTTTGAGATAAAATCTCTTTTCCTAGAGACTCTTGCTCGTCTTTACTCCTTTTTGGACCACCCGGAAGAGCTTGACATGCCGTCCTATGACGCGACAAAGGAGGCTCTTATTTTCGCGATTACCTCCTTACTTTCCAAGTCATCGACACAACTCTCCCGTTTCAAAAAATCCCGTCGTTTCTTTCCGGCTTACTCCATTCTCCTGGCCGGAGCCCCCAACTCCGGGAAGTCTTCTTTATTTAATCGTCTTCTTCGGGAAAACAAAGCGATCGTCTCCTCTCTTCCAGGAACGACACGGGATCTTCTCGAAGGAAGGATTTCTTGCCCGTTTGGAGACATTATCCTTCTCGATTCGGCAGGATTTAGAGCTTCGAACGATCTTATTGAGGGGATGGGTATTGCCAAGGCTCGACAGACGATTTCTCGCGTAGACCTTCTTCTTTGGATCGCTTCACCGGATCATCCTAATGCGTTTCCGCTGAAGACACGGACACCGACTCTCACTGTCTGGAACAAAGCGGATCTTTCTCCTGCTCCTTCCTCCCTGAAGCCTGACTTTTCCGTGTCAGCCCGAACTCGCAGGGGCCTCTCTTCCTTGATAACTTCTCTTCTTGCTCGCGCGGAAATATTTTACTCTCACTCGGCCGGTTCTGATCCTTTGCTCGACTCTTCTCGTCAAGCCTCTTCCCTTTCCGGATTTTCCAAGGCTCTTTCTAAGGCGCTTTTTTTTCTTTCTGCTGGCTCTTTTGATTTGGCTCTTTCCTCCCTTGAAGAGGCACGTCTTATGTTGGAAGATGGAATGGGAATGATTCCTTCGGAAGAAATTTATGACCGTGTTTTCACGCTGTTTTGTTTAGGAAAATGACAATGGTCTCTCTTTCTTCTTCTCCTTTTTGGGATGTGGTTGTCGTTGGTGGCGGCCATGCCGGCATCGAAGCGGCATTTGCCTCTTCACGCATGGGCGCTCGCACTCTACTTCTCACTCTCCATATCGACCTTATTGGCCAGATGTCTTGCAACCCGTCGATTGGCGGCATTGGAAAAGGCCATATCGTCCGAGAGATCGATGCGATGGGGGGCGCAATGGGACGTCTTGCCGACGCCTCCGCTCTTCAGCTCAAGATGCTTAATACTCGTAAAGGGGCGGCTGTCCAGGCGATCCGAGCTCAGTGCGATCGATATCGCTATCGGATGGAAGCGCGCCGTCTTCTCGACTCCCAACCGTCACTTTTTTTACGTCAAGGCGAGGTCGCCTCAATTTCTGTTGAGGGAGGGATTCTCAAATCTCTTGATCTTTCTGACGGTTCCCGTCATTTTTTTTCCTCTCTCGTTTTAACCACAGGGACTTTTCTGAATGGTCAACTCCATATCGGGCTTTCCTCAACCTCTGGTGGACGCGGAGGGGAGCGCGCCTCTCTCTCCCTTTCAGAGTTTCTTTCCCAGGACTGCGGGCTTTCTCTCGGGCGTCTTAAGACTGGCACTCCTCCCCGACTTCTCGGACGTTCACTCGACTTTTCACGCATGGAGATCCAGCCGGGGGATTCTCCTTCTCCCTTTTTTTCTCAGCTTTCTCCGCCTCTTTCCAATTTATTTTTGGGGACGACCCCTCTTCCCTGCTATCTGACCTCGACTACCTCTGAAACCCGCGAAATCATCATGAAAAACCTTGACCGGTCGCCTCTTTATTCAGGGAAGATTCACGGGATCGGTCCTCGCTATTGCCCTTCTATCGAAGACAAGATTGTCAAATTTCCTGACCGTCTCTCCCACCACATTTTCGTCGAACCGGAAGGGATCGATGTTGACGAATATTATCCCAATGGCATTTCCACAAGCCTGCCGGTCGATGTTCAGGAAGCTATTCTTTCGACAATTCCAGGTCTTGAAAAAGCCGTTATTATGCGTCCCGGCTATGCGGTCGAGTACGACTTTGTCTTTCCTGATCAGCTTCGCCATACTTTAGCGACAAAGACCGTTTCGAACCTTTTTCTCGCCGGTCAGATCAACGGCACCACCGGGTATGAAGAGGCCGCCGGTCAAGGTCTTGTCGCCGGAATTAATGCCGCCCTCTCCTCCCAGGGGTCAGGGTCATGGGTTCCCGATCGACAGAGCTCTTATCTTGGGGTCATGGTCGACGATCTCGTGACGCACAGCGTCGACGAACCCTACAGGATGTTTACAAGTCGTGCCGAGAACCGCCTCTATATCCGAAACGACAATGCCGTCGAACGCCTTTCTTCACAAGCATTGGCCCTCGGCCTTCTTACCTTCGAACAGGTCCAATATATCTCCTCCCGATTCGATTTTTTTGAAAAGACCCGAAAGATTCTTCATTCAACCCGGCGTTCAGGAAAGTCCCTTTTAGCCCTTCTTCGTTCCCCGGACATCTCTCTTTCTTCTCTTCTCGTCGAACTGGGATTTGAGCTTTCCTCTATCCCTTCGCTTTGGGTTGATGCCCTTGAGCAGGAGATAAAGTACGAAGGCTATGTGCAGATCTCTTCGGATCGCTGGAACCGAATGGAGGATCTTCCTATCCCCCCCAACTTCCTTGACAGGGATTTTCCCGGACTTTCCCTCGAGGTTCGCTCTCGGCTTAAAAAATCACGTCCATCAACCCTTAGAGAGGCCCGTTCCCTTCGTGGGATGACACCGGGAGCGATCGATCTTCTCAGGATCTATCTTAAAAAGGATCACACCTCCCTTCCATGACACCATTTCTGTCTTGCACACTCTCTCCGACACTCTCCACAGTCACCTATACATCTTTAATGCGCTACGTAGAGATGCTTCAGGAATGGAACCCCCGAATTCGATTGACTGGCTTTCGATCCGAAGAAGAGATCTGCCGCCATCTTCTTCTTGAACCAATTCTTGCGTATCATTACTTGCAAAACCGACTTCCTGATTCCCTCCAAAGAGTCGACTTTGGCTCGGGGAACGGCTCCCCAGGATTGATTCTGGCACTTCTTGACTCCAATCATCACTATATTCTTGTTGAGAGAAGCGGTAAGAAAAGGGCCTTCCTCGATTATGCCGCCCGACATCTCAACCTTACCAACGTCAGCATTCTTCCCGCCTTTGACAGACCCCTTTTATTCCCGATCGTTTTCATGAAAGCTATCACAATAAAAGATTTTCTTTCTGATCCAATGGTAAAAAAATTTTCTATCACCTCCTGTTTTTTCGTTCGTTTTGGAGAAGACTCCTGTCAATCTTGCTATTCTCTCTGCTCCTGTGTCATAAATGGAGGGATTTCTCAGTGGACCCAGACCGCCTTATTCTCTCTCTCCCTTAACGCTTTCAGGGGATGATCTTACAAATGTTCCACGTGGAACATTTTCAAAGGAGTGACCCAATGGCGCACGTTGTAGCGATCGCGAATCAAAAAGGAGGAGTGGGAAAGACGACGACAACAATCAATCTTGCCGCCTCTCTGGCGGTCGAAGAAAAAAAAGTGCTCGTCATCGACCTTGACCCCCAGTCCAACACATCAAGCGGATTTGGAATCTCTGCCGGAATCCCCCCCCTCTCTTCTTACGAGCTCCTTTCGGGCTCGAAGACGATCGAAGCTCTGTCTCGAAAGACAGACCTTCCCTTCCTTGATGTTATCCCATGCTCGGTAGCAATGGCCGGATTCGAACCGGAAGTGGCAAGTGCCGATCCAAATGACAGGGCGAAAATACTTAAAAGCAGCTTAACTCCAGGGGATCTTAAAAAGTACGATTATGTTCTTCTCGACTGCCCCCCGTCTCTTGGATTTATTACACTCAATGCGCTCGTTGCGGCAGATTCCGTCCTTATTCCTGTTCAATGCGAATTCTTTGCCCTGGAAGGACTCGGGCAACTGATAAAAACAATGGAGAGGGTCCGTCAAAAGTGGAATCCAGATCTTAAAATTGAAGGAATTCTGCCCACAATGTACGATAAAAGAAACAAGCTTTCGACCTCTGTCCTTGAGGAGCTCAAAAAACACTTTCATAAAGAGGTTTTTTCAAGCATTATCCCAAGAAACGTCACATTGGGGGAGGCCCCCAGCCATGGGAAACCCGCCGTTCTCTACGATGTGATGTCAAAAGGCGCTCAGTCTTACATGAGCCTAGCTAAGGAGATACTGGCCTATGGCTAAGATCAGCCTGGGACGAGGCTTCGAATCCCTCTACGGAAACGACGAACCTGGGGGGGGGCCGCCCTCGTCGAAAATTCCCGTGGCAGAGATCAAGCCAAACCCCTTTCAGCCAAGAAAGACCTTCTCTCCAGAATCCCTCGAAGAACTGACAGAGTCGATCGGTCGGCATGGACTCCTTCATCCCGTCCTCGTTGTCAAGAGAAACGACCAGTTCACGCTCGTCTCGGGAGAAAGACGGCTCAGAGCTGCAGAAAGTTTGGGATGGAAGGAGATTGAAGCGGTCGTTAAGGATTTCACGGACCAGGAACTTCTTGAGATTGCACTTGTTGAAAACTTAAAAAGAAGTGACCTCAACCCGCTTGAAATTGCCGAAGGTCTCGAACAGCTCTCCCGGGAATTTGAGTGGACCCAGGAAACAATCTCCGAACATCTTGGGATAAAAAGATCTTCCGTTGCAAACTACCTGAGGCTTCTCGACCTTGAACCAGATGTCAAAAAATCTCTACGGGAAGGGTCTCTGAGCTTTGGTCATGCCAAAGTCCTCTCGGGGCTGGAAGGGAAAGATCAGAGAAAATGGGCAAAAATAATCATTGCCAAGGGTCTCTCGGTACGGGCATTAGAAGAAAGGCTTGCCAAAAAACCAGCGCTCCCAAAGACAAAAGACAGCTCCGTTGAAAAATGGATCGGGGAAAATTCTCAGGTTCTGAGTTCGACCCTCCATTGTCAGGCAAAAATTAAAAAACAGAATAAAGGCTGGAAGGTCGAGCTAAGTTTTAATAGAATGGACGAGCTCGAAGAGATGATCACGAAACTGTCGGAGAAATCGACACTCCAGGAGGAAGGCTCAAACGATGAAATATAATGGACAAGAGAACGGAAAAGGCAATATTATTGCCTTTCTGGGAAAGGAAACACTTTTCAGGGGCTATCTCCAGTTTGAAGGGACGGTCAGGATCGACGGAGTCCTTGAGGGAGAGATCCACTCGGAAAACACACTGATCGTCGGAGACGGTGCCTCGATTACGGGAACGGTCAATGTGGGACGGATCGTCTGCGGAGGGACTGTCAATGGAAAAATCGTCGCGCAGGAGGCGATTCAATTCGTAAAACCGTCCAATATCAAGGGAGAGATCAAGACCCCGGTTCTGATGATCGAAGAAGGGGTTATATTCAATGGGCAATGCGAAATGAGTACCGGGATAAAGAAGGAAAAGACCTCTGAGGGCAATGAGAAAAAGTAAAAAAATCATCATTGGAATGAGCGGAGGAGTCGACTCCGCCGTCTCGGCTTGGCTGCTTATGAAAGCCGGATACGAAGTGACCGGGGTCATCCTGAAACTGTGGGAAAAGACAGACGAAGAGGGAAAAAGCTGGGGAGAACGCACGTGCTGCCATGTTCCGATGGTCGGATACCTCTGCGATCGTATCCTCGGAATTCCCCACGTCATTGTTGATGCCGAAAAATCATTCAGAAGCGACGTCGTAGAGGAATTTAAAAACGCCTACCAAAACGGCGAGACACCCAATCCTTGTATTGCCTGCAATGAACATGTGAAACTACCCCTTCTCCGAAAATACGCCCAAGAGTCAGGGATCTCTCTCGTGGCTACCGGCCACTATACCGCATGGAAACGTTCTCAGGATTTCGAGTGTACAGGACTCTCGATCGCGAAGGATCCCGCGAAGGACCAGTCGTATTTTCTCAGTCGAACAAAAGGAATCGACAGGGAGAATACACTCTTTCCCATCGGAACAATGACAAAGGCCGAGGTCCGGCTCTTGGCCGAATCCGCAGGATTTCCTGTCGCCGGTTTGCTGGAAAACCAGGAAGCATGCTTTATCTCGGAGAAAAGGGTCGCAGGCTATTTGGCGCAAAGTGAGACGCAGAAAGGCCAAAGTCCTTGGGCGGTCAAGACTGTCGATGGAGAGCAGATCGGATCGATTCCCACAGGAGTGGGTCTTACCCGGGGACAAAGACGGGGGCTGGCCGTGTCCGGAGGGAGGAGGCTCTATGTCCACACTGTGAATATGGAAAAAAAGGAGCTTCTTCTTTCTGAGAAAAAAGAACTTCTTGAGGATACCTTTTGGGTAAAGAATCCCATGGGCCCCCTTTTCGATTCAAAGAGATCTTATGAAGGGGAGATTCAAGTGAAATTTCGCTCGACGATGTCTCCGGTTTCCTGCCAACCAACATCTAGAGCCCGTTCAGAATTTCATCTCTCAACCCCAAACGACGGCATTGTCGAAGGTCAGATTGCCGCCTTCTATGATAGAATGAACGTCCTCGTAGGGTCGGGAATCATTACTCGTAAAGGACGTTCACGCTGAGACCGGAGCGAGAGGAGGGAGAAGAAGACCTCCTCATTGTCGACGTCGAAACGACCGGCCTTCTCTTCCAGAGGGAGGCCCGGATCGTAGAGATCGCGCTTTCGACATGGAACCGTTCGGGCAAAAATAAACAAATCTCCTCTCTCATCAACCCCGGGGAGCCAATACCCGCTCTCTATACGAAGATTCATGGGATAGACGATGAAATGGTCAGAGATGCTCCCAGCTTCAGTGAGTTTTGGGAGGAGCACAAAGAGGAGTTTCGCGGCAAACTGATCGTTGCCCATAATCTTTCCTTCGATCTGGGAATGATCAATCGTGAACTCATGAGATTAGAAAAAAGACCCTTGGGAAATCCTGGGATCGACACCGTTCCTGTATTAAAGACTCTCCTTCCCAAGGAAAAAAGCCATCGGCTTCAAAATCTGGCAAAGTCGCTCGGAGTCTCCCAAGAGAGAGGACATCGGGCAGAAGACGACGTAAGGGCGCTCGAACAGGTCCTTGCCATCGGGCTGGGAAAACCGCTCGACGAAATCTTCGGAAAACTCTCCATCGAGCTTTCCTTCTGGGGTGGGGCCGCCTCCCACCGCTACTTCAGGGACAATGTCTATTGGTGCCAAAAGACAGAGTCACCCCTCGAACTCGTCGTCGCTTTAAAGGGGACCGAAGGGGAAATGTCTTTGGAACTGATGAGATTCGAACGACCTGTCTGCACGGCAAAAAGAGTGGGAGAAGAAAAAGACGCCGTCAAACTTCCCTGGCTTTGGAAGGACGTGAGAAGAATTGAAGAGGCATAAAATAAAGACAAGATGAAAAAGATGGTGGGCGATACAGGTTTCGAACCTGTGACCCCTGCCGTGTGAAGGCAGTGCTCTACCGCTGAGCTAATCGCCCGGATGGGGATTTAAAAGAGCCGGAAAAAACATCCGTTATCCGGAAGACTCATTCTAGAAAAACCGGCCGAAAGTTTCAAGAAAAAAAACAGGCATCCGAGAAGGAGTGGCAGTGGAATTCAAAGAGACCCTCAACCTCCCCAAAACAGACTTTCCGATGAAGGCCGATCTCGCGAAAAAGGAAGAAGAGTACCTCAAGTCCTGGGAAGAGGCATCGATCTACCAGACAGTGAAAAACGCGCTGGAGGGGCGTCCACTCTTTATGTTGCACGACGGCCCCCCCTATGCCAACGGTCATCTTCATATGGGACACGCCCTCAATAAAATCCTGAAGGATATCCTTAACCGGGTGATGATTAAGAAGGGGATGTCGATCGCCTATATTCCCGGATGGGATTGCCATGGGCTTCCCATCGAACACAAAGTCCTGAAAGACTTGGGGAAGAGGCGGGGAGACCTCTCCGATACAGAGATCCGGGCACGATGCCGAGAGTCGGCGGACACATTTGCCACAATCCAGGCGCAGGAATTTCAGAGAATGGGAGTCCTTGGCGACTTCGCAAACCCCTATCTCACAATGAGCTGGGATTATGAGGCAGAGATCCTGCGGACACTTGCGCGCATGGTCGAGGATAACAGGGTCTACAAAGGGGAAAAACCCGTCCTCTGGTGCGGCGTCTGCGAAACGGCCCTTGCCGAGGCCGAGGTCGAGTATGCCCCCCATCGATCAAGCGCCGTTACCGTCCTCTTCGAATCCTCGAACATGGCAAGAAAAAGATACTATCCTATCTGGACCACGACCCCATGGACACTTCCGGCCAATCAGGCGGTCGCGGTGGGCCCCGACATTCCCTATACCATTCTTCAGATCAGCGAGAAGGTCGGACCCCTCCTTCAAGGGGTCGAGATTGTCGTGTCTTCCGAGATCTTTGAAAAAGTCAAAAATCAACAGAACTCCGTATGGAAAGAGATCGGGGAAAAATCAAAAAAAATCACGGAAATTAAGGGGAAAGATCTCGTATTGGATAACCCGTCCCTGACACACCCGGTCATCAAGGGAAAGCGGGTCCCACTCGTCGGAGCAGAGTTTGTCGGAACGGACCAGGGAACCGGTCTTGTCCATATAGCTCCGGGACATGGAGAGGAGGACTTTCAGGTAGGAGAAGAGTACAAATTAAGCCGCGAAACTCCAGTCGACGAAAAGGGACGATACGGGGACGCAATTAAGGAACATGTCGTCGAATGGGTCGGAAAAAAAATTGGAGAACTCTCCCCAGAAATCATCTCCTTTCTCGAAAAGGGGCAGATTCTTCTTCAGAGCGAAACGATAGAACACTCCTACCCCCATTGCTGGAGATGCAAAAACCCTGTGTACACCCGGGCGACAGCGCAATGGTTTTTGTCGTTGGAAAAAAAGAACCTGAGACAAGACACTCTCAAAGCCCTTGGAACGGTTGAGTGGATCCCGGAAAAAGGAGAAAACAGAATCCGGGGAATGATCGAAACAAGGCCGGACTGGTGTCTTTCCAGACAGAGAGCGTGGGGAGTGCCCATCCCAGCGATCCACTGCAGAACATGCAACAAGACGTCACTGGATCCGCTTCTGGTCAATAAAATGGCAGACAAAACGGAAAAGGAAGGGCTCGACTTCTGGTTCGACGACAGAAAACGGACATTGTTTCTTGAGGACTATCACTGCATCCATTGCAAAGGAACGGAGATCGATCGCGAAAAGGATATCCTCGATGTCTGGTTCGATTCGGGAGTCTCTCACGAGGCGGTACTCAAAAAAAGAAAAGACACAAAATGGCCAGCAGATCTCTATCTCGAAGGATCGGACCAGCACCGGGGATGGTTTCACTCCTCCCTTCTGACCTCGATGTCTCTTGAAGGAGCGCCCCCGTATCGTTCCGTGCTGACGCACGGTTTTGTCGTCGACGGTCAGGGTCGCAAGATGGCCAAAACTCTTGGAAATGTCATCAGCCCCAAGGAGATCACAGAAAAATATGGCGCCGATGTCTTGAGGCTTTGGGTCGCCTCGGCCGATTACCAGGAGGACACGAGACTTTCTCCTGAAATCGTCAATAACATGGTTGATTCGTACAGAAAGATCCGAAATACAATCCGGTTTATACTGGGGAATATCAACGACCTGAAGGAGAACACACCAGGACAGCTCTCGAAAGATCCTCTGGACCGCTGGGTCCTCTCAGTTTGGGAACGAACCAAAAAAGAGATCCTCTTCTCCTATAATGAAAAGAGGTTTTCCCAGGTTATCAGTCAGCTGAACAATTTTTGCGCAGTCACCCTTTCGGCGCACTACTTCGACATCGTAAAGGATCGACTCTACGCCGAGGCCCCCGAGGCCCCTTTACGAAAGGACACACAGAAAACGCTCCGCCTACTACTCGACGAAATCCTCCCTCTCATTCACCCGATCCTCCCGTTTACGACGACGGAGATCGTTCTCCACGACAAAACGGGAGCGGATTACGAGAAAACGAAGGACCGCCCAGAGGCGGCACTCCTCGACATCGTAACAAGACCCTTTCCCGCACTGGCCCCGGAAAGAGAGTGCCCCTCTCTCGAAGAATCCATTGAAAGGCTCCTTGAAATCAGGTCTGTCCTGGGAAAGATCTCGGACGAGCTCAAGAAAGAAAAAATTCTCAGGACAACAATGGAACTCTGGCTCGATCTGAGCGGAGAATTACAGACCCTCAATACAGAAAATTTCGGAGAGGATTTCCTGAAGAGTTTCTTTATCGTGTCACGGCTGACCTGGAACGAAAAAAGCACACCTCAGGCACTGGGCGAATCCGAACTCGGATTTACCGAAGGAAAAATCCGGCTGTTTAAGGCTCCGGGGAAAAAATGCGAACGGTGCTGGCTTATCCGGGAGAACACCGGGAAGAATCCGGAGAGTCTTCCCATTTGCCAGAGATGCCATGAGGTTGTCAAACATTCATGATCCCCTCCCTGCCGCTCATGCATGAAGGGGAGGGAGTATGGTAGAATGAATCAAGGGATAAAACGGCAAGGAGAAAAAAATCGCAAAGAGATGGATTGTCTACGGAGGGATTTCAGCCACGGTTTTCATGATCGACCAGCTGACGAAGTCCCTTGTTCAATCAAGACTTGACCTTTTTTCTAGCGTCCAGCTCATCCCCCACTTTTTCAGAATTGTCTCTGTAAGAAATACTGGAATCGTCTTCGGTCTCTTATCGGGAAGGGGCGAGGGAGGACACCAAGGCTTCTTGATTGTCTTTACCATTCTGGCGATGCTTGCAATCCTTTTCTATAGCCGAAAGAAGCTCCAACAAGGCGCCCTTGAAGTATACCCTCTCGCCCTCATTTTAGGAGGGGCCGCAGGAAATCTTTTTGACAGAATTGAACACGGCAGAGTCATTGACTTCCTGGATTTTTATATAGGAAATGCCCATTGGCCGGCATTCAATATTGCCGATTCATGCATCGTCGTCGGGGTAGGATCCCTTCTCTTCCTTCAATGGAGGGAGGAGAAGGTCAGGACCGGCTCATCCGCCCGGCCGGAATAACAAAAAAACTCGCTACGACACGAGCTAAGGAGGAGATGGGCATGGACCAGAACGCAAAAAGCCGCATCACCCGCATACAACTGGCTCTTGAAAACAATGAATGGCTAAAAGCCTTTCATCTGGCCGAATCGGGTGTCACAGACAACCCCGACATAATGCCGTTCAAGTACCTGATGATCGATGCGCTTATCGCAGGAGGGCGCTTTGACGAGGCCTCAAAAAAGATTACCCTCTGGAGAAAAGATGTTCCCAAGGATCGAAAACTTGGGATCTATGCCCTTCACCTGCTGATTTACTTCAAGGAATTCGACGAGGCGGAGCGCCTTGGAGAGACACTCCTTGAAGGCTCCCAAAACATCGTCGAAAAACGGGATATTATCCTGCATCTGGCTTTTGCCGCCCACGGGAAGGGGAATCCAAGAGGGGCCATTCTCCTCTTGAACGACCTTCTTTCCGAGGACCCGCTCAACACCGATGCCTACGAGACCATAGGAAAGATTTACTTCGAACATGCCCGATTTGAAGAGGCAGAACGCTATCTCTTGGCTCTCACCGACATCGACCCCCTTCACCCGAGGGTCCACCAGCTTCTAGGGCTCCTTTATTCGGAACAGGGAAAGTGGGACGAGGCGATCATGGAGCTTGAGGAGGCCGTCGAAATCGAGCCGAGCGATGAAACGATGCGGGAGTTGGGGTGGACCCTCAACATGGTGGGCGACAAGGATGGAGCGATTAGCGTTCTTGAAGAGGCCCTCGACATGAATCCCATGAACCTCCAGGCACGAATCGACCTCGGGACAATTTTCATGGACCAGGAAAATTACGAGCGAGCCCTGGCCGAATGGAAAATCGCCCAGAAACAGGATCCCGGGAATTCGGCCATCAAGTCCAACATGGAAAAGGCCAGGGAAAAGGTTGAAAAGGATCGATCCATCAGCCGGCATTGACCGTCTAAGACACATGCTCCCGACCGGACCGGACGGAGAACTATCGACCGATCTGTCAACCCAATGCCGCATGTACCAAGTCGACCCGGGAGAATCAAAAAAAAGGCTCGATCACTTCCTCGCTCAAAGCTGCCTTCCCTTTTCCCGGTCACGAATACAGAAAATCCTCGACGAAGGGCTCATCACCGTCAACGGTTGCATCGAGCCCGCATCCTATCGGATTCGAGGAAATGACCTCATTACCGTCCACATCCCTCCTCCCTCGCCGGCCGAAGACACGCCAGAGGAGATGGATCTCGACATCCTCTACGAGGATGCGTCGCTTCTGGTCATCAACAAACCTCCGGCCCTTGTCGTGCACCCTGCGCCGGGACATCCGAACGGGACACTGCTAAACGGTCTTCTGGGCTACCTCACAAAAGGGCATCACAACGAGTCCGAGGGACCTGCGAGAGCCGGACTCGTCCATCGCCTCGATCAGGATACGTCCGGACTCATGGTTGTGGGAAAAACCTCCGAAGTCGTGGACGGGCTTATGGTCCAGTTCCGAGACCGTCAGGTCTCAAAAAGCTACCTGGCCCTGGCCATCGGCATCCTTCCCTCGAAGAGGGGTCTGATCGATGCCCCCATTGGGCGATCGACCGGTGACCGAAAAAAATTCGCCGTAACGGCCTCAGGAAAACCCTCTCAAACGCGTTACCGTGTCGTGAACAGTTATCTTGAGGGCTACTCCCTGCTCGATATCACCCTCCTCACCGGACGCACCCACCAGATCCGCGTCCATATGCATCACCTCGGCCACCCACTGGCAGGAGACCCTGTATACAAAAAACGGGGAAGAAAGGAGTCACACCCCTTCCCCAGGATCATGCTCCATGCCGCAAAGCTAAGCTTTACCCATCCCGTCACACAAGAAAGACTCGACTTTTCGGCTCCCCTCCCGAAAGATATGGAGGAAGCCCTCTCGACCCTCCATCCCCTTCCCCAGGAACCTACACCCGACCCGAAACCCTGATAAAGAAAAAAACGGGTGCCGCACAACGTACGACACCCGTTAAAAAAGAACCGCTAATAAGGTCAGGTTAAAGCTTTGCCATCACCATTCCCGTCAGCGGTTTTGGATAGAAGTAGGTCGACTTCTGCGGCATAAGCTCGCCTCTTTGAGAGACTCCCTCGATCACCTTGGCGGAGACGGGCCGGATGAAGAAGCCTAGGGCATATTCCTTCGCGACAAAAACCTTTTCCATGACCGAACGGTCCGACTTGTCGTACCGGAGGAGATCTTCGGTGCGAATACGTTCAGGTGTGATAGAAAGAAGGGGTGACAGAACCGCTTCCTGAAGCCAATAGGTGTCGAGTCCCTTGACTCCTTCCCCGCGGGTTACGTTCAACCGGCAAACAAGAAGCTCCTCGGTATCGCGCACAGCAACCCCAATCACCGTCTCCCGGGGATCGGAGTGGCGAAGCTCCGTGAGAAAACGGTCACCGTCAGATTTTGGCATTCGCGTGATCGTGGCACGCGCGGCAAGCGCATCGAGAAATCCGGAGATTCCGTCGGAGCCGGGGTTTCGCACAAGCCTGTGAGTGGGAAGAACTGAAAGATTTTCGTCCTCCATCGCCGCAAGAAAGACAGTCACAAACTCGTAAGGCGCATTCGGATCCGGAGAGACCTCGAGACTCCTGCGATAGTTTCTGTAAGCCAGATAGGTTTCGTAGCGGTGATGGCCATCGGCAATGTAGAGAGACTTTTTTCGAAAAAGATCAACGACCTCTTTTAAAACAGCGGAGTCGGTCACCGCTCCGAGTTCGTGAAGAACCCCATCGCCATCGGTACAGCGGAACCTCTCGACGGATTTCGCTGAAAGAAGACTCACGACCTCGCGGGAAGCATCAGGGTAGAGCAGATAAATCTGGCTGAAGGAGCAGGCTGTAGCCTTAAAAAGAGCCATCCTGTCCTCCTTCGGTCCCTGAAGAGTCCGCTCGTGGGGATAGACAATTTTCTTCTCCCATTCCTCAAGGCGTATACGACCGACAAAGCCCCGGATCTTTCGGGCGTTACCGGTGAGCGGATCGGTAAAGGTCATCGTATAAGGGTAGAGAGCGGGAACGGGATCAACTGTCAAAACATGTGCGGCAAGCATCCTGTCGAGATCCTTCCTGGCCCGGGTATACCGGTTCGACTCGGGGGTTTCCGGATCGGGCGGGAGGGGGAGCTCAAGACGAATGACATTATCGGGATGCTTGTCGTGAAAACCTTTCTGGGCTTCCTTGGAAATGATGTCGTAAGGGGGGGTCGTCAAATTTCCGATCGCACTTTTGAGAGACTCCGCGTACACCAGCCCGTTAAAGGGAATCAGGTCGGCCAACGTTCCTCCATTGATAGTCGCGTGAAAGGTAAATGAGGAGAAAGTTCCTGGTATTCTCCGGTGGTTAGGTCTCCCTGGAAATGACAAATTCCGAGAGAGAGAGAAGATGCTGCTTCGGAAGAGAGTCTGGAAAACAGGAAAGGCTTTCCTGCGCTTTTCGGGTAAACTCCCGGGCCCGGGAAAGCGAGTAGTCGATCGAACCGGTCTCCCGCATCAACTGAAGAACCTCTTCGAGATCCCCGTTTTTGACAAGACCCGAACCGATCTTCGACACGATCCGGGCCCGTGATGGTTCGGAGGCCTTAGAAAGGCAATGAATCAAGGGGAGAGTCATCTTCCCTTCGGCAAGATCCCTTCCCAGGGTCTTGCCCAACTTTTCCTCGCTCGCCATGTAGTCGAGAGCATCATCGGCCACCTGAAAGGCCATCCCTACGAAATAGCCAAAACTGTCAAGAGCGTTCTTTTCCTCGTCCGAAACTCCGCCAAGGACTCCACCTAGCCGGCATGTGCTCGCTGTCAGGGTCGCTGTCTTGCAAGCAGCCACATTGTAATACTGCTCTTCGGTCGCATCGAGGTTGCCGTCGAGAAAGAGTTCGAGGATCTCTCCCTCGGACATTTTCTTGCAGGCAAGTGTCAGGGAGTCGTTGATCTCGTGGCTGTGAAGCCCCATGGCAAGCCAGAGGGAGTTCGCATAGAGAAAGTCTCCGACGAGAATAGCCGACTGATTACCCCAGCGCTGATGAGCTGCCCTCTTGCCCCGGCGAACATCCGCATTGTCCACGACATCATCGTGGAGAAGGGTCGCCGTATGGATCATCTCGACGACCGCAGCCAAAAGAATAGGGTCGGGCCCCTCCGCATCCGACAGGCGAGAGGAGATCACCATAAGAAGAGGACGAAGCCGCTTGCCCCCCCCGGAGACGATATAAGAGGTCATCTCACTGGCCAGGGGAACAATACCGGTCAGCAATTCGCGTAGTTTAACCTCAACGGACTCCATCTGGTCGCGATAGGAGGTCCAAATGCTATTGACGCCCGACTCAATAAGTGGATTCATGCCCATAAGATTAAGCTTTGCCTTCGATTATTGTCAAGAAAACGTGAGCCTTCACGGCTCTCTCCCCGGCCGGTAGGAGGTAATTTCGATCCAGTGACCATCCGGATCCTGAAAATAGAGAGAGTGCGCAACCCCATGGTCATCGCAGCGATAAGGAATCCCTTCCGCCTTCAGGGTTTCCGTTGCCGAAACAAAGGAGTTTTCATCGGTACGAAAGCAAAAGTGCCGAATCGATGGCTCCACGGAGGGCGGAACGGCCCCCTTGGCGTCGAGGAGCGCAAGGCAGGTTCCTCCGATACAAAGAAAGGCCGGGTCAGTCCCCCATTCCGGGGCAAACGTATGGACCAGCCCAAAGAGTCTCCGGTACCATAAGAGGGAAGACTCGACATCGGAGACAGGAATGGCCACATGGTCCAGCCCGCTGACCCTAATCATCGGAGACAACCTCAGAACAGGGTGATATATCCCACCTTGACAGGGATAAGGGTGACCGAGGATGATGAGAGCCCGGAGCCGGAAAAGGGTCCTGACTGATTTTCATAGTCTATTTCGAAGAAAAGTCCCTGGTGCTTCACCGTCCCGAAGGGAATCATAATTCCCGGACCGACGCGAAAGGCAAAAGCAGTAGCGCCGACACTTTGTCCGTTGCTCGCCGTCGAGGCATTGAAGGCGGGACCGAAAGCAAACTCGAGATAGGGAATGATATTGACAGGATTTCCGGCCACCACAAGAGGAAAACCACCGCCATTGGCAAAGAAATATTGGGCTCCAAGCAAAACAGGAATGTTGGTGTCATTTCCGAAGGCATGGACCGCAATGCTTCCTGTCAAAGCGAGATTCTTGTAGACGGTATACCCGCCTTCGAGCCCAACAAGAAATCCTGTACCCAGACCGGTATTTCCGATCGCACCTGTCACTTGGGGGCCAGAAGCCGGAACAAATCCCATGTCGGCCTGAAAAAGGATTTGTCCGGGAGCGCCGAGCGGGTTCACTGTCTCGGGGGAGCTGGCATCGGTCTGACCTGAAAAATCGGGCAGACCGTCCTGGTTATCTATGTCAATGGCCCAGGAAGGCGAGGAAAGAAAGATCGCCAGAAAAAAGAGTCCGAGGAGGGGGGAAAGGAGGACCCTCCCTGCCGACCATCGTCGTCGACTGGCGATCCGGGACGCGGGGCTGGACGAAAAGCGCTCGGAAAGGATGTTCCTCTCCTCCACAATAAAAAACCTCGTCTACTATTAAAGGCCGGCATTTTGAAAAAAGCCAGGCCCCCGGACCATGATAGAATGGCTCCATGTTATCACGAGTTCAGAAAAACGACAATCTTTTAAAGGAGAGTCCCCTGATGCAAAACTCTGGATCGATTCGAGTGACCATCGTTCAGAACAACCCAGACTTTGGTCAGGTGGAAAAGAACATGACCTCCGTCGAAAGCCTCATTTTGGACCAGAAAGACCCGACGAGCAATCTGGTTGTCCTCCCTGAGCTCTTTGCCACGGGATACCAATTCTTAACGAAAAAAGAAACGTCAGACTTGTCCGAGCCGGAGGATGGGCCCACATTCAAGTTTCTGTCGAGGCTTTCCCGGGAAACGGGGGCGGTGGTGGTAGGCGGAGTCCCGATCCGAAGACCGGACGGGGTATCAAACGGAGCGCTGGTCGTCTCGAAAGACCGTCTCCTCGTCTCCTACGACAAGGTCCACCTCTTCGACAGGGAGAGAGACCTTTTTATCGAAGGTCGCTCTCCCCTTCCCGTGGTTGAGACCCCCTTCGGCCTCCTCGGAGTCATGATCTGCTTCGACTGGCTCTTTCCCGAAGCCCTCAGGTCTTTGGCACTTTCGGGGGCGACCGTTGTCGCCCACCCTTCCAACTGGGTGCTTCCTTTTGGCCCTCAGGGAATGATTCTTCGTTCTGTGGAAAACCGGGTCTTTACCGTCACGGCCAACCGGGTCGGGACGGAGGCCAGAGGAGGGCTCCCTCCCCTAAGATACATCGGAGAAAGCCAAATCGTTAGCCCGAAAGGCGAGGTTTTGGCTCGGGCCAGCCAGTCCGAGGCTCAAATTATCACGGCCGCGATCCGCCCATCCGAGGCACTTTCAAAAAAGGTCGCGGAAAGAAGCGACTTTTTCGCGCAAAGACGGCCGGAGCTCTATCACCCTGGACTTTCGAAAAAAGAAGACTGATCCCTAGAAAGGGGGCTCAAAGGGAATATAGGGCAGGGAAGACGGAGAAAAGCGGGAGGTTGTCACAAAACCCGTATGCCCGATGATCCTATGGGCTGGGCGAACGCTCTGGGCCCCAAACTCCCAGTCCCGGACAATCGACTCGACTGTCCGGACGAGATGAAAACACCCTGACTCCTGGAGTGTCAGAGAGAGAGTATGAACCTGCAAAGGGGTCGGCACATAGGTGAGGAGGATGCCGCCCGGACGAAGAACCTTCTTGACATTATCCAGCGCCTTCCAAGGCTCGGGAAGATCCAGAATGACCCGATCGAAGGAAGACTCCTGAAGCCTCTCCCCGGAAAAGAGCTCCGGATCATACATATCACCCGTCATCAGTGAATGGTCGGGCACCCCCCCCGGATCAAGGGTCCGAAGATTCGCCAGCGCCTCCTCGGAATGCTCGGGACGACGCTCGATCGACAGAACCGCCCCCCCGGGACGAACCATGCGGAGAAGGGAGACGGTGAGCGCTCCGCTCCCGATTCCGGACTCAAGGACCCTGTGGCCAGGACGAATGTCCGCCCACATGAGAATCAGTCCCTGATCTTTCGGATAGATAATCTGGGTCCGGCGCTTGAGGTTGGAGAGGGACTCGGCATGGGTGGGGCGAAAAGGAAGAACCCAGCCCCCTTTGGGAAGCATCAGGGGGAGGCCTTCGGAGGCCGTTTCCATCAAAGTGATATGGGGAAGGGGAGACCCGTCGATATGAGTCTTTTTCCCCGGGGAAAGCGCCGGGATAGAGACCGTACGTCCGTTGGGCATATAGAGGATGAGGGGTTCACCGGCGAGAAAGGGCATGAGCGGATCATACAGGAACTCTCAGGGAAAATGAAATCCCTCTGCGGACAACAACCCCTCGCCTTTCGGAGAAGCTTGCGATTCAAGCGTTAAATTCAGACCGCAATAGGCGTATTGACGGAATCCCTTGAAGCAATGTTGATGGCGGCATTCCAGTCGGCATTCAGGGAGAAATCGCATTGGACGCATTGAAATTCGGATTGGGACTTTCGATTCTATTTGGCGATGTGTCCGCAACAGAAACATGGCCGGGACGTATTTCGCGAATCGACAAAGAGGATCGGAACCCCGCACATCATGGCCTTGTAAAGGAGGCCGCATTCCTCCCTGTCTTGAAAAACGAGCTTTCCAATGCGCTCAGAGGATGAAAGACGTTGGTCCACCCCGGTGGAACCGAACCAGGCAATGAAGCGCGACAATAGCCAGTTGGTTCACAGAACATTTTTCCCGCCTCCCGACCGGATCCCGAAAAACTTTCGGCAGATTCACGGACGACTCTCTCTTGACAATGAGAGAGGGGGATGATGTAATGTGCCGTGTTTCTCAAACAAATCATCGCAAAAATCCGGAAGTCATCATGCCATCCTCTCTGATTTTCGTTTGAGAAAGCGATCTTAATTGACTCCGTTCATT
This sequence comes from Nitrospirota bacterium, assembly GCA_021801345.1. Taxonomy (GTDB): domain Bacteria; phylum Nitrospirota; class Leptospirillia; order Leptospirillales; family Leptospirillaceae; genus UBA4572. The sequence continues at coordinate 54,591 of JAJYYA010000003.1, forward strand.
TGCGATGCAATTAATTTTTGATCAACTCTACGGAGGGTCCGTCTTATGAAAACATGGAAAATGGCAGTTCTCGGTGTGGCCGCCATCGGTTTCTCCGCGATGTCCGCCAACGCTGGCGAGCTCGACATTCTGAAGCCCCGCGTCCCTGCCGACCAGATCGCCGCAGCCAAAGCAATGAAGCCTCCTTTTGCCGTGACCGCTGACATGATTGCCAAGGGCAAGGATGTTTTCAACGGTGCCGGAACATGCTATACCTGCCACGGTGCAGCCGGTGACGGAAACGGACCGGGCGCAGCTGGAATGGATCCCGCTCCCCGTAACTTCACCAACTCCAAGTTCGAGCAGGCCCGCACGGCTGGCGAAATGTACTGGGTTGTCGCCAACGGCTCTCCCCTCCAGCCCGCCATGGTCGGATTCGTGACCGCAGGCCAGATCACCGAGAAGCAGGCTTGGGAAGCTGTCGTTTATGAAAGATCCCTCGGATGCGGCGGCGACATGTCCTGCGTCGAAGGTTCCGCCGACTGGGTCAGCAAGCAGCCCGTCAAGGAAGAGGCCGCCGGGAACCTGAAGCCCGAATTCCTCAACACCGCAGCCAAGTAATCTCTCTATATTCAGGGAGTACAGGGGGGAATTCCCCCCTGTACTTCTCTTCTCTACTCTCAAAATATCTTGACAAACCGAGAGGAATTGATATTTAATCGTCATTGACTCAGTCTTTTAGGTGGTCCCAAGCATCCAATTGCATGAACGTTTCCCCAAAAGCCTCCTTTTCGGAACCAACCTTCCGGCAAAGGGATCGCTTCACGATCACCCATCCAAGAGAAAACTTCATCGGCCAACCACGCCTTTCCCTTCCGAAAAAGTCCTTGGAAAAGACCTGAAAGTACAGGCTCTCTCTGGAAATATTCCGGCCGATTCTTCTGTCAATGCAGGGTGCACAAGAACGCCAAAGAAATGTCTTTAAAGGCAAGCTGCAGTCCTCCGGTCACGGCAGATGCAGGCAGTTCATAGTCGTAAAGAACCATTGCTTCCCTGCTGAAGCTTGCCGGAAACAATAACGCACCGAACCCGCCACCCGAACCACGTCTTCCAAAAGACGACGGAGGAGCTCCAGAAAGATGGACGACAAAGAAAACTGCGTGAACCTCGCAGAACTGAAGGAAAAGAGCATTGCCGACCTGACAGATGTGGCCAAGGCCTACCACATCGAGGGCGCGGTCAACCTCCGAAAGCAGGATCTCATCTTCGCCATCTTGCAGGCCCAGTCAGAAAAGAATGGGGTCATCTATGGAGAAGGCGTGCTCGAAACCCTTCAGGACGGGTTCGGATTTCTTCGCTCTCCCCTCTACAACTATCTTCCTGGACCGGACGACATCTATGTCTCTCCCTCCCAGATCCGCCGATTCAACCTTCGCACGGGGGATACCATATGGGGACAGATCCGACCCCCGAAGGAAGGGGAGCGGTATTTTGCGATGCTCAAGGTCGAAAAGGTCAATTTCGAGGACTCGGAGGTCGGACGCGAAAAGATTCTCTTCGACAACCTGACCCCCCTGTACCCCATGGAGCGAATCCGCCTCGAGAACTCTCCGGAGGATCTTTCGATGCGGGTCATCGACCTCCTGACTCCCATCGGAAAGGGACAGCGGGGACTGATCGTCGCCCCTCCCCGTACGGGAAAGACCGTCCTTCTACAGGGGATCGCCAAGGCCATCGCCAAAAACCACCCGGAAATCTCGCTGATCGTGCTTCTGATTGACGAACGTCCGGAAGAGGTCACCGACATGATCCGCCAGGTCAAGGGAGAGGTCGTAAGCTCAACCTTCGACGAGCCCCCTCAAAGGCATATTCAGGTGGCAGAGATGGTTCTTGAAAAGGCAAAGCGCCTGGCCGAGTCCCAGAAAGATGTCGTCATCCTTCTCGACAGCATTACCCGTCTCGCCCGCGCCTTCAACATCATCACCCCTCCCTCGGGCAAGGTTCTTTCCGGCGGTCTCGACTCCAACGCTCTCCAGCGGCCGAAACGCTTTTTTGGATCGGCCCGGAACATCGAGGAGGGGGGAAGCCTCACCATCATCGCCACCGCGCTCATCGATACGGGAAGCCGGATGGACGATGTCATCTTCGAGGAATTTAAGGGGACAGGCAACATGGAACTCCATCTCGACCGAAACCTGGCCGACAGGCGCATCTTCCCGGCGATCAACGCGACGACCTCCGGCACCCGGAAAGAAGAGCTCTTGCTGGACAAGGACGATATCAATAAAATATGGATACTTCGCAAGGCAATGAACTCCAACAACGCGCAGGAAGATATGGAGTATCTCCTGAGCAACATGAAGGGGAGCCGAAGCAACAAGGACTTTCTCGAAAAGATGATGAAAGGCTGAGGAAACCCTCTCTCAACAATCACCGCCTAAGGCCGATGGCCAATTCAGGGAGATTTTGCGATGAAAAAAGGAATCCATCCGAACTACAGCACCGCCCAGGTCAACTGCGCCTGCGGAAATGTTTTTGAAACCCGCACCACCGTCGGCAATCTTCACCTCGATATCTGCAACATGTGTCATCCCTTCTTCACCGGGACGCAGAAAATCATTGATACCGAAGGCCGCGTGGAGCGCTTTATGAAGAAATACCGGAAAGAAGACGCAAAAAAAGGCTGAGGACTGTCGCTTCATGGATGTCACACCCGGAATTCTTGAAAAAATTATCCCGAGGCTTCAGTCGATGCGGGACCGCTTTGACGAGCTCTCAGGAAAGATGGCGAGTCCAGAGATCGCCCGTTCGCCCGACCAATACCGGAAACTTGCCCGGGATCAGGCAGAGCTCGCGCCGGTTGTCGAGCTCTACGATCAGTGGAAAAAGCTTCGCAAGGAACAGGATGAACTCGATCAGATCCGGGACGATCCACAGATGGCGGATCTCGTGTCGGGAGAGGACCGCAGACTCCGTGAAAGCCTCGAAGGAACGGAACTCCGCCTCGTCGATGCCATTCTTCCCAAGGACCAGAGGGACGAACGCAATCTCTTTATCGAAATCCGGGCAGGCGCAGGAGGAGAGGAGGCCGCCCTCTTCGCGGCCGAACTCGGACGAATGTACCTGCGTTTTGTCGAGAAGGCGGGCTATCGCGCCGAGGTTATGGAGTCCAATGAAACGGACATAGGCGGAACCAAGGAATTCATCATTTACATCCAGGGAAAGAACGCCTTCAGCCGTCTTAAATACGAAAGCGGCGTCCACCGGGTACAGCGCGTCCCGCTCACCGAGGCGGGAGGGCGAATCCATACCTCGACCGTCACAGTGGCGATTCTCCCTGAGGCCAGCGAGGTCGAAGTGGCCATCGAACAGAAGGATCTCCGCATAGACACCTTCTGTTCCTCCGGCGCCGGCGGCCAGAGCGTTAACACCACCTACTCCGCAGTGCGCATCACCCATATTCCGTCAGGGATCGTGGTGAGCTGTCAGGATGAGCGCTCCCAGCTGAAAAACAGAGCCAAGGCCATGGCCGTTCTCAGATCGCGCCTCCTCGAGCAGGAGGTTTCCCGACAGAACCAGGAGATCGCCTCGCAGAGAAAAACCCTGGTCGGGTCGGGCGATCGATCCGAACGGATCCGAACCTACAACTTTCCCCAGAACAGAGTGACCGACCACCGAATCGGTCTGACGCTCTACCAACTCGACCGGGTGATGGAAGGGGAGATCGACCCTCTCGTTGACGCTCTCCGGGCCCATGACCGGGCCGAGGAAATCAAGAATTTCTCCTGAAGAGCCTATGATGGGGCAAGGCTCCGTCGGAGACTGGCTCCTGTGGGGAAAGAAAAGACTCTCGGCCCTCGACGAACCGGAACGGGAAGCGCGCGCCCTGATGGCCGCGCTTCTCGGCTCAGAAACGGCTCCCTGGACACGATCGAGGGAATCTCTTGACCCTGGTGCCGCACGCCAGTACCGGGACTGGATCATCCGGAGGTCGGACAGGGAGCCCCACCATCGGATCACGGGGCAGGTCTCCTTTTTTGGCCGAACCTTTTCCGTCTTCCCGGGGGTTCTCATTCCCCGCCCCGAGACAGAACATCTTGTCGAACTGGCCCTCCGGCACCTCGCTTCCCGGCACTCCCCCTTCCCGCCTCGCATCCTCGACCTGGGAGCCGGAAGCGGCGTGATTGGAATCTCCGTCCTTCTCGAGCATCCGGATGCTTGGGGTCTGGCTGTGGAACGGGAGCCGGAGGCCCTTAAGGTCCTGATCGAAAACAGACGTCGTCACGGCCTTTCAAAACGGCTGGCCATCGTCAGGGGCCATTGGGGAGAGATGCTCGCCGAGCATCCCTCGTTCGACTGCATCCTTTCGAATCCTCCCTATGTTCCCGAAGGGGAGATCCCCTTCCTTGCCCCCGAGGTCAGGGACTACGAGCCAAGGAGCGCCCTCGACGGAGGACCGGACGGTCTGGACCCCTATCGATCGATTCTCCCAAGGGTCCTGAGACTAGTCCGCCCGGGAGGCCTCGTCGCCCTAGAAATCGGGGACAAAATGAAGGATCCATCCGTTTTTTCTGAAATCGTTGCCCTTCCGGAGAGGGGGAAGACTCTTCCCACAATCATCGAGGACGTTTCCGGACGAAACCGGGTCGTCTTCTGGACCAGATAAGGATCCTTCTTGGACGCATTCAGAATAGTCGGAGGCCACCCCCTCCGGGGATCGGTAAGGATCTCCGGATCGAAGAACGCCGCCCTTCCCATTCTCTTTTCCTCTCTCCTCGGCGGATCCTTTACCCTCGGGAGGGTCCCCTGCCTCAGAGACGTCAAAACGACGCTTCTCCTGCTCGAGCAGCTGGGCATCAAAAACTCCGGGTGTCACCCTGCAAAAGCCTCAGAAGAGCGGGAGGACCGGTGGTCGGAGTCCATCGCCCTGCACGAGGGGGACACCTCCGCCTTCGAAGCTCCCTACGACCTCGTCCGGACGATGCGCGCCTCGGTCCTTTGCCTGGGACCTCTCCTCGCTCGACGGCGAAGAGCCCGGGTCTCCCTTCCGGGGGGATGCCTCATCGGAGCTCGTCCCATCGACATGCACCTCAAGGCCTTCGAGCGCATGGGGGCGCGCATTACAATCCACCACGGATACATCGACGCCGAGACCGACGGCCTCGAGGGGTGCGAGATCTCCCTTCCCTATCCCACCGTGACGGGCACCGAAAACATCCTCATGGCCGCCGTTCTCGCCAAAGGAACGACGACGATCGTCAATGCCGCCGAAGAGCCTGAGGTCACCGATCTTGCACGATTTCTCGTGGCCCGGGGAGCAAAGATCTCCGGAGAGGGAAGCTCCACCATCCGGATCGAGGGAGTCGACCGCCTCGATTCGACTGACTACACGGTGATGTTCGACCGGATCGAGGCGGGAACCTTCCTCGTAGGGGCAGCGCTCCTCGGCCAGGGAGTCCGGATCGAAGGAGTCGAACATGCCCCCATCGCCTCCATCCTCGACCTCCTCTCCGCAATGGGGGCCGAACACGAAAGCACGCCTTCCTCCATCACCCTCGAAGCGATCAGGCGCCCCAGGGGAACCTCTCTGCGCACCCTTCCCTATCCGGGGTTTCCGACCGACATGCAGGCCCAGATTCTTCCGCTCATGGCGATCGCGGAGGGACCCTCGTCGGTCGTCGAGACCGTCTTTGAAAATCGGTTCACCCATGTCATGGAGATGAACCGGATGGGGGCAAATATCGAAATCCATGGCTCCCAAGCGACAGTGAGAGGCGGAAGCCGCCTCGAGGGGGCAGCTGTCATGGCATCCGACCTTCGGGCGTCGGCCGGGCTTGTCCTGGCAGGACTTATCGCCGAAGGCGAGACGGAGGTCCGTCGCGTCTACCATATTGACCGGGGCTATGAGGCCATCGAGAAAAAGCTCGAAGCCCTCGGAGCCCGTATCAAGCGCGTCCAGGAGGATCAGCCATAAAAGCTCCCGCTCTCGTTTTGGCCCTTCCCAAAGGCAAGATGTTCGACGATATCCTGACCCTTCTCGAAAAAGGAGGGTACGGATTCGAAGACATCCGGAAAAATCCCCGGGCCCTCACCTCGCATTCAGACTGCGGGACGATCGGCATCCTTTTGGTCCGATCGACCGATGTTATTCCCTACGTCGAATTCGGGGGAGCCGACGGAGGCATCGTCGGCCTAGACCAGATCGAGGAGCAGAACCGGGAGATTATCTCCCCGCTCGACCTCAACATCGGTTACTGCCGCCTGGTCGTTGCCCGGCCGGTCGAAGACCGCCCAGATGGCGGGGAGAAGAGGACTCTCCGGATCGCGACGAAATACCCGAGACTGGCGGAGACACACTTTCTCCAGCGGGGAGTCCCCGTCTCGATCCTCAAGCTCTATGGCTCTCTTGAACTCGCTCCACGGACAGGGCTGGCCGACTGGATCGTCGACCTCGTCGCCACGGGACGGACCCTGAAGGAAAACAGGCTGGAGATCGAGGAGGAGATACTCCCCTCGACGGCGCGTCTGATCGTCAATCCGTCAGCGTGGGCCATCAAAAACGAGGCCATCCGAAACCTCATCGAACGGATCCGGCCTCACATTCCAGAAACCCCCGTGATCTCGGGTTAGAACGGAAGCCCCGATGCCAACCCTCGTAACGAGAGTCCGCGATCTCGGCCAGGCCAAGAAAATCCTGGCGCCCATTATCGCCCGGGGACAAGACGATGAGGCTCTTTCTGTCAGAAACCGGGTTTCGGAGATCATCGCGTCGGTGCGGACGGGAGGAAACGCCTCCCTTCTCAATTGGGCCCGGACACTCGACGGGTTCCAGGGAGAAGAGGAAGATCTCGAACTTCCCTCCGACATCGCCGCAAAGGCTTGGAAGACCCTGTTGCCCGAGCTCCGTGAAGCTCTCTCATTCGCCCATGACCGGATCAAAAAAACCCATGAAACCGCCCGGGAAGGCCTTCGAGACATTTTCCCCGGACCCCGGGGAGGCTCCCGCTGGACACCCATCGACCGGGTCGCGGTCTACGTCCCGGGGGGGACAGCCCTCTATCCCTCGACCGTGCTCATGACGGCCACCGTAGCGCGGGTGGCAGGAGTCCGGGAGATCTCGGTCCTGACCCCGGGAGGCCCCCAGGGAGTCTCGCCCGTCATCCTCGCCGCCTGCCACGCCGCCTCCGTCGACCGTATCTTTCCCGTCGGGGGAGTCCACGGACTGGCCGCCCTGGCCTTTGGGACCGAGACCCTTCCGGCCGTCGACCAGATCGTCGGGCCCGGAAACCGCTATGTCGCCGAGGCCAAGCGCCAGCTTTACGGAACGATCGCCATCGACATGATCGCCGGACCCACCGAGGTCGTGGTGATCGCCGACCGATCGGCCAACCCTCGATGGGTGGCGGCCGATCTTCTTGCCCAGGCCGAACACGACAAACAGGCCTCGGCAGTCCTTCTCACCGACTCGGAGGAGCTCGCAGGTAAGGTCGCCGGGGAGATCGAGAGCCAGCTTGCGACCCTTCCCCGGGCAGAGATCGCCCGGGGGGCGCTTGAGCGTTTCGGAGCCCTTCTCGTCGTCGATTCGATCGATATGGCCGCCGCCCTCTCCGACCTTCTCGCGCCGGAGCATCTCGAACTCTGTGTCGGCGACCCCGGCGCCCTGGCGAAAAAGATTAAAAATGCCGGGGCGATCTTCATGGGCTCAGGCGTCCCCGAGGCCGCCGGAGACTACTGCTACGGTCCGAGCCACGTCCTCCCCACAAACGGAACGGCCCGTTTCGCCTCGCCCGTAGGTGTCGAGACCTTCATGAAGCGAACCAGCCTCCTGGGACTCCCGGAAAGCTCCGGGACGATCCCCGACCTCGACCGGATCCTTGAGGTCTCGGAGATCCTGGCCCGAGCCGAAGGCCTCGAGGGCCACGCCCGATCGGCCGGACTCAGGCGCCGGACGACACCATGAGCCCCTCCGACCTCGCTTGGCTGCGCCGGACCTCCCCGACGACCGCCAGTCGCCCCAGGACCCTTCGGACCGAGACCCGAGGGATCGCAAGACTCGACCTTCTCGAACACGCCTCCCCCCTTTCGCCCCGGCTCATGCGACGGATCGGAAGGGCATTTTCTTCCCTCGATCTGAACCGTTACCCGGACAGCGAGGCCGGCGAGTTAAAGAGAGAATTCTCAAAAAGACTGGCAATCTCTACGGATCACATTTTGCTGGGAAAAGGATCGGATGAACTTCTTCAAATTCTTTTTCTTTCGATCTCGGGACCGATCCTCATCGTCGAACCCTCCTTTCCCATGTACCGGAACATCGCGGAGACAGTGGAGCGAAACGTCCACTCGGTTCTTCTCGACGTCGACCTGACCCTGAACATGGACCGCCTCCTCGAATCGGTCCATCTCCATGCCCCCGCTCTCGTCGTCCTCTCCCATCCGAACAACCCCACAGGGGCAGGGCTCTGCCCGGAGGAGGTCGCACGCCTTGCCTTTGCGGCCCCCGGAGGAGTCCTGATCGACGAGGCTTACCACCCGTTTGCCGGAAGCACGCATCTGCCTCTCATGGAAAAGTTTCCCAACCTGATGATCCTCAGGTCTCTCTCCAAGGCCGGACTTGCGGCCATCCGGATCGGACAGCTGATCGCAGCCCCCGAGATCATCCGGCGTCTCGACGAGATCCGGCTTCCCTACAATATCGACGGAATGGTCCAGTCGGCCGCCCGTCTTCTCTGCCGGGAGGCCCTTCCCGCCCTCGAGGTGAGAGCCCGGGGAGTTGCCGCGCGCCGGGATCTCCTGTTCGAGGCACTGAAAAAAATACCGGGAATCACGCCCTTTCCCTCCCGGGCCAACTTCATTCTCTTCCGGACGGGGAGAGCTCCTTGCTCCGAGGTTTTTTCAAAACTCAAGGAGCACGGGATCCTCGTCCGGGAAATGTCCGGAGACCACCCTCTCCTTGAAGGCTGCCTGCGCGTGACCGTGGGACCAAGGGCCGAAGTCCGGCTCTTCCTAAGGGCCCTCGACTCCATCATGAAAGGATTCCTATGACCCCCTCCCCCTCTCCCCGGACGGCCACCCTTGTCCGGGAAACCCGGGAAACCCGCATCGAAGGAACTCTCTTTCTCGATGGCACGGGAAAGACGAAGATCGCCACAGGGATGCCCTTTTTCGACCACCTTCTCGACCAGGTGGGACGACACGGCCTCTTCGATCTCGAGCTTTCCGCCAGAGGAGACCTCGAGGTCGACTGGCACCACACAGTCGAGGATACGGGGCTTCTTCTGGGAAGCCTTCTCGACCTGGCCCTCGGAGAGCGGACCGCCATCAGCCGGTACGGCTATTTTTACGCTCCTCTCGACGAGGCGATGGCCCGCACGGTGGTCGACCTGTCGGGACGCCCCTACCTCGTCTGCGACCTTCCTCTCGAGCGCGGAGAGCGCGTCAGAGACTTCGATCTCGACCTCCTCGAAGACTTTTTCCAGGCCTTCTGTCAGAAGGGACGCCTCACTCTCCACCTCCATCTCCTCTCCGGACGCAACAGCCACCACAAGGCAGAGGCTCTTTTCAAGTCCTTCGCACGAGCTCTTCGCATGGCGGTTTCCGTCGACTCACGTCAAACGGGGATCCCCTCAACAAAAGGCTCCCTCTGATGGCGGAGGCCCCCCGCACGGCGGTCATCGACTACGGAATGGGAAACATCCATTCCGTCTCGAAGGCGCTCGAGGCCACCGGCCATCGGGTGGCCATCGTCTCCGATCCAGGTGGGCTTGCCGCATTCTCGCCCTCCCACCTGGTCCTTCCGGGGGTGGGGGCCTTCGGGGAAGGGAAGTCCCGCCTCGAAGAGGGAGGGTGGATTCCCCTCCTTGAGGAGTGGATCCAAAACGACCGGCCCTTTTTGGGGATCTGCCTCGGGATGCAGCTCCTGTTCGAACGGAGTCAGGAGTTCGGGAGCCACCGGGGTCTCTCCCTTTTCCGGGGGGAGGTCGTCCCCTTCGACCCCGGAAAGGGAAAGGTTCCCCAGATCGGTTGGAACGAGGTCGTACGCAAGATCGACCACCCTCTCTGGAGAGGTCTTCCGGAAGCCCCGAACCTCTACTTCGTCCACTCGTATCGGGTCCAAACTCCGGACGTTGACATCGTCCTGGGGGAGACCGACTACCAGGGCCCCTATCCGTCGATGGTCGGGCGGGGAAGGGTCGCAGCGGTGCAGTTCCACCCCGAAAAAAGCCAATTGGCCGGGCTTCGGCTTCTTGAAAACTTTGGAGGATTCTAGCATGGAGCTTTACCCGGCGATCGACCTCTCCGGAGGCCGGGTCGTCCGCCTGACCCAGGGGGACTTTGCCCGATCCACCGTCTACGAGGAAGATCCCGCACGTGCCGCGCGCACCTTTGCCTCCCAGGGAGCCCGATGGCTCCATGTCGTCGACCTCGATGGGGCAAAAACAGGAAAACCGGGCAATCTCCAAGCGCTCAAGTCCCTCCTCGCCGTCTTCCCCGGAAAGGTTCAGGTCGGCGGTGGAATCCGAACCGTGGAGACCGCCCGGGAGTATCTCTCCATGGGTGTCGAACGGCTGGTTCTGGGGACCGGAGCTCTCACCGACCCGCTCTTTCTCAAGACGATGCTCCGGGAGATTCCGGGTCGATTTTTCGTGGGCGTCGACGTAAGAGACGGGCGCATCGCCATCTCAGGCTGGCTAGAAACAACCGAAGGCTCTCCCCGCTCCACCATGGCGCGCCTCGCCGCAGAGGGAGTGGCAGGATTCATCTATACCGATATCGCCAAAGACGGAATGCTCGAGGGGCCCAATCTTCCCGTCTACCGTGAGCTCTCCTCGGCCCTCCCGGTCCCCGTGATCGCAAGCGGGGGGATCGGATCGCTCGACGATATCCGGGAGCTCAGGGAGTCGGGGGTCTCCGGGGCGATCGTCGGACGAGCCCTTTACACCGGAGCGGTCGACCTCGTCTCGGCTCTCGCCCTCTGCGGTGCAGGGTCCCCCTCATGCTGAAGAAGAGAATCATCCCCTGCCTCGACATGAAGGGGGGGAGAGTGGTGAAGGGGATCCGCTTCGAATCCCTGACCGATGCAGGAGACCCTGTGGAGACCGCCGCTCTTTACGACCGCATGGGAGCGGACGAACTCTGCTTCCTCGACATCGGCGCCTCGGTGGAAAATCGGGGGACACTCTTCGAGATCGTGGAGAAGACGGCCAGCCGGGTCTTCCTTCCCCTTACGGTGGGAGGAGGCATCCGGTCGACAGAGGAGATCCGCAAGGCCCTCAACGCCGGCGCGGACAAGGTGTCGCTCAACTCCGCCGCCCTTGCCAGGCCTGAGATCCTGACCGAAGGAGCCCTCCGGTTCGGAGCCCAGTGCATCGTCCTGGCCGTGGACGTCAAGCGAGACGGGAACTCCTGGCGCGTCTACTCCCACGGAGGAACACGGCCTACCGACCGGGATGCCCTGGAATGGATCGTCGAGGGGGCCAGAAGGGGGGCCGGAGAGATCCTCCTCACCTCCATGGACCAAGACGGAACAAAACAGGGCTACGATACGGAGCTTATTCGCGCCGTCAGCCGCGCAGTCGACCTCCCCCTGATCGCCTCCGGAGGCGCCGGATGCCTTGAAGACTTCGCCCGGGCCTTCGAAGCAGGGGCGGACGCGGCACTCGCCGCGAGCCTCTTTCATTTCGGAACGGTCGACATCCGGGAGCTTCGACGCTTCCTCGCGCAGAGGGGCTTCCCGGTCCGGCCGCCCTCGGACAACGCCTTATCCGGAGATTCCCATGGATGACCTTCTCCTTCGCACCCTTTTTCCCGACAGTGAAACACTCCGCCCCGTCGTCGTACAGGAGGTCCGCTTCGGCAAGGTCCTGATGGTGGGGTACATGAACAGGGCCGCTCTCGACAGGACGCTCGAGACGAAAACGGTCACCTTCTTCAGCCGCTCGAAGGGACGCCTCTGGACAAAAGGCGAGAGCTCGGGCCACACCCTCGATCTCGTCGCCCTCCGCTACGACTGCGACGCCGACACCCTCCTGGCCCTGTCCCGACCGCAGGGCCCCACCTGCCACACGGGAACCGCAAGCTGCTTCGACGGCCGGCCCCTCTCGCCGGCGAGCGACTTCCGGGCTCCCTTCGAAACCCTGGGAGAGCTTGCGGAGACAATCCGGAGCCGGCGGGGGGAGGATCCCGAAAAGTCCTATGTCGCAAAGCTTCTTTTGGGCCCTCTCGCTCCTCTTCTCAAGAAGCTTGTGGAAGAGGCGGGAGAGACAATGGCCGCCGTCTACGAACACGACCAGCCCGCGATCCGCTCGGAGATGGCCGACCTCCTCTTCCATCTCCTCCTCGCCATGGAGCGCACGGGAACCCCCTGGGAGGAGGTTCTGGGCGTTCTCCAAAAAAGGTCGGGAAAAAGCGGGATCGAGGAAAAAAAAGAACGGACGGGATCCCCCACAGAAAAAGGAGCTGGCCCATGACATCCGAAACAGCCGAAACCTGTCTCTTCTGCCGCATCGCCTCCGGAGCGATCCCGGCGAAACGTCTCCGGGAGTCCCGGGACTCCCTGGTGATCGCGGATCTCTCGCCCCAGGCCCCCCACCACTACCTCCTGATCCCTAAACGCCATGCCGCCGACATCGGCCAGTTCATGAAGGGAGAGCGGGCCGCCGAAGAGATGGCCGACCTCCTTTCACAGGGTGTTGGCCTGGCCGGGGAGAAGGGCTTCGCCGAACGGGGATACCGGCTCGTGGCCAACACCGGGCCCGACGGGGGGCAGACGGTGGGACACCTCCATATCCACCTTCTTGCGGGACGAGAAATGGGCTGGCCCCCCGGATAGAGCCGATAACGGCCGTCCGAAGAAAAGAGACCACCTTATTTTGACAAAATCCCCGAACAGGGATAAAATAAATAGTCTTGGTCAGTCCTAATCCATAAGGGAGGTTTTGAATGACAGGAGTTCGCGTCAAGGAAAACGAATCATTTGAGAGCGCCCTCAAGCGCTTCAAGAAGCAGTGCGAAAAGGCGGGGATCCTCTCCGACGTCAAGAAGCGCGAGCATTACGAAAAGCCCTCCGTCCGCCGGAAGAAGAAGGCTCTCGCCGCCCGCAAGAAAGCCTTGAAGCGCGCCCGTCTGGCGGTTCGCTGACTGTACTTTAATTAGGGCTTTTTTCGGAAGCCGGCTTCGGAATCGAGTCGAGCCGGGTTCGAAGGTCGGAAATCCGGTCTTTCCATCCGTCTGAGCGGTCTTTTTCAACAACACCACCACATGTGAAGGGGAAAGAGTGAGCCTGCGGGAAACGCTTCTGGACCACCAGAAGGAGAGCCTGAAATCCAGGGACTCCCTGCGTCTTTCTGTCCTCCGTCTTCTCCTCTCCCAGGTCAAGAACCGGGAGATCGAAAAGGGGAAGGGGGAGATCCTGACCGACGAGGAAATCATCGAGACGATCTCTTCGATGGTCCGAAAGATGGACGAGTCGATTCAGGGTTTTACCGCCGGGGGACGGACCGATCTCGCGGACAAGGAACGGGCGGAACAGGAAATCCTCAGGGCCTATCTTCCCGAACCCCTGTCCGAAGAGGCGGTCGATCGACTCATCAAGGAGGGAATCGCCGCGACGGGAGCCTCCGGGCCAAAAGGGATGGGAGCCCTCATGCAATGGCTTTCTCCCCGAACAAAGGGACGTGCCGACAACAGGATCGTGAGCCAGAAGGTGAAGGCGGCGCTCGAAAATTCCTGACGGGACATTTCGGGAAAAATTCTTGGCCGGGGAAATATCTTGGCCCGGGGAAATTCCTGGAGGGTCCGGGACTCCTGAAGCCAATCGAACGGACGGCTGATGGCGGATGAATGGGTGGAGTCGGTCCGTCGTGCCACGGACCTGGTCGATGTAGCCTCACGCTACGTCAACCTGAGAAAGCGCGGGCAAAAGTGGGTTGGCCTGTGCCCCTTTCATGAAGAAAAGTCTCCTTCGTTCCAAATCGATCCCGACAAACAGCTTTATTACTGTTTTGGCTGCCATGCCGGTGGTGATGTCTTTCGCCTCGTCGAAAAGCTTGACCACAAGTCCTTCGGCGAGGTCGTTCGCGCTCTGGCCCAGGATGCGGGCATTGCCCTCCCCGAGCGGGGAACGGCCGAAGAAAGAGAGCGAAGGGATCGTGTCAGGAAAGCGCTTGTAGCCGCCCTCGACCTCTATCGCAAGGCCCTGCGTTCTCCTCAGGGAGAGGTCGCCAGGCGATACTTGAAGGAAGAGAGGAAACTCTCCGATAAGTCTATCGAGCGCTTCGGACTCGGATGGGCTCCCTCCTCCTCGATTCTGGCGGAGACCTTCGGAGACGGACGTGCCGGAACCGACCCCGAAGGAATTGCCAGGGCCCTGATCGAGACAGGGATGATCAAACCCGGCCCCCCGCGCTCTGGCGGTTCCGTCTCGGGGGGAGATCTCTTCCGGTCCCGGGTGATGATCCCGATCCGGGACCGGGAAGGCGGGGCTCCGGTAGGCTTTGGGGGACGCACCCTCGAAACATCGGGGCGCTCTCCGAAGTATCTCAACTCGGCAGAGTCCCCGACCTTCAAAAAGCGCGAGATTCTCTTCGGAATCGATCAGGCCGCCCGGGCCATGAAGCGGGAGGGACGGGTCCTGGTGGTCGAGGGCTACTTCGACGTCATCGGACTCTCCCAGGCCGGAATCGAGAACGTGGTCGCCCCGCTGGGAACCGCTCTGGGACCGGCCCATATCTCCGCCATCAAGAAACACGCGGGCGAGGTCCTGCTTCTTTTCGACGGGGACAGGGCTGGTCGGGAGGCGGCGATGAGCATCATCGGGCGCTTCCTCTGGGACCCCGACCTCACCTTTCGGGCGGTCTGGCTCCCGGACGGGATCGATCCCGACACATGGGTTGCGAAGATCGGGCGGGAGGCTGTCGAAAAAGCCCTTTCCGAGGCGCTTCCCATGGGCGACTTCGTTCTCGACTGGCTCTCGTCTTCCGTCGTCCGAGCCCGGACATCGAAGGATCCGGATCTTCGGGCGAATCTGACGCGAGACTTTCTCGACATGGTCCGGGCCTTCCCCGACCTCGAGGTTCAGGATCGCCTCCTCGACCGGGGGGCCATCCTTCTCGGAACGATGAAGGACCTTCTCGCCCATAGCCTTCTTTCCGGACAGGAAGCGGCGAAGGATCACCGGAAGGAGCGTCTTCCGGAAGAGGGGGGACCCACCCTTGGAAACAGGGCTCTTTCCGTACGGAACCATCTCGTGGAGCTCTTGAGGATCTGGACAGACGGGGAGTCTCCCCATCCGCGGGAAATCCTCAAGAGAGACGACTTCGCCTTCGTCGAGGAGACGGGCCTCGCCTCGATCCTCGACGAGCTCTGGGCGCAAGGGGAGGCGGGGCCGGACAAAAGCGGCCCGGGGATCTTCCACGACCTCCTCAAGAGAGATCCGCCCCTGATGAAACTCTGGTATGAATTGCCGGCCGATCCCGGCTCTCGGCAGGAACGCCTCGAGGATATCCGACTTGCCGCATGGCGCATGTCGAGAAAGAGAAAGCGAAAAGAAGGTCGGGGAGGATCCGGGCAGCCGGAGACTCCTCCCACCCCCCTATAGGGAGAGATGATGTCGAAAAACGAACGCCTGTCGGAAATGAAAGATCTTATCACCCTCGGCAAGGAACGTGGATTTCTTACCTACGACGAACTTAACCACGCCCTTCCCTCGGAGACGGTGGACTCCGAGGAGATGGACTCGATCCTCAGCATATTCAGCGACATGAACATCGACATCGTCGAAGACGAGTCGGAGCACGTCGAATTTTCCGAGGGAGAGGGCGAGGAGGAGGAGCTTTTCGAGGAGATCGAAATCACCGCCCTCGAAGGGGAGGAGGAGGTCGAAGATGTCGCCGACGGCATCGCCGCCTCCGGAATTCGCACCGACGACCCGGTCCGCCTCTATCTGAAGGAGATGGGATCGGTTCCCCTCCTCACCCGCGAAGGGGAGATCCGTATCGCCCAGCGTATCGAGGAAGGAAAGACCGACGTCTTCTCCTTTCTTTTCGGGGTTCCGCTTTCGATCCAGAGCATCCTCGGACTTCGCGACAAGATCCAGACCGGAATCATCGGCATCCGCGATATTGTCGACCTCGAGGAGGAAGAGACGGAAGAGGAGGGCAAGTCTCCGGCCACCCGCCAGGCGACGGAGGACTTCATCGCCCAGGCCAGCAAGATCGAAGAGCACTTCGGGAAGATGAACGAACTTTCGGATAAGATGAAGGCGGTGCTGAAGGATCCGGCCAAGAAACGGGCTCTTCGGGAAAAGGTCAAGAAGATCCGCCACGAGGTGGTCGAGGTGATCCTCGAAATGCATCTTCAGCAACGCCAGATCAACATTCTCATCGAGAAGCTCCGCGACGTGGTCGGGCAGTTCGAGGAGACGGAGCGGATCCTCGACCAGACCCGGAGAAAGATCGGCCTGCCTCAGGAGGAGATCCTTACCCGTCTCGCGGAGAAGTCCAAGAAGTCGAAGATTCCCCAGGACAAGAAGGAGCTCTACGAGGTGTTCGCCCAGGCCCACGAGCGGATCCTCTCCCTCGAGGCGGAGACCTTCCTCTCTCCCTCCGAAGCCAAGGAGAGCCTTCAGCACATCATCCGCGGCGAAGAAAAGGTCAGAGAGGCGAAATCCGAACTCATCAAGGCCAACCTGAGGCTCGTCGTCTCCATCGCCAAGCGCTATACGAACCGGGGCCTGCAGTTTCTCGACCTCATCCAGGAGGGAAATATCGGCCTCATGAAGGCGGTCGACAAGTTCGAGTACAAGCGGGGATTCAAGTTTTCGACCTATGCCACCTGGTGGATCCGCCAGGCGATTACCCGGGCGATCGCCGATCAGGCCCGGACGATCCGAATTCCCGTCCACATGATCGAAACGATCAACAAGCTGATCCGAACCAGCCGACATCTTGTCCAGGAGCTTGGACGGGAGCCCCTCCCCGAAGAGTTGGCCAAAGAGATGCAGATGCCGGTCGACAAGGTCCGGCGGGTTTTGAAGATCGCCCGCGAACCGATCTCTCTTGAAACTCCGATCGGAGAGGAAGAAGATAGTCATCTGGGAGATTTCATCGAAGACAAGAAGACGATCTCTCCCATCGAGGCGGCCGTGCGGTACGACCTCGTCAGAAAAATCGGACAGTCGCTCTCGACGCTCACCGACAGGGAGGAAAAGGTTATCCGTCTCCGGTTCGGCATCGGGGAGATGACCGACCACACGCTCGAAGAGGTCGGGCAGGACTTCGATGTGACCCGGGAACGCATCCGGCAGATCGAGGCCAAGGCGCTCAGAAAACTGCGCCACCCGAGCCGGAGCAACCAGCTCAAAAGCTTCCTCGACTGGTAGACAAAAGAGCTCCGAGACGGGCCTATAGCTCAACGGCAGAGCTGCCGGCTCATAACCGGTTGGTTCCAGGTTCGAATCCTGGTGGGCCCACCATCTAAAACGAAAGAGAAGAAAGGATTCCCCCTTGGACGTGGGACCCTCGGTCCAGGAAACCCTGGCCCTGGTTTATCGGTTACAGACGATCGACAGTGAATTGGTCCACATCATCGGGGAGATAGAGGCCGCCCGAGCCCACCTCAAGGGAAAGGAAGACGGCCTTTCCGAGCTGTCTCTCAGGATAGACGCAGAAAAGCGTGAGCTCCTGGGACTTTCCCGGGAAAAAAAGGACAAGGAGGAGGAGCTCCGCACCAACGAGCACATCATCTCCGAAAACAAGAAAAAAAATAAGGAGCTCAAGCACTCGCGAGAGATCCAGGCCTACATGGCCGAGATGGAGTTCCGGCGGGACGAGGTGGAGCGTCTCCAGGACGAGATTCTTCGCCTGATGGAGACGATCGAGACCCTGGAGGGCACCCAGGAAAAACGCGCCGCAGAGATCGCGACCTACAGGGAAGAACTGGAAACCGCAAAGACGGATCTTTTGGAGCGGCAAAAGGAGCGGGAAGGGGAGATCGCGGATCTCGAAAGGGAAAAGGCCTCGCTTATGGAAAACTTTCCCGAGACCCTCCTCGACCAGTACAAAAGACTCAAGGTCTCCCACAAGAACGGCCTGGTGGTCTCCCGCATTCAGGGGGAGACGTGCGGTGTCTGCCGGATGGTTCTCCCTCCGCGGACGATGACGGAGGTCAAAAAGCGGCAGAAGATCGTCCCCTGCCTGCACTGCCAGAGATGGCTCTACCTCGAAGGAGAGATCGAAAAGGGCGAAAAAAGAACTGTGTAACGCGGGGAAGGGGATCCTCTGGAATCCAGGTCCGGAAAAAGACCGGAAGGTGGCCGCCCGGCCAGTATGGTCGGGAGGAAAGTCCGAGCACCTCAGGGCAGGGCGCTGGGTAACACCCAGTCCTGGCGACAGGAAGGAAAGTGCCACAGAAAACAAACCGCCGGACACCCGTCCGGTAAGGGTGAAAAGGCGAGGTAAGAGCTCACCGCGTCTCCGGTGACGGAGACGGCATGGTAAACCCCGCCCGGTGCAAGACCAAATAGGGAGGCTCGCATTCGTGCGGAAGGCTGGCCCGGCCCACGCCTCCGGGTAAGGTCGCTAGAGGCCAGGGGTAACTCTGGTCCCAGAGTAATGGCCACCCACGACAGAACTCGGCTTACGAAGGTCTTTCCCGGACCCGAAATCCAGAAGGACACCCCCGCGTTTATGAGTGACAGACCCTTTCCTCTCCCCGGTTCTCTCCCCGGAGAACGCCTCCCCTACGACGGGCTCTCTCTCATCGCCGACCCCGTCCACGGATATATCTCCTTCGTGGACGCCCCGGCCATGCCCGGGAACCCCACCGAACGCTCTCTCATCGACAACCCCTGGGTCCAGCGCCTGCGGGGGATCTACCAGCTTCAAAGCGCCCGATTCGTCTTCCCCGCGGCCGAACATACCCGCTTTGCCCACTCCCTGGGGGCGATGCATGTGGCCGGGCGATTCGCGCGCCACCTTCACCGGGGACTTGAGAACATCCTCTCCCTTCCCTTTTTTGAAAGTCTTCTCAGGGTCGCGGCCCTCTTGCACGACACGGGCCACGGCCCGTTCTGCCATTTTTACGACGAGACGGTCTCCCTGCCGAGATTCGGAAGATCCCACGAAAATATGAGCCAGATTATCATCCGGGGACCGCTGCGGGAGATCCTCGAAAAAATCGACAGAAGTCCCTCTGGAGTCTTCGCCCCCGGCGAGAGACTCTCGGCAGACTGGGTGGCCTATCTCGTGGGAAAGGGAAATGCCCCCAATCCGGTCCCGAAGGAGCTTCCGTTTCTCGCCACCCTCAAACCCCTCTTTTCAGGGATCTTCACCGTCGACAACCTCGACTACGTCCTGCGCGACGCCTATATGTGCGGGGTGGCCACCGCTCCCGTCGACATCGACCGGATCCTCTACTACACACACTTCCAGAAGGGCCATCTCGCGATCCACCGGTTCGGACTCGGGGTCTTCGAGCAATTCATCCAAGCCCGGCGGTACATGTATTCCCAGATCTACTTCCACCGGACGACCCGCTCCTTCGATCTGGCGCTCCGGGATCTGATCGGAGAGACCCTCGAGATCCTCCTCCCGATAGACCCGGCCGACGACCCGAGCCCCTTTCGGGAGCTCACCGACCACAGTCTTCTCGAGACGGTGCGGGGATGGGCCAGGGCCCGCTCCCCTCGCCTGAAACGACTCGGGGAGGGCTGGGGCGCCTTTCTCCGGCGCGAGAAGCTCTGGACGATGCTCTACGAAAGAACCGGGGGGTTCGACGATCCCGGAAAATCGAAAAAAACCGATCTGCCCGACACCCGGGTGCTCGCCCGGGGGCTCAAAAAGAAGAATTTCCTCCCTCGCGGGGCCGAGATCCGGCTCGATGTCGCAAGCCGCGACGCCCGCCCCGAAAACCCCTATCAGGGAGAAGGCAACCTCGACGTCTACGATCCGCTCTCCGGAAAGGTCGGACGGGTTTTGCTCGCCCGCATGCTCGAAGGGATCCCCCAGCGACAGGAGATCGTCCGCATCTTCGGGAAGGGTCTCCCCGATGCGGGAGAGGCCACGCGCGAGATCGCCCTCCTCCTTGGAGAGTAAAAGCTAGCCTCCGGCAACCACCCTCATGAGGGGTAGGACAAGATCGTGGGGCCGGATCTTCTTGGAATGCCGAACCCCCCCGAGGCCTGCCCCTCCTCCGATATTGATCCACGAGACCTCGGAGCTCCCCGGAAGCGACTCGCCCGACGCAAGAACCCCCCGCATCAGTACCGTCCCCGCATTCGACACCGTCTCTTCCCGCGCTTCGAGATAGGCCAAAAGAGCGCGCCCGGAGAGCGCGCGTCCATACCATCCCACGGCAAGGATCCGCCCTCCCCCTTCGAGAAGCCACCCCTCGAGGGACTCCTCCCACACCGGATCGAGGGCTTTTTCGAAGGCCCTCTCCATGTCGGTCGCCAGGAATCTCTCGAGGTCGTCACAAGCGACCGATCGCCGACTGTCAGAAAACCTCCGGCAGAGATCCCGGACAGAGTCCTTCTCTCCCGGTGCGATCCTCCTCACCTGTACGGGACCGTAGAGCCTCTCGAGACGATTCTTCTCCCATCTCAGACGCCGGCCGGCATTTCCCCGGGGATAAAGGAGAGTGCAAGAGGAGATCGCAACCTCCCGCTCCCCTATCTCAAAGCGAAATGGACCCTCCGGCAAAAGGCCCAAAGGACAGTTCTCGAGAAAGGGAGGAGGGGAGTTTCCCCGGCGGGAGATCTCGGCGAAGATCCCGGCAAGGAGCCTCCCCCGCTCCCGGGGGGAGGAGTCTTCATGAAAAAAGGGGAGGGGAGGGAGGGGAAGAAAGGTTGCGCCGTCGCACGTCCGGGCGAGAAGGATCGGCCCGGCCGCATCCGTCGTCTCCCGTGTGTACTCGAGCCTCTCCGAAAACAAAAAGAAGGCGCCGGGGTGAAGAAAGGTAAAGGGTGGGAGAGAGGCGCTGTCCGGGGGAAGAAACTCCCGGAGAAGCGCAAGAGGGACCTCCCTCACGACGTGGGCCGGGCGGAGAAGTCCCGGAGATCGGGAAGGCAAAGGACCTCCCGGTAATGAGGGCTGTCTTCGGCCCGGGCGAAGGGCTCGAGAAGAGACAGCTCCCGGGGGGAGAGAGTCTTCCACTCCTGCGCCAAAAACCGCTCGGCCTGCTCCCTGAAAAAGATCTCCGTCCCGATCGAGGAGAAGGGGCAGTCGACATCGAGCACCAGCCGGAAGGCGTTCTCCCGGTAGACGAGAAGAAGGGGATAGATCCGGCAGTCGGCAGGATGCTCCCCCCAGAAGGTACAGCGGTGGGAGTGGCGATCGAGCCCGGTGCAGGACTCGAGGGGGATTTCAGGGAGATCCGAACAGGGGGACAGACGAAGGGAGAGGGGGGCTAAATAACCTGCGGGGAATCCCCGTGTCTCCCCGCCCCGGATCGCCCAGGGGGCCCGGGAGGGGTCGGTGAATCGGCAACACATCCGGCAGCTTTCGCAGAGAATCGCGGGAACAGGAAGAACCATCCGGACCGGCACTCCCTCGACCCCTTCTGCCATCAGGGGATCTCTGTCGCCAGTGAGGTGAGGGAGCGTTCGAAGAGTCTGCGCTGGAGGATCTCCTCAAGCGGGCGAAGGGTCGAGGCGTCCATGGCGGAGACAAAGATCCCCTCCGGAAAACGGAGCGCCAGCCGCGCGCGGGTCTCGTCGTCCATGCGGTCGCACTTGTTGAATAAGAGAAGGGTGGGAACGGCGTCGAGCTTCATCTCCCGGAGGATCCCGTCGACGCGTTCGATCATGACCTCGCACGCGGGGTGGGAGGCATCGGCGACATGGACGATGAGATCGGCATCCCGAAGCTCGTCGAAGGTCGCCATGAAGGCCCGCCTGAGATCGGCGGGAAGATCCCTTATGAACCCTACGGTATCGGTGAGGATGATCTCCCGCTCCCGGGGAAACCGGAGGCGCCGCGAGGTGGGGTCGAGGGTGGCGAACATCTTGTCCTCGACGAGGACATCGCTCTTGGTCAGACGGTTGAGGAGCGTCGACTTCCCGACGTTGGTGTAGCCCACAAGGGAGACAACGGGCAGGGCCGCCTCACGCCTGCGACTCTTGCGCTCGGAGCGCTCGACCTCGAGATGGCGAAGCTTGGCCCCAAGAGAGGCGATACGGTCGCGAACCCGACGCCGGTCCTCTTCGAGTCGGGTCTCTCCCGGTCCCCGGCCTCCGATGCCTCCGGTCAACCGGGAAAGTGCCGTGGAGCGTTCGAAGAGGCGGGGAAGGAGATACTTGAGCTGGGCAAGCTCCACCTGAAGCTTGCCGTCGCGGCTGTGGGCCCGTCGGGCAAAGATGTCGAGGATCAGTTGCGTCCGGTCGATCACCTTGAGCTCGGTCATCTCGGCGATCTTGCGCACCTGGTTGGGCGAGAGCTCCTGCTCGAAGATGATCAGGGTCGCGTGGAGCTTGAGGGCGTGGATCAGGAGAGACTTGAGCCGGTCTGAGCTCATGAGCGTCGTCGGATGGTAGCGGGCGACCCGCTGCCGGACGATGCCCAGAACATCGACGTCGGCCGACCTGGCAAGTTCGGCCAACTCGGAGAGGGCCTCTTCCTGATCGAAAACGGAGGCGGAGGAGACAGAAACGAGAAGACCCCGCTCCTGACCCGTCGTTTTTTTCGTGGCGGCGGAGAGACCTCGGGCGAGCTCCTCCTCGAGGGCCTCGACACGGCCCTCCGACGAAAGCGTCTCCGGCCCCAACGCCCGGGGAGGATCGACAATCCAGGGGGGGTCGGCCTCCGGGTCGGGATCGATCGTGGCGACACAGAGCTTGTCGGGCAGTCCCGAATCTCTGTTCACCAAAATCGCGACCATGGCATCGAGACGAAGGAGGGCAAGGTCGTTTAAGTCGTCCTGGGACAAGGGCTCACCCTGCAGATGGGTATGAACCATCCGAAGCCCCCGCAGGGACCGCCCACCGGAGCGCGAAGGAGGAAGATCCGAAAGATAGACCTCCCGGGCGGTGCCGACGACGACCATGGCCACGCTCCCTTCCCGGGTGATCAGAAGGGCGATCTGCCGACCGGTTTCGTGGCTGAGAAGAGCGACCTGACGGGCCGTCTCAGGCGTGATCCAAAGCCCGGGGGCGACCTTGCGGCCGTGGAGGCGCGAGAGAGATTTTAGCTGGCTGGCCTTGAGTCCCGTGAGGTTGCCGGTCAATCCGGAAATGGGGAGATCCTTTCGCTGGGAGAACGCCCGGCCGACAACCGGGACTCTGTTCACTTCACTATACCATATCCGGACAAGACGGTTTTGGCCTCCGATCTCTCCTTCCCCCCAAGCGTTTTCGCACATCCCGGGCCACCTTGTGCGATTTCATGCATGCATTTTCACACATCCCGGACAAGAAAGAGAGAGAGGGTTTCTTTAATATTGTTATTTAACGGTATCTTGATGAATTTCTCACTTCGGGCATTCTTTTTGCTTTGACGAGCTCGTCCCCCTTTCAATGAGGAAAGGATCCGGGACACACTTGGACTTAAGACTTACGAATGGAGGTTTCAAGCGATGGGAAAACATGTCATCACGATGCTCCCCGGCGAGGGAACCGGGCCTGAGATCTGCGAGGCGACCCGGAGGGTCATCGACCACAGCGGAGTGGAAATCGTCTGGGAGTACGAAGAGATCGGACTCGATTGCCTCAATGAGCACGGGACCCTTCTCCCCGAAAAGACGATCAAGTCGATCGCGAAGAACAAAATCGCCATCAAGGGACCCACGACCACACCGGTCGGCACCGGCCACAAGAGCGCCAACGTCACGCTCAGAAAGATGTTCGACCTGTACGCCAACGTCAGGCCGGCCAAGCTTATCCCGGTTCTCAAACGCCCCTGGGACAAGATCGACATCCTGACCTTCCGGGAAAACACCGAGGACTCCTACGCCGCCATCGAACACATGGTCTCCGACGAGGTGGCGCAGTGCCTCAAGGTGATCACCTGGCCGGGGTCGGTCCGGATCGCCGAATTCGCCTTCAAGTGGGCCAAGGCCAACGGGCGCAAAAAAATCCAGTGCGTTCACAAGGCCAACATCATGAAGATGACCGACGGACTCTTCCTCGAGGCCTTCCGGGAAGTGGCCAAAAAATATCCCGAAATCGAATCCGGGGACATCATCGTGGACAACTGCTCCATGCAGCTCGTCAGAAATCCCGGACAGTTCGACTGCCTGGTGCTTCCGAACCTCTACGGGGACATCCTGTCCGATCTCTGCGCCGGACTCGTGGGCGGTCTCGGATTTGCCCCGGGTGCGAACATCGGGGAAAACGTCTCGATCTTCGAGGCGGTCCACGGATCGGCTCCAAAGTATGCCGGCATGAAGAAGGTCAATCCTTCGGCCGTTCTTCTGTCGGGGGTGATGATGCTGCGCTGGATCGGCGAGAACGCCGCGGCCGACAAGATCGAAAAGGGGATGAACAAGGTGCTCGCCGAGGCCAAAACCCTGACATACGACGCCGGGGGCACTGCCTCGACCGACGAATACGCCGATGCCATCATCCGGGCCATGGACACCGTCTGACACCCCTAAGAACGAAGGAGCCAATCATATGTTGACCCAAGCGACCACCGGCCGAGCCAAGCGGCCTTCTCAACCCATCACCCTTGTGGGGATGGATGTCTATATCATCACCGAGGACGGGATCCCCCAGTTCGACGACTACGGAGCCTTCAAGATCGAGTTCGTCTCGAATCGCGGAACCAAGGTCTGGCCGGGATACGTAAGCGATGACCTCATGCTGGTCAACTGGTACCGTTGCCGTTTCAAGGCGACAAAGGCGGTGACCGATGCCGAGGTGGACGTCTTCCTGACGGCCCT
The DNA here is from genome assembly GCA_021801345.1 of Nitrospirota bacterium. Lineage (GTDB taxonomy): Bacteria > Nitrospirota > Leptospirillia > Leptospirillales > Leptospirillaceae > UBA4572. The sequence continues at coordinate 79,443 of JAJYYA010000003.1, forward strand.
TTCGAAAAAATGGAAGTGGTCTGCGGCCCAGAAGCTCTGGAACTACGGCGACGAGGCCGGATTCAGCAAGGCCTACTAGAGCTTGTCATTCCGGATTTTCGCCGGAAGAGACCATCGGAAGGAGGGGAGTCATCCCCTCCTTTTTTTTGTCCGCACTCCGCACTCCGGCCTGTCTGAGGCCGAGCACGAAAGACCCTAAGATCGAGGGGGACCCTGTCAACTCCCGCCTGACGGGGATCGGCGGGAAGAAGGGTGCGGCATGGGCGAATCTTCCCCCGTCTTTCTAGACTCTTCCGCCTCCCTTTCCCCCTTGAGACGACGGTCCAGAGCCCATCGGCTGATACCGAGGAACTCTGCCGCCCGACTCTTGTTGCCCCCCGACCGGGCGAGGACATCGGCGATCAGTCGCCGCTCGATGCCTTCGAGAGTGTCCTCCCCCATACGGAAGGGAACGGAGAGAAGATGGGGATCTTCAGGGGAGGGGTCGGGAGAGGGGAGAAGAAGCGACGGAGATCCTCCGGACCGAAGGTCGGCGGGAAAGTGGACCGCCTCGAGCTGGGTCCCCCCGCAGAAGAGGACCGCCCGTTCGATGAGATTCGAAAGCTCCCGGATATTGCCGGGATACGTATACTCGCGCAGGATCCGCTGGGAGGCCGGGGAGATGCGGAGAATCTTCTTTCGAAAGGTCTGGGCCGACTGGTGAAGGAATCGCTCGGCCAACGGAACGATATCCTCGCTCCGTTCCCGAAGCGGCGGAATGGACAGGGTCACGACATTGAGGCGGTAATAGAGATCCTCCCGGAACCGGCCTTCTTTCACAGCGATCCGCAGGTCCCGGTGAGTGGCCGCCATAAAGCGGACATTGACCGGAAAGGGGGCACCGCCTCCCACCCGACGGATGGTCCTCTCCTCGATGACCCGCAGGAGCTTGGCCTGGAGGGGCAGGGGCAGATCGCCTATCTCGTCGAGGAGGACCGTCCCCCCCTCCGCGAGCTCCACGAGACCGATCCGGCGGCCGGAAGCTCCGGTAAAGGACCCCTTTTCGTAGCCGAAGAGCTCGCTCTCGAAGAGTTCGGCGGGAATGGCCGGACAGTCCACCTCGATGAAGGGGCGATCCCCGGAGGGTCCGTTGTAATGCAGGACCTTGGCCACATACTCTTTGCCGCTACCGGTCTCCCCCTGCAGAAGAACCGTCACCCGGTCGTTGGGGACAAGTCCGGCCAGCTGGTCCCGGAGAGCGGCCCCTGCCGGACTCTCGGCCACCATCCGTTCGAGGGCGTAGCGGCCCGACTCCCGACCCGTCCAATAACGCGCCTCCCGGGAGAGGGACAAGAAGCGCGCGGCATTCGAAAGGGAGAGAAACAGCTCATCGAGGTCGATGTTCTTGGTGACGAAGTCGAAGGCACCGAGGCGCATCGCCTCAACAGCGTCCTTGACGGTGCCCCGGGCGGTGAGGAGAATCACGGGGATCTCGAGGTCGCCGGCCCGGACCTCCTTGAGAAGATCGAGGCCAGAAAGACCCGGCATCACCATATCCAAAACGAGAATATCGGGAGGGGAGGACCTGAGGAGGGACAGGCCCTCCTCCCCGCTTTTGGCCGTCGAAACGATATATCCCCGCTCTGAGAGTCTCAGGGCAAAGGACTCCCGGATAAGCGGTTCGTCTTCCACAAGCAGAATCGTCGAAATCATGCTCTCTCCTGTCTTAACGGAATCCAGACCGTCGCCCGGACCCCACCCCCCTCCGGACTTTCGATCGAAAGCGTCCCCCGGTGGCGATCGACGATATCCCGGCAGATGGTCAGTCCGAGTCCCACACCCTTGGCCTTGCCATGGGTAAAGAAGGGCTCGTTGAGCCTTTTGAGAAGAGATTCGGGGATCCCGGGCCCCGAATCGACAAGCCGGACGCTTACCCCTTCGCCCCCCGGACGGTCGTCCCGGAAGAGGGCGACGGAGAGGGTCCCGCCGCCGGTCGACATGGCGTCTAAAGCGTTCATTGCCAGATTCAGGAAGACCTGCTGAAGCGGTCCCCGCGCCCCCTCCACCATCGGAAGCGACTCTTCCACAGCAAGGCTCGCCTGGACCTGACGCTTCCGGAAGGCCTCCTCAAGAAGCGACTGCGTATCCCGGACGAGCTCTTCAAGCGCAATCGGAGTGAACTCGAAGCTCCGGGGGCGAAGCTGAGAGAGGTGGGCCCCCAGAAGCTCGTCGATCCTTCGGGCTTCGCTCGCGATCAGCGACACTTGGCGCCGGAGGGTCTCGGGAAGATCCCGGGCCTGGCCCATGTGGTCGGCCAGACTTCCAATGCCGATGAGGGGGTTCCGGATTTCATGGAGAAGACCTCCCGCCAGCTGCCCGACAAGACGGATCTGTTCCGTCTGTCTGAGCGCCTCCAAAAACCTCTCCCGCTCGGAAAGGTCGGTCAGGATCGCGAGAAAGTACCGGATGGTATTGTCGGGATCCATGACGGGGCTGATGTTCTCCCAGACCAGAAACTCGCTTTTGTCCTTGCGGCGGTTGATGAATCGGCCGGTGTAGGGCTTTCCCGAGAGCAGCGTCTGCCAGAGGAGGTCGTAGAACTCCGGGGGCTGGCGACCGGAGGAGAGAAGCCGGGGGGTGCGTCCGGTGGCCTCGGCGCGGCTCCACCCGGACATCCGCTCCATTGCCGGATTCCACTCGAGGATCACTCCCCGGATGTCTGTGAGGATCACTCCGTCCTGGAGCTGGGCGAAGAGCCGCTTGTAAAGAGAGAGCTGGGTTTCTTCCCTCTTCCAGCGCTCGAGCAGAGTCGCAATGGTGTTCGCGACCGTCTCGAGAAAGCCGATCTCGCTCTTGTCGAAGCGCCTTACCGAGACGGTGTGCGCGCTCATGGCCCCGAGGACCTGGTCGTGGAACATCATCGGCACGCTCACCCCCGAGCGGACCTTGTGCTCCGACAGGAGAAGCGAAGGGGAGAACCGGGTCTCGGTGAGAAGATCGTCGACGACCACTGGCTGCTTTTGTCGTATGGCAAAACCCGCCTGGGAGTGGATCCCTCCCTCCTGAACATAGCTCCCCACAAGCCCCGGTCGCCACCCGACCCCCGCCAAAAGGTGCAAAAGGGGATCGGAGTCCCCCGGGATCAGGATTTTGCAAAACTCCACGTCCAGTGCCCGCGCCGTCTCCCGGGCCGCCACGGAGGCGATTTCGGAGAGCTCCGCCCCCTTGACGGCCAGATGGGCGATCTTTCCCAGAACCTCCTGATAGCGGCCGAAGGCAAGCGTCTCCCGGGAAAGAACCTCAAGATCGGTCATGTCCTGAACATGCATCAGGATCTTCCCCTCTTCCCCCTTCTCCGGAGAGAGAAGGGTCGTCTGACAGTCGACGATCCGCGCATGCCCCTCACGGGTCACTCCCGCAAACTTCCTCCGAAGCTCCGTATGGCCGGAGGCGGTCTCCCGGGCCTGGGCGAGCAGAAGGCCCTCGAGCGGATGGAGACCCCCGTCGGAACCGGCCACGGAAAGATCCTCCAGGATGCGGGCGCAGGCCGGGGTGCGAAAGAGGATCCGGCCCTGGAGGTCGAAGAGGCAGAAGCCGCCGGGACCCTCCTCTCCCGGACCGCGAGAGAGGATCCTCTCCAGAGAAATTGTAAAGGACAGCGTTCCCGGAAAGTCGCGTTTTCCCTCTGACATATCAGACTCCTCCTGTCCGGGACGAACGAAGGGCCCCGTTCTCCTCTCCTTCTTCACGGACCCATTCTCCTCCGCGCCGCCGTCTTTCCGGAAGATCTCCCGGGACAAGGCGGAAGAGATAAAGCCACCCGTTGTCGACCAGATCGCGAAGCAGACCATGCGAGTCGATAATACGATCGATCGGCTCGCGGGGAGCCTCGACAAGAACGCAAAGCCTCAGCGGTTCATGGACGAACCTCTCCCCGTCGTGCAGGGACTGGAGGGCCAGGCCGGTACGAAGATCTCCGCCGTTGCCTTCGAAGACTCCGATCGCCCCTCCCACCACATTGTGGAGGACCTTGTTGCCGCAACCGAAGCGCCGGTTGTCCACCACCGATCCATAATACTGCATGTTGATCCAGTGTCCTACGACCAGGGGAGCGGTCAGGATCAGTTCAAGGGTCGCAAAATCCGGATCCTTTTGCCAGTCGTAGTCGTGAAGAAAGGCCCGGCCCGACAGATTTCTTCCAAAGGTCCGCCGCCTCGGGGCCGCGATGAAGGAGGCGTTTCCGGCCAGACCCCATTCGGGACGGACTTCGGACCAGTCCCGCCCACGGCGCCTGACAACCTTCGCCAGAGACTCGATCGACAGGGAGCGCTCTCCAAAAAGGGCGGCCCTTTCCCTGCGGGCAAGCTCTCCTGCCTGCTCGAGATCCAATCGGAGGCGCACAAGCTCTGTCTTTCGCCACTCCGGAAAAGAGGGATCCTCGAAAAGGGTGACGGCATCGGTCGTGGTATCGTGGAGGGCCGCAATAAACCGCGTCTCCTCGGGGATAAAAATGCCGGCCTCCGCCACACCCTTACGTGTTCCCGGATCGTTGAGGAGAGCGGCCGCAATGCGGGCGCTGGCCTCTCCGCTCTGCCCGGCGCAAGCCCCGCAATCGAGGGCACTGGCCTGGGGATTGTTGGCCGTGCTGGACCCGTGCCCCACCAGGAGGACGATCCTGGGGAACCGATCGACTAAGCCCATGTTCCGAAGAATGGCGGCCGCCACGCGCGGACGCTCCTCAGAAGGAATTCCCGTCTCTTTGGAGACCCCGTCGAGATCGGGGGCAAGAGAGTTCCTCTCCTGCTCGCGAAGCCCCAGGTGGCGGGGAGGAGGAGCGGCCCCCCCGATCCCCAGCACCCCAGACAGAAGCTTTCCTGCAAAGAGAAGTCCCACCGACTCCACAAAAGAGAAGGCGGAGGAGGCGGACGTCTTGAAGATCTTCCATGCCTTTTCGGTACCGAGCCGGACTTCCCGGCGAGATCCCAGCCGCTCATCCTCCACGCCGGCCCCTCGGTCCGGCCGCTCTTCGATCCGGTAGGCGGGAGAGAACAGGACCGGAAGATGGGCATTCTCTCCCGAGGTGCCGATGGAGCGAACCGCGACAGGGATGCCGAAGAATCCCGCAAATCCAGCGGTCTCCACTCCAGTCGCGACGTGTTCCAGCGCGCGGCGGAAGATCTCCGAGCGCACGTCGATGCAGAAGACCGCAAGCGCCCGGGGGGAGGGCGACATCTCGCTCTCTTCCGGCTGGGATCCTCGCTCTTTCAAGAGCGAAAAAAGAGACTTCCGGTATCCCCTCTCCAAGGCGCTCTGGAGGACAACATCGATCTCCCTCTCCCCCCGCGCAGACTCATCCCCGACCCTCTGCCTTTCACGCCACTGCGCAAGCCTTTTCTCCCGGAGCCGCAAAAGCGCCTTTTTCGGGGCCGTCCTGAAAAGGATCCGTTCCCAGGCCATCCTGATGGCGAGAAGATCTCGCATGGCCGTCTCTTTATTTCCCGAAAGCTCGGCCTGCCAGAGCCGGTAGCGCGCCCAGGCGGCCCAGCCCCCCACGGAGAGAAACGCCGCATGCAGCCTGTCGTCTTCGAGATCGTCAGGAAGGGGGATCTCCTCCATGACACTGGCGATCACCGTCTCCGGATCTTGCGGAAGTTCAGAGACGATTTCGGGAACCCCCCCAAGGCCCGAGAGCCTTGGAACCAGGTCGATCATGGCCTGTGAACGCCATGCCTCAAAGAGAGACTGGGCTTTCCAGGGATTCTTCCAGAGGGACTGGCCCATATCGAACCAGGAGGCGCAGACCGGGCTGACACGCTCGATAACAAGCGTTTCCCAGCGACGGCCGTCGATCTCCTCCCGAAGAGCTCCCACGAGAAGCGGCGCGGGGACCGGAGGAGGAGCTTCCCTTTCGATCCCTTTGAGAATGTCGGCACGATCGAGGTCACTTTGGCATTCCCGGAGAGCCGCATCCAGATCCTCGGAGCTGATCCTCCCCCTTCCGATCTGTTCCCTGTAGTAGGAGCGGGGCATGAAAAGGCCCGTTCCGGCGACCCGGCCAAGGGTTTGATGAGCGTCTTCCCAGGCCTGGTCGACCAGCCCAAAGTACGGGCTGACAGCCACGAAGTGCTTGAGGGGCCAGAGGGGGGCGATACGCCGGCACACCCTGTCGATTCGCTCGGAAACGTCGTGAGGAAGCGGAGATGTTTTCATGGAATGACCTCCCGTGAACGTGTGGTTTCATTGTGGGCGGAGAGGTAACGTCGTCCGTCGGGGGTTTCCGGACCGACCCAGGCTCGCCGCGGCTCAAGAAGGCGGTCTAAGAGAATATCGCTGTAAAGACCTGCGCCGACGTGGACGTACACCTTTTTCCAAAAAGGCCGGTCCCCGAACAGGGGAAGAGTCTCCTCGATCCAGAGAAGTCCGAGAAAGACAATGGCCACTCCAGACAAAATCGCGATCTGAAGAGGAGTCTCGGGCAATGGGGCGGAGAAAAGAACGCCTCCCAAAAAAAACTCGAAAAGGCGGTGAAGGGCGAATGTGGCCAAAGAGACCAGAGCCACCAGAGCGGCCGTCGGGAGAAGCAGGGGAAATCCCGATCTCCCCCGGGCCGACAGTCCGGAGAGAAGAAGGCGGGCCAGGGCCACGGAAAGGATCGCCCCCAGAAGAAGGAGGGCGGGATCGTGCAGAAGGTCGGAGCCCAAGAGTCCTCCGGAAAGCAAGGTCAGGGCAATACCCGTTCCCAATGCCAGGAAGATCCGTCCCGGAGATCCGCCCAACATGGGAGACAGTGTCAGCTCGGGACCCCGAAAGGGCTCGACCACGCTTCCCGAAGAGAGAAACGCGTGGGCCTTGTAGAGCGAGTGGGCAATGATGTGCATAACCGCCACGCTGTAGAGCCCCAGACCGCATTCCAGGAGCATAAATCCCATCTGCGCGCTGGTCGACCAGGCCAGGGCTCCCTTGATATCGCTTGCGATCATCATGGCCAGGGCGGCCACAACGATTGTCGTCAGGGCGTTGACGATGAGAAGGTCCCGAAATCCCGTCGCAAGGGACAGGAGAGGGGAGGTCCTCAAAAACAAAAATGTCCCCGAATAGATGAGACCGGCATGCATAAGGGCCGAGACCGGCGTGGGCGCCTCCATCACCTGGATGAGCCATCCCTGGAGGGGGAACTGGGCGCTCTTCAGAACCACCGCCAGTATGAGAAGGCCGGCCGCCCCCCACAGAGGAAAGGAAAGGGTGGTCAGTCCGGAAAGTGCGGCCCCCAGACCCGAAAACCGGTCGGTATGAAGAGTCCGGGCCAGGATAAGAAAAGCCATGAGAAGCGCCGCGTCAGAGAGGCGATGCAGGAAGAACTTCTTGCGGGCAGCCAGACGGGCCTTCGGCCGGTCGGGGTAGAAGACGAGAAGGCGATGGAGGCAGATCCCCTTGGCCACCCATGAAAGAAGAAAGGCCCAGAGATTGTCCACCACGACCATGGTGAAGAAAAATCCCAAAGTCAGGCTCATGAATCGCATGAACTGACCCTCTCCCGGATCTCCGGCCAGATAGCGCACCGAAAAACTGACAACGGCGAATCCCACGAAAGCGACGAGAAAGGCCATCGCAAGACTCAACGGATTGACTGCCACCCGGATCTCGAAGGCCCCCAGACCCCAGGGAAGAGAGCGAGAGATCCAGGGCAACGAACCGGAAAGACCCATTGAATAGGTCGAAATCGCCAAGACTGCGCACAGGAGAGCGAAGGCGGCCGAAGCCGTCGTGGCCCTTTTTATGAGGCGGGGATATCTATTTGCCACACCCAGGCCGGAGATTACCCCCGTGATCAACAAGGGCCAGGGAAGAACGAGAAGACATGCCGAGGCGGCCGAAGATAACGTGAAAGAAAACATGTCGGTCTCCTTTTTAAACGGGTCTCCCCTTTATAGAGTTGGGTCAGGGTCCTAAGACAAAGAGGGGATACCCGAGAAGAGCAATCGCCATGCCATTATAAAAATATGTTTTATAGAAATAACTTAAAAGATATCTTCCCATGGCGTCTTCCCCCGGAGCGTGCGATATCGCACGCTCCGATCTCAACGGGAGCGGGAGGAAGGAGAGAGCGCTCTCTCTTACGAAAACCTGGCGACCAAACAGTGGAGGCAAAGAAATGATGAGTCCCTGGGAACCCTGCGGAAGAGCTTGGGAGAGGGAGTATGGTCCTCAGAAATGAAATCGAAGGGATTCGGGGGGACGGGGCCCCCTGGAGGGATCACGTTAACAAAAAAGGCAGGGCCAAAAGGAAAAATGTACGAAAATACGTTTTAAATAGATTATGTCATTGAAATTTTTAGAGAGAGAGTACTGCCAAAAAATATCCCAAAAACAGATTTTTGTGTGGCTGTTTTTGGGATACTACATTTGCGCTGTTTTAAAACAGGTTTTACTGACAGACAGCTGTCGCCCGGACCTTGTAAAGCTGAACAAAGCCCAAGAAATCTCTCGTGCTTAGCTGTGTCTGAACATTAGACAACCGCCCGCTGGAGCATTGGGCAAGAAGGGCCTTGTTGGCCTCGACAGTGAGGTCTTTGGGTGCCGTAAGATGGAGGATGCCGGGATCCCCGCTGACAGTCGCATGAACCGTCTGTCCGGTTGTCCCTTTGGATTCCGAAATTGAACTGGAATTGATCGACACACAACCCGTTGTTGCAACAAATCCAAGAAGAATCCCAACGCCAAGTAGTTTTTTCACCCTGTTTCAACGCGCAGGAAGCCCCGGCCTTTAGGCCGGGGCTTTAGGCCGGGAAGGAATGCGCGTGTTTTTAGACAAGCAACTTCTGTAGTAGAATATGACGAATGAAGATCTCCTTGCAGACAAAACTTCTTCCAACGGAAGAACAGAAGCTTCTCCTGGCCGAAACGGCCAGAACCTTCAATGCTGCCTGTACTTGGCTGGCTCAGGAAGGCT
>JAJYYA010000005.1 GCA_021801345.1 Nitrospirota bacterium
CTCCTCAATGTTCTGCACGTTGTCACCGCCTACACCAGAATCTGCAAAAATCCCGAAGGAGAGGTCGTTCCCCGGACGGTCATCTTCGCCGGGAAGGCTGCGCCCGGATATGCCACGGCAAAGCTCATCATCAAGCTGATAAACGATGTGGCCGAGATCGTCAACCACGACCATCGGGTTGCCGGTCGTCTGAAGGTCGCCTTTATCCCCAACTACAGCGTCTCGAACGCCGAGATCATCATCCCGGCGGCCGACCTCTCGGAGCAGATCTCGACCGCCGGCACGGAGGCCTCGGGGACGGGCAACATGAAGCTTGCGATGAACGGCGCGCTAACGATCGGGACGCTCGACGGGGCCAACGTCGAGATACGACGCGAGGTGGGGGAGGAGAACCTCTTTATCTTCGGGCTGACGGCGGCCGAGGTTCTCGAGATCAAACGGACCGGATACTCCCCAGGATCCTACTACGAGGCGAACGAGGAGCTTCGGTCGATCCTCGACATGATCGCCTCCGGCTACTTCTCTCCGGACGACCCGAACCGGTTTAAGCCGCTCGTGGAGGGACTGCTAAGAAACGACGCCTATCTGCTCCTGGCCGACTACGCCTCCTACATCGAGGCACAGAAGGCGGTGGAGACGCTCTTCAGGGATCCCGATCAATGGATCCGGAAGGCGATTCTCAATGTGGCGCGGATGGGGCCGTTCTCGAGCGACAGGACGATCTCCGAATATGCCCGGGAGATCTGGGGGGCGAAGCCGGTTCTCCCGGCCTCGGGGGGCTGAGGGAGTTCCGTTTTTTTCTCTCGGGAAGGCTTTCGTCGGAGGACACCCATGGGGCGGGGAGAGCCTCCGGATCTCTTCGGGGGGAGCCGCTCGGAGGGGGTCGGATAAAAAACGCAAAGGGGGGTCTATGGGGGATCGGTTCCTCGCCTTCTTTTTTCAGCGCCTTCGAGGGTCCTCATCTCCTGCGCAGGTAGCCGCCTCGCGTAAGGTCATGGAAGTTTCTGACGAACGAGCCGGTCGATTCCCTCGGGAAGTCGGCGGAGGGATTCGGCTGGTATGGGAAACGATGGGGCATCGAGGTCTTTCATCGGACGCGGGAAGTCCGGGTATGGTGACCCCCCTCTTCCCTGTGCAGGGAGTCCTCTCTCGTAAGGTCAGGGAATCTGGCCGATTCCTTGCGGATTCTCCGGGATGAACAGGGAGGGTTCTCTCTTTTTAAGTCTTCGTGAAAAAAGGGATTCGCCTAGAAGATTCTTGCGATAAGGCCAGGCATGGATCCTTTTGTTCGAAGAGGGCCTCCCTATCCGAGACCGGAGACTCGGATCTTCGACCCGCCCTCCGGGTCCTGTGGCAGAATGTTTCCGGCCAGAACTGCCTCGGGAGCCCACGGACAGGCGGCAGGGATTCCCGCCCGGTCGAGATCGCCTCTCTTTGTGAAGTCGTCAAACGCCTGGAAGACAAGTCCTCTCGCCCTTTTCCAGGAGTCCTCGACGATCTTTGGCAACTCCCCCTTGAGCCCTGGGTTCTCCCGAAGGGTGTCCATGGCATCCTCCAGAAAGATCTCCGCATCCTTGCGCCACCGATTCTTGTTGTCGGGATATTTTTCCAGAAGATAAGCAACTTTGATCAAGTGGGAAAAAGATTGTGAGAGAAGGTTTGTGAATTCCCGTTTTTCCGATTTCCCCATATCTTCGATTTCCTCCCCAAGAACCTCGGGATCGATTTCCGCAAAGCGGCCCTGGCGCACGAGGTCCGCAGTCTTCAACGCCCAGGAATAATAGTCTTTTCTGTAAAGTTCTCTGTTCTCCCTCAGGGATGTTTTCTTCTCAAGTACAGCCATATTGTTCCTCCCGTCTGTCCGGAATTTGGAAAGCATCTGAATCGCTCTTTGTTTATGAGCTGTTACATGCAATAAGAATAGCACAAAACTGAATATCGATGAATAATCCCCAAGAGATCCGGACTGGGCGATCCCGTCGAAGAGGGAGTCTCGGACGAGACCGATCCGGCGGTGTGTTCTTCCTTCCTCCCGAGGGACCTCTGCAAGATCTCAGTTTTTGGGAGGGGAGAGAGGGTTCTTCTGCGACAATGTGACACGAACGCCGGAAAAGTCTCCGAAAGTTTTCCCGGCTCCCTTTCCGAGGGGCGGGGGGGGCGCATTCGAAATCGCCGCGGGTCCTTGTCCGTCCGCATGCGAAGAGGAGGGAAGAGAGAAGAGGGGGCTTGTCGTCTGGCTGAGAAAGGGGCGCGGGCCCCTCCCTAACGGTCGAGAAGTGTCGGGGACGGGTGTCCCAGGTGGTAGCCCTGTCCGTAGAGGACCCCTGTCTTTTTGGCCAATTCCAGGATCGTCTCGGATTCGACATACTCTCCGATCGTGGGGATCCCGAGAGAGCGAGCGAGCGTGACGATGGCGCTGACGATCGCCCCGTCGACGGGCCCCGCCCCGGCGAGTCCCCGGATAAAATCTCCCTCGATCTTTAAAAAGTCGACGGGGAAGAAGCGCAGGTAGTTGAGGGAGGCGAATCCCGAGCCGAAGTCGTCGATGGCGAAGCGGAAGCCGCGGAGTCTGAGGTTCTGGATGAACCCTTCGAGGATCTTGAGGTTCTTGACCGTCTCGCGTTCGGTGATCTCGAAGACGACCTGTGCGGGGTCGATGCCCGTCTCCCGGACGATCCCCTCCACGGTGGGCATGAAGTCGGAGACGATGAGGGAGCGGGGGGAGAGGTTGACGAAGACAGGTCCCGAAAATCCGGTGCGGACAACCTCCGAAAAGGCCCTCTCCATGGTGAGGTAGTCCATCCGGGCAATCAGCCCGGCCTCCTCCACCGTCTCGATGAAGTCCCCCGCCGGAACGAGGACCGAGTCGTTGTCTGAGAGCCTGAGTCGCGAGAGGACCTCGTAGCCGTAGATCCGCCCGGACTCCAGTTCGCGGATCGGCTGGAAGACCGGAACCACACGCTTTTCCGTGACGGCCCGGATGATGGTCACCTGATTTTCTCCGGCGGCCCGGAAGGCCTCGGCCACATCCTCCTCGTTGGCCTCGACGACGAGATCCTTTCCCATCTTCTTGGCCCGGTACATCATGTGGTCGGCGACCACAAAGAGATCCCGTGCATGCCTGGCGTGGTGGGGGTAGCTTGCGATCCCCACCGAGATCGAGAGGGTGGCCGGATGGGGCACATCCGGAAGCTCGAACTTGGCCTCTCTCACGGCCCCGTGGATCCGATCGGCAAGAGTGCGTGCCTGGGCGGTGTCGGCCTCGCTTGCGATGACCGCAAACTCGTCTCCTCCGTAGCGGCAGACGATGTCTCCCGTCCGGCAGGCGTCTTCAAGGATCCGGGCGAGCGTGACGAGGACCCGGTCCCCTGCGGCGTGGCCGTAGGTGTCGTTGATCACCTTGAAGTTGTCGCAGTCGATGATCAGGAGCGAGGAGGGGCTGGCATGGCGGTCGGCCCGCCCCGTCTCGTACTCCATGAGGTCCCAGAAGATCCTCTGGTTGTAGAGACCGGTCAGGGGGTCCCGGCTTGCGTAGTACTCGATCTCCTTGGTGTAGAGATACATGGCCTTGATCGAGCCGAGGACGTTCACCACCGTTGTGAGAAGACTCTCCACGACGAGCTGGCCCGTCATGTCCCGCATCTTGCCCGCGTGGATGCCGACGCCGGCGATTCCGCCCACCTTGGGGGCATCGAGAAGAAGGGTTTTGGTCGAAAGCCTGAGGCGGTCGTCGGGAATGTCGGGCAGGGGGATCTCCGGATTGAGGACCGTGTGGACCACCGAGAAGGTCGGCAGGTCGGAGAAGAGCTTGTTTGTGCGGACTGTTTCGTCGAGGATCTTCATCATGCGCTCCCGGGTCCCGGGGGAGGGCTCGCCCTGCCAGAAGATGTCGAGGTCGTAGACCTCTTCGCGGGTCACGAAAAGAGTAAAGAGAAAGTAGCTTCCGATGACCTCGTTGAAGTCCTGGAGCATCTTCTCCACGTGGCTCTTCCAGTCGGTGATCACGTTGGAGGTGATGATGAAGCGTTCGATCAGCCGGAGCTCGAAGGCCAGGACCCGGATCGTCCGGTCCTCCATCTTCCAGAAGAGAAGAAAGACCACCGCCACGACGAACAGCAGGAAGACGATGGCCAGAACCAGTCCCGTCTGGGAGTGCACGATCGCCTGACGCTTGGCGATGAGCGCCTGGTCCCGGTGCTTGAACGCCCGCCACAGGCTGACGGTGAGGCCGATCATCCGGTTCTGGATGGCCGCGGGGACAAGTGTCGACCGGCCGAGAGCTTTCGCATTCACCATCTCGGCGTAGGAGTATGTGGCGTAGGAGAAAAGGGAGAGAAGGCCCCCGTGGATGCGCGCCTCCTCCGGCGAGAGTATCTCCCGGTGTTTGGCGATGGCGCTGAGAGCGACCATGGCCTGGAGCCGGTAGGCCCGGAACAGGGAGAATCGCGCGGGGGTGAGGGGAAGGTGGCCATTCTCCTCCATGACGGTGAGGGAGGTCAGCACCGACTCTGTGGCGGAGAGGGAGAGGGCGATCCGGGACTCCCGGGCGACAATCTGCCGCTTCTGGGTGTTTTCGTAGAAGAAGGCCCCGCCGAGAAGGATCTCCGCGAAAACGGAAAGAAGGATCAGGAAGGAGAGGAGGGAGGTTCGGAAGGAGGCCCGGAAAAATCGCATGAAGGAGAGACTTCTGCCCATGGGGTAGGGTCCTTTGACGCTCTGTGGTGGGGAGAGGGAGAAGCGTCTTCCCTCCCTCTCCGGCGCCCGGAGAAGGGGGGAAGACGCATGAATGATCCAATCTCTTAAGATCATAGGGCAAATCGGAACGAAGGTAAATGGGGGGTAAACGGGAATTGAATAAGTTTTATTTAATTTAAAAAAACTGCTCCGGAGAGGGTCTCCCGAAGCGCTCGGGAGAAAAAGCCCGGGCCATGGGAGTGGCGAGGCCTGTGACCATGTCGGCGAGGATTTCCCCGGTGACGGGAGCGAGAAGAATGCCGTTTCGATAGTGGCCGCCGGCGACAAAGAGTCCGGGACAGGCGGCAAGGGGCCCGAGAACGGGAAGGGCATCCTCCGAGCAGGGACGAAGCCCTGACCAGGTGTGGTGGAGGGGATGGCCGAGAATCTCCGGCGCGATCGGCGCCAAAGGAGCAAGAAACTCCAGAAGACCGGCCGGCGTAACGCGCGTCCTCGCCCCGATACGCTCCTCCGTCGCCCCGATCACCACCGTCCCGTCCTTCTTGGGGACGAAGTAGCCGTGGGGAGGGTAGAACACGACCCGCCGGTAGAAGGATCCGGGGGATCGGACCGCCAGGATCTGGCCGTTTACCGGATGGATCCGGACGGGGGGGCCGGGGATGTCGATGGCGGAGAGGGCGGCTCCTGCGGCGAGGACGACCGCTTGGGCCTCCCGGACATTGCCCGCTTGGTCGGTTACAGAAAGCGTGCCCGAGGGGTTTCTTTCGATGCGGGAGACGGTCACCCCCTGTTCGAGGGGAACGCTCCGGCGGGAGAGGGCGCCGAGGAGGGCCTTGATGAGCCGGGGGGCAAAGACGTGTCCCTCCTTCGGGTACCAGAGGGCCGAGTCGAAGTCGCCGGTCAGGGAGGGCTCGAGGGCGCGCGCCTCCGGGGCACTCAGAAGGGTGACCGAAGGATCGATGGGGCGCTGCCAGGCGAGCCGCCGCTCGAGGAGCGCCCGGTCGGACGCCCGGGGGGCGACGGCAAGGATCCCGTCGAGGGCGAGGTCGGGGGAAAGGCCGGTCTCCTCGATGAGACCGGAGACGAAGTCGGGGTAGAGGGCGAGGCTTTGGCGCATAAGATCGAGAAAGGGTCCGGGCCGGTCGGTTTCGTTCATGGGGCCCAGTATCCCGGCCGCGGCGTGGGTGGCAAGGCCCCCCGGCTCGGCGCGCTCGAGGATCCGCACGGTATGCCCTCTCCTTGCCAGGGCGAGGGCTGTGGCGCAGCCGATGATGCCTCCGCCGACAACGAGGATCTCTGCCTGTCGGGATTGTCCCTGTGTCACCATATGCTCCTGTTCTTGCCCGGATAAGGGGGTGTTTCGCCGATCGCTTCTTGAGGCGATCGGGCCGTTCCTGTAGTATCACATTGTCCATGCGTCTTCTTCAATCGTTTCCCCAGAGGGGGCAGTCCGGGAGGGAGTCTTGAAGCTTTGCGTCGTAGGATCGGGGTATGTCGGGCTTGTGACGGCCGTGGGATTTGCCGAGATGGGCCATGTCGTGGTGGGGGTGGACAACGATCCGGCGAAGGTCGAACGGCTCTCCTCCGGCCGTTCCCCCATCTACGAGCCGGGGCTTGAGGAGCTCCTTCTTCGAAATATGGAGGGCGGGCGTCTCTCCTTCACCACCGATCTGGCCCGGGGGGTTGCCGAGAGTCTTTTTTGCTTCATCGCGGTGGGCACGCCCAACGCCGACGACGGTTCGGCCGATCTCGGGACGGTCCTTTCCGTCGCCCGGGAGATCGCCCGGACGCTTACGGGATACCGCGTGGTGGTCGTCAAGTCCACCGTACCGGTCGGAACCTCGAAAAAGGTCGACCAGGTCATGCGCGAGACGCTGGGGATCGCCCCCGGGGGGACGCAGGAGCGGTTCGATGTCGTCTCGAACCCCGAGTTTCTCAAGGAGGGATCGGCGCTCGAAGATGTCCTGCGGCCGGACCGCGTGGTCGTGGGGGTGGACAACCCGCGGGTGGCGGAGCTTATGAAGGAGCTCTATGCCCCCTTCACCCGCAACGGCCACCCCGTCTACCTTATGGACGTGGCCTCGGCCGAGCTTACGAAGTACGCCGCCAACGCCTTCCTTGCGACGAAGATCTCCTTCATCAACAAGATGGCCGAGCTTTGCGACACGACCGGCGCCGACATCATGAACGTCCGCATGGGCATGGGATCGGACCGGCGTATCGGCATGCCCTTCCTCTATGCGGGAGTGGGATACGGGGGGTCCTGTTTTCCGAAGGATGTGAAGGCGCTCATCCATACGGGGGAGTCTCTCGGGATCTCGATGGGGATCCTCCGGGAGGTGGAGGCGATCAATGCCCGTCAGAAGGCGATCCCGGTCTCCCTGATCGATCGGATCTATCCCGGAAAGGCCGATCTTCGGGTGGCGATCTGGGGGGGAGCGTTCAAGGCGGAGACCGACGACATCCGGGAGGCCTCCTCCCTCGTGACAATCGACGCCTGCCTCTCCCGGGGCTACCGGGTGGCGCTTTACGACCCCGAGGCGATGGAGAATCTCCGGGGGCGTTATAAAGACAGGATCGTCTTCGGCAAGGAGCCCTACGAGGTTCTCGCCGGAGCCGATGTTCTCTGTGTTCTGACCGAGTGGCGCGTCTTCCGCACTCCCGACTGGGAGAGGGTCAAAAAATCCATGCGCCGGCCGGTGGTGATCGACGGAAGAAACCAGTACGACCCCCGGGAGATCGCCTCCTGCGGGATCGAATGCTACGGGGTCGGGCGGGGGGAGAGAAGTTCCGCCACATAGTCTCTGAGGGTCGGCAGGTGGGAGTGATCGAGGTCGGACGAGGCCGAGAGGAGCTCCAGAACCATGGGCGCCTCGGGGTCGGGGAGGCGCAGCGCCTCAAGATCCCGGAGTATGGTCGTCCGCATCTCTTCGAGTTCCCCTCTGTAGCGGCTCTGGAACGTGCCAAAGGGAACTTTGCCGGCATGGAAGGCCTCTCTCAGTTCGCGGGAGGGGGCCCACTCCTTCTTCCAGGGGACGCCTTCGAGCGCCGCCTTCGCGACGCCCCGAGGCCAGAGACGGTCGCACAGAACCGCACTCGACCCGCCCGGTCGCGGTTTTTTTAAAAAATCGTAAACTCTCGCCGTCACGATGCGTTCAATCATCCATCCGGTCCTCTCGTTTCCCCTTCTTCCGGGAGCTTTTCCGTGAGATACGATTTGCCGCTTCTTCCCGCGACCTTCCTGATGAGAGAGAAACGCTTTTCCGTTCTTGCTAGGCTTTCGGACAGCTCCGGGATAAGCCCGGAGGTCTGGTGCCACTGTCCAAACCCCGGTCGTCTCACGAGTTGTCTCGACCGGCCGGGAATCCCGCTTTTTCTTTCGCCCGTCTCCCCCAACCCCAAAAATCCCGGAGGCTTTCTTTTTCGCACGGAGCAGTCGGAGCCACTTCCCGGCATCCGCGTCGGCATCAACCCCAATCGGGCCAATGCCCTGGCCCTTCCGGCACTCCTTGATCCGGAGAAGGGGCTCTGTCCGAAGTGGCGCCACGAAAGTTCGGAGGTCGCCCTGGGAGAGAGGAGCCGCATCGACCATCTTTTTTCCGACGAGCAGGGGAGCCGGTGGTTTGTCGAGGTCAAGAGCGTGACCTATCGCGAGGGGGAGGCGGCGCTCTTTCCCGATGCCGTTTCGGAGCGGGCGGTCCGTCACCTCGAAGAGCTCTCCCGACAGGTGGGGAGGGGCGACCGGGCGCTGCTTCTTTTCGTCGTCGGGAGAGGGGACTGCCGGGTTGTGGCGCCGGCCGACAGGGTCCACCCGGCCTACCGGGAGGCTCTCGTCCGAGCCCGGGCCGCAGGCGTCGACGTGCGGGGGGTGGCCTTCGTTCCCGACGATGTCGGATTTACCTTAGTCGGCGAGCTTCCGGTCGTCTTCTGAGGCGTGCCTTCTTGCGGCCGCAGAGTGCGGACTACGCGTGAAGGGTTCCGTTTCCGTTGAACTCCTCCATGAAGGTCTCGAAGATCGGGGCGGGGAGAGGTCGCGAGTAGAAGTAGCCCTGGATGAAGTCGGCACCGAGACCCCGCAGGATATTTCTCTGCTCCTCGTGCTCCACGCCTTCGGTCACCGTCAGGATGTTGAGCGCATGGGAAAGGATGATGATGCCCTTTACAACCTCCCGGCTCCGGTCGTTGTCCTCGAGGTCGTCGACGAAGCTTTTGTCGATCTTGAGGTGGTGGATCGGGAGGCGGTTGAGGTAGCTGAGCGAGGAGTAGCCCGTTCCGAAGTCGTCGATCGAGAGGGCGATCCCCATGCGGTCGAGCTCCTGGGTCACGCGAAGAGAGGTCTCCCACTCGGCGATCATCGTCGACTCGGTGATCTCGATGACGAGATTTCGGGGAGAGAATCCCGTCTCTTCCAGAACCTTCCTGACATGGTCGAGGAATCCCGGTTGCCGGATCTGTCGGGTGGAGGCGTTGACGGAGAGGCTCAGGTCGAAGCCCTTGTCGTGCCAGATTCGTCCCTGGCGGCAGGCGGCCTCCAGGATCCAGCTCCCCAGGTCGACGATCGTGCCGTTGGACTCCGCCACCGGGATGAAGGTCGACGGGGGGACAAGCCCCTTTTCCGGGTGGTTCCATCGGACCAAAACTTCGGCAAGATGGGCTTTGTCCCGGGCGAGATCGACGATGGGCTGGAAGTAGAGGACAAACTCCTCCCGCTGGATTCCCCGGCGGATGGACTGGGCAAGTTCCATTGTTTCAAAGGTGCGCGCGGCCAGAGCCGGATCGAAGAGCCAGACCGGGTGCTCCCCCTCTTTTTCTTTGGCGGTGGAGAGGGCGCTCTTGGCCCGCTCCACCAGAATGTCGGCCTGTGTTCCGTTTTCGGGAAAGCAGGAGATGCCGACCGAGAGCGAGAGGGCGATCTGGTGGCCGCCGTGCTCCACAGGAGCCGAGCACCGTTCCCGGATCCGGCCGGCCCGCCGGTAGAGCTCCTCGACGGAGTCGCTGTCGGTGACCATGATCAGGAAGGCGTCCCCTTCGCCCCGAACGAGAAGGTTCCCCTCTCCCGCCTCGGCCCCCAGACGCATGGCCAGCTTCGTCAGGACGGCATCCCCCGCCCCGTGTCCATAGGCGGAATTGATGCGCTTGAACCCGTCGATGCCGATCGCGAGAAGGCCGAAGAGGCGGGTCTCGGGGGCCATGAGACGGATGAAGGAGTCGATGCGGTCGCGGAAGAGATTTTCGTTGGAGAGCCCTGTCACCTGGTCGCGGTAGGTCAGATCCCAGAGCTTTTGCTCGTTTTTCTTCCGCTCCCGGAGAAACTCGACTCCGATCGTGAGCAGACCGAGCACGAGGACGGCGCCGAACTGGGTGTTCCACAGGCGCATCTGGGTGTTCATAAGGGCGATGCGGGAGCGCTCGATCCCGAACAGGGCCGTCTGGGTCGCAAGGTGGAGGGAAAGGATCGACTCCTCGAGCGCCCGGTAGTGAAACCTGAGATCTGTGGATGGCGCGGGGCGGGAAGAGACGAGATCTTTCCGGAAGAGGGCGAAGTTCAGCGAAAGTTCGGAGACGATGGTCCGGCTGAAGGGGAGCTTTGCTTGGGGAACCCCGTCGAGGACTGCGGACGTTTCCCGGAAGAGGGCCGCCTTCTGTCCGTCGAGATCGCTCATTTCCGGTCTTCCCGACGACCCGGGGGCGGCCTCGAGGCGTTCGAGAAGGGCCTGACGGACCGATTTCTGGAAAAAGACGAGGTTGTAGACAATTCTGGCGATTTTCCGGTTCTGGTCGAGAAGGGTCTTTTCCCCCTCGTGGACATCTTCGATCTTGAGCTGGATTGCCAGGGAGGAGAGGAGGATCGCCGCAACAAAGAGAGCCGGAAGAAGGGGAATCCCCGAAAGAAGTGCGGATGTGCGGCGAAACAGGGGCATAAGGCGCCTTCTTTTTGCGGGCATGCCGGAGGGTTCGCGAGGTCTCTCCGATCGTCCCGATTGTGTCTCCATCATGAACGGCCTCTTTTCGATGGGCGAGGGAGCGCCCTCCCGAAAGGGGGGGCGGGGGGCTCTCAGAAGCGTATGCGCGGCCTCCGGTTATCGTGATCATGGCCAACGAACCCGAAAGACCATCATCGCGACATCGGCTCGAAAAGAGACGCCGCTTTACTTTCGCCAAAAACGGGAAGATTTGCAAGGCGTCGGTTGGAAATATTTCAAGGTTTTAAGCCTATAGGGGTGGTCAGAGTTTCCTCAGTCAATTGGAGATGCGCATGCCAATTCCCTGGAATGCCTGACCCCTTTGGAGGCTCTCGTCGAGGGGAGTCATCAAGGACGTCTTCTCCCCAGCCATTTTCGCCCGGTCTGAAGCTCGGGAGGTGAATCCGGCACGAACCGCCCCAAAGCTGTTTTTCCTGGGTATCCCGGCAGAAGATGCGGTTGACCGGGTTCCCGTCCTTCCTGCGGATAAGAAGAGGTCCCGTCCCAGAAGGCCTCCCTGACTCTTTTGAGATTCGGTCGGGAGTTTGGGGGTAGCCCCCGGATTTATTCGTGGGCTGCTGTCACGTTGTAGAGAGAAAGATAATTCTCGTTTTCCAGAACGTACCCGCCAAAAGATTCCTTCCATATGAACCCTTTTCTTCTCAATGTTTCCAATGCCGTTCTCACTGTTCCCGGGCTGGGCATTTTTCCGAGAATCTTTGCGTACTCGTGCATGGTCTCCTCAGAGAAGGGGATAAAATGAGAATGATTCCGAACCAATACGTCGAAGACGGCTTTTTGGGTCGTTGTCAAAGAGGCCAAGTCCACCTTGAGCTGGTTGTCAATGCTGACCTTCGTGAGTTCGGCCTCCATCAGGATGCGGGTGTTCAGATCCTCATCCGAACTGTCGGTTTTTCTCAATGCGCTGTCCACGGAGTCTTTCAAATACTCCGGACGAAGACCCAGAAGGGAAAATGCCTTGAAGATACGATGGGGATCCAGTTTCTGCCCGGACAACCTTTTGCTGTAGTAGGAGGAGAACTCTTCCGCAAAGCCTTTTCCAAGAACGGGAAAGCGTTGGACTTTGACCCCGTAGAAGGGTTGCTTGTGGTCTTGCGTCAGGTTCGCCAGCTTGTCTCGGTTGGACCCCGTAAAAACAAGGGCGAGCCGCGTCGATTGTCCCGCTATGTTCATTGTGTCCCGAGCGGATTTTAGAGCGAACATCGTATTTGTTCCCTCTTTTGTCGACAGGGCATGTTGAGCTTCGTCGATAACAAGGGCGATCGGTTTTTTTGCCACTTCCGACAATGTCTTCAGAGCGAGATTCAACGAAATATTGTCGGGAAGCATTGTGGCCTTCAGGTTGAACTCCATTCCGCGTATCGTCAACTTTTCCGCACCAAGCTTCTCGAAAAGTCCGGCATAAGAAACCAGCGTGCTTTGTATCGCTTCAGAAATGACGTGGGCGGGATCCTTTGACCTGTCATTCCAGAGGTCGGCATAGACAGTCAAAAAGCCGTTCGATTCAAGTTCTGGCAATAGATCCACCTGGAGGAATGTACTTTTTCCGGTTCTTCGCGGAGCGGCAAGAAAAAGACCGGACCGGTAATCTGGAATACTGTCCCCAACGAGACCACGACAATACTCTTTTGCCAGATCTGTTCGCCTGTACACAAAGGTCTTCATCGCTCCTCCCCCCCAAGAAAATATTACGCATTAATTACGCGCTGAACGTAATTGTAGCGTAAGTTTTCGAAAAGTCAATGAACACAATGTGATGACAATGTCTTCCTGGCGGATCAGAATCGGGGTCATCAGGAATTTTCCTCGGGTTCCGGAACCGGGGATTGGGCGCGTCGAGGGAGATCGATTGAAAAGATGCGAAGAGGGGAAGGATTGGGGGTGGGGAAGGTCCATCCTTCCCCATCCGCTGAACATGCTGGATCTATGTCTATTGCGCCAGCGGCGTTTCACGGGGAGTGGAACTATCGGATCAGTCCCCAGAAAAAATCAGGATAAATGTTCAAGTTAGTTTTGCTAGTCTAATGACGTTAAGTGTTGCACGTTAACCCCACTTTCTAACCAGCCGATTCAAGATCGATTGGATCGAAACACGATTTAAGTGTTACACTTATCCAGTGCCAACTGCCCGGAGGAGGAACGCGATGAAAAAAAAGAACGTGACCATTACCTTGGATGAAGAGATCTTGGATTGGGCACGCATCAAGGCAGCGAAACGGCGATCGAGCCTCTCGCGCATGCTGGGAGAAATACTGGAAGAGGAACACCGCATGGAAAACAATTACGAAAAAGAAATGGTCGCATATTTCGATCGTCCACGAAATCGGATCATTTCGAGTGAACCTTACCCTACAAGAGAAGAAATACATGAAAGAAGGTAGATCTTTTGTCGACACGAACATTTTTGTTTATGCGGAAGATTTCCAAAACCCAAAAAAGCAAAAGAAAGCGCACTCTCTTCTTAAAGCCCTTTGGGAAAACCATTCCGGACGAACAAGCATTCAGGTTCTTCAGGAGTTCTACCAAGTGACGACTCGCAAACTCCGACCAGGACTTCCCCTGGCAGAAGCCAGAGACATTGTTGAGAGGCTTCAGGCTTGGAACCCGTTGCCGACAACGCAAGACACTCTTTCTACGAGCCTGGGAAATAAGTCAAAAATTCCATGAGGATGGAAATTTGATCCGATTAAAGTGTCATTTCCATGAAGCAAGTGGGAACAAGTAACTCATTATCCCTCAAAAACATGGCTATATGGGGAATCTTTTTCGAGAAAGTCGTTTTTTGAGGCGTATTTCCTAGGCTCCTAGTCGGCCTGGTCGGAGCGGTAGGCAAGATCGGTCTTCGAGAAGAATGCGGCTCTCCGTTTTTGTCCTGTCAGGGATGAAAAGAGGCCTTGTTTCTCCCCGTCCCCCCCCAAAAAAAAAGTGCCGCATGAATGATCTGCACCCCATCCGTCTGGCCCTTCCCAACCGCTGAGAGATCGTCGGAAGGTCTCGATCCCTTCCGGAAAGCTCGGGAGATCCTGTCTCAGGCCGGGGGAACCTGCTCCGCGAGGGTCCGGAGAAGCGACTCTTTTTGGAGAGACTGATAGAGATACTGGAGACGGTCCTTTCGGGCGAGAAGCCTCCGGGAGAGGTCGAGGGCTCCCTCGTCGTCTCCCTGCCGAAGTTTTTCGACCATGTCTCGGACGGTCGCGTCGATCTCGGACGAGCATGCCGCAAGCGGCGCGAAGACGGGAAGGCTTCCGTAGAGCGATCGTCCCTCCCCGGAAAGCCATTCCGAGACCGGGGACGGTTCGACGAGCGTCCTCGATTCCTCCCTCTTCTGGAGCAGGGACCGAAGGTCCATGCTGGTCCGGTAGATCCACTCGAGGTGGGCAAGGAAAACCGAGAGGATCGCAAGTTCGCTCTCCGAGACATTCGGAGTGCCGAAGGCGGCATGACCTCCGTTGATCCAGGACTCCCGCCAGGAAAGGAACTCCTCCGGAGGAAGCGGCGATGAGATTCCGAAGCCCTGGGCCAGATCGCATCCCATCTTTTCGAGAAGGAGGGCATACTCCCGCTTTTCCAGCCCCTTGGCCACGACCTTCTGCCCGAAGCTTCTGGCAAGGCCCGAGACCCCTTCGATAAGCGCCATGCCCCCGTGGTCCTTCTGAAAGTCGAGGACGACGTTCTGGGAGATCTTCAGGGCGTCGAGAGGGAGGGCCGAAAGGTTCGGAAGTGTGGTGTGACCGGCTCCGAAGTCGTCGAGAGAGGTCAGGACGCCCAAGGCGTTGAGCTTTTCCAGTGTCCGGCGAATTTCCGGAAGACTCCCCGTCTCGACCCATTCCCGGACCTCGATGCGCAGAAGGGCCGGAGGCACGTCGGGATAAGTCGCCAAAAGCTGGGCGATCTCTGAAAAGAAGGTGGGCTGGGAGAGTCCTGTCGCGTCGAGATTGACGCTGACGGGAACAGGGTGTCCGTCTTTTGCCCAAAGCGCGATCTGGGCGACCGCGGCCTCGAGGACGAAGCGGTCGAGGGCTCCGCTCGTGTCAGTTCCGGCGATATACGGAAGGAAGCTGTGCGGAGACAGAAAGCCTTTTTCCGGATGGTCCCAGCGGACAAGGGCTTCGGCGTAGACGATCTCTCCGGTCAGAAGGTTGACGACCGGCTGGTAGCAGAGCCGGAAGAGACCGTCTCGGAGTGCGCGGGCGATTTCGCCGACAGCCTCCGTCCGTTTCGCTTCTTCCTGGTCCATTTGGAAGTCGTAGAAGGCATACCGCCGCGTATTCGAGCTCTTTGCCTGGTACATGGCCCGATCGGCCTTGGCGACGAGTTCCTCTCCCGTCTCTCCGTCGGAAGGGAAGAGGGCGGCTCCCACGGAGACTCCGGCCGAGACAAGATGCCCTCCGAGGGTGTACGGCGGGGCAAGCCGGGCGACGAGCTTTTCGATGAAGCGGGAGACGCTGCCCGGACGTCCGACATTGTGCAAGACGACGGCAAATTCGTCGCCGCCCAGACGAGAGACGAAGTCGGAGCGGCGCATGAGTCTCCGGAGCCGGTCCGCGACCTCCACGAGCAGTGTGTCGCCGGCCGCGTGGCCGTAGGTGTCGTTGACGGACTTGAAACGGTCGAGATCGAGAATCAAAAGGCAGAAAGGAAATCCGCTCCTTTTTCCGGCATCGACGCTTCTCTGGAGATGGTCGTTGAAGCTCTTCCGGTTGGGGAGTCCGGTCAGGGTGTCGGAGTTGGCCAGAGCGACAAGCGCGCGTTCCATCTCCTTTCGCTTGATGGCATAGGAGACCGAGCGAAGAAGGAGGGGGGCCGTAACCATCTCCTTCACCAGAAAGTCCTGGGCGCCCGCCGACAAGGAGGAGACGGCGACCGCCTCCTCCTTCATTCCGGAGAGGACGATCACGGGAAGCTCGGAATCGATCTCCCGAAACTTCCGGAGGGATTCGAGCCCCTCTCCGTCGGGCAGGATCAGGTCGAGAAGGACGGCGTCGACGGACGTTCTCGCGAGGGTCTTTCGGGCCTCCGAGAGGGTCCGGGCGAAGAGCAGGGAGAGGGGGCGAAGGAGAGGGTATTCCTTGAGCATCTCCCGGACCAGCACGCGATCTCCCGGGTTGTCTTCGACGAGAAGGATCGTCAGGGGGCTGGCGGGGTCCTCCGTCTCCGCGGAGACGAAATGGCTTCTGTGGCGAAGGTCCCGGGTGTCGAGGAGAAGGGCCCGGAAAATATGCAGGAGGTCCTCGCCGCTATTGGGGTCGACGAGATAGACCCGGCGGTTTCGGTTCGCGAGGGAGAGGATCTCCCGGCCGGGGGCCGGCGAAAAAATCACGAGTGTCGTAAGGGACAGGGGAGAGGAGAACTCCTGGGGGGAGACGAGTTCGAGAAGGCCGGAAGATTCAAGGTCGCTCTCCGACAGCAGGAAGATGTCGGGAGGGGCGGGAACGCGTCCCCGGGTTCCTAGGAGATGTCCCCGCAGATCCCGGGGGGTGTCGAGACGGGTCACCCGGAAGCTCTCTCCGGATTTTTCGAGGACGCTTTCGAGAAGAGGATGAGGAAAGTCTTTCCCGGAGAGAATCAGCACGTCGATCTTTTTGATGGCGGAGGAGGTGTTTGTCATAGGGAGAAAGATCCTTATGTCACAACGGGAGGCCCTATCGCCGAGAAAGGAGCAGGCGTCCCCCGGTTCCTGGTGAGGCGTCCTCCGCGGGTAAGGGATCGGAGGGAGAAGCGACAGGGGTGAAGACGCCGCACGGGAGCGGCGAATCATATCCGGAAAAAGACGGAAGAAGGAGGACACACCCGGTCCCCGGTCCGGAGATTCGGCGAAGGAAAGGGGAGAGAGAGGCGACAAGGAAGACTCGGCTCCGAGGAGGGATCCGCGAGAAACGAAGGAATCCTTTCTTGCCCGAGACATTGTATGATTTTTTCCGGAAAATCGAAAGATCTTTTTTCTTGTGGTCTGAAAATGAAAATAATGCCGTACGCACAGCGTCTTTCATCAATTAACGCAAGCCGCCCTGCCCCTTCGCAAGAGATGCCCTCCGAAGGCCCCGACCGGCCGCGAGAGAGGGCGATTCGGCGGCATTTTAGGACCGGATCGCACGCTCTGCCGGGGTCTGCCTTGCCTTTGCATGCTTGGTTCCCAAAGAAAGAGAGAGCGGGGCGCTTCCTCCGTGAGGAGTCCTGTGCCCCGAAAACCTCCCTTCCTCTATTGGCGAGGCATCCGTTAGGCGGTCCTCTTACTTCAGAAGAAAGCTCTCCGGATCGGTCGAATGAAAGAGGATCTGCGGCGTCTGGCTCCGGTTGTGGCGTCGGGCGGCATCCTCGACCCGAGGCTTGACATAGGTATAGAGCCGTTCGACCGGGACCTCGTGCCCCTTCCCGGAGGACTCCGCGAGCGACTCGTTCAGCGACTTGAGAAGATAGTAGGTGAAGACCCCGTGCTCTCCCCGTTCGGTGATGCCCGAGATCTGGTCATGGGCGGCGGCGGAGAGGACGACGATCTTGCCGACGGAGGAGGATCCCATGTGGACAGCCACCAGGGGGCGGGCTCCCGTTTCAAGTACGGAGCGTCCGCCGGCTCCGGAGAAACAGGAGTCGAGCGCCACGAGGATCCTCTTGGCCGGAAGGGCGTTGAGATCGTCGTAGAGGGTCTTGAGAGGAAAAGCCGTGTCGGCGAGATCGGCAAGCTCGACGTCGGAGGTGACGAGGTAGGCCTCCTGGGAGTTCGGGTCGGGAGCCCCGTGGCCCGAAAAGTAGAAGAAGATCGTCGACTGGGAGTCGGTGTTGTTCTTGAGCCACCGTATCTCGGCCTTGAGAATTCCCTGGGTCGCATGTTTGTCGGTCACAATGTGGATGTTCCGTTCGGGGAATCCCAAGGCCCGGAGATGGAGTTTCATCGCCTGGGCGTCGCGGCTTGCATACTTGGCCGGAGGAATGTCGCTTCCCAGGTACTTCTCGATGCCGATCACGACGGCATAGGCATGGGGATTCTTCGGGAGTCTGTAGTCGGGTGTGTCGGCCGGGGTCTTGGGGACGAAGGCCTCGGCCGCAAGTTTTGAGGCCTTCTCCGCTCCGAGCCCCGAGGCGACCGCCGAGGAGACGAGTGCCTGGAGCTCCTGTCGGGAAAGGGCTCCGCTTCCTCCCGCGACCGTCTCTCCGGACTGTCCCAGATAGGCGATCCGGTCGGCCGCAACCTTCCGATAGAGTCTCTGACCCAGGGAAAACTGTTTCTTGACCTCCCGAGCGGTCTTTTCGATCAGGCCGTTTCTTGCATATCCGCCTTCCCCGCTCGAGATGACGCGGAAGAGGATCTTGCCGTTGTAGGCCGATGAGGCTTCCGACGTGTCGTTGACCGAGAGTCCGGAGTTGAAGGAGAGTTTGAGGATCGCGTCGAAGCCGCTGTCGGGAGAGATCAGGTCGGGGGTGGTGAGGGTGGGCGTCCCGCCCATCTGTTTGATCGTCTTGGCAATGTCCGCGGTCAGCTCCTTCGAGAGATCGGAGTTCGGGGCCAGAACCATCCGGTTGTAGGTGGTGATGACCCCGAAGTGGAGGGGGCGTCTGGCGGCCAGGACCGCCTTCGAGACGTCCTCCCGGGTCTGGGGGGCGATATAGTCGAGGGTTGTCGTGGAGCTGCAGGCGGAAAGTCCCGCAAGGGCCGAGAGTGCAAGGGCCGGCAGTGCAAATAAAACTCGCTTGGAATTGTTGTGTTTCATCGTAGTCCTCCTATGTGGAGTAGCAATCTTCCGGGAGTGTCCCGGAGAGTTCGTTGATTCATCGGGATTCAAAGGAGCGGAGCCGGATCGTCTTCTCCTCCTCACGCGCTTTTTTATTTCCCAAGATTGTGAAGGTCTGCGCCGCATCATTGAACGGGATATCGAGGCGGATCAGCCTCCCGAAGAGGTCGTAGGTCGTCTTGTTGTCGGAGAGCCAGATATCCGGGGGGAGAGGCTTCGTCGTGGCGATGACCCGGAGAATTTCAAAGGATTCGGAGGCTCCCTTTGGAAGCTCGGCCTCGAGTGCGACCCCCTCCCGGGCGATCTCCCCGGAGGGGAACGTGGCCGTCTCTCCTGTTCTGGCGTGCCAGAGGGCGAGAAAACGAGGATCCGGGACAATCAGTGAAAAGGAATGGTCGGACGGGTTCTCGTCGATCAGGTAGAGATAGCTGTCTTGGCCCACGAAGATCCGGACGACGGCAAGATCTCCCTCCCGATAGAAGGGCTGGTTCAGTGAGAGCTTCACCATGGGTCGATGGCTCTCGGGGGGGAGATGGACGAGACAGGTCTTGACGACCACGGCAATGCGGGTTCTGAGACAGTCTTCGCAGTCGCCCGTTCCTACGAAAGAGGGGTTGCTCTTAAGTATCACATGCCCCAATATGAGCGCTCTTTTCTGTGCCAGGAGATCGCTCTCCACATACTGGTCCGCTCGACCGGAGAATGAGGACTGGCCGCTCAGAAAGGAATCCTCAACCTCCTCTCCCCCCAGAAGGGTCCGTATGGCGAGCTCCTCGGCCCGGGAGACGGCCAGTGACCGGATCGCCTTCGGTGGATCAGACGCGGCTCCTATCGCCGCTCCCGTGCTTTCGACCCAGGTGCAGCCCCGGGGGTCTTTGTCGAGGATGCGGGCCCAGTCTCCGGGGGGAGAGGTCTTGGGGGAGAGCGCGCCTGAGAGGCCGACCGAGGAAGAGGCGCCGGAGGAGGGGATCTTTCCGCGAAGGCTCAGGGGGGCGTTTCCGGAGGAGGCCCCCTCCTTCGCAGGACCTGAGTGAGCGCAGCCTCCGAAGAGGGCGAGGAGGAGCGCGAAAAGAATCGCGCCGCTTTCGCGCGACCGGACCCTTTTCTCGGATGAGAAGGCGGGAGGGCTCCCTCTAAGAAAGGTCTTGTAACGAGACAAAATCTCTTTGCCGATCGTCATCGGACGCCCGTCTCTTCGTCTCGGATCATCGGGGGTGGGGGACGGAAAAGGGAAAGTCTTCCCCCGGCTTGGGAACGACTGGCGTTGACATTGAGAAAGGCCTCCCCGAGGAGAGGGTCTTCTCCGGCCCCTTGTAGATGTGCGAGGAGGAGACGATGCGGTTACCGCTGACCACCGCCGCCTTCATCGCCTTTCGAAGCGAGGACTCGATCCGGCCGTTCTTCATCTGCATGGCAAGCGCCACCGCGGTATGTCCGGCACTGTCTGCAAGCAGGGGATCGGCTCCCGCTCCGATCAAATCCTGGACGATCTTGGAGTGCCCCTTCCACGCCGCCTCCATGAGGGCTGTCTCGCCTTTTCTGTCCTGCACGTTTACATCGGCCTTGGCGGAGAGGAGAAGCGGGATCACCGCCGTCGCTCCCGCCGAGGAGGCGTAGAGGAGGGCGGTTTCGCCCTCGTCGTCTCTGGCGTTGATCTCCGCCCCCCCGTCGATCAGGATCTTGGCGATTCCGGCCTGGTTGGCCTGGGCCGCCCCCATGAGGGCCGTGCCGCCGAAGTTGTTGCGCGCGTTGATGTTTGCGCCTCCGGCGACAAGGACCCGGACGACGTCTTCGTGGCCCTTGAACGTGGCCTCCATGAGAGGCGTCACCCCGTTGTTGTCGTCGGGGGTGTTGGGGTTGGCTCCGTGAGTGAGAAGAATCCGGGCAATTTTGGCATGACCACCGACGGCGGCCCGCATGAGGGCGGTCGATCCCTTGCTGTCCCGGGCGTTGACGTCGGCCTCGCGGTCGAGCAGAAAGAGAACGACGGAAGCCTTTCCGTGGCGGGAGGCGATCATAAGGGCGGTGCGACCCTCGTTGTTTGGGATATTGACGTGGGCGCCGGCCTTGACGAGAATCTCCGCGGCCTTCTTGTGTCCTGCGGCGGCGGCCCACATCAGGGGCGTCATCCCTCCGGACGAGGCGGTCGCATTGGGGCTGGCGCCTTGGGCGAGAGCATTCTTGAGGCCGGTGAGGTCCCCCGCATGGGCCGCGCGCTCAAGATCTCCGTCGGCATCGGCTAAGGCGGGCGAAACGGACAGCAGAAGTGTTAAAAGGCAGGCGAGAACCGGGAAAAAAAGACCGGGAAGGAGTCTCTGCGCTAACCCTGTCCCTGCCTTAATGTGCGGCAGGATCGTATCGATGGTCTTCATGGCGAGGTGGCTCCTGAGACGTTGGACTTTGAGATCCAGGGATACCAGTCGATTCCCACCATGGCGCGGATTAAAAACGACTGACTGCTTCCCAGTTGGACGGTGCCTCCGGGACCGGGAGGAGCCAAGAAGGTTGCTTGAGCAGATCCGATGGACATATTTTCTCCAACGATCTCGAGATAGGGGGTCCAATGATTGAAAAGACGATATTCGATATCCAGGGCAACATGTTCTTCTAAGTTGATGGATGAAGAGGTAAGACTTCCGGTGGGGAGCATGACATCCCCAACGCCAATCGCCAAAGAAACAAGAGTGCTGCCAGAAAAAATTGGCCAACCGAAACGGAGAGGATCTATGGAGAAATCAGTCATCCCGGCCGATCCACCGGAAAGTGTTTGTCCGGAAGAGGAAATCGGAATAACAATCGGAGCATTTCCCAGATAATCGATGTTGACCTGCGGCATGTAGGCCGAAAGATCACCCAAATTCGTGAAAGAATACCCCATGCGCATACCCACACCGACGAACGGTCCGGAAGAGCTCATCGTCAATCCTCCGTTTCCCCCGCCGCTGGAATTGCTACTCATCTCGGAAATCCCTGCTCGTGGCCCTATGAATAAGCCTCTCCAAAGAATGACCGGACGGGCAGGGGGAGGGGCACTGACGGTTCCATCGGTCCCGGAAAGCCAGACGACTTCGTTCTTTGGATCGAGAAGTTCTGCCTGAGAGTCTTCTCGTATATGGAGTGTGAAGTCCGGTCTGATATTCGTAAGGGAGAGGACGGTTGGATGCTTTTTTAGAGCCATTTTCAGATTTTTTGTTTTGATCCCGGGGGCGGCCGTGAGGGCAATGCGCGGAACGCGGGAGTGGGAGTTGCGGAACTCCTGGTACCAGACGGCCCCGGTGATCTTGTCCAGAAACCGATCGGCTCCCGATTCTTGCGACCCGGAGAAACCCATGGATGAGCAGGCCGAAAGGAGTCCGAGCAACAAGATCGACAAAAAACCGAAGAAAACCGAGGACTGGAGTCTCCCCAGCACCTCCCATCGGAGATCCGACTTGGCATTTCTCAAGGGGGCCAAGGGGGGAAGTCCGTCCTTTTTTTTCGAAGATAACAAGAGATTCACTGTGCCGCTCCAATCAATTCGGTCACCCATCCGCTGTTTTGAACCCAGACATTCCCGGTGCCAGATAGATCGATGGCGATATTGCTCGGATTCTTGATGCTTGCAATATAGTGATTGCAAGGACTGTTGTCCGATAGCATTCCTGGGGAGCAGTAGTAATTGAAAGATTGGGTCGATACGACATATTCCGTCACGATTCCCGAGGAAGCGGTGCCATTAATGTAGGGAGAGGTTTCAACGACCCAGACGTTTCCCTTGCTGTCCACAGCGATGCCACCGCCATTTGAATAGTTGGGAAAGGACCAGTTGGAAACCGAGGAAGAAACGGTACCGTTGGCACTGATCTTCAGAATGTTGCTTCCGTTGTCGACCCAGATGCTTCCGGTCGTTGTGTCTGTGGGATCGGAGGAGAGAAACGAAAAGCTATTATTGTTGTAACTTGATGATTGATTATTTAATGAGACCGTATGAGTGCACCCTCCCCCCGTGCTGCAGAATGTGGTAGGGGGTGAGGTTCCGGATGGATACTCTAAGACTATGGTGTTATTATTAAAATTGCCAGTTGAGGAATTGTAAAAGGAGGCTGCGAGCCAGACGTTTCCAACTGCATCAGAAGTCAATCCTACAATCGATTGAAGAGTACTCCCGGAGGGGAGCGTGGAGGCAATCAGTGCGGCCGTGCCATAACTGGCACCTGTATATGGTATTTTCATGAAAAACAGAGAATCGCTATTGCCATTATATGCGGCCATCCAGACATTCCCCTTCGGATCGGAGGTGATATTGCCGGTACTGTATATATAGTCAGAATCGGTAAGGCTTGACAGGCTCACAGTACAACCTGAGTAACAATATGTGACTGCGGCCCCATAGCCACTCGATGTTTTTGGAATCTCGATTACCGTTCCATTTCTAGCAAGGCTACTATTGCTCGTGTTGTTGGTTCCGATCCAGAGATCCCCCGTTTTTGGGTTGATCGCCAATCCGCTAAGCGAGTTAGTCCCGGGATTAAAACTGTAATTGCAGCCGGAATTACAGAATGTGATCTGATCGGAGGCGTTTCCCTTCGGGAGTTCCACGATTTCACTGGAACTATAGAGCCAGACATTGCCCGAAGAATCGATCGTTGGACCAGATACGCCAGAATTGAAGCTTGAAGGAAGAGAGTAAGTACATGCACTGCCACAATACGTTGCGACCGCTGTCGACCCTCCTGTAAGGGTCATCCCGGAGTTGTTGTTTCCGCAGGCGTATAGACCGAATGAGAAGATGAGAGACAAGCACCACGGGGCGAATCTCGCCACGCCCCGGCAAAAAAAACGATCCCCTCTCTCAACATCGAGCGTCATCTGAAAAGTCTCCCCTCTGCATATTCGCCGAATTTTCGGTCCTGCTATTTTCACTAAAGATCTATCCCCCCAAGAGCCTTTGGCGACTCTTGGGGGAGCGCTCAAAATTTCCCCTGCCATCTCTCTCTGTTCAATGCTTCGCCTCTTCCTTGCTGAGTTCGTCGAAGCCCTTGTCGGCATCCTTCTCGATCGCCTTCTTCATTTTGGCGTTCATGTCCTTGTACTCCTTGAGCATGTTCTTGAAGGTCGCAAGGTCGATCTGGGCTTTGGCATACACCGTTCCGTCAGAGTCCTTGTAGTGGTCGACGATCATGACTCCCCGAAGCGTCTGCTTTGTGAAGCTCTTGATCGTGCTGGTGGCCTCCTGCTCGGCTGCGGTCTGGTCTTCGTTTGCGCCTCCGGCAACGCTGTTCTGGTAGGACTTGGAGAGGATCGCGGTATAGGTCTTAAGCTCCTGGGCGACTTTGGCGGTGGCCCGCATGTCGGCCGTCTGGGTGGCGAGCGAGAGGTCCGGGATGTGCTGGGCGAGGCCAACGCCGCAGATGATCTTCTGCTGGGGATCGAAGCAGGCGCCCCGACGCACCCAGGAGGGAGCGCTCGAAGTGCTGGCGATGCGTCCGCCCTCATGGGCGCAGGCAGAGAGGGCGAAGGAGAGAAGGAGAAGGGGGAGAAGGATCTTTTTGCCGGATCGGTTCATGGAGGGCTCCTTGTCGGATTTGAGTGGCTGTCGGTACGTTCGGTTTTGTGGCTCATCTGTCTAGTTCGGGTGTCTAGTTCGGGGGAAGGAGAGCCTTTCCTCCGAGCTTTTTTTCAATATCGCGATGCATGGACTGTCCCAGGTTCTCGAGCTTTTCCATCTCCCTTTCAAGGACCGATCGGGCCTTGAAGGGATGGGGCGGGGTCACGAGCCCCGGGAGGTGGGGCTGGTTCTCATTGTTTTGGGGCGAGACGGACCCGCTTTGAGAAGGGGACGGAGGGGTTTCAGGGGCGTTCGGGGTTTGAGTCTCAGGCGAAGTGGGGCGGGGAGGGGCGGAGGCGATGACCGCAGGCTTCGCTTCGGGGGCCGGCCAGCCGCCGGAGCGTCTGATCCACTTCGAGACCACGTCCGACTGGAGAGAGAAGTTGATGCTGGTGATGGCAAGTCCGTCGGCGGATTTGCGGGCGATGGCCGTATCGACGCCCACCATGCGTCCCCGGGAGTCGAGCAGGGGACCGCCCGAGTTTCCTCGGTTCATTCCTGCGTCGGTCTGAAAGACGTTTTTTCCGGGGACCCCCTCGAAGTCCAGGATCTGGGTGCTGATGATTCCCTCCGTCATCGACCAGAGGCCGCCCGACTCGGGATTGCCGATGGCAACCACCCGCTGGCCGGGGACGACGTCGGAGGCCTTGCCCAACGAGATGCGGGCGGGAAAGGGAGGCGGCTCGGCCGGGCGCAGAAGCGCCAGGTCAAGGCGGGTATCGTAGCGTTCGAGGGTCGCGCGGGTCCGGTGCCGAAGATCGAGGGCGGGGTCGCCCGAGAGCTTGTCCGGCTTGTAGTAGACGAAGAGATGGACGAAGGGTCGTCCCGTCTCCTTGTCCATGATGACGTGGGCGTTCGTGAGAACGTCGCCGCGACGCGTCACGAGGCTTCCGGCTCCGAGCTCTCCCTTGCCTTCGCTGTTGAATCCCGCTACAGCCACAACAGCAGGGGAGAGCGTCCGGTAAATCGCGGCAGGGGAAAGGCGGGAAGGACTTCCTGCGGACGTGGCGAAGAGGCGAGCGTGAAGAGGGGATCGGGTCTTCCCTTCCGGAGGGCTTTGCGCGATCGAGACGGAGGGCGCAAGGAAGAATCCGCCGAAAAGTCCGAGGAGGAAAAGACGCCCGGCAAAAAAACGAGTCGGAAATGCTTTCACAATGGCTCCGATCCCGGCATTGCCGGAGTTCTGGGGCAAAACAGGCCCCCCCTTTTGGGAGAAAGAAGGAGCGAAGACGAGAATCAAAGTTTTCTGATGAAATGGTAGCAAATTGAAGATAAATGTAAACTATTCTTAGGTTTGCATGACTACTACTAAAGTAGGATATTTTTCTCTTTAATTTTCAATTAACATAAGATTAAGTTTGGTGGGTTATTGCAGTATCAGGAATATTTCAGGCAGATATTTCCCCCGAAGCGGCAACAGGAGTCTTTCCCGGAGGTTCCTGGTCTCTGTTTGCCGCCCCGGGAGAGCCATCTCACGGAGGCGTCGCATGGATCTGTCCCCCTCTGATTTGCGCCTTTCCGTTCTCGACCTCCTCGGACGTCTATACGACGCTCCGGACAAGGCCGCCCTTCTTTCGGTCCTTCACGCCGGACTCGCAAAGATCCTGCCCCTTGCGCCTGCTCTTTTCTTCCTTCCCGTCGACTCCTGCAGCGGACGCTGGGAGACCGAGGGCTACCACTCCCTTCCGGAAGGGGCCTCCTGGGCCCGGGAGTGGGCCCTCTTCTACCTGAAAATCGATCCTCTGGCGCCCGTGGCCTTCTCGGGCCAGAATGGCCGCCCTCTCCGGTATTCGGATGTCGGGGAGTTTGAAGACTTCAGATCTTCCCGGTATTACCGGGAGTTTTTTTCTCAGATTCCTGCGGCGTTTTCCCTGCTTTTGCCTCTCGCGTGCCATGGAGAGCGCCTGGGAGCGGTCTGGCTTCTTCGGCAGGAGTCCTCCGGGGAGTTCTCGGATGAGGAGCGGGACGTGGGGAACTTGGTCGGCTACCACCTTTCCCGGGCCCTTCTTCTTGTCACTTTGCGATCCCACCCGGCTCTTTGCGGCAAGCCGGGAGTCCTTGTCTATGACGGGGAGAAGAATCTTCTCTTCCGAAACGAGCGGGCCGAGACCATACTGGGACGCTCCGACCTCCGGTGGTGCCTCGACCATCCGGAGGACCCCCCTCCGGTTCTCCAGACGGAAAAAGGGATTTTCCATTGCCGTGTTCTTCCCGTCCGCGCTCCCTCCGGGGCCCCTTCGGAGGAAGGCGAACCCTCCCGCACCCGTCCTGGGCGAAGCGGTCGCGTCGTCATTCTCGAGTCCTACCGCCAAATTTCGATGATTTCCAAGAGGCTGGACCAGTTCGACCTGTCCCTGCGGCAGTCCGAGATCGTCCTTGAGGTGG
Organism: Nitrospirota bacterium; assembly: GCA_021801345.1. Lineage (GTDB taxonomy): Bacteria > Nitrospirota > Leptospirillia > Leptospirillales > Leptospirillaceae > UBA4572. The sequence continues at coordinate 26,379 of JAJYYA010000005.1, forward strand.
TTCGGGGGCGCAGTAACAAGGAGATCGCGGAAAAGCTCGGCATCGCCCTTCAGACCGTCAAGGATCACATGCACGATATCTTTCGTCAGATGTGCGTCCGGAGCCGCACCGAACTCGTGGCTGCAGTTGTCCGGGGGATCGACCAGGAAGGGGAATAGCGGGAGGGCTCCTTTGGCAGTTAACAGGGAATTAAGGGGCTCCGGACTTTTGCCGAAACGCCCTCCAGTCTGGAGGGCTTCAAAACTGCCCACGCCTTTTTAAGGCCGATCGACCTTCTCGGGTCATGCCCCTCTTTCGTCTGATTTTTTGATCATGCGGGCCCGCTTCGTTCTTCCTTCCCCGCTCCTTTGCGGCCCCGCGGGGATAAAGACAGTTTCGAAAGGAGGATTGACGCAGATCGTTCGTACCGCGTCTTCCAAGTCGGATTGGGTGACATTCCGGAGGGGAGAGGGGCGAAGGTTTCGGGGAAGGCTTCAGAAGAGAAATCCGGTTCTCTTTTTTCTCATTCGGGGGGACGAAAGGGGAGACGACAGATTGGGGCAAGGGGAGAGTTGCTCGTCCGGATTCGGCAAACGTGGAAACTGAGGCGGAAAAAGGAAGGCGTCAGGCAGGAAAGATCTTGGAGAGAGGAATCGACAGCCCGGGGAGGAGAGGGGATTCGAGACAATCCCCCTTGCCGTATTCCAGGGGAGCCTGGTAATGCCCGTCAACAAGAAGGAAGACTCGGACTGTTTGGCTCTCCGGATCCACAGTCCAGAACTCGGGAACCCCAAAACGCTCGTAGAGGGAATGTTTCAGCCGGAGATCGTTGATGAGCGTCGACGGGGACAGGATCTCGATGGTCAGGTCCGGAACTCCCCGGATGTTCTTCTCGCCAATGATGGCCGCATGCTTCTTCGAGACATAGAGCAGGTCCGGTTCGACCACTTGAGGCGGATCAGTGGAAAAGACGACGTCGCAGGGGGCGGCGAAAATTTCTCCGAGAGGGTTAGAACGAAGAAAATCCCAGGCAATTCCGGAGAGATTCATCGAAATGTGCTGATGTCGGGGAGCGGGGGAAGGGGTCATGCAGAGTTCCCCGTCGATGATCTCGTAGCGAAAGGGACCCCCTTCCGGGAGTGACATAAATTCCTCGTAGGTCCATTCCTTGAGACGGGTCGCTTTCATCCAAACCCCCTCATAAATCCAACGTCCACTCTTCGTCTTTCAACTCCTGCCATGCTGTTTCCACACAACAACGGGCTCGTCCTTTCACTCTGTTTTTCCGAACCACCTTGAATTAAATCGGACCAGTTCCAGGCGATCTCCGTGTTGGCGTCCGATCGCGGTTCGAACAGACAACAGTTCTTGACAACAGGACTTTGTGCCCCAAAGGCTCTGTCCCTTGCCTCTTTTTTCTTGAGATTTGAACCGGAAAAAGCGAAAATAAGGAATCAGACAGTAAATCCGGCCAGTCCTTTTTCGGACCGGGACCTCTTCCGAACACGCCACCTCCCGACAAGGATCCTCACATATGCGTAGCGATATCATGAAGAAAGGGGTCGATCGGGCCCCCAACAGAAGCCTTCTCAAAGCCTGCGGCCTGACAGATGCCGACATGGACAAACCCTTTATCGCCGTAGCGAACTCCTATGTGGGGATCGTTCCGGGCCACGTGCACCTTAACCGTCTGGGAGAGATCGCCCGGGACGAAATCCGCAAGGCGGGGGCGATTCCCTTCGAGTTCAACACCATCGGGGTCGACGACGGCATCGCCATGGGCCACGGGGGGATGCGCTACTCCCTTGCCAGCCGGGAGCTGATCGCCGATGCCGTGGAGACGATGGTGATGGCCCACCCCTTCGACGGCATGCTCTGTCTGACCAACTGCGACAAGATCACCCCCGGCATGATGATGGGAGCCCTTCGGGTCAATATTCCCACCGTCATGGTCTCAGGGGGCCCCATGGAGGCGGGCCGTCTTGCCTCGGGAGAGGTGGTCGATCTCATCTCCGTTTTCGAGGGGGTCGGGGCGCTCAAGGCCGGGAAGATCTCGGAGGCGCGCCTCAAGGAGATCGAAGACGAAGGATGTCCGACCTGCGGCTCCTGCTCCGGGATGTTTACCGCCAACTCCATGAACTGTCTGGCCGAGGTGCTGGGGATGGCCCTTCCCGGCAACGGGACGATCCTCGCCACCGATCCGGCCCGGGAGGATCTCGTGCGCCGGGCGGCGCGGCGGGCGGTCGAACTGGCACAGGCTGGGCAGAACATCCGGGAGTTTGTCACCGAGAGATCCATGGCCAATGCGCTTGTTCTCGACATCGCCATGGGGGGATCGACCAACACCATTCTCCATACCATGGCGGTCGCCCATGAAGCCGAGATCGACTTCCCCCAGTCCCGGATCAACGAGATCGCCGACCGGGTGCCCTACATCTGCAAGGTCAGCCCTGCAGGCTCCTACCACATTCAGGATGTCGAGCGGGCGGGGGGAGTCATGGCCATCATGAAGGAGCTCTCCAACGTCCCGGGACTTCTCGATCTTGACGTGCGAAGTGTCTCCGGCCGAACCCTGGGGGAGATGATTGCGGAGGCCAAGAATCGTGACGCGGAGGTCATTCGTCCCGTTACGCGCGCCTACAGCGCAAAGGGGGGGCTTGCGATCCTTTACGGAAGCCTCGCCCCCGAGGGCGGGGTCGTGAAGGTCGGGGCGGTCGATCCGGCCATGCGACGATTCGAGGGGCCGGCCGTGATCTTCGATTCCCAGGAGGCGGCCTGCGACGGGATCCAGAACGGATTGGTGAAGGCCGGCGATGTAGTGGTCATCCGCTATGAAGGGCCGGCCGGAGGTCCCGGGATGCAGGAGATGCTCGCTCCCACGGCGACCCTGATGGGCATGGGTCTGGGCGACAAGGTGGCGCTCGTCACCGACGGGAGATTCTCCGGGGGGACCCGGGGGGCCTGCGTGGGCCATGTCTCTCCCGAAGCCTCGGCCGGAGGGCCCATCGGTCTCGTCAAAGCCGGCGACCGGATCAGGATCGATCTCGAGGCGCGCACGATCGACCTTCTGGTCTCTCCCGAGGAGCTTGTCGCCAGACAAAAGACCTTCTCTCCCCTTCCTCCCAAAGTGACCCGGGGCTATCTGGCCCGCTATGCCGCCCTTGTCGAAAGCGGAAGCCGCGGGGGGGTTCTCCGGACACCCAAGTCGGCGCTCCTGTGACGCTTTTCGACAATTCGCAGCTTGCGGGCTATTCGGGAAAGAAGGTGCTTGTGACCGGGGGGGCCGGCTTCGTCGGCTCCCACTTGGTCGACCGCCTCCTGGCTCTCGGGGCGACGGTCGACGTCCTCGACGACCTGTCGACGGGGACGGCAAAGAACCTTCCTGCCGGCGTCAACCGGCTGATCGAACGCGATGTGGCCTCCCCGGAGCCTCTTTCCGACTACGCCTTCCTCTTTCACCTGGCCTGCCCTGCCTCCCCCCCCCGCTACCAGGCCGATCCTGTCGCAACCTTCAGGACGGCAGTCTTCGGGACGGTGCGCATGCTCGACGAGGCCAAAAGGACCGGGGCCCGACTCCTGATCGCCTCGACCTCGGAGGTCTACGGGGATCCCCTGGAGCATCCGCAAAAGGAGAGCTACTGGGGCCATGTAAACCCTGTCGGGATCCGTTCCTGCTACGACGAGGGCAAGCGGGCGGCCGAAACCGTGGCGACCGACTATCGGCGCATGTACGGGATCGATCTTCGCATCGTTCGGATCTTCAATACCTACGGTCCCCGCATGGATCCCTTCGACGGGCGCGTGGTGAGCAATTTCGTTCGCCAGGCCTTGGTGGGGGAGCCCCTCACCCTCTACGGGGACGGCTCCCAGTCCCGTTCCTTCTGCTACGTCTCGGACCTTGTGGAGGGGATTCTCCGGCTGGGGGCCCTTCCCGACGGCCCCGGGCGCGAATTTCCCGTCAACCTCGGCAATCCAGACGAGTTTACTATTTCCGAGCTGGCATCGGTCGTCGAGGAGGTCATGAAAAAGCCCCTCGAACGCGTTCTCCGCCCCCTGCCTTCCGACGACCCCCGCCGACGCCGTCCCGACATCTCCCGGGCTCGGGACCTTCTTGGCTGGAAACCGGCGATCCCCCTTCGGGAGGGAGTCGCCCTGACCGTCGACGACTTTAAGGGGCGTCCCGGGGATCTCGCCTCCGACTCCCTGCCAGGATCGGCCCCTCGCCGGGGGGATCCCCACCGGTGGGAGGTCCGGTGACGGGGAAGCGACGCCTTCTCAATCTTTCCCTCGCGATCGCCATCAGCGGGGCGGCCCTCTTCTTCGCCCTGCGCCATGTCTCTTTTCGAAGTCTGGGCCATATCCTCTGGAAGGGCCATTACGGATGGCTCATTCCTGCAACGCTTCTTCTTTTTGCCATCTACGGCGTCCGGGCCCTCTTCTGGCGCCAGACCCTCTCCGTGACGCGGAAGGTCTCCTATCCCTCCCTGTATGCGTCGGTGGTGGTGGGGTTCATGGCCAACTCCATCCTTCCCTTCCGGGCGGGAGAGATGGTCCGCGCCCTTTACGCCCGGCGTCTCGAAAACCTTCCCCTTCCCCTTCTCCTTTCGACGATCCTGATCGAGCGGCTTTTCGACCTTCTCTCCCTCTCGCTCCTTCTTTTTCTCTACCTCGTCTCAGGCGGGCAGGGGATCGGAGGAAAGAGCGCCTGGATCATCGGGGGGGCCATTGGTCTCTTTATGGGGTTGTCGGCACTGGTCTACGGGAGGCTTCTGGTGGTGAGGTTCCTCGAGCGGACGCTTCTTCCCCTGACCCGCGGGCACCGGCTTGCAAAGAAGCTTGTTCTTACCGCCGAGCAGGCCCTTCTCGGCCTTTCCTCCATCGCCTCCCCGGTGCTTCTTTTCAGGCTTTTTCTGACGAGCCTTGCGATCTGGTCGCTCACCCTTTTCCTGACATGGTTCACGCTCATCACCTTCGATGTCACCCAAAGTCCGGTCCGGGTCACTCTGGCCTTCCTTGTCTTTACCAACCTGGCCATGCTCATTCCGTCCTCTCCCGGAGGCATCGGGGTCTTCCAGTTGGCGGCGGTCTACGCCCTCTCGCCGTTCCACGTTCCGGCCGACCGCGCCGTGGCGCTCTCTCTCGTCAACCAGGCTCTCGTCATCTCCGTCACAGGAATCCTTGGATATCTCTTCGTCACACGCTCTCACGTCTCTCTTGCCGCCATGCAGAGTCAGGCGCTCGAGATGGGGGAAAAGGAGGAACTCCTTTCAGAGAGCCCTTCTTCCGACCCCTCCGTCGGATCCCCCGACCGGCCCCGGCCCCGATGACCCGCCTCGTCAATACCTTCTCCTACTCTCACTCCCGGGGGGGGCTCTTCCGGGACTGTCCCCGCCGCTACTGGTTTGTCCGCTACGGCGCGTGGGGAGGGTGGGAGAGGTCGGCCGACCCGTCCACACGCGAGATCTACCGCCTCTCGAAGCTCTCCAACCGCTATCTCTGGACCGGCCATCACGTCCATGACCGGGTCGAGCGGCTGGTGGCAAAGGTCGTCGAGAAAAAACCGCTTCCTCCGGAGGAGGAGGAGCGCAGCGCTCTTCTCGCGACTCTTCGGAGCGAGTTTGCGGCTTCGAAGAAGGATCGTTCGGGGAAGGCCTCTTTGCGCAAGGGTTTTTTTGGCCTTCTTGAGCACGAAGGGCGGGACTTTGCCATTTCCGATACCGACTGGAAGCCCCTCGTCGATCGGGCGCAGGAGGCCCTGGGGGGGTTCTACCGGAGCTGGGTTCTGCCCGAGATTTCCGGACTTCCGGGCGAGGCGATCCTCGACCGGGACGCCGAGCTCCGGACGGCCCTTCTCGATGTCGACGGCTTCGAGGTTCCCGTCCACATGAAGATCGACCTGGCCTACCGCGCCTCCGACGGGACGGTCAGGGTTCTCGACTGGAAGACCGGTCGGCCGGGTTCCGCCGGAGAGCATGAAAGCCAACTGGCGCTCTATGCCTGGTACTATTCCCGGGAGAGGGGGGTTCCCCTGGAGTCGATTCGCCTCGGACCGGTCTATCTTGCCACCCGTCCCGAGAGGCCGGAGATCGGGCAGATCGACCCAAAAAGGGTTGCGGCCGTTCTCGAAGAGACGGTGGGGACCGTTCGGGAGATCCTCTCCTGTATCGACGATCCGGTCCTTGGCGTGGCAAGAAAGGAGCGCTTCCCGGTGACGATGCGCCCCTTTACGTGCCGGGACTGTCCTTTTCGCTCCCTCTGTCTTGATCGCCCCCGTTAGTCCTTCTCCGTCTTTTAAAGAGATTCCGGGGGGGGCCGCTTCTTTTGTGAGGTCTTCTCTCCTTCCTTAAACGGGGGCTCTTCCCCGATCTTTTTTCTCTCGGGCCCGGCTGACCCCTCCTTTGTCGCTCTTCTGCCATGAAATGAGGTCTTTTGTCGTGCGAGCCCGATAAAAACTCCCCTCTTTACGCACTGTTCTTGCCCGTTTTTCCGAATAGCGATGTCGTTGGGACTTTTTGCAATGCGTGATGAAAATAGTGGGATTTAGAGCTCTTCATTGTTTTTCGCCTTTGTTTGAGATATCTTCAGGACCTCTCCCTTCCCGGAAGCATCCCGGAGCTCTTGGATTTATTGGGAAAACGAGACTCTAAAAACGTTACCGAATTCATAAAGGAGGCACTATGGCGTTTTTCGGCCGGTCTGATGGCAAAACGGGCAAGACAAATCTTGAGACACCCAAAGGAGAGATCGTCGCTTCGTCCTTTCTTCCGGAGGGTGATCCGTTTCCCTCCGATCTCGATACGATCGTTCGGATGGCGCCGGGAGTAATCGGCCCCCTCCTCGATGCCATCCAGTCGGATGGGGTTGCGATCGCCAGCCCCGACATGGGGCAGGGGAAGGAGGGGAACCGGATCATTTACATGAACCGGAAGATGCATGAGATTGTGGAAAAGATGGAGGACGAGCTTAAAAAGAACTTCGGGATGTCGCCCCGGGATGTGGTCGGAGGGTCGATTCACCGGTTCCACAAGGATCCCGACAAGATCCGCGAAGCGTTGAAGGTTCTCCGTCCGGGAGAGACCCGCTTCAACCAGATCATTCCGGTCGGGCACATGCGCATCAGCTCGGTGACCGAGGTGATGACCGACGCCTCAGGGCGCACGATCGGCTATCTGACGATCTTTACCGACGTGACTGCCCATGCCCATCTCGACGAGGTGTCGAAGAACGCCGCCGGGATCTCCCGGATGGTCGATGAGATCTCGAAGCGCATGCAGGGACTGGCTTCGCGTGCCGACGAGAGCCGCGAGCGGATGGTCCAGATGAGCCAGGGGGTCGCGGAGAACGAGGAGGCGATGGGACGGCTCGGATCTGTGGTGGGCAACCTCGGCCGCCGCTCGGAAGAGATCGGATCGATCATCGAGACGATCGGTCAGATTGCTTCACAGACCAATCTTTTGGCCTTGAACGCGGCGATCGAGGCGGCCCGCGCCGGTGAGCAGGGACGGGGGTTTGCCGTGGTGGCCGACGAGGTCCGAAAGCTTGCCGAGCGGACCGCCCGCTCGACCAAGGAGATCGAGGCGACTATCCGGAAGGTGCAGGAGGAGACGGCGATGACGGTCTCGCTTCTTGAGGAGAGCCGGACGCGTGCCATCAGGAATCGGGAGACGACCAAGCAGACCGAAGAGGCTCTCGAAAGCATCCGTCAGGATCAGCAGTCGCTTTTGGTCGCCATCGGCGATATCTCTCGGGCGGCCATGGAGCAGGAGCAGTCTGTCCGCGCCTTCATCGCCGAGCGGTAGGGGGCCGCTCCTCCGGCGACTCTTTGCCGGAGGAGGACCCCGCCCGGAGGATCAAAAAAAGCCCCAGGCCGACGAGTGCGAAACCCGAGACGGTGATCGCCTGAAGTCCCATGTCCCCTGTTCTTGAGTGGGCATGGACATCGTCCCGGATGATCCCCAGGAAGACGGGACCTCCGGCCGGAACGAGCGCTATGAGGGCTATGGCCGCCCCCGCAAGACGGATCGATTGTGTTGACACACCCGCTCCCTCGCTGAGAAAACGTTTTTGGGCTTTCGGGAGCGGTTTTGGATCGGGAGATCCTTCTTCCGTTCCCTGTGTTTTCTCGTAGATTATACCTCAAAAATCCGCTTTCCTATGGTCACTGTAACTATTCCCTTTCCCCGACAAAGACGCCCGTGTTTTTCGGTGCGCGACGATCCGGAAATGTCCTGAGGACTCCTTCTGCAAGAAATCTCCCGTCTTTCAACTTTCGAGACAGAGATCCGAAAACCGAAAGAAGGGAAGTTGTCTTAAACCTTAAAGAGGAGAACTGCGTCTCGGGGAAAATTTCCGGGAGCCTGGGATCGGACGAGACGAAAAAAACAGAACGGATCGAGGCCCGCTCGAGCGACATGCCAAAAGCTTGCACAAAAACTCTCCGGACTCCGTGAGGTGGGAGGAGGCATTCTCCGTCAAAGGCCCAGAAGAGAAAGGAGCGTATCGATTGTCGGCACATGAGCTCGGCTTTCAAGAAGGCAATTCCTGCCGAAATATTTCAAGTAATTCTCACTTTGAGTGGCATCATCCTTCACAAACGGGGCGAACCGCTTTTTGAGGGCTATCCCATCGCCATTTGGATCCTCCTTCAAGATTCGCATCATGAGAGCCTCAAAACAGGGTTCCGACAAGAGAAGATGAATCTTTTTTTTGGTGGCCAATCTGGATACCGAATCCGACCAATCCGTATCGGTGTCTACAAGTACGGCCACTGTGTCATAAGCGGCAATGGCTTGTTGTGTCCATTCGACCACATGCTTGGCTCCCTTACCCTGGGCGTTCTTGATCTTTACCGATAGGCCGCATCCGCGCGTTATGAATAAGCTTTTTAGATGGGTCAGAAACGCCATTTCATCGGCGCCTTCCCCCACGATCAAAAGTGTGCGTTGCGCCTTCCAGATCATAGGCTCCACGCTCAAAATTGCGGTACCGCGCCATAGGCACCGGCCATGTATTTTGCGTAGTAATTATCATCGTTTCGGATTCCGTCCACTGCGTCCATGCGGATTGCCGAACTCTCGCAATGGGTATCCTTTTGCACCAGCATGACTTGGGATTTGTGCAAAAGATTCAGGACCTCGGCCGCATGGCAGCTAAACAAAAGTTGCGCATTGTGAGGGTTGGTCTTCGGATCGGCAAACAAGTCGAGGATTGGTTCAAGCATGTGGGGGTGGAGGTCGTTTTCAAATTCATCAATGACTGCGAGACCGCCGATCTCTAATGTTTCCAGCAGTCGTGACAGCAACACAAAGGCCCCTTGTGTGCCGCTGGATTCCATGGCAAAAGGCAAGCTGAATTCAAGCCCTCGATCTCTGTGCATACCGAAGGGAATCCACGCGTTGAGTCCAGGCTTGTCGGGGGCATCCGGGTTGGAAACGGAAAAGACCTTCAATTCAACATTGGTCAGGCCCAGATCCCATGCCGATAACAAATTTTTCATCAGACGCTGCTGATTCGGGTGAGCGGAAAAATGTTCTGCCGCAGACATCACTGCTCCATCGCCCAAAGGGATACGGCCCTGAACAGTAATATTCGTAACGACGTAAGGTGAGACCATCCTCATAGAGAGCGGTTCGCCGAATTGGGCGGCCCAGGAGATCAGGGAGACATTTTGTCGCACCTTACGTGCTTCCTTGTCGGGGAGCCCGAATTCTTTTTGCTTCACGGTATAGAGATGGGTCCCTTCGTCCCAGTCGCGGATAAATACATAGCCGAAGCGCTCGCGCTTCTGATAAAGAGCCTCGTGGAGGACCCGATGAGGTGTACAGGAAAGCTCGTAGCGCCAAAGCTTTCCATCAAAGTCCAACGTGCATTCGAATTCGGAAGGATCGTTCGGCGACGCAGCATGAGGCATTAAAGGGAGGGTTGATTCCGTTGGGATTTGGAACGATTGGCTGATAAACCAGCCCAGAAAGGCCAAAGGTTTAAGCAAAGCCGTTTTTCCGCTGCCATTGGGACCCATTGCAGCCATGATTTTGGACACTCTCTCCCCTGTCGGCACTTCGGCCATCCAGTTTGTGAGGGCCACCTTTTTTGTGAGCGTCAGGTCGACTTCTGTCCTGTGCCGGAAAGACTGGAAATTTGAGAACGCATACCGATGAAGCATCACTCCTCCATGTTTATTTATAAAATAAACGAAAATATGTTGATTATAATATTTAGCGAGCGGAAGTCAAACTCTCTTGTCAGGCGTATCGGATAAAGGCTCCCTCCTGCCGGCTCGACGTGATCCCTTCACGACGCTCCTTCGAGCGTTCTCTTCGTTTTTAACCACAAAACCCCGATATGACCTCGATCATACCGATCCCCGCCTTTGTCGTGTAGGCTCTATGCGATCCTTTCCTCAATCTTGTGGTCGGTTCGTTTTTTCAAGGAGGCGCTTGCATGTTTGGATTTCTGAGAAAATCGGTTGTAGCGGAGGCGGGGCCTAAGCCGGCGTCGGAGGAAAAACTCCTTCGGGAAGCCTATCATATCGGGCGATACTCCCCTTCGAACTGCGAGTGTCCCCCGGCTCCAAGCGTGATTCCGGTTTGGGTCGAGAACAACGTCGAGGCTTTCGAGATCTACGTCGACCGGCTCTATCGCGACTATCAGGTGCCGGACTCTCTTGGTCCCCGAATCTTTCTCCGCATCTACGAGGGCTTCTGCGACCTCATCCGTGCCCAGCCCGACGGAGGAAACTCCCCCTTCTGCCTTTGCCGGGAGGATGTCCTTGTCCATGCCCGGGAGATCTTTCTCTCTCTGGCCCGGAAAAGGGCCGTTCCTCTCGACCTCTGACCGTCCATCCTTCCCCTCCGCCAGTCTCCGCCTCCTCTCCGCTCGCCTTCCTGGGACGACTGGAGAGGACGGTCTCCTGAGGCTCTCTCAGAAAAGTTTGTTTAAATGCTGTCGTCGATTGAAATGCGCGCCAATAATGTGTAATATGAGATGATTTTCACTTTTTATCCTGCCGCCACATTTCTCATTGAAGGAGCTATACCGATGCTGGAACAGACCTTGGCCATTGTGAAGCCGGATGCCGTCCGGAAAAAGTTTTCCGGAGCGATCCTGGCTCGTTACGAGAAGGAAGGCTTCCGGATCCGGGCGGTCAAGATGCGCCTGCTCTCGAAGTCCGAGGCGGAGGGTTTCTACGCCGTTCACCGCGAGCGCCCCTTCTTTCGAAGCCTGGTCGACTTTATGATCAGCGGCCCTGTGGTGATCGTGGTTCTCGAAAAGGAAAACGCGATTTTGGCGCATCGCACTCTCATGGGGGCGACCGATCCGGCCAAGGCCGAAAAGGACACCCTGCGCGCCCATTTTGGGGAATCGATCGAATGCAATGCCATCCACGGCTCCGATTCGGCCGAGACCGCCCGCTTCGAGATTCCCTACTTTTTCTCCGCGGTCGAGATTGTCGGCTGATTTATGGCCGCTCCCTCTCTCCTGATCGTCGGCCGGGGGCCCGCCGCCCTCTTTGCGGCCCGACTCGCCGCGGTCAGAGGCTACAGGACCACGCTTCTTCTTGATTCAGATCCCGCTCCGCTTGCCCTTCACATGGGGAGCGGGGGAGGGGTCCTTTCCCGTCTCGAATCCGAGGCGGGAGCGGCGCTCTCCCCCTCTCCGACCGCTCCGCTTTCTCTTCCTCCCTGTCTTTCTTTGGGCACTCCTGCCCGCTACCTGGGAGCGCCTCGTCCCTTGGCTCCTGCCTCTCCCGAGGAAGAGGAGCGCTTCTTCTTCGGCCTCGAGGCCGCGCTTTCCTCTTCGATATTCCCTGAACTCTCCCGGCGCATGGAGCTCAGCCATCAGAAGACGTCGACCGTTCCGTCCCTGCTTTCGGGCCTGTCCAACTGGCTCTTCGAGCCCGAGAGGGAAAAGGAGCGTCTTCCCCGAAAGATGGCCCGGGAGGCCAAGCTTTCCATTGCCCCTGCCGGGGATCTTCTCTCGGCACTTTTGCCCTTTGCCGGGCTTTCCGGACGGCGTCCGGAGCATCCCGAGGCCCTGCGTCTCTTTATGAACATGAACTCTTCCCGGATGCTCTCTCTTCCTCCCCAGATCCCGCCTCCGTCCGCACCGAACGAGGTGCGTTTCTTCGAGGGGAAGAGGCCTCCGGTCCTTGCCGCCTCCGGCCATGGGCGCCGCTTCAGGCTGTCTGGCGAGGAGGGCGACTACGACCGGGTGCTGCTCATGACAGAATCTCCCTCCGTCTCTCTCGTCTCCGGGGTCTGCGATCTCGCCCTTTCCGCCCTCCCGGCCCACTGGCCTTCGATCGTCCTGCTGTCCTCGCCCGAAGGCGGGGGATCCCTCCTTTTGATCGAACGCCATGGGGGCGGGGACAAGTCCAGGGGGTGGCTCTGGGGAACGCATCTTCAGGGGCAGGACCCGGGACAGAGCCTTCTTTCCTGGGTCGATCTCTGGAATGCCCAGACCCTTCTTCCGGTCATGGATCGCCCCTCCCTGGTCCGCCGGGAGACCTCCCCGATGATCGAAGGGGGGGAGGAGCTGACCGGCCGGGCGAGGGAGAAGACCGTTTACCTCAGGACAAACGGAACGCTCTCCTGTCTTGTCGATCCGACCTTTCTTCCCCTTGTCTCCGAAGACTTCTGGGCCGATCTGTCCCTTGCCCTTCCCGCCCGAAGGAAGGCCGCCAATGTTCAAGGGTGATGGGCGGGGCAGGAGGGGCTCGCTTTTCCGGGGCGGGTGCCGGGAAAGATCCCGGCACTCCGCGTCAAGGCGCTTTCGCGTCCAATGAAGACCGTCGCCACACTTTAGCGAGGACATCCTTCCTATGACAGACTCTCCCGCCGCTGCCCTCGACCGTCTTCTTCGGGGGACCGTCGACTGCGTGAGCCGAGACGAGCTCGCCCAAAAGCTCGAACGTTCGGCCAAAACCGGTGTGCCCCTTCGCATCAAGGCAGGCTTCGATCCAACCGCTCCCGATCTTCACATCGGCCACGCCGTCCTTTTGATGAAGCTCCGGGAGTTCCAGGAGCTGGGGCATCGCGTCCTCTTTCTCATCGGGGACTTCACCGGCATGATCGGCGATCCCACCGGCCGCTCCGATATCCGCAAGCCCCTCACGACGGAGGAGATCGCCGCCAACGCCGCGACCTATGCCGCGCAGGTCTTCCGGATTCTCGATCGCGAGAAGACCGAGGTTGTCTTCAACAGCCACTGGATGTCGGCGCTGGGGACGGAGGGGATGATCCGTCTGGCAGCCCGCCAGACTGTGGCTCACTTTCTCGACAGGGACGACTTTAAAAATCGTATGGAGAAGGGGGTGGCGATCCATCTCCATGAGCTTCTCTACCCGCTGATCCAGGGGTACGACTCGGTGGCGATCCGTGCCGACGTGGAACTCGGCGGCACCGACCAGCTCTTTAACCTTCTCGTGGGCCGGGATCTCCAGCGTTCCTACGGTCAGGAACCCCAGGTCGTCCTCTCCCTTCCTCTTCTCGTAGGAACGGACGGAGAAAAGAAGATGAGCAAGAGCCTCAAGAATGCCGTCGGCATTCTTGACCCTCCTTCCGAGATGTTCGGCAAGCTCATGTCGATCCCCGACTCGGCGACCGCCTCCTATGCCCTCCTTTTGACCTCTTTTTCGGAAGAGTCGATCGCCCGGGCCCACCCGCGCGAGGCCAAGGCGCAGGTCGCGGAAGCGATCACCGCCCGCTTCCATGGCGAAGAGAGTGCCGCGAAGGCGCATGAGGAGTTCGACCGGCAGTTTTCGCGCCGCGAAGTCCCGACCGAGATCGCCCCCTTCGCCGTCGCTCCTCCCCATCCGGCGCGTCTTTCCACCGTCATGGTGGCCGCCGGTGCCGCCCGCTCGGAGAGCCAGGCCAAGCAGCTCATCCGGGCAGGGGCGGTGGATCTTGACGGAGGAGCGGTCTCCGACATTTTTTGCGAAGTTCGCCCCTCCGGACAGATCCTTCGCGTGGGAAAGCGCTTCTACTGCCGTCTCGTCCCAGGTTAGCAAAAGAGGAGGATGAGGAGCGACGGTTCCCTCCTCCTTCCCATTGAACCGCGATCGGAAGGATGCGGGAAACCTCTCTTCAAAAGTCGGAGCCGAAACGGGAAACATCTCCGGACCGATAGTGCCGCCAAAAGAGAGCGTCGGGGCTCCCGATTTGCGATCCCAAAAAGGCCCACAGGGTCTGACCGCTACCTTCGGTGAGGGAAAATGAGGACGTTTCCTCGGAAATACGATCCAAAGCCCGGGACAAACGAGCCTCAGGGAAGATCTTCCGAACAGCGCCACAAGACCCCTTCCCGGCTTTGCCGGCGGGAGCCAGTCCCGTGTCATCCGGTCAAGGGTGAACAAAACAGAACTTGAATTTTTGATTTGCTCAAATCTCTTTTGGTATACTTCCGGCATGATACCTCGTGACATCACCCAAGAGCTTCTGGAATCAGCCCGGGAATATCCGGTCGTGACCATTTTGGGACCCCGCCAGTCGGGAAAAACCACGCTGGCCCGATCCACCTTTCCCGACAAGCCTTACTACTCCCTCGAAGACCCGGACATTCGGCTTTTTGCCGAATCCGATCCTCGCGGATTCCTTTCGGAAACCTGGGAGGAGGGGGCCATCCTTGATGAAATCCAAAGGCTTCCTCTCCTGCTTTCCTATTTGCAGGGCATGGTCGACCAAGATCCCCGGCAGGGACGATTCATTCTCACGGGAAGCCATCAGCCCGCCCTCTCCGAAAAGATTTCCCAATCCCTGGCCGGACGAACCGCCGTGCTGAGCCTCTGGCCCCTGTCGATCAACGAACTCCGTCTCAGGGGACCCATTCCCTCTCCCTTTGATTTGGTCGTGAAAGGTTTTTTTCCAGGCCTGCACGAAAGAGGTCTCGACCCCAGGCGATTTTTCAACGGCTATCTTCAGACTTATGTGGAGAGAGATCTCCGCTCCATGGTGGGGGTCAGAGATCTTTCTGCCTTCCAGAAATTTCTCGTTCTGATGGCCGGAAGGATCGGCCAACTGACCAATCACTCCTCTTTGTCCAACGATGTCGGGGTGTCGGCCCCGACGGTCAGGAACTGGCTTTCCGTCCTCAGAGCCTCCTATGTGCTTTTCGAACTGCCTCCCTTCTTCGAGAACATCGGAAAACGCCTGGTCAAGTCTTCCAAGTTCTATTTCGTCGACACGGGACTGGCGGCTTTTCTTCTTGGGCTGCATACCGAAGAGCAGGTCCGGAGGGACCCTCTCCGGGGGAGCCTCTATGAAAATCTTCTCGTCGGCGATATCTTGAAGTGTGCTCAAAATCGGGGGAGAAAGCCCGATTTTTTCTTTTACCGAGATTCCCGGGGAAGCGAAGTCGATCTTCTGGTTCCCGAGAGCGGCCGCCTCTATCCCGTCGAAATCAAATCGGCCGAAACATTCACTCGGGACTTCATGCGCGGACTCGAAAACTTCCGCTCCCTCGCCATTTCTCGAAGCGCGCCGGGGCTTGTCTTTTACAATGGTCCAGAAGACTTCGTCTCGGAAGGACTTCGGGTCCTCAACCCCTTCCGTCAGAAGACCGACCTCTTTACCCTTGTGACCACCCCTCCCCTTAAGCCCGCACACGGCACAACGGCGGAACCCTCCCCCTCGAAACGCGAGCAGGAGGGAGGGGAGTGCCTTTAGGTGCAGGACCCTATCGCGTGTTTTCGACGATGAAAACGGGTTTTCGATGAAGACAAGCGTCTTCTTTCGATTTTTGGTTGGACAATGAGGCAATGGGGAGTCGGGTAGAC
This sequence comes from Nitrospirota bacterium, assembly GCA_021801345.1. Classification (GTDB taxonomy): domain Bacteria; phylum Nitrospirota; class Leptospirillia; order Leptospirillales; family Leptospirillaceae; genus UBA4572. The sequence goes on from JAJYYA010000005.1 coordinate 42,130, forward strand.
GCATTGTAGCGAGGCGTATCGACAAGGCCGGGGCGATTGTTCCCGGTGAGGAATCAGGGCAGGAGTGCGCACGCAAGGTCCGCTATCTCGGCCTCTTGCCCGGACCCCCAATTTGGCGGGAGAATAGATCCATGACGACCTCATGCCAGCCAACGGCGAGATTATTATTATTATTACTGGCATTAACGAATACCTTGCTAATATCATTAATATTGGTATAATCACACCATGGATCGCCGAAAAAACCCATATGCGCCAGGAGCCGGGGTTCAACCGCCCGAACTTGCCGGTCGAGACAAGCTCCTCGAAGACGCAGCGATTGATATGGACAGGATACTCAACAGGCGCCCCACCAAGGGGATGATGTTGCTGGGTCTTCGCGGCGTCGGAAAAACCGTCTTATTGAACAGGCTTCACTTGATGGCCGAACAAAAAGGCTTTCGGACGGCCAAAGTCGAAGCCCCAGAAGGTGGACTCCTGCCCCAGCTCTTAGCCCCCGAACTTCGACAGGTTCTCTACCGCCTCGACTTGCAAATTTCCACCGGATATAAGCTTCGCCAAGCGTTCTCGGTCCTACGCAATTTTGTTGCGGCATTCAAGGTCAAAATAGGTGATATCGAGCTTGGCATCGAACCGGTGCATGGAGAAGGCGATACCGGAAATCTCGAACAGGATTTGCCCGATTTATTGGTGGCTGTATGCGAAGCCGCAAACGAACGCGGAACGGCATTGGCAATTTTTCTCGATGAGGTGCAGTACCTCTCGCCCAATGAACTGGCCTCGCTCATTGTTGCCTGCCACGAGGTCTCGCAGCGCAATCTTCCCCTTTTTTTTGTGGGTGCGGGTCTGCCGCAGATTGCCGCCCTTTCCGGCAATGCAAAATCTTACTCCGAACGTCTTTTCACCTATCCCCAGGTGGGCCCGCTCGACGTCCCGGCCGCACGCTCGGCGCTCGTCCATCCAGCGAAGAACGAAGGGGTCGATTTCCAAAGCGATGCGGTCGAAGAAATTCTCCGCGTAACGGAGCGGTATCCGTATTTTATCCAGGAGTGGGGTTTCCAGGTATGGAACTCAGCTCCTTCGAGTCCGATACGTTTCGCCCATGTTCAGCAAGCCACTCCCGGCATCATCGCTCATTTGGACGCCAACTTTTTCCGCGTCCGCTTCGACCGTTTGACTCCGCTCCAGCAGAAATATCTTCGCGCCATGGCGGAACTCGGACCAGGTCCGCATCAAACCGGTGACATCGCGACCACGCTCGGCGTCGGGGTTGGTGCCGTCGCGTCTGTCCGACAACAGTTGATCAATAAAGGCATGATTTGGAGTCAGCGTCATGGCGAAACGGCCTTCACTGTGCCACTTTTCAACGAATTCATGAAACGGCAAATGCCCATCCTAGAAAAGCACGAACCCAAACGTCGACCGCATTGAATATTTGTCCCCTTATTAGGCTGTACGCCTAAAAGGGGGGCAAGAGGACTATTTTTTGTTTTTTCGACCCACACAATAATATTCTCCATCTATCCTACAGCTCCTGTGTGCTCAAAATCGGGGGAGAAAGTCCGATTTTTTCTTTTACCGTGACTCCCGGGGAAACGAAGTCGATCTTCTGGTTCCCGAGAGCGGCCGCCTCTATCCCGTCGAAATCAAATCGGCCGAAACATTCACTCGGGACTTCATGCGCGGACTCGAAAACTTCCGCTCCCTCGCCCTTTCGCGAAGCGCGCCGGGGCTTGTCTTTTACAATGGTCCAGAAGACTTCGTCTCGGAAGGACTTCGGGTCCTCAACCCCTTCCGTCAGAAGACCGACCTCTTCACCCTTGTGACCACCCCTCCCCTTAAGCCCGCACACGGCACAACGGCGGAACCCTCCCCCTCGAAACGCGAGCAGGAGGGAGGGGAGTGCCTTTAGGTGCAGGACCCTATCGCGTGTTTTCGACGATGAAAACGGGTTTTCGATGAAGACAAGCGTCTTCTTTCGATTTTTGGTTGGACAATGAGGCAATGGGGAGTCGGGTAGACGCATTGTAGCGAGGCGTATCGACAAGGCCGGGGCGATTGTTCCCGGTGAGGAATCAGGGCAGGAGTGCGCACGCAAGGTCCGCTATCTCGGCCTCTTGCCCGGACCCCCAATTTGGCGGGAGAATAGATCTATGACGACCTCCTCTTCCTCCCCTTCTCAGCCCCCCGCCGCCTCCTCAGGCTCTCTCGACCCTTCGGAGGATCTCTGCGACGTGGAGTTCCCGGTGCTCGGGATGACCTGTGCCGCCTGTACCGGCCGGGTGAGCCGGGCCTTGAAAAAACTTCCCGGAGTCGCGGATGTCTCGGTGAACCTCGCGACCCATCGCGCCTCCCTCGTCTTCGACCCTCGTCGGACGACGCCCTTTGAAATCCTCGAATCCGTCCGGCAGAGCGGCTACAAAGCCGATCCCGACACCTTTTCCTTCGAGATCTCTCCGGAGCTGGGTCCGGGAGACGATCGCCGGATCATGGCGGCGCTCTCGGGAGTCGCCGGAGTCCTCTCCGTCTCCGTCATTCCCTCCCTCTCCTACGCCGGCGTGGTCTGCCTTGGGGGAGAGGAGACAAGGTCCCGCCTGCTCTCGGCCCTGGCCGGGGAGGGGTTTTCTGCAAAAATTAAGGAGTCGGAGGAGATCCCCGGGAGTGAAGATCGAGAGATCAAGAGGCTTTTTCGGGATTTTCTCCTGGCGGCCTTTCTTTCGGTTCCGCTTTTCTTCCTTGCCATGGTTCCCCTTCCCGGAGGAGGTCTCTCCCGGATCTTTCCGACCCCCCGCTCCCTCTGGGCTTTCGAAGCCTTTCTGGCCGCCGTTGTTTTTTTTGTTCCGGGGAGGCGATTTTGGGTCCCGGGGCTCCGGGCCTACCGACATTTTGCCCCGGACATGAACAGCCTGGTGATGACCGGGACGGGGGCCGCTCTCCTCTACAGCCTTCTGGTCTTGGCCGTCCCCGGGATCTTTCCGCCGGCCGATCGCCATGTCTACTTCGAGACGACCGGCATGGTGATTGCCGTGATTTTGCTTGGCCGCACACTCGAGGCCCGGGCCCGGCGCCGGACCGGGGACGCGCTTTCGGCCTTTTCCGCTCTGGTTCCCGACATGACGGAGCGCTTTGAGGACGGAGAGTGGGTCCGGGTTCCCTCCCGGGACCTGGTCGCGGGCGATCTCGTCTTGGTTCCCGCCGGAGAGCGGATTCCGGCCGACGGGGTCGTCGTTCGCGGTCGGGCCCATGTCGATCTCTCGGCCATGACCGGAGAGCCGATGCCGGTGACGGTGACGGCGGGTTCGCGGGTCTTCTGCGGCTCCTCTCCGACCGACGGCCCTCTCGAGATCCTGACGGAGGCGCTGGGACAGGAGACGCGTCTGGCGGGGATCGTTCGGGCGGTCATGCGGGCCCAGGGCGCCAAGCTTCCCGTGGAGGCGCTGGCCGATCGCGTCGTCGCCGTCTTTACCCCCGCCGTCCTCTTTATCGCCCTCGTCACATTCGTCCTGTGGCTTCTCCTCGACCGCTCGGGAGGGGGGCTGCTCCGGGGTCTTGAGAGCGCCGTGGCGGTCCTTCTGGTGGCCTGTCCCTGCGCCATGGGGCTTGCGACCCCGGCGGCGGTCATGGTGGGGACCGGTCGCGCGGCCCGCCTGGGGATCCTCTTTCGCCGGGGAGACGCGCTGGAGGCTCTTTCAAAGGTCGGGAGGATCCTCTTCGACAAGACCGGGACCCTGACCTTGGGAACACCCTCTGTCGTCGATCTGTGTGCGCTTCCCGGGGTGGAGGGGGGGCAAAGAGGAGGGGGTGATGCCAAGGGGGGAAAAAAGGCGAAAAAGGGTGTCGGGCCAGGGAGCGTAGAGGAAGAGAAGGGGGAAAAGAGAGTTCTCTCCGTCGCCGCGGCGATCGAGACCGGCTCTACCCATCCTCTGGCTAAGGCGATCCTGGAGGCTGCCAAAAGACGGGGCCTCGCCGTTTCCGGGGCCAGGGAGATTGTCGTCTTGCCCGGTCGCGGGGTGACGGGAGAGGTCGACGGCGGGGAGGCGCTCCTCGGGAATCTCCGTCTTCTCGAGGAGCGGGGGATCCCCTGCGAAGCGATGGCCGAGAAGGTTCGGGAGTGGGAGGCCGCGGCAAAAACCGTCGTCTTCGTTGTCCTGGGAGACCGTCTCCTGGGAGGGATCGCGATCTCCGATCCCCTGCGGCCGGAGGCCGCGGAGGTCGTCTCCGATCTCGCCAGGATGGGGATCCGCTCCTCCCTTGTGACGGGGGATGGCTCGGGCCCGGCAGAGGCGGTGGCCAGGACCACGGGGATCTCCGAGATCCATGCCCGGGTGGATCCCCTCGAAAAGGGGGAGATCGTGGCGGGTCTCGTGTCGAAGGGGGAGCGGGTGGCCTTCGTAGGCGACGGGATCAACGACGCTCCGGCCCTGGCCTCTGCGACGGTGGGGCTGGCTCTCTCCTCGGGCACCGGGGTGGCGCTTGAAACCGCCGACGTGACCCTGGCCGGTCCGGGGATCTCCCGCCTCCCGACGGCGGTGGCCTTGGCCCGAAGAACTCTGCAAACAATTCGGACCAACCTTTTTTGGGCCTTTGCCTACAATATCGTCCTGATCCCGCTGGCGGCAGGGGCGGCCAGACCCTACTTCGGGATCGGCCTCGATCCTATGTGGGCCGGGGCGGCGATGGGGCTCTCAAGCGTTTTGGTTGTCGGCAACAGCCTGAGGCTCTCGGGCTTTGCCGACAGAGGAACACACGGACAATCTCTCAACGGGGGTGTGTAATGGCGACGGTGATCAAGGTGACAGGAATGACGTGCAACCACTGCGTGATGGCGGTGACCCGGGCGATCGAAAAGGTTCCGGGGGTGACGAAGGTGGCGGTCTCGCTCGAGCGGGCAGAGGCCTCGGTCGAGGGGAGCGCGCCCCGGGAGGCTCTCGTGGCCGCAATCAAGGCCGAGGAGTACGAAGCGGTCTGAGGAGCGGTGGGACGGCTTCCTTCCCTGTCGTTGATTTAGGATTTATATAAAAATATAATGAGTTATAGCTGTAGAGATATATTTGACGGCAGGAAGTTAATCTTGGGAGATTCCTTTGGATCCGATTGACAATCCGTTTTCGCCAGGTGCCGGAGCCCCGCCTCCTGAGCTTGTCGGCCGCGACGATATTCTCAACCAGACGACAACCGGCATTGCGCGGACAAAAGCGTGTCGATCGGAGAGAAGCCGGTTGCTCACCGGATTGCGCGGTGTCGGCAAGACCGTATTGCTGAACAAGATCGCCTGGATTGCCCGACAGCAGGAATGCATTACGCTGCAGATGGAAGCGAGGGAATGCCAGTCCTTGGCAGAGATGATCGCGCCAGCCGTGGAAGAGGCTCTCAACTCTCTCGACAAAATACGAGGAACAAAAGACGCCCTCGCCAAGGGATGGAAAACGTTTAAAGCCTTATTGGGCGGTGCCAGAATCAGGGTTTCCGAATTTGAGGTCGGATTTGATCCGACAGAAGGGAACGAGTCCCGAGGAGCCTCCGTCGTGGAATCGACTCTTCCACCCCTGATCGAAGCCGCAGCGGAAGCCGCAAAGGAGCGAAATACCTCGATTGTTATTCTTGTCGACGAGATGCAATACCTCGATATCCCCTCCCTCCGGGCATTGATTTTTTCTCTTCACAATACCCAGCAGAAGCAACTCCCGTTCTATCTTGTCGGGGCTGGATTGCCGAATTTGCCAGGATTGGCCGCGGAGGCGGTCTCCTATGCGGAAAGACTCTTTCTCTATCCTGTGGTGGGACCGCTTTCGCAGAGCGATACAGAAAAGGCTTTGCAGGACCCGGTGCAGAAATATAACGTTCACTTCGAGCAGGAAGCGCTCGACGAAATTTTCAGACAAACGCAAGGCTACCCCTACTTCGTTCAGGAGTGGGGAAGCCAGTCGTGGAATCTGTCGATGGGACCGACAATTACCAAAAGCGATGTGCGGAAGGCGACTCTATATGCGACAAGCCAGCTTGATGAAAGATTTTTTAGGGCGAGAATAGATCGGTTGACCCCCTCTGAAAAAACATATTTGAGGGCAATGTCCCACATCGGACCCGGACAGCTTCGCACCGGAGATATCTCAAAGGTTTTAGGGCGCAGAAGCGGAGATCTTGGGCCAACAAGGGACAAACTGATTAAAAAAGGCATGATCTACAGTCCGTCCCATGGGCTTTTGGCGTTTACCGTGCCCTTGTTCGACGAGTATATGAAAAGGGTGATGCCGGAGTTTGCGGGTTCGACTCCCGGGCATGCCCCCTGATCTACTTCCTCCTCTCAAAGGGGGGGGTGTGATGTCGACGGTGATCAAGGTGAGAAAAAGGACGTGCAACCACTGCGGATGGCGGTGACCCGGGCGATCGAAAAGGTTTCGGGGGGGTGACGAAGGTGGCGGTCTCGCTCGAGCGGGGAGAGAGTTCGGTCGAGGGGAGCGCGCCCCGGGAGGCTCTCGTGGCGGCAATCAAGGCCGAGGAGTACGAAGCGGTTTGAGGAGTGGTGGGGCACCGGGTAAAGGACTGCGCGCTTCCTTTCCGGACAAAGAGAGTCCGGGAGAAAATCGGTCAGATCGAAAAGCCCTGTCAAAGGAGCAGAACTCTGGCCCGTCCCCGTCCGTCTCTGCCCTTGACGCACTCCCGAAATCGAGCTTAAATACTCACCTTCCGGCCACGATAACGGCGTCAGTGTTCCGGAAAGCGACAGGACGGGACAAGTCCAGCGGATTTTGCCAGGAATTTTTTGTCGAAGGTGAAAAATGTGTCGCAGTCGAGTGAGCTCGAGAGGTGGAGGGCATCTGCGAAGTCGAATCCCCTCTTGTAAAGATGGAGCGTGGCAAGCAGGATCGACTCCGCTTCAAAATGAAGATTGAGTGCCGAAAGGAGACCCTCGTAGAGTTTTTCAATGGCGTCGCGTTCAAGACCATAGGCACCACGCAAAACTCATTCAATCTCGAGAGCAACCGACAGCGGGACAAAACATTGATGGGCATCGACCAGTTTGATTGCCGCCTCCATTTGGTTCCGGTCGTCGCCAGTGAGGAGTCGGACGGGAATATTTGTGTCGAGCGAGATCACGACGTCTTGGCGAACCGGGCTGTGTCCATCTCATCCTCCGAGATTCGTGCTCCTGTGTAATCAGCCATCCCGGCAAGTTCCCTTGCTGTCAGCTTCTTTTTGGCTGGTTCCACCGTGACTCGACATCCACCGATTTCCGGCAAGACATAAAGACGCGACCCGGCCGAAATACCGAGCTTGTGTCGAAGTCTGGCCGGAATAATCATTTCCCCTTTCGCGGAGACCGTGACCGTATCCATCGATTAAATCCTCATAAATTAAAGAATGTATGCAACAAAGGTTCCTTGCCTCTTTGCAGGAATCTTTGGGTAGGAAAATATGCATTGGGTTTTCCTGATGATATGATTGTTTTGTCTTGAACAATCATAGGAGGAGCCCAGTTTTTATTAAGGCTTTACTCAATCAGAGGGAAAGATCCAAGAGGTTCGTTTACGGCAAGATCAGTCTTTGAAAAGACGGACGGTAGACAACCCCTCCTCGAAAACCGGCCATCTTGGACATCAATCGAATCGCCTCCCGAAGCGTCGGCAGTTTCTCCCGGTGATCGGGATTCTTGGTGTTTCACACGCCCGATAAGGTCAGAAGTGGCCCCTCATCGCCGGAAGGGAAGTGTTTTCTTCCAAGTCGATGGAGGGACAATCGCGGGTGGTGTGATTTAGTTCCGCCGCTTCACACCTCTCGGCCGACCCCGAATGGCGATTCCTCTGGCTCGTCCTGTTTGCCGGCATCCGGCGTATGTTGACGAATGTAAGTTTTAAACTTATAATCGTCAACATGTATATTCCGAGAGACCTCACCTCTCGACTCCTGGAGAGCCGATCTTTGGTCCAGATTCTGACCGGACCCCGTCAATGCGGAAAAAGCACCCTCCTTTCGCATCTTTCCGATTCTTCCTATACGGAAATCACATTCGATGATTTGCAAATGCGAACTTTGGCCAATCGCGATCCGGGCTTGTTTCTCGATCAGTTCAAACCGCCCCTTCTGCTCGACGAGGTGCAGTATGTCCCCAACCTGTTTCCGGAAATCAAAGCTCGCGTCGACCGGTTGAAGCGGGAGCGACTCGAGAAAAACCGCGAGCTGTCGCCAATCTTTCGAATGACGGGCTCCAACCAGATCCTCATGGATCGAAACATCAAGGAGAGCCTGGCCGGACGGGCCAGTTACTTCCATCTGAATACTCTCTCCGTCCATGAAATCAGGTCGAATCTCCCGGAGATCGAACTCTCTGACATCCTGTTTCGGGGAGGCTGGCCGGAACTCTCTCTCGACTTTGGAGTGTCCCCCGTCTCGTATCTGAACGACTACATCCGCAGCTATCTCGAAAAAGAGATTGTTTTAAGTGCCGGCATACAGAAGCAGGAGGCCTTCAATACCGTTCTTGGTCTTCTGGCGGCAAGAACGGGCATGTTGCTGGACTATGCCAATATTGCCCGGGACAGCGGAATTCAGGGGGTGACGGTCAAGGAATGGATCGGTGTTCTGGAGAGGACGGACTTGGCGTATTGCCTTGCTCCTTACTCGAGCAATCTGAACAAGCGACTGACGAGAACGCCGAAATTTTACTTACTGGATACGGGTTTGGCGGTGAGACTGCAGGGATGGAGGGAGCGGATGCCCCTTCTGACGAGCCCGCAGGCCGGCGCATTGTTCGAAACGCTGGTCCTCTCCGAAATCGTCAAGTTCCTCCGGAACTACGGCAAAGACTGGCAGGTCTATTTATGGAGGACCAAAGAGGGGGAGGAAATCGACTTTCTCATCCTCACAGCCTCGGAGGAGGTCATTGCGCTCGATGCCAAAATGAGCCTCCAGTCGACCCCGCCTGTCAGCATCCCCCCACAATTCAAAAAGCTTTTCCCAAAGACGCAAGAGATCGTTCTGGTGACCTTTGGCGGAAGTCGCATTCAGCTTTCGAGGGAGTGCCGGGCTGTTCCCTTGGCAGAGCTGCATGACTTTCTGCTGAGCTTTCACTAAAACTGGCAGAACTCGTTTCGGAGTCTCCTCTCGAACGTCCCGGTTCTCGATACCGGCACGTATAACAGGCAGTCCTAGCCCAGAGAGCTCCAGGGAATGGCCACGATCCTGTCGTGAAGCCGCCGGACTTCCGTTCCGTCGTAGACGAGGATGCCGGCAACCGTTTCGGGATAGTCCTCCATGAAATCCTGAAGTCCCTCCGTGTCGGAATAGCGAGGGGATTGCGTGAATTTGGCCTCCACGGCAATGAGGCTTCGGCCCCGCTCGAGGACGAAGTCCACCTCTTTGCCCGTCACCGTCCTGTAGTGGAAGATGCGGGGTTTGGGGAGCATGAGTCCTGTCAGGATTTGAAGATGCAGAAAGACCAGCGATTCGAAGAAGGCCCCGGCCTCTCTCGAGTCGCTGAGAGTCCGGGCGTCGTGGATGCCGGAAAGATGGACGGCAAGTGCCGGATCCACCCAGTCAACTACCCCGTCCTGAAGGACGGAGCTTGAGAATCCAGACGCCCGAGGCCATGGGAGCCGATCGGTTCACCGACTCCCTAAAAGAAGGGCAGGATTTTTAAAGCCAGGTTGACCAGGGAAAGCGGTATCCAACCCGCTCCGTTACGAACAGGTCGTTAAGACCCACCCCGGGATGCTTCCTCAGTCCCGGGCTCTGGAAGGCCCGGATCATGCTGGCGAAAGGCAAAGCGCCGAAGGTTCGGATCGCCGTCGAAAGACGGGAGCCGGTTCGTGACATTCCCGAGGGGAGACGCTTCGCAAGAAGCGCGTTACGGTCGTAAGACCAGTGCAACGTAAGTTTTTAAGGAGCAACCATGCAGGTTTTCGTATTGGACAAGAGAAAAAAGCCACTGATGCCCTGCCACCCGGCACGGGCAAGGGAGTTGCTAAAAAGGGGTCAGGCGGTGGTCCACAAGATCGCCCCCTTCACCATCCGGTTAAAGGAGCGAGTCGGGGGAGAGGTTCAGCCGATCCGGATCAAACTCGATCCGGGATCAAAAACCACCGGCATCGCTCTGGTCCGAGAAGAAGTGATGGGAACGGAAACCACCGCCCATGTCCTGTTCTTGGCGGAACTCGATCACCGGGGAGACCGGATCCGGGAGCGTCTCACCGCCCGGAGAGCGTTTCGGAGACGCAGACGGGGCAACCTCCGCCATCGTCCACCCCGGTTCGACAATCGGACAAGGCCCGAGGGGTGGCTCCCCCCGTCCCTCCAACACCGGGTCGATACGACAGGGGCCTGGGTGAATCGGCTCCGGAGGCTGGCTCCGGTCTCCGGTATTTCCATGGAACTTGTCCGGTTCGACCTGCAGAAGAGGGAAAATCCGGAGATCTCCGGAGTTGAGTATCAGCAAGGGACCCTGGCCGGGTATGAGGTCCGGGAGTATTTGTTGGAGAAATGGAACCGGACCTGTGCCTACTGCGGGAAGACGGACGTGCCTCTTGAGATCGATCACATCCACCCCCGCTCCAAGGGAGGGACGGATCGGGTCTCCAATCTGACACTGGCGTGTCACGTCTGCAACCAGAAGAAGGGAGACGAGGACATGACCGAGTTTCTGATCAAGAAGCCGGACGTTCTGAAGAAGATCCTCGTTCAAGCCAAGACCCCGCTCAAAGACGCCTCCGCCGTGAACTCCACCCGATGGGCGTTGTATGAGGCGTTGAAGCGGACGGGTCTCCCGGTCGAGACGGGATCCGGAGGACGGACGAAGTACAACCGGACCCGGTTCGGACTTCCGAAGACGCACAGCCTTGATGCGGCCTGTGTCGGGAAGGTCGATCAAGTCACGGACGGGGACCGGCGGGTCCTGTCGATCAAGGCCACGGGTCGGGGGAGCTATCAGAGAACCCGGCTTGATGCCTTTGGCTTCCCCCGAGGGTTCCTGACCCGAACGAAGAGTCACTTCGGGTTCATGACCGGAGACCTGGTGAAGGCCACGGTCACGAAGGGAAAGAAGATTGGGGTCTATGTGGGCCGGGTCGCCGTCCGGGCCTCCGGAAGCTTCAATATCCAGAGACCCGGATCGGTGGTTCAGGGTCTTTCTTACAAAGACTGTCGATGTCTCCAACGGGGAGACGGGTACGGGTATGCGGTCATATCACACCTAACAGAAAGGAGAGCGCATTCCTCCCCGGCATAAATGCCGAGGTTGAAAATCGCGCGCAGTTGATGAATCTTGGGAGACTTGATCAGGCGTTTTGTCCTGTTGCGCGAAAAAGCCGGGACCCGGGCAAGAAGCGAAGAGACTTCGAGAAGATTCATGTACCGGTGGACGGTCGCCTGGCTGACCCCGGTGTCTCGGGCAATCTCGGTTTGGTTGGCTATGTTTGCGCTTCGGAGAGCCAAGGCCGCCATAACGCGCCTGAAGTCCGGAAGGGATTCTACGGAGGAAATTTGCCGGAGATCCCTTTCGAGATAGGTGGCGATATACCCCTCCCACCACCCTTGAATGCCCGAAGGTCGAGAGAGGGTGTCAAGAGGAGGGAAGAAGCCACGGACCATGAGTTCTCCGGTCGATTCCTCCGGCCCGTCAATGGGCCCGTCTTCCGGGATCTTTCCGGCAAGGAGTGTGTCGAGGAGGCCGGAGGGAGAGCACCGGGCCCATTCCCCCCAGGACATGGGATAGAGTGTGGCGTGAACAGCCCGGCCCGCCAGACTCTCCGTGGCGTGCTGCATGAGGAGGGGGTTGGCCGAACCGGAAAGCACAAATCGGATCTTCCGCCTGTGCCGGTCCACAGTCTCCTTGACGGCAGACAGAAGCGAGGGGGACTTCTGGACTTCATCCAAGACCAGGCGGTCCGTTCCGGCCCAGAGGGCTTCCGGATCGCGGTTCGCCTGCGTGAGGGTGTCGAAATTGTCCAATGTCAGATAGCGCCATCGGGAAAAGGGCTCTTCTTCTGTGAGAAGGGTGCTTTTTCCGACCTGGCGGGCGCCGGAGAGAATGACGACCGGATGATCTTCCACGGACTGGCGCAGAAGGGGGGCCATCCATCTCTTTCTGTAATCTGATTCATCTTCTGAATGATTATTATTCATGGCTTGAATTATAATCATTCAGAAGCCGAGCATCAAATCCGACACACTCCCTCGAGCCACTCCGAATATCCCGGCAGGAGAGGGCTCTCGAATCTGTCCCCGACGAAGGTCTTTGTCGACCCTCTCGGCGACAAAGCCTCTTTCTTCCGGCTCCCTCCTTTTTTTTCTCGCTATGCCCCCCCGGATCCCCGGCGTTTTTTCTCCCGGACGAGATAGGCGGAAAGCGCCGGGTCGAGCTCCTTCGAAAGATGGACCGCCCCCGGACCGAACCGGGAGGCAAGCCGGGAGATGAGCTCCTCCGAGGGGGCGACATTGAGGCGGGTGGGGACGAGGTAGACGGACCGGGGCGTCACCATCTCGGTCACCTCGAGAAGGGAGGGGAGGGGGCCCGGGAAGGACTGGAGGATCCCCCGGAGGTCGGCCAGGTCGCCTCGCGAGAGCCCGTTGGTCCGGAGCCGGATGGTGACCATGCGGTACAGAACGGAGCTTAGCTGGGAGAGCGTTGCCACTTTGGTCGTCCGGAGCTTGGTGCCGAAGTCGTTTCGTTCGAGCGTGCCGGTGACGTAAAGGGGGGCGGAGAGGGCGAGCTCGGAGGCGCAAGAGGCGTAGGTGTCGGGGAAGAGGACCATCTCGAGCGACTGCTCGAAGTCCATGAGGGTCACCTGCGCCATCTTGTCCCCCTTCTTGGTCTTGAGCTCCCGGATCGCCGAGACGACCCCGAAGACGCTGACAGTTGAGCCTTCCGCAACATTTTCGAGCGCGGAAAAGGGCGGGCATTCGAGCTCCCCGGCGAGCTTTGCGTAGGGGGTCATCGGGTGGCGCGAGAGATAGAACCCCAGCCCCTCGCGCTCCGCCTTGAGGAGGGTCTTCTCGTCCCATTCCGGAGCGTCTGTCCAGGGGGCCTCCGGCTCCCGCTCCGGCTCGAACTCCCGAAACAGCTTCCCCATCTTCGACTTTTTCGGCTTTTTGAGCCCCGCGACCCACTCCAGAAGCGGGTCGATGTTGGCCATGGCCGCCGCCCGTTTCACCCCCAGCCCGTCGAAGGCTCCGGCCTTGACCAGGGCCTCGACAACCCGGCGGTTCACCTTGTGGCCGTCGATTCTCCGGACGAAGTCGGGAAAGGAGAGGAAAGGGCCTCCGGCGCTTCGGATCTCGAGGATCGCCTCCACCGCCTGCCGCCCCACGTTCTTCACCGCCCCGAGTCCGAACCGGATCGTTCTCTCCGGCAGAACCGTGAAGTCGAGAAGGCTCTCGTTGATGTCGGGGGAGAGGACCCGGATGTCGAGCTCCTTGGCGCCGGCGAGGAAGGTCCCGATCTTCTCCGTGTCGTCGAGGGCGTTGGTGAGGAGCGCCGCCCAGAACTCGACGGGATAGTGGGCCTTGAGGTAGGCGGTCTGGTAGGAGATCAGGGCGTAGGCGGCGCTGTGGCTCTTGTTGAATCCGTAGCCCGCGAAGTAGGCCATGAGCTCGAAGATGTGCGTCGCCGTCTCGGGGGAGGTGCCTCTCTCCACCGCCCCCGAGACGAACATGCCCTTCATCTTTTCCATCTCTTCGGGCTTCTTCTTGCCCATGGCCCGGCGGAGAAGGTCGGCGTCTCCCAGGGAGAAGCCCGCCAGGACGTTGGCGATCTGCATCACCTGCTCCTGGTAGACGATGACGCCGTAGGTCTCCTTGAGGATGGGGGCGAGGTCCGGATGCTCGTAGACGATCTCCCGGGGATTCTTCTTCCTCTTGATGAAGTCGTCGACCATCCCCGAGTTGATGGGGCCCGGCCGGTAGAGGGCCAGAAGGGCGATGATGTCCTCGAAGACCTCGGGGGCGAGCTTGACGAGAAGGTCGGTCATGCCGCGGGATTCGAGCTGGAAGATGCCGAGGGTCTTGCCCCCCTGCAGGAAGCGATAGGTCTCCGGATCGTCGAGGGGGAGGCGATCGATGTCGAAGTCGGGGGTGCGGGTGCGGATGCGGCGCACGGCGTCCTCGACTAAGGTCAGGGTCGTAAGCCCCAGAAAGTCGAACTTGACGAGCCCCACCTTCTCCACGTCGTCCTTGGTGAACTGGGTGACCGTCTCCCCGCCCGCCCCGCGCATGAGGGGGACGTGGCGGGAGAGCGGATCCTGGCTGATCACGATGCCGGCGGCATGGATCGAGGCGTGGCGGGTGATCCCCTCGAGCTTCATGGAAAGCGAGACCAGGCGGTCGATCGCCGGGTCGGACTCCCGGAGCTCCCGGAACTCCTTGTTCTCCTTGAGGGCCTTTTCCAGGGTCATCTCGAGGGCGGTGGGGATCATCTTGGCCACCCGGTCGACCTCGGCATAGGTCATGCCCAGAACGCGCCCCACGTCCCGGATCGAGGCCTTGGCCCCCATGGTCCCGAAGGTTGCGATCATCGAGACGCGGTCGGAGCCGTACTTCTTCGAGACGTAGTCGATCACCTCTCCCCGCCGGTTCATGCAAAAATCCACGTCGATGTCGGGGAGGCTCACCCGTTCGGGGTTGAGGAAGCGCTCGAAAAGAAGGCCGAAGACGATGGGGTCGATGTTGGTGATGCGGAGCGACCAGGCGACGAGAGAGCCCGCCGCCGATCCCCGCCCCGGTCCCACGGCGATCCCCATCTCCCGGGCCTTCCGGATAAAGTCCCAGACGATGAGAAAGTAGCCGGCGTAGCCCATGGAGAGAATGACCCCGATCTCGCGCTCGAGGCGCTGGCGGTAGATCTCCCGGCTCTCCTCGGTGAAGGCTCTTTCCTCGAAACGCTTAAAGAGCCCCTCCCGGCTCTTTTGGGCAAAGAGCTCCTCGATGGAGAGCCCGGTCTCCCCCACGTCGGGAACATACTCCGGCATGTAGGTGCTCTTGAGGTCGAGGGCGAGGTCGACGCGCTCGGCGATGGCGAGGGTGTTCTCGACCGCCTCCGGGATCTCCCGGAAGGCCTCGATCACCTCCTCCGGATCCTTCAGATAGAACTCCTCGGCCCCGAAGCGGAGACGGTTGGGGTCGTCGAGGGTCTTGCCCGTCTGGAGGCAGAGCAGGATGTCGTGGGGGAGGGCATCTTCCCGGTCGAGGTAGTGGCAGTCGTTGGTGGCGACCACCGGGATCTTCATCTCCCGGGAGAGAGAGAGGAGCTCCCGGTTGGCGATCTTCTGCTCCTCGAGGCCGTTGGCCTGGAGCTCGAAGAAGTAGCGTCCGGCTCCGAAGATGTTCCGGAAGAGGTCGGCGGTGGCATAGGCCCGGTCGCGCTCGCCCCGGGTCAGAAGATAGCTCACCTGCCCCTTGAGGCACCCCGAAAGGGCGATGAGCCCCTCCCGGTGGCGGTAGAGGAGCTCGAAGTCGGCCCGGGGGCGGTAGTAGAACCCCTCGAGGTGCGCGCGCGAGACGATCTCGAGGAGGTTCTTGTAGCCGGTGAGGTTCTCGGCGAGAAGGGTCAGATGAAAGGAGGCGTTGTTGATCTTCTTGCCTGCGTGGGGACCTCCTGAGGGCATGAGAAGCTCCTCCCGGTCGAAGCGCGACCGGGGGGTCACGTAGAGTTCGCAGCCCAGGATGGGTTTGATGCCCCGCTCCTTCGCCGCCTTGTAGAACTCGATCGCCCCGAAGAGGTTGCCGTGGTCGGTCATGGCCACCGCCGGCATTCCGAGACGGGCGCACTTCTCCATGAGGGGGGTGATCTTGTTGGCTCCGTCGAGGAGGCTGTACTGGGTGTGGAGATGCAGGTGGACGAAGCGTCCGGGGCGGGGGGCATTCATCCTCAGTCCTCCTTGTCCGTCCGCGCGAGGGAGAGAGAAAATGTCTCGGGGAGAGTCTCGGGAAGTTCCTCGAGGAGGGTCTCGTAGAGTTTTTCGATGTCGGGAGGGATCTCTTGCGAGTCGACCTGGAAGGTCAGGGGGGCGGCGGCGGGATCGGACGAAAAATCCCGGGCGAAGAGGGTGGCGTGGTCGGCCTCCTGGCGGAAGGCAATCCTGAAGACATGGGGCTCGCCCCTGTCGTCAAAGACGACCTCCTCCGGAAAGGTCCTCTCGGGAAGGGAGATCCCAAGCGATCGCGTCCTCTTCCGGTTGTGGCAAAAGAGGCAGAGAGGTCCGAAGCCCTCCTTCGTCCGGTCCGAGACCACAGAGAGGTCTTTCTTGCACGAGGTGCAGGGGGGGAGGGTCTTGGCGAACGCCTGGTGCGCCTTTGTGGCCTCCAGAAAGGCTACGGAACGGGGGAGCGAGAGGGGGACGCCGGGAAGCCCCGAGAGCAAGAGGGCGGAGCCGATGTGTCCCGCATAGCCCTCGAAGACAAGGTCGAGCCACTCGTTTCTCTTGCGGCCGCGCTTGAGGTATCCCCGGAGAGCCGCATCGTCTGGCCCCCGGCGCTTCTTCCAGAAGAGCCTCCGCAAAAAGTGCTCCCAGGATCCGATGCCGGGACTCGTCGGGAGGCAGGGGGGAAGGGGGCAGAGGGCCCGGAGATGACGGTGTCTCTCCGGGAGAAGCTGAGAGGTAAAATAGGGCAGAAGGCGGGCGAGCAGGAGATCCCCTTCCCTGGGCTCGTAGCCGGGGGAGAATTCGACCTCGATTTCGGTGTCGGTCACTCCTATGAGGTTTACGACCCGTCCCCGGGTACCGGATCCTTTTCTCACCTGGTAGAATGCGAGGGATGAGCCCTGCAGGATCTCTAGAAGGGGCAGGATCTCGGGAAAGCGCCCGGTCCTTTTGAGAAGGGCCGCCACGATCTCCGAAAATCTCTCCTGCGAGCGGCCGAGACCCTGGTCGAAATAGTTGTGATAATAGAAGAATTCCTTCGTTACGGGGTTTCCGGCCCTCCCGGAAATGTCGTAGCGCAGGGCCTCCTCCTCGAATATCATGAGGGGCTGGTTCATCCCGGGGATGCCCAGGAAGGAGTCGAGAAAGCGCGAGAGAAGGTTCACTGTTTCCCGGTAGGCGGCGAATGTGGCCAAGGTCTCTCCGGCACCGGCCTTGGGCAAGGCCGATTCGATCCTCTGCACCGTCTCGAGGGTCTGGCGGTGCCCGAGGAGATCCTCGATGTAGATCCGCCCGAATCCGCTATTATAGATTCCCAGGAGCTTTTTGGCAAGGGGGCCGTTCGACGGGGCGGGGCTCAAGATCTCTTCCTTCCTGTCTTTTTTGACCCGATGGAGACGGGAAGCGCTTGGGGGATTGTCGCCATAAGCGCCTCGTGAAGGGCCGAGATGTCCGGGGTCCGGTCGTTTGACATGGTCGAGAAGGTCATGGGCAGATCTTCCGGGACGGGCGTGATCTCGCGGGCGGTGAGGACATTCCGGTCGGTCTCGAGGCGGAGCGAAAGGCAGAAGACGTGAGGGTTGCCCGCCGTGTCGTAGGCGACCTCGATGGGAAAAACGTCATGGGGGAGACGAGGGATCTTCCGAGCCTTTGCGACTTTGGCGTTGTGGCAGGAGAGGCAGAGGGGCCCGATTGTTCCGTCGGATCCGGAGTCGAGGAGGGAGGAGAGAGACCTCTTGCAGGACGGACAGGGAGGGAGGCTCTCCGAAAAATGCCTGTAATCTTCCAGGACGTCGAGGGCTTCGGAGGAGCAGGGAAGGGAGAGGGGAACGCCGGGGATCCCCGCGACGAAGATGGCGGAGCTCGTGTGTCCCGCATAGCCGTCCATGAAGTAGTCCAGCCACTCGTTTCTTCGTCGTCCCCGCTTGAAAAATCTCGCAACGGCCTCCCGGTCGACCGTTGTTTTTCCGGAAAAGTTCTGTCTGAGGAAGCGGATCCAGGAGTCGAAGCCGGTCCCCCGGAAGACGTAGGGCGTGATCATTGAAAGGGTCTTCCCGGACGCGAGGTCCGGAACGGGGCCGGGGAGAAGTTGGGGAAGAAGGCGGGTGAAGAGGGTCTCGCCTTTTTCGGGCGTGTGCCCCGAGGTGAAAAAAACCTGGAACTGTTTTCCGGTATGGACGTCGAGGAGGGTGCCATAAGTTTTGGATCCCTCGACCACCTCAAAGAGTCCCAGGGAGGAGTCCCGGAGGATGTCGATCAGGGGCAGGAGCTCGGGAAAATGACCGACAGAGCGGAGAAAGCCCGCCGAGATCTCGGAAAGCGTCTCCTCCGACCTCCCGAACCCCTGGTCGAACGTGTTGAGGTAGGTAAAGAGAGAGAGCGTGATGGGGCTTTCGGGGGGATAGGAGGGAAGGTAGAGCTCCTGCTCCTCCCCGAGGACCATCAGGGCCTTCCGGAGGGAGGGGATCCCCGAGAAGGTTTCGAGAAAGATCGTCAGGAGGTTGACGGTTTCGCCGTAGACCGTGCGCGTGGCTTCGAGGTCTCCGGCAACGGCCTTGGGCAGGGCCTTTTCGATTTTGTTGACAGTTTCGAGCGTCTCTTTGCTTCTTAAAAGCTCCTCGAGGTAGGTGCGTCCGAGGGGGGTGCGCCAGGTCTCGAGGAGCTTCCTCTGGAGGGGGCCGGGGGAGAGAACGGGGCTCATAGGGACTCTCCTTGGGACTCTCCTTGTGGGAAGACCGGAAGAAGAGGAAGGAGCATTGTCATCAGTCTTCCCAGCTGTTGTAGGTGTTCACCGTGAGGTGCTCGTCTCCGATCTCCTCGAGAAAACGCGAGGGAGCCGCAGGGGAGCCGTATCCCCGGCCGATGACCTGGGGGACGCAGAGCAGGAGGTCGTGGCGGGCCCGGGTGACGGCCACATAGAAGAGCCGGCGCTCCTCCTCAAGATCCTCGGGGCTCTCCGAGCTTCGCGAGGAGGGGAAGACCCCCTCGGCGAGAGACAAGAGAAAGACCATGTCCCATTCGAGCCCCTTGGCCTGGTGGATGGTCGAAAGGACGATCCGGTTCTTGATCTCGTCGGCCGAGAGGTCGTCGCCGCCGGCTTCGAGCAGGGCCAGCTCGGCGAGGAAGTCCCCGAGCGCCGTCTCCGGCGGGATCTGGTTCGCGAAGGAGACGATATCCTCCTCCCGGCTCTCCGGGTCCTCGAAGGTCTCGTAGAGGTAGTCGTGGTAGCCGGTGTCGAGAAGGGTCTGAACGAGGAGGACCACATTTCCGGGAGAGGCCTCCCGGCGCTCCCCGAGCAGCTTGAAGGTCTCCCCCATGCGGGAAAGCCCCGGCCGGGCCCCGGCGGGGAAGGCCTTCAAGAACGCGGGGTCGGAAAGGGCCGCCTTTGGATTTTCCGTTCTGACGAGATGGTCTAAGGCCTTTTCGGCCGTCTTCTTGCCGACCCGGGGGAGCCTTTGCAGGATCCGTTTCCAGGCCATGGCGTCCCTGGCGTTTTCGAGGAGGCGAAGCCAAGAGAGGATGTCCTTGATGTGGGCCTGCTCGTAGAACTTGAGGCCGCTTGTGAGGTGGAAGGGGATCCGCTCGCGCGAGAGGGCGAGCTGGAGGGAGAGAGAGGCGTAGTGCGCCCGGTAGAGGACGGCGATCTCGGAGGGCTCGTGCCCCCGGTCGAGGGCCCGCCGGATTTTTCCTACGATAAAGCGGGCCTGGTCGAGGTCCGAGTACATCCGGACCAGCGTCGGGTGGTCGGCTTCCGGGCGGGGAGAGTAAAGGGTTTTAGGGATCTGGCGGCTGTTTCGTTCGATGATGCGGTTGGCCACGTTGAGGATGTTGGGAGTGGAGCGGTAGTTCTTCTCGAGGCGGTAGACCCCCGCCTCGGGATAGCGCTCCGAGAAGGTGAGGATATTGTCGATCGCCGCCCCCCGGAAGGAGTAGATGCTCTGGCTGTCGTCGCCTACCACGAAGAGGTTTTTGTGGTCGCAGGCCAGAAGGTCGAGGATCCGTCCCTGCAGGGGGTTGGTGTCCTGGTACTCGTCGACGAGGATGTGGCGGAAGCGCTCCCGAAGGATCGAGGCCGTCTCGGGGCTCTCTTCGAGCAGCCGAAGCCAGAGGAGAAGAAGATCGTCGAAGTCCAGGACCTTCTGGGCCGCCTTCTCTTCGCGGTAGCGCCGGTCGATGGCCTCGACCGCCTTTTCCAGATGGGAAAGCCAGGGGGCCCGGCGCCTGAGGAGCTCCCGAAGAGGGATCAGAAGATTCGACGCAAGGGAGAGATACCCTAAAATCGCCGCGGCGGGGGGAAGCTCCTCCTCCGGCATCTCGTCGGCCAAAGAGTCCCGGATCTCCTTGATCAGGTCCCGCTGGTCCTCCCGGTCGAGAAGGGTCCGGGTCCCTTCGACGCCGACTTTGTGTCCGAACTCCCGGATCAGCCGGTATCCCACATGGTGGAATGTGCCGGCCCAGGGAACGAGGAAGGCGGGGCCCATCAGACCGGTGAGCCGGTCTTGCATGACCCGGGAGGCCTTCTTCGTGAAGGTCAGGAGAAGGATGCGGGGGGCGGGAACGCCCCGGGAGAGAAGATGGGCCGCCCGGTAGGTCAGAACCCGGGTCTTGCCGCTTCCCGCCCCGGCGAGGACAAGGGCGGGGCCGTCGGGCGCCAGAACGGCCGGCTTCTGTTCCTCGTTGAGATCTGGGAGGGGCGGATGGGACACGAAGGCTCCTGGAAATCGGCGTTTAGGACCGGTCAGAGATCCATGCGGGAGACGGAGGGAAGGCTCTCGAATCCCGGGCGTGCAAAGAAATATCCCTGGAAGAGGGCGATGCCCATCTCCCGGAGCGTTCGGACCTCTTCGAGGGTTTCGACCCCTTCGGCGATGAGGCGGATGCCCATCTCCCGGCAGAGGGTGACCATGGCGCTTACGATGCGGCGCCTCACGGTGTCGCGGTCGATGGCGGTGACCAGCTGGCGGTCGAGCTTGAGATATTCGGGGGTGAGCTGAGCCATGAGGTTCAGGCTCGAATACCCCTCCCCGAAGTCGTCGATGGCGATCAGGAGTCCATGGCTCCGGTAGCCCTCGAGGACGTGTTTAAGGAAGAGGGGATCCTCGATCTTCTCTTCCTCGGTGGTCTCGAGGATGATCCGCTCGATGGGAAAGTTGTTCTTTCTTGCGCACTCGAGGGTCAGCCGGATGCACTGGTCGGGATCGTAGACGGCGTTTACGAGAAAGTTGATGTTGATATTCGTGGTGATCCCGAGACGCGAGGCGAGGGTGATGGCCTTGGCCCGGCAGAGCTGGTCGAATCGAAACCTGTTGTCCCGCGTGACCCGCGAGAGAATCTCGGCCGCGCCTTCGCCCTCCACTCCCCGAACCAGTGCCTCGTAAGAGTGGACCTCTTTCTTGTCGAGGTCCACGATGGGCTGAAAGGCGAAGGTGAAGTCGAAGTCCAGAAGAGAGCCTTTGGCGCAATGCTCGCAGGTCAGGGATTCGATTTTGTCTCTTCGCTCTTCAGGGGAGGGAACGAGGGAGAGCTCGATGTTTGTCATGGGGGCAGTCTCCGGGACGCATGAATTCTGAGGACCGAACGGTCGTCATTATAGCACGCCCCGGGGGGAAGGGGGATATGTGAGCTGCGGGGGAGTCGACAAAGCGTTTACACTCCTACCGAAGATCTCTCCCTTAGACTTTGGGGGCGGACGAAGGCTGCAACCTCTTCCGGTGACATGCCGCTTTGAGAGGAGCCGGGCAATATTGTTTCAAAACCGGTGAGGAAGGTGTAAGGAAGCGATCCGAGTCGGCTTAGGGGGACTCTTCCCGACCGGACCACCTGTCCGGAGCTTCCGGCCGGTCGCCATAGTCCAAACGGATTTTGGGGAGGGCGAAGGCTTGAGTGTCTGCGGCGATCTCCCGGACGAGATTCGGGTCGGCATCGAGAAGGTCGGAGACCTCTTCGGGGGACATGCCTTTTGAGAGGAGGCGGGCAATATTGTTTCTGAGTTCTTCTAGAAGGCCCTCCTGGCGGCCCTTCTGAAGGCCTTCCCGGAAACCTTTCTCTTCGAACAACTCAGAGGCACTCGTCATCTTTTCCTCTTCTCCGTGGTCACATTTGGGGCCTCACTGAGGAGGGCGATAAAGGCTTTATCGGCTCATGGGAGGTTCCATGCGAGATCCTTCCCCTCTCCGAGACCCTCGTCCCGAGCGGTTGTATCCCTCCTCGCAGCCTATGTGGTGCGTCGAGAGGCTTGAGGGTCTGCGGCGATTTCCCGGACGAGATTCGGGTCGGCATCGAGAAGGTCGGAGACCTCTTCGGGGGAGAGTCCTTTTGAGAGGAGGCGGGCAATATTGTTTCTGAGTTCCTCCTGTCGGCCTTCTTGCCGGCCTTCCTGCCGGCCTTCTTGCCGGCCTTCCTGCCGGCCTTCCTGCCGGCCCTTCTCTTTGAACAACTCGGCGACACTCGTCATGTTTTTCTCCTTGAAAACTTTTTCGAAGACGGAGAGGATCTTCTCCGGCTCTCCCTCATCGTGAACATGTGTTGCGTAATCGAAGACGGTCAATAGTATTTTCTGCATTATATCACGAGGGGGGGCGATCTCATCTGTGGTCTGCAGGATCACCTGTATGAACTCCTCGAGCGAGTCGTAGATGTGCTTCATGGCCAGGAGGCCGATCATGGGAATGAAATTTGGGACCTTTTCCCGGATCATCGGGTCGGAGAGGCGGGAGAGGTCGATGATCTGGAGCTCGAAGTCCGGGAGGCCGGGGGCGGCTCCCGGGGCGATCCCCAGGACCTCGGAGAGGCGGAGGGGAAGGGACCAGGGGCGGGGTCCGTGGTAGAGGAGGATCGGGATGACGGGGAGGGGATCGGAGCCCTCCCGGATCGCCCGGGACCAGGCGGCATCGACGAGGTGGAGGAGCTGGAAATGGATCAATGGGGCAAAGTAGCTCTTGTGCTCGAAGATGAAGACGAAGCGGGAGTCCTTGCCGTCGATGGTCCCACCGGCGACGAAAAAGGAGGCGGTGAGGTCGGTGCGGGTGGATGTGGCAAGGCCGTCTCCGATCGATTCTCCGGGGAGGAATCTGAGGGAGGCGGGATCGACGCGAGCGGCGAAGGCGGGGTCCATGAGGGAGAAGAGAGCGGGGAGATGTCCCGAGCCCGGACCGAAGACATCCTTGAAAAAATAGTCGTGGGGAGTGGGGGTGAAGTCCATAATGTCCTTTTGTATTATGTTTTGTATTCGGATAAGTGATCAGACAAAGAACTATCATGGAAAAAGCTTGAAAAGTCAATGCGGCGATGATTGTTTCAAAGTTCCCCAGCCTCTCTGCCGAAGTGTCGTGGGGAACTTTGGATTTGTCTCATTGTCTTGACGCATTGAGGGTTCGAATGACGTCATATATAATGGCACTATGTTGAGAGTTGTTATCGATACCGATGTTGTGAAGGAATCTGTTGAAGGACAGGAAGGGCCATCGCTGAGCCCACTCCTGTCGAGTGTGCCGGTTGAACAAGGAGTCCGGCCGAGCAATCGTGCTCTCGAAAAGTCGGCTTTTTCTCCTCGACGCAGGGCCTTCCTTTCGAGTCGAACGGAGGGGCTTGACTGACATGTGTGGCGTCATCGAGGACGGTCTGGTGCCTTGTTTTAGATCGTGCTCATGGTTTCGGTCCCCTGGCCGATTTCAGATTCTCCGAGCCAGTAACACAAGAGAGGCGCCGGAATCTTTAGTATCTGGGCCTTGACCCCGGGCGGTCCGATGACCCTGCCGAAGTCTCCGGGAGATTTGGTGACCACATATCCGTGGGTGCCTCCCTTTTGATCCAGAAATTCATAAAATCCCTGCAACTCCCTGGCTCCGGTATGGTCTGCCCTGTACTTGACCTCGAAAGGGATCAAGGTGTGTCCCATTTCCGCGACAAGGTCGACTTCCTGATCTCTTTTACCTCGCCAATAGGAAAACCTGAGGCTTTGTTCGTAGACTCTTCCAAAAATGTGCTTGAAGGTTGCTGTTTCCGCGGCGATTCCCAATGATGTCGGATCGTCGATCACGCTCTTGCCTTTCAGGAGAACCGCCGATGCTATGGCGGCATCTGCGAGATAAATCTTGAAGCGGCCACGGAGGATTTCCTTGCCGTATCCGAGCGGAGGCAGTCGGTAGATCAGGTTGGCAGCTTCGAGAATCTCGATGAAGTGTTGGGCCGTGGGCCGCTTGACCTGGAGATTCGCGCAAAGGCTCACCATGTCGAGAAGGCCCCCGTCGTGCATGCAAAGGTACAGGAAGGTCTGCTCGAGGTCGAGAATGTGCCGAACGCCGAAAAGGGCGGTCATGTCACGTTTCAATACTTTGTCAACAATGTCTTCCCGAAGAATTTTCTGAGCCTGGTCGATGCTTTCGACCTGTGCCGTCTGGGGAAACCCTCCCCGGACAAGATATTCATGAAAATGGGGAGTGTAGGAGATTGCCTTTTCGGAAACTTTCTGAAATTCCGCTTCCGGCCAGGAGAGAAGTTCTGTCAGGGAGCGGACTTCAGGAAGAGAAGGCAGGTCGAGTTCCCTGAGTTTGGTGTATTCGTAGAACGACAAGGTCCCAAGGCGGATCGTATGCCAGCGTCCGACTCCCGACTCCTGGTTGGACTCTGCCAGCGGCATGGCCGAACCGGTAAAGACGATATGGCGGTTTTTATTGAAGTCGACCTGGTGTTTGATCCAGGTCCCCCAGTCACGAATGAACTGAGCTTCGTCGAGAAAAAGAAATTCCGGCCCTCCGGAGAGGACCTCCCTTCCTCGCCAGACGTCAAGAACGTCATCTGCGCCAGCCATTTTGAGAAGCGGATGATCAAATGTGGCATAGAGAATATTCGACGGCGGGATTCCCTTTTCGAGAAGCGCCTTGACCGCCTGCAGCATAAGGGTCGTTTTTCCGATTTGTCGGGCCCCTGTCAAAAGGACGGCCCGGTGAACCGGCGGGCTCGATACCCAGGAGAAGAATTCCCGGAAAGGGGCCCGATGCCATGCCGGAAGGTCGGGAATGCCCTCGTTCCTCCACCATGGATTGAATCGGGAAAGAATCTTGCCGATATCGTCGTAAGAGATTTTCATGGGATCTATTCTAACAAAGTAAGTCGTTTAGTCAATCTGTATTTTAATTATTTGTTTGGTTTTGTTTGTCCCACGGGTTGAGCGGAGGCGATCGGTCTCTTGAGAATTTGTCTCGCCCTTGCGGAAGGAGGTGGTCGTTCCATTCATGCGCGAAGAGTCTCATTTCTCTCCGGAATGAGGAAAGAGTGGCGCGAGCGAAGGGTCGACTGTCACGGTCGACATTGAGGGTACGCCCCAAGGCAAAAGTGCCTCACGGGAAAGCGGGCAGAGTTTCCACGTGACGGGTCGCCCCACTGAGCCCGAAGGAACCAAGGCAGAGAGGAAAACGGCAATGGAGCGACGATTCGGGCCGATCTTCGCGCGCACCTCTCAGCCAAAACTCCCGAGATTTCAGGACCTCACGGCAAAACCGTGAGAGAAGTCTTCTCCGGCGTTCTCTTGGAGTAGAGGGAGGGCTTCGATTTGACCGAACTCGGATGACGCGAACGTGTCGCACCCGGTTCTTCGAGATCTTGGGCTTGGCAACGCGCCCCGGCGCCCCTACTCGACACGGAGAGGCGTCGTGTCATGGGGGGGCCGTAAATCGTCAGGTCGCCAGGGAGTCTTGCTCAGGATCTCGGGAAGGACGAGCCGGGCTCCCTGATTGTCGAGGGGATTGAGCCAGAGGATGTCGGTCATGAGCCGGGCGGCATCGTCGAATCGTCCCTGTCTCCAGCGGCAGAGGGCGAGGCCGTGGAGGCAGCGAAGATAGGGCCTGTTGTCGAGCCAGCCCCAGGGCAGAAGGTAGGAGCGCCGGTCGGGGACCTCGCCCCTCCAGATCGGAAAGAGAGACCAGTCGCCGATGGCGACGCCGACCTCGTAGTATCTGGCGGCCTGGTCCGCGCCGCTGGGCCCGTCGAAGAAGTACGATCCCAGATGGCTGTAGGCGTCGAGACAGCGGAGATCCTTGGCGAGAAGGCCGTGAAGAAGCCGCCATGCGTCGATCCTGCGACCGAACTCCATCATCTCGGCGGCATCGGCAACGGGGTCGAAATCGTCTTCCGGATCGTCCCCCGGCAGGACCTGTTCCATCTCGTAGGCCATGCGCGCCCCCGCCTTCCAGATCTCGTTGTAGGGGAATTCGAGGTCATCCGGGGAGGTCAACGCCTCATCCTCCGAATCAAAGAGGTCCCCCTCCTCGACCTCCCACTCCTCGAGATCCCGGTCGCAGAACTCCCCCTCGTCGGGATCGGAAAATCCTATCCCCTCCCAGGGGGGCTCCCCCTTCGCGGGATCCTCTGCCCCGACAGGGGTCAGGCCGAGCCGAACGAGGCCGAGAGCCGGGATGTCGATCCGGGAATCCCGGATCGTCCCGTCGATACGGAGTCCCTTTTTCAGAACCTTCTCCATGGTGACATCGACGGTAATCACCGTCCCGGGCACCGCTCTGGAGACGTAGGCGCGCAGGGTGACGGCAAGGCCCGTGCCGATCTCTCTGCAGTGGAAGTTCCGGGTGGTGACTCCCCAGACGACAAGCTCTGTGGTGCGGATAATCGGGGAGTCGGACGTGGGGTAGTACGGCATGCTGATCTTATTCTCCTTCACTTTTTGTGGAAGATCGTTTTTGTGAAGAGGCTCCCGCTCCGGGTGGCGACAAGGGGCCCCCGGATCTCCGGGACGAGAGGGACGACAGGGACCTCTCACCGCAAGAGCGAGCTTGTCCTTGCCTCCTCGCCTCCGACCTATCCTCCTCCGACCGTGAGTCTTCTAAAAAAAAGCCCAAGACCGACCGTTTTCAAGCCCCTGCGGGACTCGAGAAAAAGATCCCGACATTGGCCCGGGGGGGGCTCAGTGCCGATCCTCTCGAGGGGAGCCAGAGCCCTGACGGCAGGTCACTGAGCCCCGGGCGAATCTCTTCACGGCTCCGCAAGTGCCCGGATGGCCGGGAGAGGCCAGGCCGGGAGATCGAGGGCGCAGTCGGTCGAGGCAAGGTTCGGCGCCGCCCCGGGAATGGGCGCGAACCCTCCCTCCCGTCCCCGGCAGGCCCTGACAGTGCCTGCGACGACCCGGGCAATCCAGGGATCCCGGGGCGCTCCCCCGGAGAGGCGCCACCCCGCCCGGAGGACAAAGAGGTCGGAGGCGGTGGATCCGGGCGTCAGAATCCATCCCAGGACCGGATGGCGGAAGCCCTCCTCCTTTTTTCTCTCCCGAAGGATCTCCTCTTTCGAGAAGAGGCCGCTGGCCTCCATCAGAAGCACCCGGGCCTCGACCTCCGGGAGGGTCGCCGGGCGGGCGATCCTCGCCCGATCGCTCCCGGCCGCTTCGAGACGGTCTTTGATCTTTTGCGCCTCTTCGGAGCCGAGTGGCGGAGCGTCCTGAAGGCGCAGGAGATCCGCCACCTCCCGGATGAGGTCGAAGGTCTCGTCGGGACCGGGAGAAGACCCCAGAAGGCGGTCTAGCTCCCGGGCAAAAAGTTCCCCTTCCGTCTCCGGCCAGGGGAGACCGGCAAGGCCCATGGTCTTGAGCCGCCAGTGCAGGGCCGGGGAACGATGGAGCACGGGGGAGCGCACACTCTCCGCTTCGATCCATCGGACGGTCTCGTCGAGAGCGGGCGGATCGATCCCGAGCTTCGAAAAAAGGCTCAGCGCGTGGCAGGTATCGGCGATGTTCGAGAACCCTCCGCCGCTCTTCGGATCCCGGAAGGTGCAGTACCCTCCATCGTCCATCCGGCAGCGGCCGAGCAGAGCGACGAGCCGGTCTTTTTCGTCGATTGTGTCGATCGGTCACTCCTTGGTCAGGGACAGCCCAAAACTGATCATACCAGTTTTTCTCTCAATTCCCCATTGTTGCATAAGAAGAGATTATGAGGTACGTTTCTGGTACAGGATCCTGTTTCGGGATCCCCCACAGAAATTGGCAGAGCCTTTTCTGGCGTTGCCTTTGGTTTTTGACCCCGATCCGCTTTCGGTTGCGGGGACGCCGAGGCAAGGCCCGAGAGTCTTTCAATTCCGGCCCGGACTGGCTCCGACCTGCCTGCCCGGCCCCGACCGGGCCAACAAACTCGAAAAGGAGAGGTTTGGACACTCCCCGAAAACGCATCCTCGTGTGCATGACGGGCACCTCCCCCCAGGTGGTGACGGAGACCCTCTATGCCCTAGCGTGCCGCTCCGACCCCTTCGTTCCGGAACACCTTGTGCTCATGAGCACGATCGAGGGGGCGGAGCTTGCCAGAAAGACGCTCCTCGACCCTCAGACGGGCTGGCTCTGGCGGCTTTGCCGGGAGATCGCTCTCCCCCTCTCTCCGGAGAAGGTCTCTCTCGTCTGCCTCAGAGGGCGGGACGGAGAGCCCCTTCCCGACATCCGGTCGGTGGAGGAGAACGAGGACGCCGCCGATGCGATCCTCGGGGCGATCCGCAACATCACCTCCGACCCCGCCACCGAGGTCCACGTCTCTCTCTCCGGAGGCCGCAAGACGATGGGCTTCTATGCGGGCTACGCCCTCTCCCTCTACGGGCGCCCCCAGGACCGCCTCTCCCACGTCCTCGTCTCCGCCCCCTTCGAATACGCTCCCGAGTTCTTTTACCCGGCCGGGCGCCCGGGGCAGATCCTGATCCCTCTCCGCTCCGGAGAGGTGGTCGATGCCCATGCGGCCCGGGTGACCCTGGCCGAGATCCCCGTCGTCCGTCTGCGCCACGCCCTCCCCCCCCCGCTTCTCGAGGGGCCGGGAAGCTTTACCGACGCCGTCCGGGCGGCCCAGCGGGCCGTACGCCCTCCCGAACTCGTCATCGATATCCAAAGCCGCCGCATCCGGGCCCACGATGTGGTCATTCCACTTGCTCCGGCGCTTTTGGCCTTTCTTGTCTGGCTTGCCGAAGCCCGTTTCTTGAGGAAGGAAAGCCTGACCTGTCCCAAGGAGCGTCCCCCCAACAAGCTCTATGCCGCCGCCTACCTCGAGGTCTACAACCGGATCAAGGGCGTTCTCGGGGGGACCGAGAGAACGGCCGAACGCCTCGCCAAAGGCATGGACAAGGGCTTCTTCGAAGAGACCCTCTCGAAGCTCAACCGGAGCCTTCGAGACGCTCTCGGGGAGGACGTCGCCCGCCACTACCGGATCGAGGGAAGCGGGAGGCGCTGGAAGAGCTACCGCTTCCCCCTCTCGGAGAAGGATGTCCGGTTCGAGGCCCTGCCTCCGTCTTGACTCTTCGGAGTCTCACAAGACGGGGGCGGGGCAGGGGAGAGAGGGTTTTCTCGCGCTTTTGGCCGGCCCCTCGGGCCGCACGGCCGGCCTCCTTCGACTTTGGCTTAAGATTGTAAGGAACCAGACGGGAGAAGAGGACGCAACACCCGGGAGAGCCGATGGACGAGCATTATCTTCTCGCGTGTCTCAGGGACTATCCCGAGATCACCTTCAAAAAGTACGGCAAGCGCTATCGTCTCGAAAAGATCGAGGAGAGCGTGGCCCACGTGCGCCGGGAGAACCGGCTCGCCTGGGAGGATGTCCAGCGGATCCGGGAGAGCGAGGACTGGCTCTACGACCGCCACTGGGCCGTTCCCGATCCCGAGGCGGTGAGGGCGGGGCTCGCCCGCGTGGGGGACCGGCTCGACTTCTGGCACTGCCAGCGAAAGCGAGAAACCCTCGTTGCGACACTCTACGAGGTCTTCAAGAATATCGAGGTCGTCTCGGTCATCCTGCGGTTTGTGATTCCCGAGCACTTCGCCATCTACAGTCCGCCCATGGCCCGCATCCTCGAGGTTCGCCGCGGGCTTCGGGACACCGACACCTACCAGAACTACCTCGACAACCTCGAGGCGATCCGGCGACACGCGAAGGGGTTTTCGACCATCGCCCAGGTCAATATGGCGCTCTGGGTCCTCTTCGAGCGGGTCTACGGAGTCTGTCCCGACGAGGGGATCCGGGAGGCCTTCGACCGGGATCTTTTCATGCAGGATCTCCGGATCCGGAACATGGCCCATCTGCTCGACCTCTCCGACGTCCGTCTTGCGCGATCGCTCTTCCCCGTCAACATGCGCCTTTCGGCCCAGCTCGGGGGGTTCTGCTTCGAACAGAAGGTCCGGGCCCTCTTCCAGAAATCCTTCAACGAGTCCCCGGAGTACGTCGACCTGAAGGAGCTCATCAACCGCCTCCAGGGGGCGGAGGTGATCGACGGGATCCGGGCCGGCCGGTGGCACCTGGCCCGGATCGTAAGAAACGACGCCCTGCACACCCCCGATCGCCTTACCGAAAAGGGGGTCCGGGAGCTTTTAAGCGAGATCGGGGATGAGGGGGAGGGGGCCGTATGACCCCCCTCCCTAAAAACGACATCAGGTTGGGAGAGATAAGGATGGCCGGTTTGCAGGAGGGGTTCCATTCGTCCGATCCCCTGATCGGGGAGAAGCTGGTCCGCGACGGGATACCGGAGACCCCCGGCCGCCCTCCGGCTCGCCGGGTCGGCCAAAAAGAGCTCCGCGCCCTTCTTGCCGCCAAGGTGGTGGAGGAGGCCTCCGAGCTTGCCGAGCAGATCCTCTATTCTCCCTCCGATGTGACCGACGGGATCCTCCTTGAGATGGCCGACCTTGTCGAGGTGCTGGAGAAGGTCAGGCGGGAGTTTTCTCTCGACGATGCCATAGTCGAGGAGGCCCGAAAAGAAAAAATCCGTCTTCGGGGAGGCTTTTCCAAAGACCGGGTCCTCTCCGTTCCCTCCCCTGTCAGGCGCCTTTCAAACGGAACAGATGTCCCGTTTGGCCCCTCCCTTCTTGTCGAGATGGCACGGTGTCGCCGGGCGGACCTGGCCGTGGCCTTCCTCAAAAAAGGGGGAGTGGAGACCCTCCGGCCCGCCATTCGGAAGGCGCTGGGGCGCGGGGCCAGGATCCGGATCCTCACCACCGACTACCTCGACGTCACCGATCCCGAGGCGCTGGAGACCCTGCTTGCGATCGGGGCGGATACCGGGGGGAGCGCCAGCAAGAGGGGGCCTGTTGGAACGCTCGATCTCCGGTGCCACCTCTGGAAGCCGGAAGGCGAGACGCCCCGCGGGTATCATCCCAAGGCCTATCTCTTCGAGCGGGAGGACGGACGCCGGATTGCCTTCGCGGGCTCCTCGAATCTCTCGGAGGCGGCGCTTGAGGGAAACGTCGAATGGAATGTCTTTCTCCGGACGCTCGATCTGGCCGACCCGGTGGAGCAGCTCTCCCGGGAGTTTGAAAGATCCTTTCTCGCCCCCCGGAGCGTTCCCGTAGACCGACTCTTCGTGGACTCCTACCGGGCCCGTCGGAAGGAGTCTCCCGCCGTTTACGTTTCTCCTCCCGACAGCGCGCGTCCCCGCCCCACTCCGATCCAGGAGGAGGCTTTGCTCTCCCTGGCACTGCTTCGTGAGGAAGGGGCGAAGCGGGCTCTCGCCATCCTTGCCACCGGCATGGGCAAGACCTACCTGGCCGCCTTCGACTCCCGGACCTTCTCCCGGGTGCTATTCCTGGCCCATCGCCGGGAGATCCTCGATCAGGCGAACGAGACCTTCATGCGCGTGCGTCCGGAAGACAGGACAAGTTTTATCCGGGAGGGAACGATCGATCTCTCCGGCCGTCTCGTCTTTGCCCAGGTCCAGACTCTGGGGCGCCAGGAAACCCTTGAGAGTATTCCGCCCGATGCCTTCGACTACGTGGTGGTCGACGAGTGCCACCATGCCGACGCTCCGACCTACCGCCGCATCCTCTCCCATTTTCAACCGGACTTTGTTTTGGGGCTGACCGCGACCCCCTACCGGAGCGACAACGGAGACATCTTCGCGCTCATGGACGGAAACGTCGCCTGCCGCCGGGGGTTTCTCGAGGGCATCCGGGAGGGGGTCCTCGCCCCCCTCCGCTACTTCGGCCTCATGGATACGGTCGACTACACGGAGATCCCCTGGCGCGGGAACCGGTATGATCTGGAGACCCTCGAACGGGCCCTCTCCGACTCCCGGCGATCCGCCGAGATCCTTCGCGCCTATCGCGAACACGAGGGATCGAAGACCGTCGCCTTCTGCGTCTCGCGGCTTCATGCCCGGCTCATGGCCCAACTTTTCCTGAATGAGGGGATCGCGGCCGCCTCCCTTGACGGTAATGTCTCCCAGGACGAGCGACAGAAAATCCTGTCCTCCTTCCGTAGAGGCGAGATCGCAGTCCTCTTTGTCGTCGACTTGCTGAACGAGGGAGTCGATATTCCCGAAATCGACCGGGTCATGCTCCTTCGGCCGACCGACTCTCCCACGGTCTTCCTCCAGCAGATCGGGCGGGGGCTCAGGATCTCTCCCGGAAAGTCCTCTCTTACCGTTCTCGACTTCATCGGCAACCACCGCCGTGCCCACTACGTTCTTCCGGTGCTTGCCGGCCGGGAGGTCAAAGAGGGGCTGGAATGGGCGACCGTTGCCCGTCAGGTCCTCAAGGAGTACGAGGCCGGCACTCTTGTGACCGTTCCCGGGGTCACACTTTCTTTCGAGTGGGAGGTGATCGAGATTCTGAAGAGCCGGATTGCCCGGGCGGAGCCCCTGAAGCGCCTCCTTTTCTCGGAGTACGAGGCGCTTTGGGAGAGCGAGGAACGTCGGCCCACTCTCCTCGACTGTGCCCTCAGGGGAGACCTTCCGGTAAAAAAGTATCTGGATACCTTCGGAAGCTGGCATGCGTTCCATCTGGCCCTCGAGAAGGAGCGGGGGAAGCCGGTCGTCTCCGAGGCGGAACGCCGGCTTTTTTCAGAGGCGGGAGACTTTTTGCGGGAGATCGAAAAGACGGACATGAGTCGCTCCTACAAGATGGCCGTCCTTACGGTCCTGCTTTCAAGGGGAGGATTTCTTCGGCCGACCCCTCTCTCCGACTTTGTGCAGGGGTTCCGGGAGTTCTACGGATCCCCCCGCTATCGAAGCGATCTTCAGAACAAACAGATCGTCGACATCGACCATGTGACCGACCGGACCCTGGCGGCACTTATCAAGAAAAATCCCATCAATGCGTGGACGGATACAAAGAAAAAGGGAAAAGATTCCGGTCCCTTCTTCCGCTACGATGCCGGGAAAAACCTTTTTGTCTATGAGGGAAAGGGGGCCGATATGGAGGGGTTTGAAGAGGCCGTCCGGGAAAGGGTGGAATACCGTCTTCATGACTACTTTTTACGTAAGAAGAGTGATGGTGTCTTGAAGAAGGAGTGATTGTTGGGATTGTGTGTGGGTATGTTATTAATGAGTGGCAGGAGGTTAAATGGTTCAAGAAAAAAATGGATCCGCTTGGAACAGTAAAGAGCTTGACCTAAGGGCCCGAAAAAATTCCCTCTCAGTTCTCTTCTCTGCAGTTAGGCTCCGCCGTATGTTCTCCAAAAATCTCCAGGACTCAAGATTCGGTACCTTCCGGACAAAGATAGTAAATCCTTGTCTCCCGTAATGAGGTAATCGGCCCCGGCCGATTTGACCGCCTCTGCCAATGTGTTAAGAATGGGCTGATCTCCCTGATCGCGCAAGTCAGGATCCAAAAAAGATAACGGATCGATCATCTCGGATTGTAGAGCAAGAAGATCGACCAAGTCGTCCATCTCATCCTCGCTAAGTCCGTGGCGATGCATAAGCCTTGGTAATACACGTCTCAATTCCGATAGGATATATGCCGATAAAAGTACCTCGAGTGATCCTTGTCGCCATGCCGCGAGGATCTTTCCTGGAATACTGGTCGGGTAGGCAATCCCAGAAAGAAGAACATTGGTATCAAGGACAACACGGAGAGTTGCCACAACGGATCAATCCTTCTTTTCAGTATTGGACGACCCTGTTCGCACTGAAACCACAGCGGCCTCGATTTCAGAGAGTCCTTCGGCTTCGGGAGTCGCAGAGAATCCTTTTTCAATGCGTTGGCAAAGGGATTCGAACCGGGACTGCATCCTGCGAATGCGATCAAAGAGGCGAGCATCGACGAGTACGGCCACAGGCTTTCCATCCTTGTTGATTACGATACTGTCATGACGGTACTGGACCTGGTTCAGCATTTCTCCCAGATGTTGACGAAAATTGACGGCACTGGTTTCTGTAATCATGAGTCCTCCTTTTCTCTAATCATCTAACCCTATATGACCAATACAGTCAATATGATTATTGCGTCATGATGTATCAACAGATTGTCTTTTCCTCTATCGAAGCGATCTTCAGAACAAACAGATCGTCGACATCGACCATGTGACCGACCGGACCCTGGCGGCTCTTATCAAGAGAAATCCCATCAATGCGTGGACGAATACAAAGAAAAAGGGAAAAGATTCCGGTCCCTTCTTCCGCTACGATGCCGGGAAAAACCTTTTTGTCTATGCGGGAAAGGGGGCCGAAATGGAGGGGTTTGATGAGGCTGTCCGGGAAAGGGTGGAATACCGTCTCTACGACCACTTCTCCAGCCGGAAGGGGATCCGGGGGGAGGGTGAAGCCGATCGCGGTTCGGACGGGTGAGGGGTGGTATGGGGCATTCCTTGGATGCGGTATTTTGGTTAAGTTGTTTTCTTGAAAAAGATTTTGTTTCGGGTTTTTCTTTCGCAAGCTTGCCGTTTGTGACAGATGGATTCCTTTGATGTAGTCTCTGAAATTGACACGAAGGATATTGAATGAGTTTTTCTGGACCATTTGCGAAGGCAATAGGGTTTGTCGGAGTTGTTTTTTGGTCGCTCACAGATCAAAGGACGTCCTTAAAGTATGAAGGAGGGGCAGTGGAATCGTTGACGCGACGCTCGGAACTTGTGGAACGAAGTTTAAATCTCTCGTTTCTCTCCCCGGCTTTTTTGGGAGGAGCCGACCAGAAGGGGCAGTACCGGACCCCTCCCTTCAAGGCCCTTCTTCGGGAGTGGTGGCGCGTGGCCGTTGCCCCGGAGAACGATTACGACTGGAAAAAGATCTTGGAGAAGGAGCGGCCCCTTTTTGGCAGCGTATCAGGGGGGGCCCGGCAGAGCCAGGTTCGCCTTCGGCTGAAAGACTGGGATCCGGGGGAGATGAACGATCTGGACAAAATCCAAGAGCGGATCCATCGCTCTCCTTCTCCTCCTCTTAACCCTGGTCTTTATCTTGGATACGGACCGATCAGCAATGATAACGGCAAGCTTGCGATGAAAAGTACTCCGGCTATCTTTGCCAAAAAGAACACCCTGGAGATCTATTATCCGAAGTCCTGTCAGGAAGAAATGGAGAGGACTCTTCTTCTCATCCAGGCCTTTGGGACCCTCGGGGGCCGTTCTCACAATGGATGGGGCTCTGTGGATCTCTTCAGTGAAGATCCGGCTCCATTTGTCTGGGGGGAGACATTTCCTAATGATCTGACCTTCGCAACGCGTTCGCTGGAAGACTGTCTCCGTCAAGACTGGCCTACTGCAATAGGATGCGACGAGCGGGGGCCTCTTGTGTGGCGGGTAAAAGAGAACTCCCTTCCCCAGCAGAAGGAGGCCCAGCAGAAGGAGGTTTTGAAGCGACTAGCCCTTCTTCGAGAAGGCGTTAACCAGAAAGGAAAGATTGTTGGTGATGTTGGGGGCGTTATTGGGAGGGAGCTACTCTCTTATCCGATCGTCTACAGGGACAACAGGCAGGGAAGCTTTGGCAGGGAGTTTCGTCTCCCCTCTCCCCTTCGGTTCAAGGTGGTCAAAGGCGCAAACGGCACTGGCGGCACGAAGAGCTTCGGGGCGATCGTCTACCATATGCCATTTTCTATCGAAAAAATAAATAGAGAGAACCAAAGAAAATTTTGGGCGATGGTTCACAGGGATGTCTTGGACAATCATGAGTCGTTCACGCGTATCGGAAGAGGGGGGAGCATTGGATAGCCAAAATGAACGGGAAGGGCGGGAAGACTTCTGGAAGATCAAGCTGGCCTCGTGGCTTCACGACCCTCTGGAAAAGGCTCTTATTCTTGGACGAACCCAGGAGGGGCACGAAGGGGGGAATGTGGCAAATTTTCGGAAAAAATTTTTTCCGAATGGCATGGGGGCGGCGGAGAAGAGAATTCTGAAAAAGGCCGACTGGTGGGCCTCTGCTGCCGACCGTCCCCAGTGGCCCCAGGAAGATGGGGGGAAGACGATCCGGGCAAGCTTCGTCAATAATCCCGTTTTCATCCACCCCTTGAGCGGGGAGAAATTCGAGGACATCCCCCAGCTTCGCGACATCGGTTCTTCTGCTCTCATCAGCGAAGTCGGTTCTTATCTCGAATCGCTTGATGCCCTTGAGGCGAAGACAACCCTTCTCTCCTTCTGGCGCTTTGCCCCCGAGATCGCCAACCAAAAGGAGGGGGAGGCGGCTCTCGGACTTCTCTGGAACCTTCTTCCGGCCGATACAAGAGTTCCGGACCACTCCATCTGGAACCATCTCGACCTTACCTCGGCCTTTTCCGGGGCGATGGCCGGTGATCCAGGCGAAGAGCCAGCCCTCCTCGTGCTCTCTTTGGGCCCGGTCCAGAGCTTTATCGAACTTGGTCGGAGCCTCTCCGACCTTTGGGCGGGTTCCCATTTTCTTTCCTCATTGGCCTGGGAGGCGATGGCACCATTGTGCGAAGAGCTGGGTCCCGATGCGGTCCTCTTTCCCCAACTCCGAGGACTTCCCCTGGTCGACCGGTGGCTGATCGAGACGATGGGTCTCGATTCAAAACAATTTATCGACGCAGATTGGAACAAAGGCTCGACGGACTCCAACCCCTTTTACGTGGCATCTCTTCCCAACAAATTTGTTGCGCTTGTTCCGGCATCAAGAGCTGCGGACCTCGCCCGGAGTTGCGCTGAACGAGCAAAAAATTGGGCTCATGATATTGCCCGCAAATCCCTTGAGAGGGTTCTCCAGGAGGCTGATGCCAGGACTGACGGTTTTCTTTATTGCGACGAACAGCTCGACCGACAGATGAAGGACTTTCCTGAGGTGAGCTGGAGCATCGTTCCCTGGTCGCTCGTTCTCGACAAAAAGGGAGAGATTGAAACACAGAAAATTGAAAGTGTCATGAGTCACTTTTCTCCCGAAGGAGGATGGGCCGGAGCGGCTAAGGGGGTGTGGAAGGATGTGCTATCGAAGCCGAATGGAGAGGAAGGAGGGCTTCGGTATGCCCCCAATCCCGGCGTGCTCTATCCGGCAGTCTATGAACTTCTCGAGAGAACGCTCGCCGCGGCCAAGGGGCAAAGGGTTTTTTCCCCCCAGTTCGAGGAGGGGTATCGCGATTCGCTGGGGGGGGAGCGGGAGTGGCTTGCCGAAAAAAAGGAGGAGATCCTTCTTCCGCCGGGGCAGAGAACCTCTACGCTATGGGCGAGATTGGCGAAAAAAAGACCCTCGTGGGTGAAGAAGGGTGAGCATCTCGACAGTCTGGGATTAATCAAGCGGCTCTGGCCGACGATTTTTAGCGAGGCGATTTTCGAGTTTAAAAAGTTTATAAATTCGGCACAAAATCCCGAGACCTCAAAAGAGGGAAAGCTTAAGCGGTACGTTCTTTCCACCCATACGATGGCACTTTCCGGAAGCCTTGAAAAGCTCATGGAGGGAGGCCCCGACATCGATGAGGGTCTCAAAAAACTTCTTGGAGGCAGTTCCGATGATGGAGGCGGAAGCCCGTTGCCCCGGAAGCTTGTCATGATGAAGGCTGACGATAAGAGGAAAGATCTCATCCGGAAGCTCGTCTCCCGCATCGACGGTCTCGATGACGAGGATGATGCCGAAGGAAATGCCTATGACCGATTTTTTCGCGAATTCAAGGGTGTTCTGGGCCATTCTCCTGAAGCTTACTATGCGCTTCTTCTGTGCGACGGTGACGACATGGGTGCATGGCTCTCCGGAAGCCAGGAGAAATTCTCCATACGCTACCGCGAATCCTGGCACCCCAAGGTCCTTGAGGAAGTTGCCAAAGTTCCCGGGTTCGATCGCTACCTCGGATCTTGTCGCGCGATGTCGCCGGGGCGCCATGCCGCCGTCTCGACAGCGCTTTCCAACTTTGCCTCTTTAGCTCCCAGGCTTGTTGAGGAGATCTACTTGGGCAAGCTTCTCTATGCGGGTGGGGACGACCTCATGGCCATGGTCTCCCTTCGGGATTTGATTGAGGTCATGATGGCAATCAGGGGGGCCTATTCTGGTATGGAGTTTTCGGGAGATACGGGATCGGGTGGAGGGAGTCGGCAGGGCTGGAAAGATAAGGGCATCACCTGCAAGAAGGGATTTGTGCTCGAGAATCGGGGAAGACGGAAGGTGCTCCGGATGATGATGGGAAGAAAGGCCTCGCTCTCGATGGGCGTGGTTATCGCCCATCATCAGGATCCACTGGGAAAGGTTTTGCGGGTTCTCCGGAAGGCGGAAAAAAACGCGAAGGCCTTTCCTGGAAAGAATGCCTTCTCGATTGCCCTTCTCAAGCGCTCGGGAGGAGCGAGCCACCTTACACTTCCCTGGAAAATTGAAGACCCTGTCTCTCCGATTCAGGCTCTCGACAGGCTCTCGCGCGTTTTGGGGAGCGATCTGTCTCGCCGAGCGACCTATATCGCCTCCGATTGGATCGAAAGGCTACCGGGGGTGGCGTCTATGAAGCCAGCAGTCTATTTCGATATGGTCCGCAGAAATCTGGCGTATCAATTCGCTCGACAATCGGAGGGGATGCATGGAGACGATTTGGCCGCGACGGTCGTCGGAGCAATGGAAGGTCTTTTTATCGATAGCACGGGTGACTGGAGCTCTCTGGCCAAAGACGGAGACCCGCCCCGGAAAACGCTTACAGAGATGCTGACGGTTGCCGAATTTCTTGGACGCGAAGGGAGGCGACATGGAAAATGACACACAGAGAGGAGTTTTGCCTGCGGAGTCCTTTTTTATAGAGCCGCTCGATGTTCTTGTTTTTCGCGGCAACAAGCTCTTTGGCGCTCCGGGAAGCTTTGGGGAAAACCAGATGCCCCCCTGGCCTTCGGTTGTGGCCGGTGCCCTGCGTACCCATATGCTCGACCTTGCCGGCGTTTCATTGTCCGACTTCATGGCCCAGTCCGGCTCCGAAAAAGGAAGCTACGCTTCCGATGAGATTGTTGAAAGTCTTGGGACGGTCGCCCATCCTGGGCGCTTTGCTGTGACGTGGTTTTCCTTGGGACGCAGGACGAATTCGGGAACGATAGAGAGACTCTTTCCCCTGCCCCATGATCTCTTCATCATCAAAGATGGAAAAGAAAAGCGAAAGATTGTTCCTGTTGTGCCGATTGGGCCGGATGACCTTCGCGGAGTCGCGACGAATGCGGTCCTTCCCTGGCTTCCGTCACTGCTCCTCTCATCCCAGAGTAAGGGGGAGTCCGGGTTTTTTTTGGGAGAGGAGGGTTTTTTGGACTATCTTGCCGGCCGGATCCCGGATCCAAGCGCATTGGTCCATCAGTCTGAACTCTGGGGAATCGACCCGCGGGTCGGCATCGGTCTGGATGTTTCGAGTCGTACTGCATCGGAGGGGCGCCTGTTCAGTTCGGAGACGATCGCCTTGAAATCTGGAGTGGGCTTTGTGGTCGATGTTGTCGGAGCTTCCGGTCTGATCGCAAAGAAAGCTCTCCTGCGATTCGGAGGGGATGGGCGGGCAGCTCACATGGAAAAAATCGAGTCCTTCAAGCGGAAGGGCGCGTCACTGTCGAAAGGGAATCGCTTCCGGCTTGTCATGACGACTCCCGGAATCTTTTCCCATGGTCCCTATCCAGTCTCTCCGGAGGGGCCCGCTCCCCTCGTGGACGGCGGACCTGTGGTCCGTCTCCTGTCTGCTTCTGTTGGACGATCCCAGACTGTCTCCGGGTGGGACCTGGCTCGTCGGGTTCCCAAGGCGGCACAAAAGGCCGTTCCGGTCGGGAGTGTCTACTGGTTTCAAGTGGTCGAGGGGGATCCTTCCCGTCTGAACGACGATGCGTCAGCGGCTGGGGCATCCTTTTTGGAAGGACTCTCGCGCGACCGCGTGTCGGAGGGATACAACCGGGGTCTGATCACGCCTTGGCTCTCATGAACTTTCTTTTAACAATATAAGGAGGACCCATGTTCGAATGTTACAGAAGTCTCTTTCTCTACGCAGTGACCCCGGTCCATATGGGGGCGGGAACGGGGTTGGGCCTGATTGACAGTCCCATTCAGAGAGAAAAACATACAGAATTTCCGATGATTGCCGGATCCGGACTCAAGGGCGCAGTTCGTCACGCACTTTCATTTGATGACGATAAAAAGGGAGATCTGGTAAGTCGTTACTTCGGACCGGATGCCGGAAGCTCCGACCTCGGAGCTGGAGCGGTGAGCTTTACTGATGCACAGATCGTTCTCTATCCCGTCCAGAATCCCAAGGGGGCATTCTCTTACGTGACATCACCGCTCGCGCTTTTCCGGATGGAGCGGCTTCTTAATGTGGCTGGGGTCGGTATGCCTGCAATCTCCCTTTCCTCGCTTGAGGCCGGGAAGGCCCTTGTGCCGGATGAATCTCTTCTTTTTAACAAGAAGGAACTCGTACTGGAGTCGCTGAATTTTGTGGGCGAGGTCAATGAGACGGTCAAGAAAGTGGCCAATTGGCTCTCCGAAAATGCGCTTCCGGCTGACGACACGCACAACTATTTTCGTGGAAAGATCAAGGAAAGTCTCGTGGTTCTCTCCGATACAGACTTTTCCTACCTTGTCCGGACGACGACCCTCGTCGAGCCACATGTGAGGATCGACCCGGAAACCGGAACGGCCAGTGATGGAGGGCTCTTCTACGTTGAGAATCTTCCCCCAGAGTCTCTCCTCATCTCCCTTGTCATGGCGTCGCGGGAGAGGCCGGTCAAAAAGACTCCCGATGGAGGGCTTCATCCAGCCGACAAGGTGATCGAATGGGTGACCTCAGCTCTTTCCGAGCGCCTCCTGCAGGTGGGCGGGGATGCGACGACGGGACGGGGGCAGATTCTGTGTCATTTTGCCAACAGTAAGGAGAACGCATGAGCGTGATGCGAGAGACGCCCGATCAAAGACGGGCCAAGTATGCATGGGAGAAGGTAAAGACGCATTGCGAAAGCCGTAATGATTTCGACCAGTATGCCAACCTTGCCAAAGGGGCTCCCGCCCTCATTATGTCCAACGGGCTGATGCAGGCACTGGCCTATATTTATTCTCGCAAGGAGAAGGAAAAGAAGGCCTTGGCGGAGGATCTCTGCGAGTGGCTGTCTAAGGCGATGAAGGTGAAGTCGGAAAAATTCCCCGATATCATGACAGCTCTCCAGACCATGCCGGTCAGCGACTATATGCGGGCTACCGACGAGACATTGCAGGTCTTGCGCTGGCTTCGCCAGTTCGTGGCTGTCTTCAAGTCAGACAAAAGTCTTTCTGGAGGAGGGATTTCATAATGAGCACCATGGTGCGCGCCCTGCCAAAGACGGTCTCGGAGATCCTTTCGAAACTTGATGAGAATAAGATCTCTCCTGGACTTCGTTTCTCGACCTACTTTGGAGGCTACAATCCGACCGATTGGTCGATCGAAAAGAACAAAAAGCTGGAGGCTTTCCAAGATGTTTGCGTAATAGAGAAATCCCTAACGGACCTGTCTGTTGCTCTCATTAACCGACAGAAGACGCTTTTTAAGGACAGATCCGATGCACTGACTCTTTCTGCCGAAACGACCTCTCCATTTGCGACAGGGTTGGGCAACGAGCATCCACTGGAAAATGGCTTCAGCTTCCTCAAGCCCTATGGGCTTCCCTACCTGCCGGGAGCAGGAATCAAGGGTGTTCTTCGGGCTGCGGCCCGGGACATGGGCGAGGAGGAAGGCTGGAGCGAGACGAAGGTTCGTCAGTTCTTCGGTGCCGATCCTAATGAGGATGCAAAGAGAGGGACGATAAGCTCTGACCAGCGGGGAGAGCTCATTTTCGTTGATGCCTATCCCAAGATGGAGAAGAAGTCTTTGACGGTCGAAATCATGAATCCCCACAACGCCAAATATCTTGAAGGAAATGCTTCTCCATCGGGGACAAGTGCGCCTATTCCCGTTTTTTTTCTCGCCATTGCCCCAAAAACGGAATTTGTTTTCAACGTCTCTCGGGTGCCATGTGATGGAGTGCAGACGACAGAGGGGGAATGGAAGGAATTGGTGGTTAAGACATTCGTCCACGCCTTTAAATTTTTTGGTTTCGGAGCCAAGACCTCTGTCGGCTACGGGGCATTCAAATCCGATGATCTCGATCGAAAGGGAAGGCAGGCCGAAAAAGAGCGGCAAGAGTCCATGGTAAAGGAGATGCTCGATCGTGGGGATCTGCCAAAGGACCATAAGGTCTGGGAGAATGCGAAGCTGACATACTCACCCGGAGATGGGAAGGTAAAGATTGTCGACCCGAAAGGGGAAGGAAAGGCCGAGCTTGACAGGGAAAATTCTGCCAAGCTAATGGAGAACCTCGACCCGGAAAAGCGGGAGAGCTTCAAGAAGAAAAAAGAGATGAAGCACTCCGTTGTAGTTATTAGTCGGGGCAATATGTGGGAGTTTGTTCAGCTTAAAAAAATATAACTGGAAGGTCGATACAATGAGTATTGGCTACAAGAAGACTTTGGTGAGCTTCCTCGGCAAGATGCGTGATCACAAGACCTATCCCGAGACAAGCTATCAGATGCCCCGGCCCGGCGGAGAGATCTTTAAAACCCGCTTTCTCGGAATGAGTCTTGCGAGTCATCTGAAGGTCGACCGGCTTGTACTTCTCGGGACCGAGACCAGTATGTGGGACAACCTCATTCTCGAGTATCTGAAAGAGGAGGGGAAGCTCGACTTTTTTGACGGAGAAGATCTCGATAGCAAGTTGAAACTGGTCGAAGAGGTGCTGCAAAAGAGCCTTGGAATGCCTGTCAGAGCCTTGCGTATTCCTTTTGGCAAGACGGAGAGTGAACAGCTTGATATCCTCAATATTGTCAGCCGTGAAGTGACGGCTTCCGAAAGTCTCTTCTTTGATGTCACACATGGTTTTCGCCATACCCCAATGATGAGCATCTTAGCTGGCTATTATCTCGAGGTTGTCCGGAAGGTTCGGGTGAAAGGGTTTTACTACGGAGCCTATGAGATGAGTGAAAATGACCTGTGTCCAGTCATCTCTCTTTCGGGATACTCGAAACTTCTTGAGTGGATAAGAGCCTTGGAAAACTTTGAAGGGTCAGGAAATTTTGGGGTCTTTGCTCCTCTGTACGACCAGGAAGGAATCGATGCCCGAAGCCTAAAAGATGCCGCTTACTTTGAGCGGACCAACCAGGTCAAGGAGTCCAGGAACAAAATCAGCACCTTTCGGCAAAAGGACTCCGAAATTTCTCAAGCATCTCCTCTTCTCTCACTCTTTCATCCGATTCTGCAACAGAGGACTGATTGGTACAGGAAGGTCGACCGCTATGAATGGGAAAGAGAGCTTGCGTTTTTTTATTTCAAGAAAGATGACTGGGCGCGGACAATCATCCTCCTGCTCGAAAGCTTTTACAGCCGTGAACTCATAAATCGGGGGCGCAATCCCGACTTGTATCAGGAACGAGAAAGTCTCAAGCAAGATTTCCGGACATCCGAGCCGGATCCCTTTTTGCAGAAGCTGACCATGCTCCGAAATGTTGTGGCTCATACAAAAGTGGAGAACCAGGATTTCAAAGAGATCACCTCCCCGGAGCGTCTCAAGAGCTTTCTGG
Source organism: Nitrospirota bacterium (assembly GCA_021801345.1). Classification (GTDB taxonomy): domain Bacteria; phylum Nitrospirota; class Leptospirillia; order Leptospirillales; family Leptospirillaceae; genus UBA4572. The sequence continues at coordinate 85,659 of JAJYYA010000005.1, forward strand.
GAGAGGCATTTAAGAGGCTCTCCTAGTTTACCCGACGGCTCCGCAAGCTTGCCAAACATTTCAACGGCTCTGTGATGGTGTAGTGTATTTCGGAGGGGGAACTTTCATCCTTGCCGAGAGGAGATTTAGGGGTGGCTACGCTGTATCTTGACAGAAAAGGTCTCGATCTTGATGTAGAAAACGGAGCGCTTATCCTCCGGGAGGGGGGAGAGCGTGTCAGAAGCGTTCCCTTGACCTTTCTCGATCGGGTCGTTATCCGGGCCGAGGTCTCCCTGACATCGTCAGTTCTGGGAGAGCTGGCTCATGCCGGGGCAGAAACTGTCGTTCTGAGCGGGCGTCATGGGAAAAAGGTGGCGAGGATCGACGGGATTCGCCACAACGACGTGCGTATTCGACTTCGCCAATATGCGCTTTTCCACGATGCAATGCTTCGTAGGCTGTGGGCCGGTCGTCTTGTGAGTGCCAAGCTTAAAAGCCAGGTTCGGGCTCTTCGGACGATCCTGAGCGTTCGCCCGGATCTGACATCGTCTCTTCAGCGCCCGATCGAACAGATTCTTGATCTGACAAAAAAGATCCGTCCAACCTCTGGCGAGAGCCCCGATCTCCCGAGCCTGCTTGGGATGGAGGGAGGAGCCGGTAGTGTCTATTTTGAGGCATTGACCTCGGCTTTTGCTCCTTCGCTAGGTTTTACTGGACGGAACCGACGGCCTCCCCGAGATCCCGTCAATGCGGTTCTCTCTTTGTCGTACACACTTCTCCACTTTGATGCGGTTCGGACTGCCAATATGTGCGGCTTGGATCCCATGATCGGATTCTTTCACGAACCAGCCTATGGACGAGACTCTTTGGCCTGCGACCTTATCGAACCCATTCGTTCTCGGGTCGATCTCTTTGCTTGGGATCTTTTTCGCAGTCGCGCTCTTCGGGAGGACCATTTCGTCTCCGACAAGGGCGCATGTCTTCTCGGAAAGACCGGACGTCAGCACTTTTATCCGCAATATGAGATTCTAGCGCGGACTTGGCGTCGTCTGCTCCTAAGAGAATCAAGATTTTTAGTTTCGGCCATCAGGGAGGGGTTTTCGGAAGAGTTCGAAGATGAATCGGACGATCCGTCCGAGAAGGATACCGATGAAGTCACTTTACATTGAAGGTAGACCAAACGCACATGTATCTCTTTATAGCGGTCCATCCCTCCAGGTTCTGACACCCGGGCGTGCTCCCGGTATGTATCCGATTTATCGTATTGGCCGTCTCTTTCTTAAAGGCGGTGTTGAAATTGAGACACAGGCCCTTGTGACCTGTCTCAAGTACGGGATCTCGATCACCTTTATCGATGGACGGGGTGATGCTGAAGGAGTCTGCGTGGGGCTCCGCCAGCGGAGCGGGATGCTTCACTCTCTTTTGGAAGAGCTCCTTGAGTTCGAGAATTGGGAGGAGCACTTCGAGGTTTGGCGGAGCGCAACTACTCGGACCGCGATCCTTGAGGCAGAAAGAGAACTCAAAACCGTTGTCCAAGATATGCGCCCACGTCAGGCCGAAGATTTTCTCAACAACCTTCTCGTATTGCGCCATCCTGGCTACGATATTCGGTGGATGCTTCATGCTCTTAGAGGCCTATGCTATGGAATTACCGCAGATCGCATCTCCAAGTCAAACATTGATCCGCGGATTCTATTGCGAAAACGCGCAGGGTTTCGACTGTTGGGAGATCTGGCGGAACTTCTCGACTGGAAGCTCTTCCATCTGATAGATGATCATCTTTCTCAAATTAAGAAAAAGAACGATCTGTCTATGGCAGAGATGGCGCAGTGGTTCGAATCGAAGCGGGAAGTATACGAAAATTTTATCGATATCGCTCTGGCGGATCTCGAAAACTGGCTCCATGACAGGTTGGAACTATGAGTGCCTCAAAGAAGACCTCTTGGATAATCTCCTACGATATTGCAGCTCCCCGAAGGCTCAACAGGGTGCATCGGTACCTGAAGAGATGTGGGATTCCTCTTCAGTACTCAGTCTTCATGACGCGAGGAAATGAGGCATTCCTCGACAGGATCATGGCTGACCTCGCCATGATTATTAACCCACGGGAAGATGATATTCGCGCCTATCCAGTACCCGAGAACCCTGATATCATCTGGATTGGAAAACAGCCTATGCCGGACGAGGTCACGTTCAGCATGTTGCCCAATCTGGAGAATGAAATGATTATCCGGGGAATTGGCGAGAAGACAAACGGGATGGTTGTCAGCGAGTCAGAAAGTGGGGAAGACGGGATCCTTCTATGTTAACTTTTTTGCTTCTCGATTTTTCTGCAACCCTTCCCGGAAACCGCTGGGAGAAAAGGCTCAGGGAAGGAGGGCTGACCGAAGAGAAGACCTGATGAATAAGGGATTAAGACGCAGTTCACCCGGTGGCAATGAGAGTCTTTCATGACCGAAGAGAAGACCTGATGAATAAGGGATTAAGACTCTCCATCATGTCCGGGAC
>JAJYYA010000010.1 GCA_021801345.1 Nitrospirota bacterium
CAGAAGGACGGCAATGTCGGGATGGTTGTTCTGGACGGCCGCTGCGAGGGGAGTCATGCCTTGACTGTCGGCCAGGCTCGGGTCGGCCCCATAGCTCAGGAGGAGCTTGACCACGTCGGCGTGTCCTCCCCTGGCGGCCCGGAAGAGTGCCGATTTTCCGCTCTTGTCGGGCTGATTCACGCGGGCGCCGAGACCCAGAAATGGGCGACCGCCGGGACATCTCCCCGACCGGCGGCGTCAACGAGGGAGTCCGCCAGAGCTGTTCCGTGGAAAAGCGTCACGGAGATAAGGACCATCCGGCCGTCAGGCCAAAGAATGTTTTGAACATCATGCGTCCTCCCGATCGTCTGGTCTGACGACCGGAGCTCGTCGATCCGGGAACTTCCGGAAAAAAGCGGTGTCGGATGGGAGGAAATCTTTTCGTCGGTCAAAGAATCTTCGGCAAGTCTCCCCCCGTCTCTCGACAGGGATCCCCCTTGGAGGTGTTCCGTTTCGCAAAACACTCCCCCCTAAACCTCAGGAGGCGGGAGGGACCTTTCCTTCTTCGGCGGCGACGGACTGACGGAAGGCCTTCCATCCTTCCCGGATCGCCTCGGAATAGCGGTCCTTCCGGGCGGGAAGCTCGGTTTTGAGCCGTTCGATGCCCTCGGTGAACTCCTCTTCAGCCTCGTCCTTGAGAGAGCGAACCTTCTCTCCTAGCTTTTTTCGGGTCTCCGCCCCGGAGGCCGGGGCAAGAAGAACCCCCAAAGCCGCCCCGACGGCAAGTCCTGTCAAAAAGAGTGCGAGTCCTGTATCATTTCTGTCGCTGGCCATGGTCTGTCTCCTGTGTCGTGGGTGGGTGGGCGGTCACTGTGGCATGGGGAGCCTCCTCTCCGCGGGAAAGGACCTCCCGGGCCCGAACAAGTCCTGCGGACAGGCCTCGCGCCATACGGAAAAGTCCTTTCCCGGTCGAGAAGGGATTCCTTCCCTTGAGGACCGGTAGGAGAAAGGAGAGGATCGGGTGTCTGGAGAGGGCCTCCATCCTGTCTTCGAGTCCCCTGTAGCGTTCTGCCGTCCGTCTGACCACGGGCTCGACCTCGTCGGAGATCTTACGAAGGTTGTCGACGAGAGGGAGGGCCGAGCTCTCGATCTTCTCCACCGCCTCCTCGAGCCGGGAGAGCGTCTTCGTGAGCCGCAGAAGAAAGAGAACTGCGGCCGTCACGAGGAGGGCCGCCAGAATGACCAGGGCAAGAAGAGCCGTTTGTGTCTCCATGGGCGTCCTTGCTAGAGTGTTGAAGTAACGTGCGGTCCTATGTTCGAGACGGGGGACGAATGGAGGCTCTCGCCTGTCGTCGACCGGCCGAGATAAAAGGGGCTGTCCGGTCTGCCAAAAATGCCTGAACCATCAATATCCTGATGAAGTTGCGAGGTTTTCGAGAACATTGATCTCTCTTTTATCCTACGCCAACGGCAGAATATTTCAAGCCGAACGGGAATTATCGAAAAGGGCTGTTTTGTGAACGCCCCCTTCCTGCGACGCCTCTCCTTTCTCTGGCCCACACTGATGGGGCTCATGATTTTCTCCGGCGTGGTTCTGCTCTTCTCCCGGACCCCTCCTTCGGGGGTTCCGGTGATCCCGCGGGAGGACCTTCGCGATCTCCCGGGAGACATTCTCCATTCCCTTTTCCGTCTCCTTCTGGCCTATCTCCTTTCTCTGGCCTTCGCCTATGCCTACGGTCTCTCCGCGGCGCTCACCCGGCTCGGTCCCCGGCTTTTGATCCCCGTCCTCGACATTCTTCAGTCGATCCCTGTCCTGGGATTTTTTCCTGCGGTCGTTCTCGTGATGGTTCCCCTCTTTCCGTCGATGCGGATGGGGGTCGAGGCGGCCTCGATCGTTCTGATCGCCACGAGCATGGCCTGGAACATGGCCTTCGCGGTCTACGAATCGGTCCGGACGGCCCCCAAGGATCTGACGGACCTGTTTCGGGGCGTCCGGGCTCCGGCCTGGCTTTGGGCCGCCCGATTCCTCGTTCCGGTTACCCTCCCCAAGGTGGTCTACAACTCCGTTCTCTCCTGGACGGCCGGGTGGTATTTCCTCATCGCCTGCGAGATGATCGCTCTGGGGCCGATCCATTACGAGCTCCCCGGCCTGGGAAGTTTTCTTGTGTCGAGCACCGAGAAGGGACATTTCGGGGAGGCGCTTCTGGGGGTCGGGGCCCTGGTGGTGACCGTCATGATCCTCGACCTTCTCGTCTTTCGCCCCTTCCTGGCCTGGTCTCACAACTTCCGGATCGGGGAGGTCGAGAGCCATACGCCCAGAATCTCCTCTCCCGTCTACGACCTCCTTGCCGGATCGGAGCGCCTGGCCGCTCTTCGGAGCGTGCTCTCGCAGGGCCTGGGACAGGTCCTGCGAAAGACGGGAGGCGCTCCGGAGAAAGCGCGGCTGCCCCTTCCCTCGTTTGTCCGGGGCGGAGTCCTCCTTCTTCTGGGGTTCTCGGGGGGGTACCTTCTCACGGAGAGCCTCTATGCGGGAGGGCGCGTCGTGGAGGGTTGGCTCCGTCAGGGAATCCCCTGGCAGAGCCTGTCTGAGCTTCCTGCCGATCTCCTGTACTCCTCTCTGCGCCTCATGGCGGCCTATCTTCTGAGCCTTCTCTGGACGCTTCCCCTGGCCTACTGGGTCTTCCGGACGCCGAGGCTCTCCCGGATCGTCTTTCCTCTGGCCGAGATCATGGCCTCCGTGCCGGCGACGGCCCTCTTCCCCTTCGTCATCGTCGTGGTCGTCTCCCGGCTTCACAGCATGAACATCGCCTCGGTCCTTCTTCTCATGTCGGGAATGCAGTGGTACCTCCTCTTCAACCTGCTCTCGGGGGTCGGGACCTTCCCGGCGGAGCTTCGGGAGGTCTCCCTTACCTTCGGGATCCGGAGAGGGCTCTTTATCCGAAAGGTCTTCCTTCCCTTCCTGCTGCCCTCGCTTGTGACCGGATCGATCACGGCCTTCGGCGGGGGCTGGAATGCCCTGATCGTCTCGGAGTATGTGGTCTATGCCAAAAAAGACTACGGAGTCGAAGGCCTCGGAGCCTTTCTCGACAGGGCCACCTACCAGGGCTCGCACCCGGTTTTGATCGTCGCGGCCCTGATCGTCATGACGGCCGCGGTGGTGGCGGCAAACCGGCTCTTCTGGGTTCCTCTCTACGAGCGGGTCACAAGAAGGTACAGCTATGACGCCTGAGCAACCCTTCCTCTCCCTCCGCGGCGTGTCCCGGGACTTTTCCCGGGACGGACGCTCCTACCGGGCCATCGAGAACCTCTCCCTTTCCGTCTCGGAGGGGGAGTTCGTGGCGATCGTCGGCCCGTCGGGATGCGGCAAGAGCACCCTTCTCCGGATCCTTCAGGGGCTGATCTCCCCTTCGTCGGGCGAGATTCTCTACAAGGGAGAGAGACAGGACGGGATCAACAAGGACATGGCGATGGTCTTCCAGGGGTTCGCCCTTCTTCCGTGGCTGTCTGTTCGGGACAATGTGGCGCTGGGGCTGGTGGCCCGGGGCCGATCGAAGGAGGTCGTGGACCGGACCGTCTCCTTCTATATCGACAAGGTGGGTCTCGAGGGGTACGAAGAGGCGTATCCGCGGGAGCTCTCCGGCGGGATGAAGCAGCGTGTGGGGCTTGCCCGGGCTCTGGCGATCGAGCCCCGGATCCTTCTGATGGACGAGCCCTTCTCGAACCTCGATGCCCTGACCTCGGTGACGCTGCGCGACGAGGTTCTGATGCTCTGGCAGGATTCGGAGATGCCGGTGCGTACGATCGTCATGGTGACCCATATCATCGAAGAGGCACTTCTTATGGCCGACCGGGTCGTCGTGCTCTCCCGCAGACCTACCCGGGTGGTCCGGGAGATTCCGGTCGGGCTTGCGCGACCCAGAAACAGAAAACATCCGGACTTCGAGCGGCTTTCGGACGAGATCTTTTCGCTCATTTCGTAAGGATGTTCTGTCCGGATGCGGGGAGAGCCCCCGTCGGACACCTAAACGGAAAAACAACCAAGGAGGAAAGGTGATGGAAGGCGAACCTGAGCCTTATACGGGGATCAGCCGGATCGTCGGACTTCTCAAGATTCTTAAGGAGAAAGGCGGGGCCTCCGATCTTTACCAGCTGGGGATCGACCTGCATCTCGACCTGGGAGAGGAGCTCCAGATTGTCCGCGCGGCCGAATCCCTGGGCTTTGTCGTCACGCCGGAGAGCGATATCGCGCTGACGCCGCTTGGGGAAGCGCTCCTCCAAAAGGATATCAACGGGCGAAAGGCCGCCATCAGGGAGCGCCTGCTTACCCTGCCGCTCTTTTCCACGGTCCTCTCCTGGCTCGAGAAGGAGAAGGGCGAAAGCCTCCCGGAGGAGGAGCTCAAAAAACGCCTGGGGGAGACCTTCCCCTCGGAGGACGTGGACGGGTCGTTTTCCCTTCTCGTGAACTGGGGGCGCTATGGGGAGCTCTTCGGTTACAATGCCGCCCGCGAGGAGCTTTATGTCGACAGGGGAGAGTGAGGAGGATCCGACGCCCGGAGAAGCCGACGCTTCTCCTCTTCAAGAGCGTCGATCCGCTGGCGGAAGGCGCCGATCTGGGCGTCGATCTCGGCGATCCGATCGACGGGAGAGAGTGTGACGGGATCGGGGCTTTCTGCCTTGCGCCGCTTCCTGTCGGAGAGGAAGACCAGGATGCCGATGAGGGTGAGCGCGGTCAGGGCAATGGTGGCGTAGAGGAAGAGATGGTAAAGAGACTGATCCATGAGCGGTCCTGTCGTTTGAGCCCAAAACGGGGAGGCAAACACGTCCGGGCGGGGACTTCCTCAAGCGAAGGGGAAGGAGGGCTTCCCCTTTTTTTCCATTCTACCTGCTCCCCCTCCGCTCTCTCAATCCTTGCCGATCTCTCCGCGGGTCGTCGAAGGTGACGGAAAAGGCAAAGGACGATTCCGGCCGCCTCTTTGCGATCGCCCATCTGGCCGAGCTCGAAAGCCTTCAAAAAAAGAGGCGCCTCCGGGAGGAGGCAGGAGAGGATCTCCTGACGGCCCGGGACCGGATCCTGTCCTCCCTTCCTCCCGGGGAGATCGTCCGTCTCGACGCCTTCCTTCCCTCTCTTCTTGACAAGGTCGAACGCCTTGGGCTTAAGATGATGCATCCGGGAGATCCGGAGTTTCCTGCGATGCTCGGGACGCTCTCCTCGCCCCCCTTTCTCCTGTTTGCCCGAGGGGATCTTCGTGCCCTCGACCGGCCGTCTGTCGCGATCGTCGGGGCTCGGGAGGCGGGCAAGGAAGCCCTTTCCGAGGTCACGGCCCTGGCGCGCGAGCTCTCGGAGGCAGGGTTCGGAGTCGTCTCGGGTCTGGCCCGGGGCGTCGACGGAGCGGCCCACCGGGGAGCTCTTTTGGCGGGAGTGCCCACGGTGGCGGTGGTCGGTACCGGTCTCGATCGGGTCTACCCCCCGGAGCACAAGGATCTGGCTCGGCAGATCCTCGAGAAGGGGGGACTCCTCCTCTCGGAGTTTCTTCCGGGAGACGGACCGGACGGCTGGCACTTTCCCCATCGCAACCGGCTTGTGGTCGGACTCTCTCTGGCCGTGGTCGCCGGTCCGCACCGTCGTCGCTCCGGAACCTATGTGACCGCCCGCATCGCTCTCGAGGAGGGGCGGGAGCTTCTGGTCTTCGACCGGGGCGCCCGGGGATGGGAGGGGACCGGACCCTCGCTCCTAGAAGAAGAGGGAGCCCGGCGTATAGGTTCTGCGGAAGAGGTTGTGGCGGCGCTTCTTTCCTGATTGTCCAAGGATTCGTGGCAGGCGCATCGGTATGCGCCCCCCGACCCGATGGATTTTTCGCGGGACTCCGACAGGATTCCCGCTTTCTCCATTCTCCTTATTCTGAAAGGGTTCTCTTCGTGACGGTGACAAAGAAGCCAGCCGGGAAAGCCGGCAAGGCAGGCGGAACAAAAAGTTCCCCAAAAACCACTCCCTCGTCCGCGTCCGCGAAATCCCGCCCGGCCGGTGCGGCTTCCAGAAAGGGCAAGGCCGAAGAGGTGACCTTCGGCGAGGACTCCTCCCGGGGCGGGACGCTCATCGTCGTCGAGTCCCCGACGAAGGCCCGGACGCTGACCCGGATTTTGGGACCGGGCTACAAGGTGAAGGCCAGCGTCGGCCATCTGAAGGACCTCCCGGCCTCGCGGATCGGGGTCGATCTCGAAAACGGTTACGAGCTCGAGTTCGAGGTCTCGAAGGGCAAGAAAAACGTGCTCGACGAGATCCGGCAGGCGGCCCGGGGGTCCCGGGAGATCTATCTGGCCTCCGATCCCGACAGGGAAGGGGAGGCGATTGCCTACCACATCGCAAGCGAGCTCGAATCCCTTAAAAAACCCATCCGCCGGGTGCTCGTCCACGAGCTGACCCCCCGGGGGATCGCCCAGGCGCTTGAGCATCCGGGGGAGATCGACCTCCACAAGGTCGATGCGCAAAAGGCCCGCCGGGCGCTCGACCGCATCGTGGGCTACTCCCTTTCCCCCCTTCTCTGGGACCGGGTCCGCCGGGGGCTCTCCGCGGGCCGGGTCCAGTCGGTGGCCGTCCGGCTTGTCTGCGACCGGGAAAACGAGATCAATGCCTTCGTGCCGGTCGAGTACTGGACGATCCTGCAGACATTCCATCCGCTTGACTCCGGCCGCTCGGAGGACCATTTCGAGGCGAAGCTCGACAGGATTGCCGGCAAGAAGGCCGAGATTGGAACTCAGGAAGAGGCAGACGCGGTTCTTAGGCGACTTGCCGAAGAAAACTTCAAAATCGGAAGCCTCACCGCCGACGAGAAGAAGCGCCAGCCGTCGCCCCCACTGACCACCAGCCGCCTCCAGCAGGATGGGGCCCGCCGCTTCCGCTTCCCGGCGAAGAAGACGATGCAGCTCGCCCAGAAGCTCTATGAGGGGATCGAGCTTCCAGGCCAGGGACAGACCGGTCTCATCACCTACATGAGAACCGACTCGGTCAGGCTCGCCCCCGAGGCCCAGGAGATGGCCCGCGACTATATCCGTCGGAACTATCCGAACGGGCTCCCCACGAAAAGCCCCACCTACCGAAACAAAAAGGGGATCCAGGACGCTCACGAAGCGATCCGTCCCACCGATGTCAGCCGGACTCCGGCCTCCCTGGCCTCCGTCCTCGACCGGGACCTTCTCCGGGTCTACCAGCTCGTCTGGCAGAGCTTTGTCGAGAGCCAGATGCTGCCGGCGCGCTACCTCCAGACGACCGTCACCGTGGAGGGGGACCGGGAGGATACCTTCCGGGCGACCGGGCGACGCATGCTCGATCCGGGCTTTCTCGCCGTCCGGGGAGAGGGACAGTCCAAGGCAAAGAAGGGGGAGGAGGACGAGTCGGAAGGCTCCGAGGAAGAGGAGACGGAGCTTCCGCTTCTTCACGAAGGAGAGCAGGTGCAGGTCTCGGGGCCTCCGGATGCCTCCCAGCACTTTACCCAGCCGCCTCCCCGCTTCAACGAGGCCTCCCTGATCCGGGAACTTGAGGAAAAGGGAATCGGCCGTCCCAGCACCTATGCCACGATCATGACCACCATTATCGACCGGGAGTACGTGGAAAAGCGGGAGAACCGCTTCTACCCCACGGAGCTCGGCCAGACGGTCAACCGACTGCTCGTGGACAGCTTCCCGGACCTTCTCAACGTCGCCTTCACCGCCCGGATGGAGGAGGAGCTCGACGCTGTGGAGGAGGGGGACAAGGTCTACCGCGATGCCGTGGACGACTTCTATCGGCCTTTCTCGGCGGAGCTCGGTCGCGCCAAGGGCGGGGGCATGACCAACCTCAAGGCCAAGAGCGAGCCGACCGAGATCCCCTGCCCGGTCTGCCAGGCTCTCATGGTCAAAAAATGGGGGCGCCACGGGGCCTACCTGGCCTGCGGGAACTATCCCGCCTGCAAGACGACCCGGAACATCGTTCAGACGGAGTCCGGGCTGGCCCCCGAGGTGCTTCCCGAGGCTCCGGGGGAAGTCTGCGCCACCTGCGGCAAGGCGATGGTGGTCCGGAAGGGACGGTTCGGGACCTTTCTTGCGTGCAGCGACTATCCCGCCTGCAAGACGACCCGTCCCTGGCCTCCCAAGGAAAAGGACGAGACTCCCGTTCCCCTTCCTGCCGATATTCCTCCCTGTCCCGCCTGCGGGGGGACGATGGTGGTGAAGACAGGCCGCTTCGGACGATTTCTTTCCTGCGCCAACTATCCCAAGTGCAAGACGACCCGTCCCCTTCCTACCGGGATCCATTGCACGCGTCCCGGATGCGACGGCGAGATCCTGCCCCGCCGGGGGAAAAGGGGGATCTTTTACGGATGCAGCCGTTACCCCGAATGCGACAGGACCTATCCGGGCCGACCGGTGGCGCGCGCCTGTCCTTCCTGCGGCCACGCCTTCCTGGTCGAAAAAAAGAGTGGCGGGAAGACCCTTCTCGCCTGTCCGGAGAAGGATTGCGAGTACGAGGCCCCGGAAGGGGAGGAGCCGGGGATCACGGCGTGACGGCTCGTCCGGTGATGGTCGTTGGCGGGGGATTGGCCGGGACCGAGGTGGCGCTCTCTCTGGCCGGCGAGAACGTCCCGGTGATGCTCGTAGAGATGCGCCCGGAGACCATGACCGGCGCCCACCGCTCCGGGGCCTTCTCCGAACTCGTCTGTTCGAACTCCCTCAAGAGCGTCGATCCCGGGACGGCCCACGGCCTTCTCAAGGAAGAGCTCGAGAAGATGGGATCGAAGGTTCTCGAGGCGGCACTGGAGTGCCGGATCCCTGGAGGAGGGGCCCTGGTCGTCGACCGGGAGCGTTTTTCGGAGCGGCTCACCCGGCAAGTCGAAGGCGACTCGCGCATCACGGTCCTCCGGGAGCGGATCGACCGGATCCCCGAGGTGCGTCCCCTTGTCCTGGCGACCGGACCCCTGACCCATCCGGCTTTAGCCCGGGCCCTCGAGGAGGCCATCGGCTCGGACAGGCTTTCCTTCTACGATGCCATCAGCCCTGTCGTGGAGGCATCCTCCCTCGACTTCGGACCGCTTTTCCGGGGGGATCGCTGGGGCGAGCCCGGGGTGGGAGACTATGTCAACGTTCCCCTCGATCGGGAAAAATACGAGGCTTTGTGCGCCGATCTTTTGACCGGAGAGCGGGTACCCCCCCACGAGGGGGTCGAGGATCGTCCGGAGGTCCTTAGGGCCTTCGAGGCCTGTCAGCCGGTGGAGTCACTTGCCGAGAGCGGCCCCGAGACCTTGGCTTTCGGCCCCCTTCGCCCGGTGGGGCTCGTCGACCCGGCGACAGGCAAGACCCCCTGTGCGGTGCTCCAGCTCCGGGCCGAAAACCGGGAGGAGACAGCCTACAACCTCGTGGGCTTCCAGACCAAGCTCAAATATTCGGAGCAGGACCGGATCTTCCGGAAGCTTCCGGGGTTTTCCGGGGCGGTTTTTCTCCGTTACGGCTCCCTTCATCGGAACACCTTTCTCGATGCGCCCCGCGTCCTGGGCTCAAACCTGTCGCTTCTTGCCCGTGACGGGGTCTATCCGACGGGCCAGATGATGGGTGTGGAGGGCTATACCGAATCAATCGCCCTGGGGAGGCTCACCGCCCTTCTTCTCAGCCCCGGACCTCCCGTCTCCCTTCCTCCGCCGGCTACGGCCCTGGGCGCTCTCGTCCGGGCGCTCGTTCCGGCGGCCTACCGCGAGGAGGGCACGCCTCCCGGACCCGAGGAGACAGGGCGATTTTCTCCGGTCAACCTTCATTTCGGTCTCTTCCCCCCGCTCCCCGGCCGGGTTCGCGGAGGAAAGGCCGAGCGCCGGAAGGCCCAGGTGGTCCGGGCTCGGGAGGCGTTCGACCGGTGGTGGGAGTCGGTTCGGCGGAGGGGCTAGAGGCGGCGGGGAGGGCAAAACGCCGCTTCCGGGGAGATATCGACGGAGGCGGGCCAAGGAGGTCAGGCAGTGGGAGGATCGGGTTCGGGAAAGCGGCGCTGCGACAGGTCTTCTGTTGTCTTGCCAAAAGCGGGGGGAAATGAGGCGGACGCTTCCTCCGGAGGGGAGACGGCGGGGGAAGATCGTCACGAACGCCTCCTTCGGGACCCCCTCTGCCTGGCCTATAAAAAAAACCTTGTGCGTTTGGGTCGCTCTCCCCGGACAGTCTCGGCGGTCCTCGACGACCTGTCGCTTCTGACGACTCTCGAGGAGCGTCTCCTTGGCGGAGGGGACGGTTTTCTCTGGGAGCGGCTCGACCGCACTCGGGCCCTCAGCTTCGCCAAGCGCCTCTGCGACCGGGACTACGCCCCTTCGAGCATTGCGCGGATCCTCTCAGGACTTCGGGGCTTTTACGGTTTTCTGGCGGCCTCCGGCCACGTTGCGGAGGATCCTTTTCGCGGGATCTCGGGGCCCCGGGCCGAAAGAAAGCTCCCCCCGCTTCTCTCCGAGGCAGAGGCTTCCTCCCTGGTCGCAGCCTGCGACCGGGAAGGGCCTGCGACCTCCCCGAAGGAGCTCCGCGACCGGGCGATCCTCGAGCTCTTCTATCAGACGGGAGTCCGTCTCTCCGAACTTTGCGGTCTTCTTTGGGAGGATCTCGACTCCGCTCTTTCCGCCCTTCTGGTCCGGGGCAAGGGTGGGAAGGACCGTCGGGTTCCGGTGGTTGGCGAGGCCAGGGAGGCTCTTTTGGCTCTTCGGGGTCAGGTAAAAAAAACGGGCGCCCTCCTTTCCGGACCGCTCTTTGCGGACCATGACGGAGGTCCCCTTTCTCCTTGGCAGGTCGGCAGGATCGTCAAAAAATACGCGAAGGAGGCGGGGCTTTCCAAGAGTGTGACCCCGCATGCTCTCCGCCACTCCTGCGCCACGCACCTTCTCGACCGCGAGGCCGACCTTCGGGAGATCCAGGCCCTTCTGGGCCATGCCTCCCTCGGGTCGACCCAGCGCTACCTTCACACGGGACTGGGGGAAATCGCGCGAAAGCTTGCGAAAATTCGCGACGGCTCTTCCTCTTCCACACCCTAGCGACCGGAGCGATCATGGAAAGCATTCTGGAGAAGGCGCAGGTTCTGATCGATGCCCTTCCCTATATTCGGACCTTTCACGGCAAGACCTTTGTCATCAAGTTCGGGGGCGGGGCCCTCGACGGGGGAGGGGAGGAGAGCCTCTCATTTGCCCAGGACCTGGTCCTTCTTCAGCACATCGGGATCCGGCCGGTGGTCGTTCACGGGGGAGGTCCCCAGATCTCCCATCTCATGGGTCGCCTCGGTATGGCGCCAGAGTTCGTAAACGGGATCCGGGTGACCGGGGCGGACGCCATGGAGGTGGTGGAGATGGTTCTTACCGGACGGATCAACCGGGAGATCGTCACCATGGTTCATCGCCACGGAGGCCGGGCGGTCGGGCTTTCCGGGCGGGACGGGGGATTCCTTTCGGGACGGAGAAAGGTTCACGAAGGCCGGGATCTCGGCCACGTAGGGGAGATCCTCTCCGTCAACCCGGAGATCCTCGACCTGCTCGATCGCCACCGCTACATTCCCATCGTGGCGCCGGTCTGCGTGACGGAGGAGGGTGACCCCCTGAACATCAATGCCGATGAGGCGGCCTCCGTTATCGCCGGGGCCCTGAAGGCCGAGAAGCTCATTATGATGACCAATACCCGGGGGGTCCTCGACGAAACGGGGGAACTTCTGGGCTCTCTTGACCGGGAGGAGATTCTCTCCCTGATCGAGAGGGGGATCATTGCGGGAGGGATGGTGCCCAAGATGCAGGGATGTCTCCGCGCACTTTCCGAGGGCGTCGGAAAGGTCCACGTGATCGACGGGCGGATCGCCCACGCGCTTCTCCTCGAGATCTTTACCCCCGAAGGGGTGGGAACGGAGATCGTCCGGGGTCGGGACGAGGCAAGGTGAAGAGGTCCCCGAAAAGAACAGCGGCCATAGCCCTCGTCTTTTTTGCCGCGCTGGCAGCCTGCACTCCCCACCAAAATCCCTCCCCGGTCCGGGGGGAGGTCCAATCTTTTCGTATCCTGTCCATCGATGCCGGAGGCGATCCGCATCATCCCAAGACGCTTCCGGTTCTTGCCGTTCACCTTTCCATCGCAAACCCCGGGGCGGAGGTCCGCCTTCTGGGGTACCGGTACGCGTCGTCGGGGGGAGCGGTCTCCGAAGCCCTGATGGACCGGCGTCTCGTCGAGGAGAGCCGCTCGAAGCTTGGAAGGCTTGTCCGGCTCGGGCTTCCGACCGTGTTCCCTGCGGGGTCGATGACGCCGGGATGGGTCTTCTTCCAGACCGGAGACACGAAAGGCCGCTTGCACCTTTCGCTTCGGGATGTCTACGGTCGCTTTTCCTCTCTAGACCTTTCCCTGGAAAACGCCTCTGCTCCTCCTCCGGCGGCAGGCAAAAAGGCCTCTCCTGGGCCAAACGCGCCATGAGGCCCGAGGAGGAGCCGGCCAGGAAGGTGATCAGGGTCAGAACTGTCGGGGCAGGAACGGTCGAGACCCTTCCCTCCCGCGCGACTCCGGGTTCGGCGGGGCTCGATCTTCGGGCGGCGATCCCGGCCCCTCTTTCGATCGCTCCCGGGGAGAGGAGGCTTATTGGCTCAGGCATCGCCGTCGATATCCGGGATCCTGGGGTGGTGGCCATCGTGGCCTCCCGTTCGGGGCTATCTCTAAAGCACGGAGTTCGGGTGGCGCAGGGGATCGGGGTGATCGATTCGGACTACCACGGGGAGGTCGGGATTATCCTGGCCAACGACGGAAATGACCCCTACACCGTGCATCCCGGAGACAGAATCGCCCAACTGCTCTTTTTGCCGGTCCTCTGTGCCGACCTTCTCCCTGTGGAGAGCTTCGGAGAGGAGACCTCGCGCGGGGCGGGTGGGTTCGGTCATACCGGTGTCTCCTGAAGTCCGAAAGAGTCTTCAATGGTTGGGCGGTTTGGAAGCTATTATGGAAATTCAATGTTTTATTGTCTGGTGATATACAGGAGTGCCTAGGGTGAGAAGGATCCAGAATGAGAGAGTGATCTTCGGCAGGAAGGCAAACACTCCTGCCGAAAGATCCTTTCTCTTTTCAGGCCACTCCTTCGATCGTCGTGATGCGGAGGGTGTCCATCATGCGGGCCACAGAGGCATCGATCGCCCCGGAAAGATCGGGAAGCCGATCGCCGAGACGCTTGAGCTGGCGCATGAGGACCTTCTGGGGAAGATTGCGGTCGTATCCGGGGGCCTCGCGGGCCATGAGGATCGCCTTCCGCCGGTAGTCGACCATCGTGTTGTGGAGGGGCATCTTGTAGTTTAGCGCCACCTCCTCGATCAGGGAGAGAGCCTTTTCACCGTAACTTTCGACAAAGGAGTCGACCATCTCGCTGAAGAATCCGAAATGGCGGGACTCGTCCTTTGTGAGGTAGACGAGGAGGCGGTTGAGGACGGGTTCTTTGACGACCCTGGACAGGCTCTGATAATAGAGCTGTGTGGCCTTCTCCTGCAGGAGCGTGTAGGTGAAGACCTGGGGCGGTTTCGAAAATCCTATGCTGAAGGGCTTGCGGTTTTCCACGATGAGCTTTTCTTCGAGCCGGTCGCGGTCGGGCTCGATACCGGCGTGGTACTGGTAGAGCGCAAGGGCCTGGGCGTGGCGGTCCTCCTCGAGGCCCCACCGGACTGTGAAGTGAAAGAGCTCCCGGTTGTGGAGGGAGGCGCTCATGGAGTCGGTTTCGATGGGAAAAAGAGACTGATATTCAGAAAAATATCCGGGAAGATGGTCTTCGACATAGGTGACAAAGACCACCGCGTTCTTCTGTCCTTCGGTGAGAAGTTCGGGCCTGAGCTCGTTCCAGTGAAGGGACTTGAAGCGGTTCCAGTTCGCATCATCTGCGAGCCTGTTATAGTCGTCGACATGCTGTCTGAGTCTTGCGAGGGGAAGCTGCACTCTGTTCCTTTCCTTATTGTCCTGATAGACCCCGTCCCGGGCAATCCCGGGTGTCAAAGTCATTCCGTGCAAAGCCTTGATAGAAACATCAGGGATCTTCGTATTATACCCCAAGTTTCTCAAAAATTCATCAGGTTTTTTGCCGGCAAGCGATTCGAGGTGTGGATATCCGATCCCGTTGCGACTGTGTTCCCCCTGCAGCGGAGGAGGGACATTGGCGAAGTCTTTGGTTGCTGGTCGGGAGAGTCTCTCTCGACCGGTCACATTGCGGAGGCGACACGGCTTCGTCTCCGTCCGGGGGAAAGGGGGCCGGGCGCTCCTTCTTGCACTGTTTGCGGCGCGATCACGCTGTAAGGAAACCACGGGAGCCTGTCCGGGCGGAGGAGGTCGCGTGCCTCATTTTGGGTGATTTGCCCCGCCGACAAGGCCTCGGTGATACGGTTTGTCTCATTGAGGCAGTCTTCGATCGCCTCTCCTGCCTCCGCGAGGGATAGCTCCGGGTGGCTCGAAAGATGGAGGGCCGGGGAGCAGACCCAGGTGGCGGTGCCAAAGGGAAGAGGAATCCGGAAGCGATCCCAGGACGAAAGCTCTTTCGCGCGCGAGCATGAGACGCTCTGAAGGTAAAGAGGTTTTTTCGAGGAGAGGGCGAGATAGCCGATGCCGTCCTTGACCTTGTAGATGGGCCCCTTGGGACCGTCCGGGGTGAAGACGATCGAATCGGTGTCCTTCCGGTCGAGCCGAAGGAGCTCCTTCATGGCGGCCGCACTTCCCCGGCTCGAGGATCCCCGGATGTTCTCGATGCCGAACCAGAGAAGGAGAGAGGCGATGAGGTCTCCATCCTTCGACTGGGAAACGATCAGCTTGATCTTGCCGGGTTTGCCGAACCAGACGAAGGGCATGAACAGCCCCTGGTTATGCCAGAAGGCGATAAGAACATGTTCTCCCCTCGCGAGTCGTTCCCGGTACTCCTCGAATCCAATGATGCGGCAGCGGTTGCAAAGCCGGAAAAGACGAAGGAGGAGCGAGACAGGGTAGGCGGCGATCCGGAGTCCGGCCGGAAGACGGGCCAACGGAGAGGTCCTTTTTTAAATGTTTGAGTTTAAACAATAATCATTGTCTATGATTTGTATCATATCCTAAGGAGGTCAAAAGGGGAAGCCATGGAGCATGAGTGGCATGGTCAGCCCTAGGGATGTGGGGCTTCGGGGACCAGAGTGCCGTGAATGTGGCTCGAGCGAACCGGGAAAAAGGCCATTGCCGACCTTTCAGAAATGGGCCGCGAAGGAAGGCGCGAGAGCTGCGGACATGAGATCCCTGGCGTGAGCCGCCAAGTCTTTTCGGGACAGCTCCTCCGGATAAAGGGGAGGGCAGAGGATGATTCGGGCAATGATACGACGCTCTCCCAGGGTCCTCCAGAAGGAGGTGCCGAAGCTCTCCCCCCCCGTGTAGGAAATTGCCCGGGTAGGGGCTCCCGGAGCGTTCTCGTAGCGGATGGCCAGGGGAAGGACGGGGACTCCGGTCCTCACCGAAGATTCGAAGATGCCGCTTTTGAAGGGAAGAAGGCGATCTCCCGTGGTGGTGGTCCCTTCGGGAAAGACGGCAACGGGGGCCCCTTCTTCAAGGTTCTGGCAGACCTGTTCGATGATTGCACGAAGGGAGGAGAGGCGGCCTCGTGCGATGAAAAGAGTTCCGGCCCGCCGTGCCCCGGCACCGACCATGGGCCAGAAGGAGATTTCCTCTTTGGCGACAAATCGCGCGGGAAAAAGGGAACGGATCAGAAGGATGTCCATCCACGAGATGTGGTTGGCGACGAGAAGAAAAGGGCCGCCTTCGGGGATGCGACCTTCGACTCTGAGGTCGACGCCGAGGAGCTCCAGAAGATCTCGGCACCAGAGAGAGAGGGGGTCGGACTTCTTTTCACGGCTCCGGGACGGGCCGGTTGGAACAAAAAGGGATTTTGCGACATGAGCCGCCACCCGGAGTCCTCTCAGGCTTCGGGCCGGAGCAGGAAGGGGGCGAGGGGAGTGGCTTGCAAGCGATACCGTGCTCACGGGCGCCTCCCTGTTTTAACAAGCCTTGCGGCTCCGGATCGGAAGAAATGACGGGCGTAGCGGCCAGAGGTTCTGTTCACCGAAAGCCAGATCGGAAAATCGGCTGTCTGAAAGACCGGATCGTGCGACGGCTCTCCGATGCAGCGGGCTCCCAGCCTTGTGTATCCCTTGAGAAGGGGGGGGAGGGCAGGGGGGCGGTTCTCCGATCCAGGGCGAAAGAGGCAGGGGAAGGGACGGTGGGGAACTGCCATCAGACCCTCCTCCTCCCAGGCATGCTCCCGGAGGTAGGTATAGATGTGGTCTGGATCGAAGGACGGGTCGGTCAGGTCGCAACTGGCACACCCCATCAGATACTGAAGGTTTTCCTTCTGAAGGATCCGGGCCAAGGCTGACCAGAGCAGAGTTATGACCCCGCCGCCCCGGTAGTCGGGGTGGACTGCCGAACGCCCAAGTTCCGCCGTTTGAGGGAGATAGGGGATAAGCGATTCGATCTCAAACTCTGTCTCGGTATAGAAGCCTCCAGCCTTCTTCGCCCCCTGCATGTCGAGGATGCGGTAGGTTCCTACGCAGAGATCCCTGTCGGTATCGGTGA
This sequence comes from Nitrospirota bacterium, assembly GCA_021801345.1. Lineage (GTDB taxonomy): Bacteria > Nitrospirota > Leptospirillia > Leptospirillales > Leptospirillaceae > UBA4572. Next base: position 16,546 of record JAJYYA010000010.1, read on the forward strand.
CGATGAGATGGCGTGCGAAGGAGTCGAACCGGTCGCTTTCGGGGACGATCATTCTCTCCGGGGTTCCCGGAGGACAAAATCCGAAGGCGAGAGCGCGAAGCTTCTGCGCCCGGATGAGATCCTTTTCGTTTCGGGCCCAGGAGACACGAAGAGGTGTGGAGCGCTGCGGGGTCAGGACGGGGGACAAGGACGTTGACATGGCGACCTCCCGAATCAGGGTGGATGATTGTCATCGGTCCTGAGGATAGGCGCGTCATGTGACGGAAAGATCTGGTTTTTGTTACGATTTTGCGGCGGATGGTTCTTGACGGCAGAATGGAGAAGAATGTGCCTGAGATTCTCTCCGACGTCACTTTGGGTCTGACATTTCCTTTCCCGAAAAAGGAGAGAAATGTTTTTGCGAGAGGGTGATTCTTCCATTGACGGATGCGTTTGCGTTCCTGGGGATAGCCTTTTTTTAAGGCAGAGACTTCATTTTCGTAGCGATCAAGGGCTTCGGTCAGACAGGTAAGGTCTGTGGGTCGGTGTCCAACTCCACCAGCTTGGACATGACCTCACCAGCGTTCTCGTAACGCGGCTCTAGCTTTAGGCTGGTTCGCGTCTCGCCATCGCTATTGGTGTAACTTGTCGAGATCAGGTTACTAATAGTTTGCCGAAGCTGTGGCTCGTCTTTGAATAAATACTTGAGAGCGCAAAGCAACAGGAAGAAGGTGGTCAGACGCTGCTGACCATCAATGACCTCATAGTGGTTTTTCTGATCTGTCGGGGAAACCAGAATTGTCCCGATAAAGTATTCATGCGACGAACCAGCATCAATCTGCTCATTGATGTCCTCCATCAATGGCAGTACTTCCTTGTCAGTCCACACGTATTCACGCTGATAATCCGGAACGATATAGAAGCATTCCCTGAACGCTTCATCTATGCTGTATTTGTGATTTTCAATGCGGGCCACGAGTTAAATTTCTCTCTGGTTTGTCATTTCAATAGTTCTGTCAGCTTGCCAACGTTATTCACCACGCTGTGGTCTTCATGAAGACTGACCACCTTTGTTGCAAGAATGGACGAGGATTTTTGCGAGGGAAATGAGGCCCAATCGGTTTGTGCATTCAGAAAGCGTATGTCATCAATGACGCACCCCAAAGCCATGGAGAACTTTACCATCGTTTCAACGGTGAAATTCGCCTCTCCCCGAAGGACTTTCGTGATGTAGGCTTTGCTGACTCCGATTTTTTTTGCAAGGTCCGTTTTTGTGATTTTTTTTTCGACCATCATGTTATTGAGGCTGATGGCAAAGGAATGAGTCACTTTCGCGGTCCAGTAGGCGGGATCTTTCTGGGCTTCCTGGTAGAGCTCTTCGTAGGACTTCATGATTTCTTCCCTTTCCGATTATGTTTCGGTGAGGCTGGGTTGATACTTTCAAAGTATTTCTTTTTTATCGCAATCGCCTGATCCTTCTCTGAAGAAGGAGTCCTGGGAGTTTTTTTAATAAAGCCGCAGGCACAAACCACGATGCAATTCTTGTCGTAGAACCAAAGGATCCGAAGCCTCCCCTGAATGAACTCCCAAATCGCATGTTTTTCATCGACTGAGTGGGATATGTCGTCCGGAAGAAGTCTCGGGCCCGTCGAATCCTTTGCGATGCGGTCCAGGAGGGCCAAGATGGCCAGCTTGTCCTTTTGCAGATTGGGTGGAATCTGCTCCAGAAATTCCCCAAGCTCGGGCGTCCCATAAATCTTCCACGCACCCTCCCGGATGATTGATAGCTCAATTGTTAACTTAGGAGTTAACAAAGTCAAGCCTCTCATTCTGGCTTTCGGGGGATAGGGGGAGGTTCATTGGATTCCTAACGGTTGCAAGGCCAAGGGGCCTCTTCGACAGAATCTGTGGGTAGAATGCAAAAGGTTCCGAAGGAAAACGACAAGGAGGTCCAAGACCTGATCATGCTCCTGGCAAGACGGGCAGGAGTGCTGTAACTAGTAACGACCTTCCCCAAAAAATAAGGACTCCGGGAACATATTTGAGGAAGAAAGTCCGTGACACGTCACAACCTTAGGGGTGATGATGCCTTTCCGTCCAGACGACATATCCCCACGATGCAAGAGCGAAGATCAGGACGCCACCGGCCAGGATCAATGCCGCCAGATCATTCTTTAGCATTTTCCGCAATCTCCTTCTTTTTCGCCATTCCGAGAAGCCTGACTGCCACAAACTGGCAGATCACGAAGACGAGCAAGGATATTCCAGCGACTTTCCAGCCCTTTTTCTCTATTTCAGTGTAACCGATGACCCCCAATTCAGCAAGGGAGGCATTGCTTACAACCCCGGCCAGGTGTCTTATTTGTTCGGCGGTCATTTCATCCTTTCAGCGATGTCCTCGGTATATCATTTGAGTATCACAAATCCGGGAGGTCTGCTACTGCGATTTCTGCTACTCCTGCGATTTTTGGCCCCGATTCCGGATTGCCTGTAGCAGAAATCGCAAGAATCGCAGTCGCAACTCCTCTCGTGATGCGATGATCGTTATCAGGATTTTCCGTCAAGCCTCTTCACAAGGTCTTCGGCCTTTAGATGAGTATAACGGCGAAGCATCTGAAGCGTCTGATGGCCGGTAATTGCGCTGACCTCCATCACGTTCAAGCCTTGCTCAAAAAATCGGCTGGTCGCTTCATGACGGAGATCGTGAAACCGGAGATCTCCGATAGCTGCCTTTTTGCAAGCATCGGAAAAGGCATGGGAGATCGAATCGGCCCCGACTCCCCAGACTGCTCCGTCGATCCGTCTGTTAGCCGTGGAAAGAATTTCGGTTGCCATATTGGACAAGGGAACGATCCGGGACTTTCCTGTTTTTGTTTCCGGAATGGAGAGTGTCCTTTTTTTTAAATTAACATGTTCCCATCTCATTGCGGCAATCTCTCCCCGCCGCATTCCGGTCTCAATGGCAAACTGGAAGATCTCCCGATAGGGGGAGTCCGTCTTTTGAAGGAGGGATTCCAGTTCTTGCTTGTTGACGCGGCGGTCCCTGGCTTCGGAAGGCTTGGGCAGACGAATGGACTTGACAGGGTTGATTTTCCCTTCCATTCCCCATTCTTTTCGGGCGACCTCGAACAGGTGGGAAATGATGGCAAGCTCAAGGCGGACGGTGGTTGGGCTGACGCTTTTCAGACGGTCGTCCCGATATTGAGCGAAATCGGCACTTCGGAGTGTGGCGAGGAATCTTTTTGCGAGAGGGTGATTCTTCCATTGACGGATGCGTTTGCGTTCCTGGGGATAGCCTTTTTTTAAGGCAGAGACTTCATTTTCGTAGCGATCAAGGGCTTCGGTCAGAGTGGTGTTCTCGGCTTCTTTTCTGGAGAGAAAGACGCCCCGGTCCATCTCGTTTTCGAGCTGGCGTGCCCAAAACTCAGCGTCGGCTCTGGTATTGAATGTTTTGGTCTGGGACGGAAAACCTTTCCGACGGATCTTGGCCTGCCATTGCAGATCGCCCCGTTTAAGGAATGTTGCCATGGATGACCTCCCCGAAGAATGATTCTATTTTCGGGGTTCGCTGTCCCAAAAAGTCAATTGTCAAAATTTGTGTTTTTTAGATTTTGGCTATGGTATTGGTACTCGGGAGGGGAATCGAACCCCTATGGTGTCACCACCGGCGGATTTTGAGTCCGATTAATCTCCCAGAACAGATCATCTTCCAACATCTTAACTCATTATTGATTAAATGATTATTTTTACACAACGCAACATGACATACCCATCTTTTGGGGGTTACGAGTGGAGCAAATTTGGAGCAAATGGAGCAGCCGGAAGGGATCATTTTTTTTCTTTTTTCTGGATGATCCGGAGAACGTCCCCGGGGGTCAGTCCCCTCTCTTCGCATGTTGAAACCACTTCCGCCCAGGTCGGTTCTTTCTTCCCGGGAAAAAGAATCGCATCGTAGTCGGCGACGGAGAGATCCCGTTTCCTGATCTTTTCAAATGTCTCGCGGGAGGTCCGGATCGTGGGGTTCGAGAAATAAGGATCCGGTGGAACGTCGAGCCAGTCTACTCCCCCCGAATCGATCAGAGGGGCGATGAGGGGGGAGGAAAAGCCGGACGACTGCCAGATCACGATCCGGACCTCTTTGGAAAAAACGAAGAGGGGAACAGTGACCCCCCACGACAGGAAGTCTCGCGGGGAGGACTTCTCGGGGGCGACGGCGACCATCCGGAATGGGCCATGTTCCCGAGAAAGAACCCGGAGCAGCGGAGCGGGATCTTTGACATCAAAAAAATGAACGACGGCCGAAGAAAGGTGTCCCGATTCAACTCCGAGAACGGATAAAACTTTCGAGACTCCCGGTGGGCCCAGGGATTGCCCCTGGCCCCGAAGCCATTTCTGAAGATTCCCGCGAAAAACACCCGCCTTCCCCGCCACCGCCGATTGGCTCATCCCCGAGATATCAATGAGGTCAGCGACATAAGCCCTCACCGATTCTTGATTTTCTATCATCGTTTTTCTCCTCTTGACTGTGCGTTGCGTTTTGTTATCCTGTGTGTATGGTGTGTTGTGTATCCCCAAAAATATAAAGAGGAGGTTGAAAAATGTCAATGGAAAAACTGCTGACGATCGAGGATCTGGCCGAAGTCATGGGGATTTCCCCTAAATCTCTGCGCCGAAACATTACCACCTACCCCGACCGCGTCCCTCCTTTTCTTCGGACCGCCCCCGGATCAAATGGGCACATCCGGTTTCGTCCGGAGGTCGTTCGCGAATGGTTCAAAATCATGGAGGACAACGTCCAGAAACATCGAACCCCCGGATCCCTTGCCGCAGAACGCTGCGGAAATAAGCGACGGGCCGGACGACCAACGAAGGCCGAAAGCCTTGCCCGGGAAGGACAGGAAGGTGCGCAATGATTGAACTTGACATGGAAAGCTGGAACAAGGGATTCAAGGATGGAAAGGCAGGAAAACGAGAGCCGGACGGCGTTTTCGACAAGCTGGCTTACGAAAGCGGCTACGTGGAGGGAGTTGCGGAAGAACAGGCGGAGGAAGACAGGCCAGGCCCGAAATGACAAATAAAAAGGGCCGGTGGAGCAACCGGCCCAAGGAGAACAGAATGAGTGAATTAATACTAGCACAAGACGAGAAAGAGGTCAATAGCGACGGCATCCGATTCGCCGGATGGTCGTTCAAGCCAGGGGAGATCACGCCGTCCGAACTTCTTGTGTTGACGGCAATAGGGGCGTTTGTCAACGGGAAAAACGAGTGCTGGCCAAGTGTTCCGACTCTTGCGAAGATGTCGAAAGTGTCGAAGCGGGCGGCCCAATACTGCATCCGAGAACTGGCCAAGAAAAAAATCATAAAGGTGACCGAGCAAGAATCATCGAAAACTGGCAACAAGTCAAACCTCTATAAAATCACAGTGCCCAGGAATGCCGAGTGGCAAAAACTCAAGGTAATCAAGCTGATCCTTGGGATCGAAAACATCAGCCGGACGGAAGTGCTGGTTCTATTAGCCATGGTCGATCATATCTTTTCCGGGCGATATTCGAATAATTTTGCCTTCGCTCGAAAATTTACGATTTCGCAGGGAGACGTCGCCGGGAAAACGGGACTTCTGCGCGATCGCGTCAACCTGGCAGTCTCATCCCTCTCCAGAAAGAACTTATCACTCCCTGAAGTCGGAAATGACGAATGGGTGGCCCTTAAGGTGGACAAGGAATCCGAAAAAGGGAAAAAACTTATATACCAATTGGTGGGCAGCGAGAAGGCGATCAGACAACTCGTCGAACTCATTGATCCGTATTGAGCATAATGTCTCCAATGCGAGAATCCAAAGTCCCACACAGGATTTCACATATTAAGAATGTAAAGAAGGAGATGGATTCGTATGTTTCTGCATCATGAGATCCGAAAATCGAGTGTCGGCGGGGTGAATAGGAAAAACCTGTCGGGATTTTGCATACGGGGGGGGGACCTGTCGGGATTTTGCACCCCCTACATATCTCATTGTCAAATTTCATTTTTTACAGTGATCGAGGAAGAGGGAATGACGATTTTTCCGGAAAACCTGTCGGGATTTTGCACACGGAGTGGAGACCTGTCGGGATTTTGCACACACAAAAAAAATCGGAAAAAAACACCTGTCGGGATTTTGCATCCACTTGTCGGGATTTTGCACACGAAGTATTTGTATTTAGGAAGTGGAAACCTTTCCCCCCTGCCTCACCGCATTCGCTTCGCTCATGCTAAGTGAGGCAGGTCCCCCCTTCCCTTTTTCATCAGAAATCGCAAAAAAAGGAAAAAACAGGGGAAACAGGAAAAAACGGGGATTTTTGAAAAAAACGGGATTTCCGGGAATTTTTTGATTTCTGGCAATTTTTGAAGATTTCAGAAAAAAGGCAAAAAACAAAAGAAAAAGCAAAAACCTTCGCACAAGGGAAAAACGAAGAGCAGGGGAAAGAAAAGGCGAAAAGGCAAAGAGAAGGGAAGGACCGGGACCCCGGATCTCCGGATTTCGGAACCCGGGTTGGGAACGGGCGGGGATGGGGCAGAAATGGCCCCCGGAATGGCCGGGAATGGGGCAACGGGCAGAGGAATGGCCCGGAATGCCCCGGAAGAGGGGAATGGCTCCCCGGTCCCGGGATTCGGTTCCGCCCTTCCCCTGCCTTTCCTTTCGACGCCGCGCCAGCGGGCTTTTTTCGGTGGGCAGCCCGGCGGGAAGGGAGGCGGGGCGATTTTGCCCCGCCGGAATTGAGGCGGGCGAGGGAGAAAACGAGGCCCGGGAACCAAGAGATCAGCCCCGGGAGGGGCCAAATTGGAGGCGACAAATGATGCAGGTTTCGTTCCGAATCAAAAATCTCAAGGGTGGCGAGGCAATCGGGGCGGTGGCCCATGATCTCCGCCGAAAAATCCCTGGTTACGTCGACCAGGCGAAGACCTGGCAAAATGCCGTGCTGGACGGCGGGGAACCCGATATCCCGGCATCCATCGCCTCCCAGGGCGAGCGGGTGAGGGCGAGGACGGGGAAGAAACTCAGGAAAGACGCTAACTTGTTTTTATCCGGCATCGTCACGTTTTCGAGAGACGCCCGGGCGCAAGTCAACGGCTCACCCCCGGATGCGCAGGCCAAGGATTTTGCAGAAAAGTTCGCGTCCGAAAACCGGGTCAGACTCCTGTACCTCGTCAGGCATTCGGACGAGACCACGACCCACTATCATTTCATGACCGAGAACATCTCATCGGAGGGCGAATCAGCCAAAAACAAGCTGTCCCCCCCGGTCCTCTCTCGTTGGCAGGACGTGGCCGGGGAA
>JAJYYA010000049.1 GCA_021801345.1 Nitrospirota bacterium
TCGCGGAGACCCTCCGCGACCGCTTCCCCGAACGCGCATCAGCAACTCCGGAGATCGTCGCCCGCCACTTCGAAGAGGCCGGCGACCTCCCTCTCGCCCTCCCCTGGTTCGAGAAGGCCGCCCGCCAATCCTACGCCAATGGCGCCCTCTCCGAATCGGAGCACCTGGTTCTCAAGGCGCTGGAGTGCCTCTCCGACCCCCCGCTCTCCGTCGACGCGAGAAACGACAGAATCCGCCTCCTGATCCTCAAGGGCAGCATTCTGGTCGATCTGTACGGGTACGGAAACCCCCTCGCGACCGCCGCCTTCCGTGAGGCCACCTCTCTCTTCGAGACGGGCTCCCTTCTTACAGAGGAAGCCTTCTACGCTTTGCACGGCTTCTTCGAAACCCTGTACGGAGGAGCCGATCTCCGGGAACTGCGCCGGGTCTCCGACTCCCTTCTCGAAATGTCCCGGGACAGAAAGAGCGCCGACTTCCCGATCGTCGCCCTCTGGGCCTCAGGCTCCGCGGACTTCTGGGAAGGGCGCTTCGAGACGTCGCTCGCGAAGTGCGACCAATGCTTAGCCCTTGGCGAGACGACGGATCGCTCCGAGAATCTCTGGTCGGAACACAGACGCGGCGTCCTTGTCCAGGCCTGGAGCTACCGCCTCTGGAGCCTGTGGTTTCTCGGGAGGTATCGCTCGGCCAAAGACGAACTCGACAGAGCTCTCGACTGGGTCTCGGACCCCCAGAACAGCAAGAAGATCGGGCACCTTTTGACCTTCGCCCTCATCCTGATCCGCTTTCTCAGGCTCCCCGACCGGATCTTCCCGGCGGCCGACACCCTGTGCGAATCCATCAGAACGCTGAAGACGGAGGGCTGGACCCCTTCCGAGCAAGGGTTCCGGGGGTGGGCCATGGTCATGAAGGGCACCCCCGGGGGACTTCCCCTGGTTCTCCGGAGCGTCGCCCTCTCCCGGAGATACCACCGCCTGGCAGAGGTCACCTACCTCTCGCTCCTGTCGGAGACCTACCTCGCGTTGAAAGCCCCCCGGAAGGCCGAAGGCGTGGCCGACTCGGCCCTCCGCTTCTCGGAGAGGTCGGGAACGCATTTCTTCGATGCGGAGCTATGGCGACTCAAGGGAGAGGCGGCTCTCCTCGAAAAAAAGAGGGAGGAGGCAAGAGAGTGTTTCGGGCGGGCAATTGAGATCAGTCGGAGGCAGGGCGCCAGGGCGCTTGAGCTCCGGGCCGCGACAAGCCTGGGGAGATTTCTTCGGGAGGACGGAAAGAGGAAAGAGGCGCTCGCGCTCATGTCGGAGGTCTCCGACCTCCTCGAGGGTCCGGAGTCGATTCCTGCGCTTCCCGACATCCGGGAGGCGCTCGAACTCGAAAGACATCTCTCCTAGTAACACATCACTCTACAACGACAAATAGATTTTTGACCTCAACAAAAGCTCTATATTTCGCCGCCAATTTTTTGTATTTCCGGGCGCGTCTACCCCTCTTTTATCTTGTTTAAGCTAGCACTACTTGTGTGTTGTAGAGTTATGCTTGTACTCACAAATGCGAAAGAGATCTGTCAGCGATACGATCAGCGTCTCCGAAGGCGGGGGTGTGTTCGGGAAGGGAAGCGAAGGAAGGACTTTGAGATCCTGGCCGTGACCGAGTCAGGGATCCCGGCCTCCTTGGCAAAAATTGGCCAACGATCGACCGAATTCGAAATACTTCCGATCATAGCCGCGATCTCTGAGTCCTTGAAATCGAATTCCTTTCCGACACTGAGGATATGATCGAGTGTCGGATTTTTCCCTTCGCCGGCAATTGTCATCGAATGTTCTCCACTCGGCCCATGAGAGTAGGTGAGATCATAGGCAGGAGAGAGCCTCCATGCCCCCTGTCGATCAAGGAGAAACGAAAAATTCCGGACATGATCATCCCTGTTGTGCGTTACAACATTGAAGATCATCTGTCGAAGAAGCCTGTCGACATCTTCCCGGTTCCGGGTAAGGGTTCCAGTGACCTTTAGGGCCATTTCGTAAGAACAACTGGGAACACGATGATCTGACGCGATCAGGCCCCCCAATGTGTGAAGATGCAGACGTTCGTTCCCCCTCCGGTCAAAGCGCTCGATCCCGAAACTCGCTTGGCCATGGACCCCTGGAAAGAGTCGGGTATCAGGAACATCCAATCCAGCTTCCCGAGCCATGAGCGAGTAGGCGTATTCCGTTTCTCCGGGGTATGTCGGGTCACTGTCTGCCGGAAATTTGACAAGAAAATGTCGATATCCCGAAGGAATGTCCGAGACACCCGACACCATGTGACCGGAGGCCGGGTCAAATCCGACAAGGACTTTAGGGCGAACCCCTCCCGGCGATCCTCCCAGAAGGAGGAGTTGGGGAAGGATATCCTCAGGGCTTCCTTCCAGAACGCGAAGGGATTCATTAGCCAATTCCTCCAGATCAATCTTCTGGCGAATTTGAGGAATCATCTTGTGTTCAGGGCGATAGACAAGCGCACCCATTCCCCGATCTCCGATGAAAGCGAGGCGGTCAAGGGGGCCAATGCTTTCCCGTTGAACTCCCATTTTCGCGAAATGGCGGTCCATCAGGAGAAGTCCCCATCCGTCCGGGAGAGAGTCGAAGAACACGCCCGGGAGACCAAAAAAAAGAGCTGGATCCCCGCTTTGTACATGTTCGGCCAGTGGGAGGCGTGATGGGGAGAGGGAGATCTTCTTGGTCAGGAAATCGGGTGCATACTGAAAAAGGATTCTCCTTTTTTCAGAAACCAAGACACCGACAAAAATCTCATCATGCCCAAAACGAAGGAAGACTTCGAGTCTCTCGATGGGATCAAACATGAGACGACCCTTTCCGTCCTGATGCTCGGAGCCTCTTCTTCGGCGCTCCCTTATGAACATCGAAGAGGCTTTCGGGATCCCTGGACTCCATAAGTTTCAACATGGAACCTTCCTCCCCCAGAGCCATTGCAAGCTTAATGAGTCCGCCAAGTGAAATACGGCCTGTTCTCTCGAAAAGCCTGAGCGTTCCCAATGGGACTCCGGATCTTGAGGCAAGCTCTTCCTGGGTCAGATTCCTTCTGAGTCTCTGCTGTTGAACGTTCCGTGCAACCTGCAAGGAGATTTCCCGAGGCGACTGGAAGGTCATCATGAAGTCATCCATATAATTGATATTCCATTATTACTAGAGTCTCAAATACAACGAATCTAATACTATTATATCACATATAGAGAAAAACTGACACTCGAGGATTTCAACGTAGTCTCGTCTTGGCATGACCATTGCCTGAATTCCATGGGGACAATCTCAGAGGGGGGATTGGGAGCCCCTGGGGGGAGGGAAGGACATTTGCGAAGGAAGCTTTCTGAAAAAACGGGAGGAGAGACCGGAAAAAAGGCGCAGGAATGGCGTGGGGGTCGGCGATTCCGGCAGGGGAAACCCGTCCTCCGGATCAGAGTCCGAGGAGGGAGAAGACATGTCTCCAGGACCGGGCATGATGCCGGAGGAGAGACGGGAAATCCACCTTTTTCGACAATGTCCGGACCACCATCCCCAGAAGACCGATCGCCAGGTTCCGGATGGCGGCCATGTTCTGGGGGCCGAACCCCTTCCGGACAGGGGAGCGATCTTCGGCGAAGACCGCATCGCGGCGCCAGTGGAGGGCGTTTTCGATGCCCCAGTGGTCGCGGTTGTAGGCGAGGAGACGAGCGGCCGAAGCGGAATCTTGAGTATGGCTGGTGATTCCGTAGACAATCTCCGCAGATGAGGTTTTTCTGAGCACGTCCGTCACGGTCCGGGTGATCTGGAAGGTCTGGCAGACGTGGGGGAAGCGGAGTTCTTCCCGGATGTAGTCGGCGACGGAGGGATCGAAGAGACGGATCTCGAGACGACCATGGTCCTTGTCGACCGTCCGGGCCGATCTCGGGTCAGGGGGAAAAAGCCCCGGAGGACGGGGCGACGGAAAAGGAGGAGCCGGATCCGCGAGCCGGGGGGGGCGCGAGAAGCGCCTGATGTTCCGGGGAGGAGAGGGCTTCGAGGACGCTTTTCTGATTGTCCTTCACGGTCATGACGAAGTGGGCCCCCTTCTCCTCCACGAGGAAGCAGGCAGGGTCGCGCTGGGTGTGCATGGCGTCGGCCGTGACGGTCCGGCCTTCCAGAGAAAGCGGGGAGAGAAGCGGCTCAAACGCTCTGATCTCGTTCGTTTTCTCCGAGACATTCCTCTGGGCCAGGACGAGGCCGGAAAACCCGAGAAAGGCGCTCATGAGATGGATGGCCTTGGTGAAGGGGGAGGCGCTCCCTCGAAGGGTCTTGCCGTCGACGGCGACGGGTTCGGAGGGATCGGCGAAGGTGAGGACCCATTCGGTCAGGGCCTGCTCGAAGCGGAGGGAGTCGACCGTAGCCAGTGTGCGGTGGAGTGTGGTCCAGGAAGGAGGAACATAGCGCTTCCGGGAGGGGGAGTAAAAACAGCCGGGCGTTCGAGAAGGGACTGGTCCTCTGCGAGGTGGGCGGCCCACTCGCCCAGGGCTTTGACGTTGGTGCATCCGGTCAGGATGCCGGCGATCACGATCTTGAGAACGATCAGTTGGGGGTGGCGGATCCCCCGACTCTTGCGGGGATCCGGGAGGGTGGCGAGCCGGTTCCAAAGGCCGGAGATGCCTTCCAGGGGAAGGGCATCGAGCGAGACGGACATGGGCGGGTCTCCTGTCAAACGGGGGGTATCGTCGGGGTGGCAGAGAATCTCCCGAGCCTCTTTGGAAAGGAACCGGATCCAGACGGTCTTGGGTTGTCCGTGGTGGTGATAGGCCCCTGTCCGGTACCCGAATCCGCTGCTCTGCCCCAGGCAGGTCCAGCCGGCCGCCTTGTAGCAGGTGCCGGCAAACCGGGAGGGGTCGACGAAAGTCTCGACCATGTGCAGGGGGTGGCCATGGATCCGCTGCCAGTCGGAGGAAAGCCTCCGGACCGACAAGGCCAGGACCTTGGAGGCCAGGTTCCTGATCCGTGCGGAAGGAAGGACGAGATAGCGGACGTTGTTGGCCAGATAGGGCAAACGGCGGGACTTCTGCTCCGGAGTCCATCCGATAAAGCGCTCCCGGAGCGTTCCCTTCAGGGCGGCGCATCCCCATCCCAGAAGGGCGACCCATTCCCCGTCGAGAAGAGCGACATGTCTCAGGGACTCCCCGGCCATCCAGCCGAAGGAAAGATAGTGGTGCTCCCGCATGAGGGCGTCCCATCGCTCCTTCTCCCGCGCAAGGGTCGGACGCACTTCGAGGGAAGAGAGACCCGAAGGGGAAGAGCGATAGAGGGGGCGATCGTCTGGTCCATGGAAAGGGTTATACCAGAACCAGATTGAAATGATCACCCCTACGCTCACATCAGCAGAGGATCAGAAAACTTTGAAATTATCCTGCTGAGGGGTTGATCCCTCTATGAATTAGGCTATAATAGACATATGAAGATAGCCTCGATATCCCAGACAAAAAACCAGTTGAGTGCACTCATCGACAAGGTTCGACATGGAGAAAGCATTCTCATCATGGATCGAAATCATCCTGTCGCACGCTTGGAACCCGTTTTTCCTGAAAACGATACCGATGACGACTCCCGTCTCGCTCGGCTCGAACGCGAAGGGATCATTCGGAGGGCTCCCATCCCTGCACCCGAATCCATCATTGGCACCCCTCCGCCGAAAACTCGTCACAGCCTTTTAAAGTCCCTTCTATCCGATCGGGAAGAGGGCCGATGAAATACTGGGACAGTTCAGCGATCGTCCCCCTTCTTTTGGAAGAACCGACAACAGCGTCTCTCATTTCTCTTTATCGCGATGATCCGGTCCTTCTTTCCTGGTGGGGGACAGGAGTCGAATGCGTATCGGCCCTCGCCCGGCTCGAACGAACAGGAGACCTCTCTCCCGATGCTGTCACGACGGCAATGACGCGGCTCAAAAAGATCCGATCTGCGTGGCAGGAAGTCGAGCCGACAGACCGGATCCGGGAGACGGCGACCCGTCTCTTGCGAGTTCACAACCTTCGGGCGGCGGATTCCCTTCAGCTTGCGGCGGCCTTTGCCGCAAGTGAAGGACGCCCCCCTTCCCTCGATTTCGTTTGCCTCGACGAAAGGCTCATCCTTGCCGCCCAACGGGAAGGATTCCCTGTGATTTCGATGAAGAATCCCTGACCTCTTCCCCTCCTCCAATTGAGAGGAGTTTTGCGATTAGCGATCCGAACGGGTTCCTCGATCGCTTCGAAGCCGGTCCGGTCATTCTAGACGAGGTCCAATACGTTCCCGAAATCCTTCCCTACCTCAAGATGCGCATCGACCGGGCAGCTATTCCAACTATCTTGGCAATAGAGAGATCTATCGTAGGATTTGAGTGCACCCGTTGTCCTCAGGCCCTCTTCGTCGAGAGACCCCCTCGTGGGCGATCGCGAGGTCCGGGGAGGGAAGGGGCTTCGGAAGGCTCGAAGCGAAGGCGCAGGAGGGGTGTTCCGGAAACGGGTCCGACAAGAGGGGGGGCGAGGGAGGGGTTTTGATCCGCTTGGTGCCCCGGCCGGATCGGGACTTTTGGGGTTTGGAATTTGACATGTCAACAGGATATCAGAAGCGAAATCCGATGTCCAGTCTCCTAAGCTACTGCAAACAAATGATATTAATGAAATAGTCAGAAAATATCTCTGGGTGGGGCTTCCTGAAAAAATATTTTCAGAGAGTGCCTGTGGGACTTAAACTTGGAATTGCTGCCAAATCCGGGGGCCGTTGAGCGTCCACGAAAAACGTCATCAGGCCACAAAAAGAATGGCGTGATCGGCTTGTTGTGCAGCGTACTTCAGGCTGGCCGCAATATCCTCCGGCTCCAGGTAGGGGTCGTCCTCCAAGATCTCTTCAGACGTGGCCCCTGCCGCCAGGAGCTCGAGGATGTCCTGGACTCGAATCCGCAACCCACGGATGCAAGGGCGCCCAGCGCACTGCGAAGGGTTTACGGTGATCCGGCAAGGTTCATGGAAATTTTCTCCTGAGTCTGACAATGCATGGGCTATTCGCATTGCTGACCCACCATGCCGCCAACGGTGGCTCTTCGACAGAATGCGCGGACAAATGTTCGTTAACTTTGCTCTGTTTTGCCTTAGATTATTGCGTTGACTCGGTGGACAGCGCCGCATTGATCACCCGAGCGCTTCCCGGACCGTGCAGGAAGACCGGAGGAGCCTCGAGCCCGGCCATGGTCGGAAGGCGAGTCAGAACGTAGGCGTCGGGAACATGGGAGAGATTTTCCTCCCGAACGCGCATCCTGGCATTCTCAGGGGGAATGATGACATCGTACTCGTTGGCCTTCCAATATCCACGGGTTCGGCTCTCGACCAGAGCGATCTGGTTTGTGATCTTCACAAGAACGGTCTCCCCGATATCATACCCAAATGCGATGGGACGATGCTCCATCCGACTCCTCCTGCGTGCTGTCGTAAAAAATCACCCTTACTTTGGAAATCTCCCCTATCGGCCTATCGGGCCAATTCCCCCAAAATCCCTTGAGGTCTTAAAATCATACACGTCTCCCGGGTGTTCCTTCAACCGTTGCCCTCATGGTAGAGTACGGGATACGGACCCACAACCCGAATCGCGCAGACGGTCCGGAGAATAACAACAAGGCCGCACGCGCATGCGATATTCAAGGGGCAGATCCATGGACCTTCTTGTTCGACCGTCCCTCTTCAGCCTCGACGATCCGCTTGTCGGAATCGACGAGCTTCTTTCCGGCTCGGGACTGTCCTTTGCCCTCTTCGTCTCCCGGGAGTCCATGATATTGGCGAATGCCCCCTTCATCAAGAAGTGGGGACTCGAACGGGCTTCCTTCCCGAGACTCTCCCTGAGCGACTTCGCAAACAGGAATGCCGTCGACCTTACGGGAGAGAACAAGGGCCGATTCTGGACCTGGTTTTCCGACACCGGCTCCGCGCCCTCCATGATCGTCCTACCGGGAGCTACCGGTGGCGAAAGAGCGCTTCTGCGCGTCCCGACAGGAAGGAATACGGGAGAAGACCCATTCTTCCTCGAACTTCATTCCGATAAAATCGATGAGGGCCAGAAAGAAGGGCTACTGCTTCTCGCCAACCGCATCAAATCGCCTGCCAGGACCATCATCCGAAACTTCCAGGACGAGATCCTGATCGGGACGTTTTTCGGAGCGGAAATCGCGCTCGACCCCTTGGCCGAAAAGGCGGAGATCATCCTCTCGAAGGAGGCCTCCTGGCTTCCTGACGGACTCTTCTGGAGAGTTAAACACCCGCCCCAGCCACCCGCCCGCATCAAGGCAACCGTCCTTCCCGTCGAGGATTCCCAGACTCTCTTCCCTTTCCGTCGAATCCAGTTTGCGAGAAATACTACACAGGGAGGCTATTGGGCAGACTTTCCCCTCCTCGCCAACAGGTCCTTTTTCGGAAAGATCCGGCTCTTCCGCCCCGACTCCCGAAAAGGGGAGCTTCCCGGTCTCAGCGCCTTCCAGTCAAAGGCCCAGGATCTCTCCCGCAAACTCTTCGACATCCGGGTCAGTCTTGGAGACCTTGACCCGGTCTCCCGGGAGCCGGAAACCGGATTTCTCGACCGGCGGGAGGCCCTCCTTCTTCTCGAGTCCCTCATCGAGGAGTCCCGGATTTCCAAACTGGGCTTTGGACTCATTGGCATTCGCATCGATCTGGCCAACCACCAGTTGCTCATGAGCAAGGTCCGTGGGGTCCTTCGCTACTACGACGAGATCGCCCACATCACGCCCAGAGAGTATCTTTTGATTCTCCCCTCGATGAAACCCGCCAGCGTGGAGACCATCATCGAACGCGTCCGAGATATCCTGCTCGGCATGCATCGAGACTTTTCCCATCTGGTCACCTTCGGCTCTCTTCTCTATCCTGATGCCGGAAAGGGCCCCATGAACCTGATCCGAAGCGTCTTCATCAGGGAAGAGGCACAACCTCTCCAGCCTGCAACAGAAGGCTCCTAACGAAAAAGAGGGCGACATGTCCGACGACTTCGATCCGGAGGATCCCCGCAAGGGGAAGGGGGATATCGGCATCCCCCTTCCATGGATCCTCATCCCCGTCTTTCTGATCTTTGCCGGGATCATCGGCATGACCATCTACCATCTCCAGCACTACGACTATCTGAGACCGTAGCGCTCTCTACTCGAGCCTCTTTTTGATATCCGGGGAGAGCCTCCCCGTCATGACCTCCTCCACCGGCCCCTCCATCAGAAGCGCCCGGTCGGCCCCCACCTCGATCCGGAGAGTTCCGCCCGGCATGCGTACCGTGACCGGGCTTTTGACCCGACCAAGGTGGACCGCACAGGAGGCCGCGGCACAGGAACTGCTCCCCGACGCCAGCGTATATCCGGCTCCGCGCTCCCATATCCGGATTTCGATCTCGTTTTCGCCCGTCACCCGAACCATCTGCGTATTGATCCGCTTGGGAAAGATCCTGTTGTTCTCGATTAACCGTCCCTTTTCCTTGATAAAGTCCTCGTCGATTTCATCCACGAAAAAGACAAAATGAGGGTTTCCGACCGAAACGGCCGATCCCAGGATCTCCGTCCCCCCTTCAAGAAGAAGCCGCTCCTCGACCATGGGGCCTGTCCTTCCGGGGATCCCCACAACGGCAGGGTCGAAGGTATAGGAACCCATCTCGACCTTCACGGCCTCGACGCGACCCTCCTTTCCCAGGATAACGGTCGAATGGACTCGACCTCCCGCAGTATCGATCGGAAAGGAGGTCTCGCGCGCATACCCGTACTCGTAGAGAAACTTGGAAAAGATCCGGAGTCCATTTCCGCTCTTCTCGGCTTCGGAGCCGTCGGGGTTGAAGATCCGGAGCCCAAACGGAGAGGTGTTTTTTCCGAGCAGCAGGATCCCGTCGGAGCCTATCCCATAGTTCCTGTCGCAGAGAAGCCGAATGTTGGCCTCGGTCATTTTCGGCGACCTTCCCTCAACCATCACGATATAGTCATTTCCCAGACCGTGTCCCTTCACAAAGTCCTGATCCATCGTGTCGCAAATCCTTCCTCTAAGGGGTGGCGTGTGTCGGGGAGATCGTTCCCCCGGGTGTCTCAGCGAGTATCTTCCAGTCCTCTCGCGCCTTCTTGTTCTGAGGATCGATTTCAAGGGCCCGAGTGAGATCGTCTCGGACCGACGGAAGATCATGCTGTCTGTATGCGCTCTCCGCTTTTTCCACGAGTATTTCGACCTTTCGGGAGATCCTGTCTTTGAGACGAAGTGCCGCGTCGTCGTTCCCATTGTAGGTCAGGGACTGCCGCACAAACTCGTAGGCCAGAGGAAGGCGGCCGGCGGTGTACTCGCTCTGGGCAAGCTTCGAGTAGGCCCAGCCCAGTGGAGAATCAATCGCATGGTCCTGAGGATTTCTTCTTTTGAGCGCAAGAAGCTTCTGAACCACCTCTCCCCAGTCCTGACCGGACTCGCCCGAAACAATGATCCGGGCCTTGGCTCGCTCGATCTCCCCGGTCAACTCAGAGTCCGAGGGCGTAAACGACCGGGCGGTATGAAGCGCCTCCAGCGCCGCATGAAAGCGCCCGCGCTTTGTCCTCTCCTTGGCCATTCCCATGTAGTACGCGGACCCCAGCATTCGGACCGTCTTTTCGTCATGCTTCAAACGGCGCCGGTTCTCCTCCGACAGATTCCGGACCTTCTCCCACGTTCCGACCCAGGTCAGGGCCTGCCGGAAGTTGTTGTTTCTGACAAGGGAGGTAAAGGTCCCGTAATCCTTTTTAAACCGTGCATCCTCCTGGCTCTCTCCTCTTTCGCGAGCCATGAATTTCTTGACGTAAGGAAGGTTGCAGCCCGTCAACCCGATGAGTCCTGCGGTGAGAAGCACTCCTGCCACGACCTTTCGCATCGATCCCTTCATCGCCTCCCGCTCCTCCCCTGGGCATCCCAGACAAAGCCGATCTTCCCCACAAAATCACGATCCATCATCCTCCGATAAGCCTCCTGAAGAGGAGCAATCGTTTCCAGGGATCCCACTGAGGAGACAATTGGCCGAAGCTCTCCCCGCGCCAGCCACCCAAGCATCGCGACAATATCCATCCGGTGGGCAAGGTAAACACCATGGAGCGAAAGCTGTCTGCCAAAAAGCTCACGGGTGGGAAACTGGGTCTGTGCCCCTGTCGTCTCTCCGACGACAACAGCGCGTCCTCCTTTGCGAAGAAGCGGCAGGACCCGGGGAATCGTGGCGCCGCCCACGGTGTCGAGAACGCCGTCGAAGAGTTGTCCCGACTGGCTCAGAACACGCTCCGGCCAGTCGGGAGACTCATGCGTCACCAGGGGAATCCCGAGACCGCTCTCCAGAATCTCCCGTTTTTTTTCCGGACCATAGGTCCCCACCATTTCCATCTTCATGGCTTTCCCGGCCAGACAGGCCAGATGTCCCACCCCCCCGCTTGCCCCCACAACAAGCCACCGCTCCCCGGGCTTCGCCGCCCCCCGGACAACAAGGGCCTGGTGGGCGGTCGCCCCCGCAAGCGTGACTGCCGACGCCGAAAGGGGATCGATCCCGCCGGGAACGGCAATGAGACGGGAAGCGCGAAGGCAAACATACTCCGCAAAGATCCCGGGAAGATGCCCTCCGAGGACCCTGTAGGAGGAGCAAAGGGATTCAGAGCCGCTCCGGCAGAGTTCGCAGACAAGACAGCCTTGTCCGGGAGAAACGGCCATGATCATTCCCGGCGTTAGGCCGAGGGCCGCATCGACGCCTTCCCCAACGGCATCGACGATTCCGACCCCCTCCGAACCCATGAGATGGGGACAGGTGACCGTATAGGCCGGAGAACCGGAGAGAACCCAAAGATCGATGTGATTGAGTGTGTGCGCCAGCATCCGGAGGCGAACCTCGCCGAAACCCGGAACGGGAACGGGCCGCTCCTCGAGAATGATCCCCCCCACACCTTTCTCGCCCGTCAGGACAACTGCTTTCAAGGGATTTCCTCCATGGAGAGCGTTTTTCCGTTATGAAAACGTCCGGATCCTGCCATGAGATCCCGGCAGAAATCGCCGATCCGCCTTGCGACGGCCCCCGGGGTGGGCAATGTGGAAGGGTCCTCGTCCGGGCATGCGACATGGCGCATGGCCGTCGACATCCGTCCAGGATTGACGGACAGGCTATAGAGGGGGGGCGGAAGGTCGAGGGCAAGCTGGCGGGAAAGGGCCTCGATCGCCGACTTGAAAACTCCGTACGCGCCCCATTCGGAACGGGGGGTCCGGACCACCCCCGAAGAGAAGAAAAGGTGTCCGCCTCTCCCTGTTGCAAGGAATAACCGGGAGAGCTCCACAGACCAAAATAGCGGACCCGTCAGATTCGAGGCGAGCTCCCGGTCGATCTGATCCCAGGAAAGAGTCCAGAGACTCTTGCGCGCGGCGAGATATCCCGCCGTATAGATGGCAAGAGTTGGGGGTTCCTTATTTTCCAGGGCGCCGATCACTCTCCGGGAGGCCACCCTGTCGGCTATGTCGAGGCTCTCCACCTGAAAGCGAGCCCCCATTCCTTTAAATCTTTCCCGCAGGAGAGTACGACTCTCCGGCGATCGCGTCACACCGATGACGGGAAGTCCCTGACAGAGAAAATGGTCACAAAGCGCTGCCCCAAGCCCCCGACCTGCACCGAGGATGAGAACGGGAGCGGTCATCTTCTGATCTGTTCGGCGCGTTCTTCCTCTTCGAGAATGGTTTTGCAGGCGATACAGTAGGTCGTAACCGGCCTGGCCAGCATCCGCTTCTCCTCAATCGCCTCGCCGCAACGCTCGCAGATACCGAACGACCCCTCTTCAATTCTTTCGAGGGCCTCATCGATTTTTCGGAGGAGCTTCTTCTCCCGCTCTTTCAGTCGGTAGGAAAACCCCTGCGCCTCTTCGACGGACGCCAGGTCGGAGGGATCGGGAAAGAGCTCCACCCCCTTCTCCATTCCCGTCTGAAGAGTCCGCTCAACTCCGGAAAGAATTTCCCTCTTCTGCCCTTCCAAGATCTCCCGAACCTTTTCGTACCCCTTCATCAACGCCCTTTCTGACCGTAATGACCCTGAGCCCGTGTTCAGAAAACCTCGCGCCCCGAACTCACGCCGAGGAAAGATTCACAAATTTGTTCCTTCGATTTTAGCAAAGCCGGCAGAGGATTTCATCCATTGCCCGGACCTTAGCCCCTAAAGATCCGGATTTCCCGTCTAAACATGAGAAAAATCGCCTTCCAGCAGAAAACTCTTATCGCTTTAATGGCCGAGCTCTCCAGAAGAACACCCCCCATGTCATGGACATAGCACAGGATTTTCTCTTTGCACAGGAGGGACGTTTCGCAGGGCCGAGCCCTCCGCAGGTCTTCGTCCTTTCGTCCTTGAGATTTTCAGGAGTCTGTGGTAATTTTTCAAAATCGAATCCCAATCTACGGAGAGATGGCCGAGAGGCTGAAGGCGGTTGACTCGAAATCAACTCTGGGGGGAACTCCAGCGGGGGTTCAAATCCCTCTCTCTCCGCCATTTTTTACAGGGGCCATTTCGGGACCATCTGTGGAGGTACCGTGTCTCCTCCTGCCAACAACCTCTACAAGCTTCTCGCAAACACCCTGGCCGACAGTACCGACTCCGCCTTTCTTCTGATCGGATCCGACTACCGGGTCGAGTGGCTCTCGGAGGGGGCCCTAAACCTCCTCAACACCAAAGAAACAGAGGCCCTTGGCCGCCCCTGTGCCAATGCTCTTAAAGATAAAGCCTGTTCCGCATCCTGCCTGCTCAGCGAGACATTTGCCCAATCCTCCCAAGAGACCCCCTTCGGGCCGGTCTGCATGGAGGAAGAATCCGGAGAATTCCGGATCACAAACACCCTGATCAGGGATGAGGGAAAGACGCTCGGCCTCCTGAAGCAAATCACTCCCGCCAAAGAGTCCTCCGCGTCCGCCACCGAGGCTGTCCCCGCGCATAATCCACTCGGCCTTCGCGGGTCGTGGCTCAGGACACTGGCGCCGACCCTTGCACGGATTGCCCCGACGACCATCCCCATCCTGATCGTGGGAGAGACCGGAACGGGCAAGGAGGTTCTTGCCCGGCGCATCCACGAGATGAGCCCCCGGCGCTCCCATCCGTTCGTCGTCCTCGACCTTTCGGTCGTCCCAGAGACGCTGATCGATGACGCCCTCTTTGGACATACCAGGGGCGCCTTTACCGGTGCCGTCTCCGACAATCCGGGCAAGCTTCTCCAGGCCGACCGGGGAACCCTCCTGCTCGACGAACTCGAAAACATCCCCCTCCTGGTACAGGCCAAGCTTCTCAGGTTTCTTGAAACAGGACTGATCGAACGGATCGGTCAGACCCGCCAGACCCCCATCGACGTGCGCGTCCTTGCCGCCACGAATGTCTCCCCCACCGAGCTCATGAAGACGGGACGTCTGCGGGAGGACCTCTACTACAGACTCCGGGGCATGACGATAGAGCTTCCGCCCCTCAGGGAACGTCGGGAAGAGATCCCTCTGTTGATCGAGACCTTCCGCGGAAGCTGGTCTGCCCGCCATAAAAAGGTGGCCCCGTCCCTCTCTCCCGAAGTCACCGAGATGATGTGCCGTTACTCATACCCCGGGAACATCCGCGAGCTTCGACACATCATCGAGCTTTTGATGAGCCTTGCCCCCGACCCGGTCGTAACAGAGGAGAGCCTTCCCGACGCGATACGATCGATTCTCAGCCCGAAGAATGACTCGGATTTTTCTTTCGAGAGCCTTCCCCCCGCTTCGGAGTCGGGAAGAGTTGAAGAGGCGGTCCGAGCGGTGGAAAGGGAGATCATTGTTCGCGCCCTCGAGACCCATCGAGGACGCGTGGCAGAAACCGCCCGCTCTCTCGACATGAGCCGGATCACCCTTTGGCGAAAGATGAAAAAATACGGCATGGACCGTCATACGGCTTTTCTCGCGTAAGGTCCGCACGACCTGACGGTGGAGACGCCAAGAGAAATCCGGGGATTGATTTCTCTTGATTCCCCGACTATAATTTTCCTTCACTAGGGAAAGAACTGCCCGAAGTCAACGCCTCTGGAGAGGACCATACAACGCCGTGGCAAGACAACTTTTCTTGCCCCCGCGATCCTCGACGAGAGAGGAATTCCGGCTTCAAAAACCGGAGTCCCGGTCTGAACGCCTTCCAAGGACAGATCGGGAGAGTTCGATCGAAATCATTCATCTTTCATCTTGCGTCGTTCATGACAGGGTGAAGACGCCGGCCATCATTCATACACACTAAAAACCAAGGAGTGGCTCATGAACACTGCCGGAAGAAATCTGACCTTCATCATTCTCGCGGCTTTCCCCTTCATCCTTATGGCCGTTTTTGAAAAGATCGACCATGCCATGAAGGGCGGCCTCGGAGGTTTCTAGCCTCTTCGTTCCCTATTGAGGGAACGAACGCCCCGGGGAAGAGGGAACGCTCCGCATACCGGAACCGTTCTCCCTTCCCCTTTTTTTTTCAAAAAACTCTCTCAGAAGGGCTGCGGACTCTTCTGCACAGGCTCCCTCGACCACCTCAACCCGATGCGTAAGCCGCGGGTCGTTATGAAGGTCATAGAGCGACCCCGTCACCCCTCTCCGGGGCTCTCTGGCCCCGAAGACAAGCCGAGACACACGGCTCTCGAGAAGCGCCCCGAAACACATGAAGCACGGCTCAAGCGTCACGTAGAGCACGCTTTTGGGAAGGCGATAGTTCTGGAGAGCCTCCGCCGCCATGCGAAGAGCCACAATCTCCGCATGGCCGGTCGGGTCGTGGCGTATCCGTCCCTGATTGACGCCCTTTCCCACGATCTCCCCCCCCACCACCACTACGGCGCCGACGGGAACATCCTCCGTACGGCTCTCCCTGGCCAGAGTCAGAGCCACATTCATAAAGTACTCATCGTCTCTCTCCGGTTTCGACCCTCCCGTCACGACATCCCCCCATGACGGTGGACCCGGTCAACCCGGGCCTGATCGAGGGGGCGCATGAGGATGGTGTCGACATTCACGTGGGGGGGCCGCGTCACAGCCCACAGGATCGCCTCGGCCACATCCCGTCCCGAAAGCGGGGTCATCCCGGAGTAGACACTTTTGGCCCGAGCGGTATCTCCTCCGAACCGGACGACGGAAAACTCCGTTTCGACCAGTCCGGGATCGATCTCCGTGATACGGACAGGCTCTCCGAGCCATTCAAGACGAAGCGTCTCCGTCAAAGCCCTCACGGCATGCTTCGCCGAGGTGTACCCCGCACCACCGATGTAGGTTTCGATGGCCGCCACAGAGCCGATATTCACCACATGGCCGTTTCCGGAATGGCGGAGGCGCGGGAAAAGCCCCCGGATCATGCGGGCCGTTCCCAGAACATTGCTCTGATACATCTCGAGCCACATCTCCTCATCCATTTCCGCGACAGGGTCAAGTCCCAGCGCCCCTCCTGCATTGTTGACGAGGACGTGAACCGTTTCGGGAAGGCCCTGCACAAAGGCTTCGACAGACTCCTTTCGTCGCACATCGAGCCCTAGAGGAACCATGCCGGTTTCGCGGGAGAGCTCGACGAGACGATCCATGCGACGCGCTCCTCCAATAACATGGAATCCCGCCCCGGAAAGAAGCCGAACCGTCTCCAGACCGATCCCCGAAGAAGCCCCTGTCACGACAGCCACACGCTTTTGTTCCACGACTCTCTCCCGATCTATGTGAGACAATGGCCTGTTCTAGCCACTCAGGAGTTTTCCCGGTGACCGTTGAGACTCGACTGACGAACCCGCTTAAAAAAGGGAGAAGCGAGCAGCTTGCCGATTGGGGAGAGAGATCCCATAATAAAGAAATGACTCTCCTTCATCGGACGCATGGATCGCCTCCCCTTTTCTCCGGCAAGAGACTTTTTTTCTGCCTTTTTCTTCTCTTTTTTCTTTGCGGGGGAGGACTCTCGACCTTTCCGGCCCAAGGGGTCCCGCTCGACGATCCGTCCTATCCCCTCCCCCTCAGGACAGCCCTTCTGAAAGCCTCCCGCAAGATTTCGGAAGGAAAGGCGAAAGGGGCGATCGCAATCCTCTCCCCCCTCCTCAAAACCTACCCCGACTACACGGCCCTCTTTACACTTGCCGGTCTCGCCTATGGAAAGACGGGAGACCACAAAATGGTTATCGAGATGGAGAAGCGGGCGCTGGCCCTCTCCCCCGAAAATATCTCCGCCCGGACAAGCCTGGGAATCGCCTACGGAAATACAGGGCACTTCAGAAAGGAGCTTCGGGAGGAGGCCGCGGTCGTCCATGCCCATCCGAAAGAGGAGCCGGCATGGGAGGCCCTCGGCTGGGCTTACGCCTCTCTTGGTGACTGGAAATCCTCTCGACTGGCGGAGGAGAAAGCCGTTTCACTTAACGGCAGGGACCCTCAGGCCCGCATGATGCTGGGGCTTGCGCTGGCCCACCAGGGCTTTCTTGAAGAGGCGCTCATTACGGAGCGAAAGGCTCAAAAAATCTCCCCCGACGATGAGGGAATCAAGCGTTCCATCGCCTTTATTCAGGAGACCCTCCACCCCACGAAAAGAACGCCCTCCAAGAATCGTCCGGGGTTTAATCCGCTTCTCCAGCCGACCCCCGGGAATGCGACATCAACGGCGACGCCCGGCGCCTCGCAGCAGATGTCTCCCCCTCCCATCAAGGCCCCGTCCGTTCTGCACTGAGTCCGATTGTTTTTTCTGAGAAAATCCCCTAAAATCTGCTTCATCATGGAGGGGTGGCCGAGCGGCCGAAGGCGGCGGTCTTGAAAACCGTAGAGCGAAAGCTCCGTGGGTTCGAATCCTACCCCCTCCGCCACAATCGATATCTTTCGGAGAGATGGCCGAGTGGTCGAAGGCGCCCGCCTGCTAAGCGGGTGTAGGATCAAAAGTCCTACCCAGGGTTCAAATCCCTGTCTCTCCGCCAATTATGAATTTTCTTGAATTTATTCCAGAATGCCCTCCTCTAAAAATTGACTTTTTGGAACACTGAGCCTCGAAGAATGCATTCACTTCCGGGAGGTGCTCCAGTGGCGACGTTCGACAAACGGGGCGATCTGCAATGGCGAGCCCAGATAAGACGCAAGGGCTATCCGGTCCAGCGGAAGACCTTCAATTCCCGGGCGGAGGCCGAAGCGTGGGCCGCCGTAGTCGAATCGGAAATGGCCCGGGGTGTCTTTGTCTCCCGGTCCGAATCGGAATCGACCACGCTCAAAGACGCGCTGGACCGCTACAAACAGGAAATACTTCCGACGAAGAAAAGTCAACATTCCATCCTGTCGCAAATCCGGCTCCTTTCGGATCGTCTCGGGCAATATTCACTTGCGGCAATCACACCGACCCTTCTTGCCAAATATCGAGACGAACGGGGGAAAGAGGTCGGTCCTCAATCCGTCAAGCATGACCTCTCCCTCCTCTCCCGTCTGTTCAATGTTGCGATCAAGGAATGGGGAATCGCGCTTCCCATGGGAAATCCCGTGCGGCAGATCCGGATGCCAAAACTACCTTCGGGGAGGGATCGGAGGGTTTCTTCCGAAGAACTGGAAAAGGTCATCACGGCGACCGGATCGCAAGAATTCGGCGCCCTGGTCCGGTTTGCCGTCGAAACGGGCATGAGAAGAGGAGAGATCGTCTCCATGAAATGGGAACAAGTGGACCTCAAAAAACGAACCCTCCGAATTCCCGAAACGAAAAACGACACTCCAAGAACTGTCCCCCTTTCTCGGGAAGCCCTCCGAATCCTCTCCGATCTTCCCAGGCGGCTTGATGGATCCGTATGGAGTTTCGCTCCCAACTGGCTCTCTCATCTTTTCGCCAATTCCTGCAAAAAGGCGGGGATCGAGGATCTTCATTTTCACGATCTCCGGCACGAGGCGACCAGCCGCTTCTTCGAGAAGGGGCTGAATCCCATGCAGGTGGCGGCCATCACCGGCCACAAGACATTGCAGATGTTGAAAAGGTATACTCATCTAAAAGCGGAAGATCTTGCGGAGTTGTTGAAATAGCTCCTTACTTTCCCGTAGAATCGAGTCAAAGGAGAAAAGTATGGCCTCATCCGTCGAAGCAATCCAGAAGATTCTCCAGGAAACCGTCGCCCCAGGCATCAGCGATATCAAGGTCGAGTTGGCCGGTGTCAAGGCCGATATGAGGGCTCTCCAGTCGGAAATCAAGCGTCTAGACGATAAAATTGACAACGGGCTTGCCCGCCTAGATGTCAAGATTGACTATCTGGACAATAAGATCGATTCCGTTCGTGGCGAGATTAAAACGGAAATCCACCACCTGGACGACAAGCTCACTACAGCCCTTGAGATCAGGGAACGCTTGGCCTCCCTGGAAGCGAAAGTGGCCTCCCACTAAGACTCAATCCTGACGATACGCTTGCCTTGTTCCCGCTCTGCGAAGGCAGGGCTCAAGTCCTCGAAAGAGGCCGCCACGTAATGGAGACGGAATTCTGTGGGATGTCCGATTGCCCGGCTTCGGTCGGGCTTTTTTACGTCAAAAGGCTTCTGACGGAGCAAGCCCCCCCCGGGGAGGGGAATCCCCCGGATCGTCGATCGGAGATTGTATAACTAGTTATTATGTGGCATCGGGAGGGGCTGAGCGCCGGTCATCAACTTCCTGCAAAAAGGCGGGGATCGAGGATCTTCATTTCCACGATCTCCGGCACGAGGCCACCAGCCGGTTCTTCGAGAAGGGGCTGAATCCCATGCAGGTGGCGGCCATCACCGGGCACAAGACATTGCAGATGTTGAAAAGGTATACTCACTTGAAGTGAGCAGTCGAAGAAGATATTTTATCGACCTCCTGAAAGGGGTCGGAATCGGTTCCTTTGTGGCCGGACTGGTCAAATTCGAGTTCGACAAGCCCAAGCACAAACTGATGGCTTTGACGTTGGTCGGAATTGCTATTACACTTTGGGTAGTCGGTTATTTTGTGACGGAGGAGGATTGATATGTCGAACTATGAATGGATGCTCATCGCCCTGGCTGCGGTCGGCCTGACACTGGGGTGGATGGGCTACGATGTCATCAGACACGATCACAAGAAACACCCCCGCTGAAAATCAGTCCCGGACGGATTTTTCTTGGTCTTTGTCATCACTAGTTTTGCCCCCCGTTGAGCCGCTCCAGGCGCTCCCGGATTGATGTTTTTGGAGAATGGGGCGTAAATGTTTAACCTTCGTCCCGCCGCTGTGACGATCATCATCATGGGGCTTTTCCTGTCCGGAATTCTGGGAGGGATTCTCTGGTATTCGAATCTCCACGGGAAGCCTCCGCGTTAAAGTGTTCCCGCTCTGCGAAGGCCAGGGCTCAAGTCCTCGAAAGAGGCCGCCACATAATGGAGACGCAATCCTGTGGGATGTCTGATTGCCCGACTTCGGTCGGGCTTTTTTTACGTCAAAAGGGTTCTAACGGAGCAAGCCCCCCCCCCCGGGGAGGGGAATCCCGGATCGTCGATCGGAGATTGTATAACTAGTTACAATGTGGCATCGGGAGGGGGTGAGCGCCGGTCATCAACCCGGGCAAAATCGGATCCCCGGATCTTTTTCTTGACCGTCACTAGTAACGCCTCAGGCCCCCTTCGGACGCCCTGGCGACGGGGAAGTGCCCTCGAAAGAGTGTCAGACGGTAAGGCCGTTGACAAGAATTGACAAACGATTGAGGAGAGTATGGTACAGTTCCTATCAGAAAAAAACTCCATTTGCCTCTCCCCAGGAGGAACGCGCATGAAACGGACCCGGACGCTCAGAACGTACTCTCTTTCCCAGAAGATCGTGGCCTATGCCCTGACGGCCCTGATCCCGCTGGCGACGATGCCTGTTGCGGCTTTGGCCCTTCCGCACGGAGGCATCGTCTCGAAGGGGTCCGCGACATTGGGATACTCCACCGGAAAGCTTACGATTGCCCAGAGCACGAACTCCGCCACCTTCAACTGGGGGTCCTACAACGTGAAGGCGGGACAGAGCGTGGTCTACTCCGTTCCCGGGTCGACCTCGGTCTCGATGAACTACATCGGGGGAACCACCCCGTCTACGATCAACGGGAAGGTCGCCTCGAACGGGATCCTGTACTTCATGAACCCGAACGGTCTGATCTTTGGATCGGGAAGCACGGTCTCAGCAAGCGGGGTCATGGCCTTTGGCTCCGCCACTCCCTGGGGAACGCCGACGGGTGCAGTCACGAACGCCGGGGTCCTGACCGCGACCAATAACGGAACCGTGGCCTTGGTCGGAAGTCAGGTCGCCAACTCCGGGACGATCACCGCCCCGGGAGGAGAGGTGCTCCTGGCGGCAGGGTCGACGGTCACCCCCCTCAGCACCACGGGGGTCTCCTCCCTGTCGGTGGCGACGACCGGAGGGGGGCAGGTGGACGACTC
Source organism: Nitrospirota bacterium (assembly GCA_021801345.1). Classification (GTDB taxonomy): domain Bacteria; phylum Nitrospirota; class Leptospirillia; order Leptospirillales; family Leptospirillaceae; genus UBA4572. Next base: position 21,384 of record JAJYYA010000049.1, read on the forward strand.
GGGGGTCCTCTCTGCCGAGACGGTAGGCGGCAAGACCGGGACCATCCTCCTCCAGAGCGGGATGGGCTCCGGAACGACCACCCTCGAATCCACCGCCGTCCTCGACGCCTCGGCGCCGAACGGGGGAAATGGGGGGAATATCACCGTCAACGGGCGCACGGTGGTCCTCGACGAGACCGCTCCCCTGAACGTCTCGGCGGCATTGGGCACTCCCGGAACGGTCGTGATCGACCCGACCGTGACGGACGTCGGGACCGCCTCGGCGCTCGAAGCGATCGACACGTCCCAGACCACCTATCTGAACAACTCCTCCGTGTGCATTGTCCTGACCGCCAATATCGATCTTGCCTCCGGATCGACACCTTATAACTGGGTCCCGCTCGGGAACGGCGTCTCCTCGAGCAACTACTTCACCGGAACCTTCAATGGAAATGGTTATACGGTGAGCGGGTACACGATCGGGACGAGCACAGCTCCCTATACGGGGGCGTATGCCGGATTTGTGGGGTATCTGGGGACGGGAGGAGTGATCAAGAATCTGGGGGTCGAAGGATCGGTGACGGTCGTGGGGACAACGGGTGAAATGGTCTATGCGGGGGGTCTGGCGGGGTACAGCGCCGGCACGATCTCGACCTCCTACAACACGGGAGCGGTGACCGCAACCGGCGGCACCGGGGCCACCGGCGCCCCCCCCACCCCCACCAGCCTCCCCGGCAACGGCGGCTTGGGCGGCACCGCATATGCGGGAGGGCTGGCGGGGTACAGCGTTGGCACGATCTCAAACTCCTACAACACGGGAGCGGTGACCGCAACCGGCGGCAACGGCGGCAACGAGAACTACGGCGGCAAAGGCGGCAACGGCGGCAACGCTTATGCGGGGGGGCTGGCGGGGTACAGCGGCGGCACGACGGTGGAGTATTCCTACAACACGGGAGCGGTGACCGCAACCGGTGGCACCGGCGGCAACGCCACATCCTTCCCCCCCTGCCCCCCCCCCACAGCCGGCGCCACCGGCGGCACCGCTTATGCGGGAGGGCTGGCGGGGTACAGCGGCGGCACGACGGTGGAGTATTCCTACAACACGGGAGCGGTGACCGCAACCGGCGGCAACGGCGGCTCCTGCGGCCCCGGCGGCGGAGGGGGCACCGCTTATGCGGGAGGGGTGGCGGGGTACAGCGGCGACACGGTGGAGTATTCCTACAACACGGGAACGGTGACCGCAACCGGCGGCAACGGCGGCACCCGCGGCCCCGGCGGCAACGCTTATGCGGGAGGGGTCGTCGGGGTCAGCAGCGGCACGGGCGCCACGGCAAGCGATAACTACTTTCTCTCTTCGTCTGCGACGTATGCCTTGGGAAACTCAACGACATCTTCGGGAACAAACGGAACCAACGTCGCCCTTTCTTCTTTTTCCACAACGACTAATTTCTCCAACTGGACCTCGGCAAATAACGCCGCCTTCAACACATGGTCATCCGGGGCCTTCACTAACTCAGCCACAATCGATCCCTGGTTCGAGGGGACGGTCGTCTCGGGAAGCGGAACAATGAATGCCCCCATGCTGGTGGCGGATCTGCCGACCGCGACCGTGACCGGAAACAGCGGCTCCTCCTCCTATAGCGGCTCGACTGTCACTGCGGGGTATAGCGCAACCTCCAATATGGGGGCAACGACGCTCACGCCCAACGTCACGGTGACAACCTCGGTCGGACCCAATGCGGGGACGTATACGAATACCCCC
>JAJYYA010000027.1 GCA_021801345.1 Nitrospirota bacterium
AGGCGATATTCGTAAGTTGTTAATAGTAAAAAGAAAATAAATAGGGAAACTCAAAATGCGATTTGCGAAATAAGAGTTATGAACAACGCCTGTTCTCTGTTATGAACAGACCGTGTTCTCTGTTCCCGTGTCTTCGCCAGAGAAGGGGGAAGTGGCCGCTTTCCCCTTCTCACTCTTGCCTTTTTCCTCATTCGTCTCTTTCTTGCCTCCCTCCTTCTTGTTCTTCTTTGTTATGAACGGAGGGGGCTCGACCGCCTCCGCAAAGTACTCCGTCCCCCGAACGTTCTCGTGCGCGACGGGGGACGATCGCGGCTCGACCGAGGCCCCGTTTTCCATGCCGTTCTTCAGGATCCCGAGCACCGTGGCGTATGAGAAGCTCCTGAGCGCAAGCGCCCGTCCGCACGCCGCATTCAGACGGTCCGGATAGCTTTTTCGAAGCGACAGGATCCCCTGACAGCTCCGGTAGGCCAAAGGCGGATATCGCCGGCTCTCAAAAATCTTTTCGAAGAAGGCGACGACGGAGGACCCCACTTCTGCGGCCTGCTTCAGGAACAGCTCCTGGGACTGGTCCAGGTACCCCTTGTGGTGGGGCGGCATGTGGTCCCGGACGGTCTTGAAGCGCTCCCGGGAGTTGGCGTTCCGGGGATGGCTCGCTACCCGCTCCTCCCGGTAGAAGATCTCGACGGTCCGGGCCGTGATCCGCACGTCCACCACCTCCCCCACCAGCCGGTAGGGAACGCTGTAGTAAAAACGCCCCAGATCGATGTGGTAGTCGATGTGAACGGTGCTTTTGACCCAGTCCTGCGTTTCGAAGGGTTCTGCCGGCAAGGGTCCAAGGGCCGGCTGGTCTTCCTCCACAAAGATCGTCCACCGGCTGTCGGTGCGCCCCTGGAAGGGCTTTCGGTTGAAGATCGCGAGCTGATCCAGAAGCGCCGCGTTCAGATCCTCGATCGAGACGAACTTTCGGTGTCGAAGCGGCGCCATCAGAGACCGCTGTGCGTTCAGAACCCCATTTTCCACGCTCCCCTTGTCCCGCGGCTTTTTACTGCGGGCCGCGTGGACCTCCACGTTGTAGTGACGGCCCATCTCGCGGAAGGCCCGATGAAGACGGGGCTCCACACGGCATTGGGAGACGATCGCCGTCTTCGGTCGATCGGGGATGACTACCACAGGGACTCCCCCCATGTATTCGAAGGTCTTCCGGTGGCCCTCGATCCAGGAGGCGCTCTTCATGTCCGGGGTGGCGCAGGCAAAGGTGTAGGACGACCGCCCCATGACCGCCACGAACAGGCTCACCCATTGGGGCTTTCCCCCGGGGGGCTCGATCAGGATCTTCGGTCCCGAGTAGTCGACGTAGAGCTCCTGCCCCGGTGCATGGGGGATGTGAAGCCGCAGATCCCTGTTCTTCAAATGCTCCTTGTAGAGCGCGCAGAACTGGCTGTAGCCCAAGCCCTCCGGGTGGGACTCCCGGTACTCCTTCCAGAGAAGCCACCGGGTCACGCCGCTCTTCTTCCGTTGCGTCAGTTCCTTCTCCACCTCATTCCAGTCCGGAATCAGGGCGCCCGACTGCGCCGTCGTCTCCTGGCTCTCCGGATAAAGGGCGCTCCGCAGCCGCTCCCTGTCCCGGCTCTCCTCCCGAAGCGGCCAATGGCAGATCCCGAGTTCCTTGGCCATGCTCAGATACTTCGCTACCGTCGGACGCGAGATCCCGACCGTTCGCGCGATCCTTCGCACCGACTCCTCGCCCTTCCCATACCGCTCTTCCAGAACTTCCAGCACTTTGAACATGGATAGCCTCTCTTGGACCATCTCGACTCCTTTCGTATGGTGGATTTGCGACCATAGAACCAGAGTCTGAGTATCCGTGAAATTTTGGATGTTGGGCAGGGGGGTGTTAGAGAGAGTTCAGGGGGTGGCAATCATGCATCGGAATCAGGTGGCAATCATGGATCGGAATAAGTGGCAATCATGCGTCGGAATAAGTGGCAATCATGGACCGGAATATGCAGTTCACTATTTCCGAAAAAAAGGCTTCCGTGTTGCCCTCTTCTAAGCCACCTATGCGGTGGTTCACTCCTGTCTGTCTTGACGAAGTTTACGAACGGACTTCTAAGCCACCTATGCGGTGGTTCACTTCCGGAGGATCTTCTGAGGCCCACGCAAATACTTCTAAGCCACCTATGCGGTGGTTCACTGATCGATGCGTCCCTGGAGCCCCATGACGCCCTTCTAAGCCACCTATGCGGTGGTTCACACACACACTGGACCGTGTCCTTCCAGCGGGAAGCTTCTAAGCCACCTATGCGGTGGTTCACTTCCCGCATCCTGTATGCCCTTCAACGCTCCTGGCTTCTAAGCCACCTATGCGGTGGTTCACGGGTTTGGCTCCCGCTGGATCCATGATTCACTCTTCTAAGCCACCTATGCGGTGGTTCACGAAAGACTGGAACCGGATGTTAATCTCGTCCTCTTCTAAGCCACCTATGCGGTGGTTCACGGTGTCGGGCCGGTCTCTTCCTGTAGTGGGGACTTCTAAGCCACCTATGCGGTGGTTCACCCTCTCCTTTCGTGAGGCGCCCCTTTGCGTCACTTCTAAGCCACCTATGCGGTGGTTCACGATAGCGACCTCGCCTCGGGGGGCTCCTCGCTCTTCTAAGCCACCTATGCGGTGGTTCACTTCCGCCTGCATGCCTCTCTTTAGCACAGAAACTTCTAAGCCACCTATGCGGTGGTTCACAGAGATCCGTCTTTATGCCGTTGCATGTGCAACTTCTAAGCCACCTATGCGGTGGTTCACGGCCGTCGAACGGGCAGACGGAACCAGGGAATCTTCTAAGCCACCTATGCGGTGGTTCACCAACGGGTTGGATGATGCCCTCTGGTGTCTACCTTCTAAGCCACCTATGCGGTGGTTCACGGAAAGACCCACAAGGTCAACCCGATCCTTCTCTTCTAAGCCACCTATGCGGTGGTTCACCTTCCGGGACTGTTCCTCGGCCTCCTTCCTGACTTCTAAGCCACCTATGCGGTGGTTCACTTACCGGACGAAGCGGCCCTTATCGTTATCCACTTCTAAGCCACCTATGCGGTGGTTCACGTCGGGATGATGATGTCGAGAGATTCCTTCGACTTCTAAGCCACCTATGCGGTGGTTCACGGCCTGCGCCTGGGCCCGGGCCTCGTCGTTCGGCTTCTAAGCCACCTATGCGGTGGTTCACTATCTATTGGCTTATCGCCATGGGGATTCTTTCTTCTAAGCCACCTATGCGGTGGTTCACGGCACGAGTCACGCTGGAACCTTTCTCGCCCTCTTCTAAGCCACCTATGCGGTGGTTCACCCTCTCCCTCGTAGAATCGACTCATCCTAAGTCTTCTAAGCCACCTATGCGGTGGTTCACACAATCACGGTCAAGCTGGACCGGGTTTAATACTTCTAAGCCACCTATGCGGTGGTTCACCTGTTGATGAGGCTTACATGATTCACAATCACCTTCTAAGCCACCTATGCGGTGGTTCACTTTTTAACCTAATGAGGGAGGGATCAGACAATCTTCTAAGCCACCTATGCGGTGGTTCACGCATCATCCAACCCATTGCTGTCCAAGATCGTCTTCTAAGCCACCTATGCGGTGGTTCACGTTATTTGCGAGATTTAAAGACTGGAAAGTATCTTCTAAGCCACCTATGCGGTGGTTCACATAAGATGCGCCACGTCCCGAGCGCACGCAACCTTCTAAGCCACCTATGCGGTGGTTCACCAGACGGATGGGAAAAACTTCTGTCCCATCTTCTTCTAAGCCACCTATGCGGTGGTTCACTTCTTCCTCGATCTCTCTCTTGATATCGAGAACTTCTAAGCCACCTATGCGGTGGTTCACCGAATAAAGTTCCGCAAAAATACTGTTCTTTAAAATACTTGTTTATAAAACCATCCAAGAACCTTCTATTTTCCCTCCTTCCATAAGGTACCGTCGTTATGCGATTCTTACGAGATCGTTTTTTTGATGGTCTCGATAATATCGTCCATAACCATCTTTGACTGGTAATGATCGATCAATTCATCGCGAAACTCCTGATCTCGTTCATTATCTTTGGCTGCCTGAAATGAAAATGGCAATGTGATGGCATCCTTGTAAAGGTCCGCCACATCGAAAACAAGCGCCCCCCTCCGGGTCTTCCCATGCATGACGGGAAGCGCAAAGGAAATCCCCAGAACGTTCAGTGCGGATGCGGCATATCCGTAGGCGATATAATTGCCGTGGTCCAGATAGCTGTTCGCAACGTCAATCAAGGTTTCCTTTTTCCCTTGACCTTCATTTCGCGTGAAGCCGGAGATGTTGAATCCTCTCGCCATCTTTGCGTAAAGGCTTTTGGCCCATTCCGCCTCAACCGACATCAAACGTTCAGTATCCGGTGCCGAATGCGCTTTTTTTATTGAGTAATCAATTTCGGGTTCAGAAAGAACAATATCGGCTTTCTTGAGAAAGGGAAGGGCAGACCAGCTCTCGATTGTCCAACGAAGTCTTTTCTCAAAAAACGTCTTCGCAACGGAAAGTCTGGATTCTTCGTTGATCCACATTTTTATCCATGCCTGCATATACTCCGTAGGACGATATTCGGATTGAGGGGAGAGGAAGACGTAATCGATGGAAGAAAAGAGCGGCGAGCCGCCGTTGCCGACAAAACCAAAAACGATGTTGGATTCCGCAAGTCTTCTGGCCGCCGCATCGGTAATCGAACTTCCTTTCCCGAGAAGGATGAAAACGGTATTGCGTTCCGGAATATTAAAGAATCGCCCGATCTCCCCCTCTTCCGTCAGGTAGACAACCCGTTCGTCTTTTACGGACACCTTGACATGATCCAGATAGAACACGTTCGCTCTTTTCGAGAGCAGGATCTGTCTGGGCTTTGCCTTTTCACCCGCAGACATCAGAGACCCATGGGCAATGAGAACGAATGCGTTGTTCCCGAGAGTCCATATCCGTCGGGACAGCAAATATCGGTTCGTTCTCCATTTCTCTTGGTAATGTGCAAACTGAATATCGTTCCGGTCGTTTTGCTTCGCAACCGGAAGAAGGGCCATTCGGCGGAAGCATCAATCCGTTTCTGTCTAAGATCGATTCCCTGAGAGGATCTCGGAATACGCTCTTTGTGTTCGCCTCTAAATTGCGTAGACTTCCGAGTCGGAATCCGGAATCTCCGGTATTCGATCCATGGGCCGGAATAGTTCTCGGGAATGAGGAGAGGTTCCCGGAAAAGATGGATTCTGGATCCGATCCTTTCGTGCTTGTCCAATTCTTCGTAAACGATCTTCCAGTCTTCTTCCGATTCGGCAAAAACTCGGAAAACGTGTCCAGGATGACGGCGTTCCCCTTCCCTCATCAAGGGAAACCCGAGCGCAAAACGCCCGGGATTGTTTCGGAAGACTCCATGCAGGACGGAAAACAAAAAAGTGGCTACGGGGAGGGTTGGAATACCCCCCTCCCCCACCGTAGCCCCATCCCTGATTCTGATGTCCGAATAGATGCGTGGCTTCATGGCAGTTCCTCCGTCTTTACATCCCCGCTTTCCTTTTTTTCGGATTCCTCGTTCTTCTTGTCGCTGGTGCCATAAACGCCTCCCCGCTCTATGGCGGCGATCATGTACATCCCTTCTGGAGAGTCCGGATTGATCTGGCTCAGACGAAGAGCCATCTCGAAAGAGGAATACTTGCCTTTCCGAAAAAAATCCTGTTGCGACAGGCTGGCTCCGAGCGGCTCGATCGGGATGGGGAGTCCGACCTCTTCAAAGTTCGGATACCATGTATCGATCGTTCGGATAGCGTTGAAGATTTTCTGGTCCCGAATGGCGGCCCGACCAATAACCCGAATCTCGTCCTCCCCATTCCTTTCCTCATGACCAAGCGCATAGAGAAATCGCGACGGTCCATTCTTCTTGTCAAACCTTTGTTTCTCCACATAGTTCTGACTGGGAAAGACCTCAATGGATCCAATGATCCCAAAAGAGACGCTGGCTTCAACCAGCAGCCCCTCCAGGGATTCCCCCTTCATCTGCCTCACGATCTCAGTCGCAACATTGCGTTCATCTTGCGAATACTCACCAAAGTTGTTCATGTCGATCTTGAGTCCATCGAAGGAAGCCAATTTGGATTTTGCTCCCTCCCTCCCAAGCCGGAAAACATCAATGGTAATTGATGAGGCCATTGTCCGGTTCCGCCACAACCACCGCCCATTGGCAATGTTTCTGGCATATCGGCAGGCGACTTCATAGAGCCCCTGGGAGTTCCTCGCTCTCCCGAGAAAATCCTTGACCATTTCCCGAGCCATTTTCTGATTCTCTTTGTCGCTTGAGGCACAAGAATCAAGCAGATCTTCGATGTCGAGAAACTTGGTTTCAAATCGGACGAGAAGCCCCATCGCATCTGAGTCCAGCTTGGCCGCATCAATGGTCTGAGGATTCGAGACGTGTCGTTCACCACCTGCTCCTGTCGTTGACGACTTGATCCAGGGGTTTTCGTTTCCCTTTCCATCGTTCACATTCTGTGTTCCACGAATGCCATGTCTCCGAACAAGAACAGGGGAGGCATCCTTTTCCTCGAACAGATTGAACATCTCCGCATCGGAGACAACATGTCCTCGTCTAAACGCCATGACACCGGGAAGCTTCTTGAGTGTTTGCATTGTTTTCTCCTTTTCCTGTTTATGGGTGAGCCAATGCTAGGTAAACTCCGGGCATCGGTCGGGACCAGCGCCAAAAATGAAGTCCCGTATCCCTGCCGAGCGTTTTATACTGAACCAGCCCAACGAGCGGTTCAGCGTAGGCATGTGGCAGATTGCCTCGGACCTGCCTACGATTCTTGCGTTCCGAGATCTCCGCATAGCCAACGGTTGTGGGCATTAGCCAAGGCTCAGGCGATGAAAACTTCTGAGACTCTTCGCTAACGCTTTTTTTGCCGGAATCATGTTTAAATCTCCGCGTGACGCGAAGCAGAGTATCAAGTGGGTCCTTGTCGTTCTCGCCTTTTACCATGAGATCTTTTCTGTCGAGGATGGACCAGAGAAGGCGTCGTGTTTGTTTCAGCGCTCTGATGACTTTCTCCGGGTCACTCTCGTAAGGAAGAAGGACGGGGTCTCCATGTCGGAGGATGTCTCCACCGGCCAGCCTTCGTCCTCGAAGCCATGGAGCGATCGACGCGCTGTCCAGGGACAAACCCTCGTCGAATCGCAACACAAGAGAGCAATCGAGATGGCATCGAGCCGTCGGTTGAGAAGAAAGAATCGGGGATCCAGGATTGTGGGAGTTGTAATCCTCTTCGTTAATAAAAGAAGCCGCTTTGAACTGTGCCGGACGGAATGTTCCGGAAACGAACTCCCCCGGAAACTGGGCATCATGGTGAATGATAGCAATGCCATTGTGACGGACCCCAAGATGACGTTCCAACGCATGGGCGAACCCCATGTAAGCCGTGATGGGCGGAGGACCAATCATCCACCATGCCGGCTGCGCGTTCGCGTTTTTGACCTCAAGTCGAGGAATGACGACATAGTGGCTCACAGCAACCCCTCCTCGATGATTCCGATCCATCGGAGAGCATCGTGTTCCCCGATGTCGAGACTCCGGATCGTTTTCCCGTAAAAAAACCGTGCATCAAGGATCTTTTTCCAGACTTCTTTCGCCTGGTCCTTCACCCAATCCATTGTCCGCAGAGAAGGGTCAAGCCATGGATCTGGCTCTTGTTCGCGTTCAGGAAGAGAGTCCTCATGCTTGTCGATCAGGGATGCCGACTCGCTGGCTTTCTTTTTAATCGCCTCGACAATCCGCAGGAGGAAAACCCTTTCCGTTTCTCGCGTCTCGGCATCCCCGGGCATAATTCCACGGTGAGATGCAAGTATTTGTGAGCGCCATTCGTATAACTCCCGCAGGATAGGTCTCGGGATGGAACGATCAACGCCCCTGAAATGAATGGCATAAGCCGTGCGCTTCTCGCGATCTTCCGTGGGAGGGCAGAAAAAGAGAACGGTTTGAGCGGAGGACACATATTGTCCAACGTTCTGCATGTTCGATCCACCTATTCCAAGAAATCCCCTCCATCTGCCTATCATTTCAGGGCTATCCGGATCGCCGTGGTCCACAACGTGACGTTCGTTTTTACGGGAGTAATCCAACGCTTCCTTGTCCAATCTCTTTTTAATGATCTCGCTGAAGCCGGGAGACGGAAGCGGGGTAAGGACAATATCCTCATTATTTTCAGACTGGACAACGATTTGCCTCAGCCTGAGCCCCACAAACTCGCTTTTTGTCTCATAGCGAGAGTCGAGCGAAGGGAGCGTTGCACGAACAAGATCGAGATCCTGCTCGACAACATTGGTATAAACCTCAGCGTTTCCCTCTCCTCCATTTTTAACCCAAAGATATTTCTTCATGGATGGGCTATCGCTAGCCCCACCAAGGTAATCGAGAGGGATCTCCCGAATGTCCATTGTCCGCAAGGCCACATAAGGAAGATCGATCCGATCATCCGATGAAAGCCGGATTCCAAAGGGAGTATTTTTTGTATTCGCGATTTTTGGATTGAAATGGGAAAACTCCTGGATGACCCCGAGATCCTTTTCCGTAACCCTTTCCCACGGGACTTCCTTTATCTTCTTTTCTTTCGTCTTTGGCCTTCCTTTAATTTTTTGTTCCATATCGCCCTCCTGAAAGTCATTCTATCACGAAAGATTTTAATGTCAACAATTTTAATCCTTATTTAAAAATAACTAAAGTTTTAGTTTGCGATATTTACTGTGTTATTGACGAAAAACTCATTTTAATGTTAAGGTCGATTCCTATGAAGACGACAGAAAACATCATTCTTGAATTCGTTATAAAAAGAGCCTTTCGCACAGGGTCTGTTATGCGGACAGACCTCATGCGCGTTTTTGAAATGAAACCGCAGACAGCCACGAACACGCTGGCACGCATTCTCTCATCGCAGGGCAAGCTTATTGAACGGAGGGGAAAAGCCATCTTCCCGAAACCTGGGGCGAAAGTGCCGGCATTTGCCGGAGAAAAGGCGCTCCTGATGGAGCTTGACGCAGGAGAGAATGACCCGCAAAGAACAGGGATTTTTCCGGAAGAACTCCCGGTCCACTATATCTCATGGACAAATTCCGCCCCGCCCTCTCCTGGCATACTGTTCACGATTATCGGAGCCATCCGGCAAGACGCTCTTCTGCGGATCGTTTATATCGGGATGAAAAAGGGAGAGGTCCCAAAAGAGAGAAGAATCATTCCTCTCGCCCTCGACCGAATAAATGATCAGTGGCGCTTGGTGGCACAGGATATTCAGACAACATTTTCAAAGGAGACGAGACGGAAGAAGAACGAAGCCCCTCTGCGGACCTTCGTTCTCAGCCGAATTCTCAAGGCGGAATGGGACCGCGGAAGAATGCCGAAAGGGATCCCAAGACTCGGGCACTGGGATGACATCGAAGAACTGCGCGTCACCGTCAACACTTCATGCAACGAACATCAAAAAGAAGCGGTGGAAAGGGAAATCGGAATTGAGAGGGGAGTGGTTCGGGTTCCGTCCCGGGCCCGATTTGAATTCGAGCGACGATTCATGAACACGCCTCCGAGTCCGGGGGCCCTTTGGCCACCAATTACGAAGGAGCCCTGATGCATATCGTCCTCGTCTCTCTTTGTGAAAAAAGAGCGTGGAAAAAAAGTCGGGCTATTCTCGACAGCTATGCCCTCCGAAGCGGTGAGCGCACATGGATGACGCCCATTACGCTGGAAGGGCTTCGGGAATTGAGATCTGCCCTCCGGAGACAGGCGACACGCCAAACCTCCGTCGCCTGCTTTAGAAATCTTGGAAGATCCAGAATGGCCCTTCTCTGGGTTGTCGGGAATCGAGACGGCTTCGGGGAAGATGGCATATCGCCTGTGGCATTCAGGAAGACAAAAGAAAGAAAAGAGTTTCCCTCCTGGGCAAGGATGGCCTCCGTCCTTGCCGGCTCGGCCGGATTGATGCACGATCTTGGAAAGTTCGGGTGCGTCTTTCAGGAAAAATTGAAAAGTCCGACTCCGAAAGCGGACCCGGTACGTCATGAATGGCTCTCCCTGATTCTTGTCCGGAACTTTCTAAAAGAAACAAGGATCCCGGAGACGTTCGACGAATGGAAGGCTCTCTGGGAAAAAACCTGGAAAGCCATCGGAGATGCTCCGGAGGACAAACGATTCAAGGCGCTCGCTCCCTTCGATGGCCCGCTGACAGACCCGGAACACACGCTTTTGTACCTCATCGCAACACATCATCGTCTTCCTTCCGGGGAAACGGGTGTCATCGATGAAAAGAACCATGTACGTCAGGAAAAGGACGTAGACCTCTCCTCGCCCTATCTCCTAACTCCTTTCTCTTCCCCGGAAAGGGAGATTTTCGACGAAATCGGAAGTCAGTTGAAGGCAATCCACATATTAAAGCAACAACATGCTCCTCCGGAAGATCCTCTCTACTGGAAATCCGTTGCCTGGCTTGCCAGGATTTCACTCATTCTATCCGACCACGAGGTTTCGTCTCGTGAACCGGAAGAAAAAGACATGCCCTTTCTTGAAAAGAATCTCGTCGCCTATGCCAACACAAAAAAACAGGGAAAAAAACGGGCCTACAATCAGGAACTTAACTGGCATCTTGTGAACGTAGGACAAAAAGCCTCGGAGATGGTTGGGCGTATCCTATCGCTCGCACCCCCTTCTTTATCCAAAGAAGCGATTGATGAAATTCAAGTTCGAACAACCGACAAGCGTTATGAATGGCAAAACAGGGCCGCACAGTTCCTTGCCGATTCGTTCCGGAAAAATCCCGGCCCCCATCTCGTATTTAATATGGCCGGAACGGGATCGGGGAAAACGCGAATGAACGCCAGAGCGATATGTGCCCTGAACGAAGACTCAGGGCACGTTCGTTTTGCCACGGCTCTCAACCTGAGAACACTGACCTTGCAGACGGGGAACGCTTACCGTCGCCAGTTGGGAATCGGGGAAGATGAGATGGCCTGCGTTATCGGAGATTCCCTTATCAAAAAACTCTTTGACATGGCTCAGAACGAAAAGGTCCTAAGCGAGACGAACGACGACGAGAACGACAGCGAGGAAGATTTTGAAACGGAAACGGAATCGGAATTCGAGTGGTCTGAGTGTCCGGAATGGCTTAATAAATTTCTTGCAAGAAAACCCAAGATGTCATCCGTAATAGGTGCGCCGGTCCTCGTTTCGACTGTCGACTTCCTGATTGATGCCGGGGATCCAAGAAAACAGGGCAATCACGCCTTGGCGTCGCTGCGATTGATGACAAGCGACCTGATTCTGGACGAGATCGACAGCTACGATCCGAAACCCATGATCGCGGTCCTTCGGCTTGTATGGCTTGTCGGATTATTCGGACGCAATCTTGTGGTCTCTTCGGCGACATTATCGCGTCCCGTTGCGCGCATGATCTGGACAGCCTATTGTTCGGGGAACAGGGCGAGGGGACTCATGGACCGCAGAAATCCGTCTTTTCAATCCGTCCTGATCGACGATCAGGTCAGCCCTTCCGGAATCGCTTGCCGGGAGGAAGGAAAATTCATGGAGCACTATGAGTCTCATCTCTCTTCGATGTTTGGAAAGATTGGGGCATTGCCATATCGGAGAGCTTTTTTGCAGGAGGTCGAGGGAGGAGACCCTCAAACAAACCAAAAAGAGACAACGGAAGCCGTTTCTCTTCATATTAAAGACGCAATCATGAGCAGTCTTCGCAAATTGCATGAAGATCATCATGTTGTCGATCCAAAAACAGGAAAGAAGATTTCCTTTGGTCTGGTTCGGATTGCAAACATTCGTCCGACCATCGAGATCGCTTCCCATATTGCGGAAACGATGCCGAACTCGGTCAGAGTCGCCTGTTATCATTCGCAACATCCCATGATTGTTCGATGGCATATTGAGAAGCGTCTGGATTTTCTCCTTTCGCGCCAGAGGGGAGATGGTCATATCTTTTCCGATCCGGAAATTCGACACATTATTGACAGCCTTCCAAAAACAAAAGAAAACTTCGCCTTTGTCGTGGTCGCAACACCCGTCGAGGAAATTGGACGGGATCACGATTTTGATTGGGCGATTATAGAGCCTTCCAGTACGCAGTCGATCGTTCAGACGGCGGGCCGGGTCAATCGCCACAGGAGACTTCCACTTCCAATCGATAGTGCTAAGCCAAACGTGTCGATCCTGCAATTCAATGTTAAGGCAATGAATCGGCGGAATGGAGCGGTTTTCAAGAGACCCGGTCTTGAAAGGGAGGATTGCCTTTACGAGACGCATGATGTCAAGAAACTTCTGGATTGGGAGTGGTTGAACGAGAATCCGCTTGATGCACGTTTGAGATTTGATGGCAGACATTGTTTCCCAAAATTCGATGACCAATCTCTGGAAGCGTTGACCAAGGGAAATATCCGGGTCATCACGGAAGGACGGGTTCTGGACGATAACGGCAAAGACAAGATGGAGTGGATGTCTTCCGATTATTACAAAAGGACCGCGTTACGGGAGAAAAACGCATCGAATGATGAAACTTTTTTCTACCTCAAGGACCCAGTAAACAGCAATAACACAATCATCCTTTTGGAAAACGAAAACAATGGTATTAATCCCATGAATCCCATGACGAAAATCGACAGAAGTGTCACAGTTATCAAAGATGAAGTCCGTCCGAGCGCATGGCTCTCGCTCTCAGGGAAGGAAATGATTGAACTCATTGAAAAATATTCGATAAGAAAAGAACGAGGGCTAGAAGTGCATTTGTCATCCAGAAAAAATGCTGAGATGAAAAATATTGTCAGGGACCTTGATTTTGGGTTTTATTTGGACAGAGAAAGAGATTAGCTCAAGGCCTCCAGGGAGATGGAGATTCTGGAATATCTTCAGACAGAACGGGGTTATTGACGGGAAAGTGTGAGCAAAAGAACACCTGCACAGAAGCCCCCACAACATCCTCACCTGCTCGCTGGCCGCCAGAGCGTTGGCGATCCGGCATGTTACCGCGAACAAGGATGCCAGCGCGCCCTGGGTGGTCGTGTACAACTGTCCACCGCAAAGCAGAAGTAAAGGCCCTGAAAAGTTGTCGTAACGCAGAACATATCATGCCCTGCCTCGGGTTCCGCCCGCATCGATTACGGGCGACGCGGTCAGACAGATTTTAAGCTTCCGATGACTTACGGCAATAGACAGTTCTCGTCCCCCCGCCCGAATCACTCCTCAGGCAGGTCGTCGGGGATCCCGTACTTGATCATGCGGTAGCGAAGCTGCCGCGGCGTGACCCCAAGAGCCCGGGCCGCCCGGGTCTTCACGTATCCGTAGCGCTTCAGGACAGACTCGATCTGTTCCCTCTCAAGGGAGCTGACCGCCCCGAGGAGCCCTTTGCTCCGAACCTCCGGCTCCTCCCCGCGGATCGCGGCCTCCCGCCGAGAAATCCCTTCCGGAGCCACCGGGGAGATCTCGACTTTGGCTGGACGGGGGTAGAGGGTCATCGCCCTCCGGACATCCTCCTCCGAGATCCGGTCTTCCCGGGCCATCACCACAAGCCTCTCCACCATATTTTCAAGCTCCCGGACATTGCCTGTCCATTCGTAATCGATCAGGAGATCAAGGACTCCCGAACCGAGTGCGACACTCCGTCCGTTATCCCGATTGAATCTCTCCAAAAAATGCTCGAGAAGCAGCGGAATGTCCTCCCGCCTCTCCCGAAGGGGAGGAAGGACCAGAGGCACGACATTCAGACGGTAGTAGAGGTCCTCCCGGAAAAGGTTCCGTCGGATCATCTCCTCGAGGTTTTTGTTCGTGGCGGCAATGATCCGCACGTCGACGGGAATGACCCGCTGGCCTCCAAGCCGCTCCACGGAGCGCTCCTGAAGAACACGCAGGAGCTTCACCTGCACAGCCGGAGAGATCTCTCCGATCTCGTCGAGAAAGATTGTCCCGCCGTCGGCCGCCTCGAACTTGCCCGGACGGGAGATATGGGCTCCTGTAAAGGCCCCCTTCTCGTGGCCAAAAAGCTGACTCTCGAGAAGGGTCTCGGGGATCGCGGCACAGTTGATCTGCACGAAGGGGTTCTTGGCCCGGGGGCTCATAAAGTGGAGGGCCTTGGCGATCACCTCCTTGCCGGTCCCGCTTTCGCCGAGGATCAGGACGGTCGCCCGGCTACCGGCCACCTGGTGGACGCTCTCCGCGATCTGGTGCATGACCTTGGAGCGCCCGATCCACCCTTCAATCGCATATCGATCCTTCAGCGCATGCTCGAGGCGTGTGGCCTCCTCAAGAAGCTTCCGGTTTTCCAGGGAGAGGCGCTGGCGAAGAAGCACCGCCTGGGCAATGGTCGACCCGATGATCGAGAGCACCCGTGTGTCCTCTTCGAGATCACGCTCGTTCCGGGACATGTCGCAGTCGGCCGAGAGAACGCCCAGCTTCTTCCCCTGAAAGATCAGAGGAACGGCGATAAAGGCCGTCTTCGTCCGCCCCTTCCCTCTTCGGCTCCCGGTGCGATTCAGAAAGCGGGGTTCGGCATCGATGTCGGGGACGACGATGGGCTCTCCGGTCGAAAGCACCGTTCCGCTGATCCCCTCCCCCGCCTTGAACCGCCCTTTCCTCTTCTCCTCCTCCGACATCCCGAAGGCGAGCTCCGTCATGAGCTCGTCGGTCTGCGCATCGAGCAGGAGGATGGCTCCCCGGTGGAGATCGAGCTGGGAGTCCATGATCCCCAGAATGTGCGCCAGGGCGCTGTCGAGGTCCGGAGAGCTCGCAAGCTCTCGGCTTATCTCAAAGAAAGCCGTCAGCTCCCGAATGATTTTTTGCTCGTGATTCATCGATCCCCCGCACAAAAAAAGGGCCTGAACAAATTTCTTTGTCCAGGCCCGGCATGACTTTTCGGGCCTGGGCAGACTGCGCCCGCGGCTCCGTTGCCGAAGACTTCCCGACGACCCTTTCGAAGGGGTCTAGATGTCGTAGTACAGGAAGAACTCGTGGGGATGAGGACGAAGCCGGACTGCATCCACTTCCTTCTTCATCTTTTCGTGGATCCAGGTCTCGATCAGCTCGGAGGTAAACACCCCTCCCTTGAGAAGGAAGTCGTGATCCTTCTCGAGTGCCATGAGAGACTGTTCGAGGCTTCCCGGCATCTGCTTGATCTTCTTCTTCTCCCGGTCGGTCAGCTCGTAGAGATCCTTGTCGAGCGGAGCCGGAGGCTCGAGCTTTCGCTCGACTCCGTCAAGACCCGCCATGAGAAGGGCGGCAAAGACGATGTACGGATTGCTCGAGGGGTCGGGAGTCCGGAACTCGATGCGCTTGGACTTCTCGCTCTTCGAGTACATCGGGATACGAACGCAGGCGGAACGGTTCCGCTTCGAGTACATGAGATTGATCGGAGCCTCATAGCCCGGAACCAGACGGCGATAGGAGTTGGTCGTGGGAGCGATGAAGGCCAGAAGTGCCGGCGCGTGATGGATCAGTCCGCCGATGTAGTGGCGGGCCATCTCCGAGATGTCCCCGTAACCGCCCTTCTGGTAGAAGAGGTTCTTGCCGGCCTTCCAGAGGCTCTGGTGGACATGCATCCCGGAACCGTTGTCCTGGAAAAGAGGCTTGGGCATGAATGTGGCCGTCTTTCCGTACTTGACGGCGGTATTCTTCACGACATACTTGTACTTCATCACGTTGTCGGCCATCTTGGTCATGGTGTCGAAGCGCATGTCGATCTCGCACTGTCCGGCGGTCGCCACCTCGTGGTGGTGGACCTCGCAGCGAATCCCGATCTGCTCCATGGTCAGGACCATCTCGCTTCTGAGATCCTGCAGGGAGTCGGTCGGGGGCACAGGGAAGTATCCTTCCTTGTGGCGAATCTTGTAACCCAGATTCGGATCTTCCTCCCGTCCGGTGTTCCAGGCCCCTTCGATCGAGTCGACGGCGTAGTGGGAAAAGTTCGATCCCGAACCGTAACGGACATCGTCGAAGACGAAGAACTCGCACTCGGGACCCCAGTAAGAGATATCGGCCACCTTCTTGAGGTAGTTTTCCGCCTTCTGGGCGATGTAGCGAGGATCCTTGGAGTAGGACTCACCGGTGATGGGGTCCTTGATGTTGCAGATAAGGGAAAGCGTCGGCACCTGGGTAAAAGGGTCGAGAAAGGCGGTCTTGGAGTCGGGAATGAGGAGCATGTCGGACTCGTTGATGGTCTGGAAGCCTCGGATGCTGGACCCGTCGAAGCCCAGGCCCTCCTCGAAGGTCTCCTCGGAGAGCTGGTGGGGGGTGATGGAAAAGTGCTGCCAGGTTCCGAAGAGATCGGTAAACTTCACATCGATGATCTGAACGTTGTTTTTCTTTGCATAGTCAAGCACTTCTTTCGGGGTCATGAGAATCCTGCTCCTGGAATGATGGTCATGGGATGAACAATCACGGGGCGGGGCGGGGGCTGGTCCCGACTCCCGTCTCCGCCTCAACATAAAAAGGGGGCGAAACAAAAAAAGAGCCTCCATGACGACTCATGAAGACTCCCTTGTCTTCGCCCCTTATTCTCGCTCCCGATCACCGACTTTGCGCTAATTTCGCCGATGATCCTTTCCTCGAGCCTGTCTTTGGCCTTGGAAAGTCCGGATGCGTTTTTCGCGATACCATTCCCAAAAGAGTACACGTTGAGCAAAAAAAAGGCAATATCTTCTTTGAAAAAATCCGGAAGCGGAGAAAAACTCTCTCAAAACAGCCCCGATGGGCCCCCGTTTAACGAAAATCTTTCTCGAGATGACTTCTCCCGGACTTTTCGGCTATGCTCTCTTTACGGAGAGAAGGCGCATCCCAAATTGGAAGGCTTCTTACCCGAATCCCCCTGAGGGTCCCTTGAAACCAAGAAAAATTCTCGTCATCGGCGCCGGATCGGCCGGGCGCTATGCCGCAAGGCAAGCCGCAAGACTCGGAGCTGAGGTCGTTCTGGCCTCTCCCCCTCCCTTCGGAGGGCTCTGCATTTTGAAGGGATGCATGCCCTCCAAGGCCCTTCTCCGGCCGGCCCACGTCTTCCATTTTCTCCGGACGGGCCTTTCCGAACTCGGGATCTCTCTTGATGAGCGCTCTCTCCGGGTCGACATTCCCGCGATCGTGGCGATGAAGAACGCCATGATCCGCGAGATGGCCGAATCGGCCCACCAAAGCGTCATGGGGGACCCGGGAATACGATTCATTCCCGCTTCCGCCACCTTTCTCTCCCACAGCTCCGCCCGGATCGGAGATGAGGTTCTCCACTTCGACCGGGCTATCGTGGCGACCGGATCGACCCCCCGCATTCCGGAGATCCCCGGGATCGACCGGGAGTGGCTTTGGACCTCGGACGACCTCCTCGAATCCCTGACCCTTCCCCGGTCGGTGATCGTCATGGGGGCCGGCCCGGTAGGGCTTGAACTCGGACAATACCTCTCGATGCTGGGGGTCCGGGTCGAGGTTGTCGAGATCTCCCCTCGCTGGAACCGGCACGTCGACCTCCGAATCGGGGAGGGGTACCTCGCCGCACTGGCCAAAAGCGGTCTGCGGGTCCACCTCGGCATGACCGCCCACCGCTTCGAGACATATGGAGGCCGGCCGATCCTTCATGCCACAACAAAGGAGGGAGAGGCCCTTCGCTTTGAGGCCGACCGGATCCTCTTTTCCACCGGCCGGCAGGCGGCCGTCACGGGACTCTCCTGCGAACAGGCCGGAATTCACCTTACCCATGCCGGCGCGATCGCCGTAGACCCCTGTCTCCGCACATCAAACCCTCACATCTTTGCCGCGGGAGACGTGACGGGACACCTTCCCGTCCTGAATCTTGCCACCTACCACGGGGAGATGGCCGGGACAAACGCGGTCCTCGACCCGCCGCGCGTCGTCGAAGACCGCCCTGTCCCCCTTTCGATCTTCACCGAGCCGGAGTTTGCGCGGGTGGGACTCGGCGAGTCGGAGGCCCGGGAACGCGCCATTCCCGTCATGACGGGATATCTCCCCTTTTCCGAACTCGGGCGGGCCATCGTCAACCGCCAAACCGAGGGGGCGCTGAAGATCACGGCCTCCGCGAAGACCCGGGAGATCCTGGGCGCGGAGATGTTCGGACCGGGAGCCGCCGATCTTATCCACCTGATCGGGGTGGCCCTTTCCCTTCGGGCCACCGTCGACACCTACCAGAGGATCCTTCATATCCATCCGACCATGGCCGAGATCGTCCGCTACGTCATCGACGAGATGACCGACGCCCTCTGACCCGACCATTTTTCATTTTTCCAAGGTTCCTGTGGTAGGCTAACGATCATACTCTTTTGCCGTCCCCGATCGTGACTTTGGCATATTCGACAAGAAAAAGGCCCCATGGACCCCTCTCCTCCCCAAAATGTCTGCCGCCTGCTCCTTGTGCGTCCCCGCGCGCTCTCCCCCTTGCGCTGGGACCTGATCGTCCAGACCCTCATGCAGATCTCCGACAGCGCCATCGTCCTCTCGTCCGTCATCGATCCCCACCCCTCGCAGAACATTCAGATCGTCGCCGCGATGGACGGCATTCCCATTGTCACCCATGCCAAGGAGCTTCCTCCGGGAAGCTTCACCCATATCGCCCTCGAAGACGGCGCTCCCGACATGATGGACGAGAAGGGCGATCCCTGGCCCCGCATCTCTTTTTCCTTCATCGCCTTTCTGGCCGAGCAGATCGCTGCGCGCAACGGCCTCATGGCAATTTTCAACCGCTACAGGTCCTTTGCCCAGAGTCTCACCAACCTGATTCCGCTCGAGGTCTCTTTTTCCTACGAGTCGCTGATCTGCCAGTCGCTTCGACAGCTTCTCTCTGCCAACGCCGCCGCCTATTGCGAAGCCAAAGTCGATGACCGGATCGTAACGGTCCTCTCGAGCGATCCGGTAAGCCTCTTTGCCGAGCAGGCCTCCTTCCCCCTGACGGAGGCCGTCCGCGAGATCCTCTTCCTCAAGGATCGATACTTCGACGAACTCGACCCCAAAAAGACCGGGATCCTCCACCTCCCCCACACGGGGTCCCAGCACGTCGTCGTCTTCAAGCTCCAACAGGAGACGGCCCCCTCGATCCCCTTTCTTCTCCTCTTTCCTCCGCCCTTTCCCGAGGAGAATCCCCAACCGGAGATGGAGTTCCAGAACGCGCTCGAACTCTCGGCACCGGTCCTCGAAACGAGCCATGCGCTTTTCGCCCACAGGAGCCATCTCAAGCGAAAGTCGGAGCACGACCCCCTGACCAAGATCCTCAACCGGGACTCCCTCGATGCCTTCATTGATCACGCCTGGATGGAGGCCGTTTCAAGGAAGAGCCCGCTCTCGCTTCTGATGATCGACATCGACCACTTCAAAAAGGTGAACGATACCCTGGGCCATCAGATCGGAGACGAGATCATCGTCTCGGTAACCTCCAAGATCGCCGGAACGCTCCGGTCGAAAGACGGCTTCGGCCGTTACGGGGGCGAGGAGTTCGTCGTCGTTCTGCCCGAGATCGAAAAGGAGACGGCAATCAGGATCGCCGAAAGGCTTCTGGGGACGGTGCGCTCCATGAGGCACCCCAAGGCGGGGGGGGTGACGGTCAGCATCGGGGTGGCCAATTTTCCGGAGGATCTCTCCCGAAAGGACGATCTGATGACTCTGGCCGACAAAATGCTGTATGAAGCCAAGCGCGGCGGACGCGACCGGGTAGCCGCAAAAACCCCCTGACAGGCCTCTTTCTCCTTCCAAAGACTATTGGCAGGAGACTCCCCGGCGACGAAGCCCGCCGAGAAAGGCCATTCCCTTCTCCAGCACTCCCTCCACATACCGCTTGTGGGCCTTCCCCACCCTCCCTGACCACCGGCCGAGCATCGATACGGCGTCCCCTCCGGAAAGCCTGAGGTCGTGGGAAAGAATCAGCCCCGCCGCCCGCACATTCAGGTCGATATTCAGGAGGTCGGACCTCCGGATCTCCCGAAGCCCCCAGGGGGAGCGGCGCGCGAGATGCGCCTTCCAGAAGGCGTAATGGACCTGGAAGAGACCGTAGTCGCCCGAGTCGCGATTGACCGCCATCGGGTTAAAGGCGGACTCCTGCTCGGCGATGGCGACGAGAAGGTAGAGGGGGAGCCCGGTTCTCCGGGAGGCGGAGATCAGGGAGGCCGCAATCCGTTCGGAGGTCCTCCCGGACTGGGGTGGCCGGCTATGGGAGGCGATATATTCGGCCACCCCGGAAAGGGGGCAGGGGGCGGCGAGAAGCGGCATCGGCCGCAAAAGCAGCCCTAAAAGGGCGCAAAAAAAGAGGGCCTGCTGTGCCACAGGCCCTCTCTGACCTTCCGGAAATCTCCCCGGAAGTTTCAGACCGAGAAGGAGCTTCCGCATCCGCAGGAGCTCTTTGCATTCGGGTTCTTGATGGCGAATCCCGAGCCGTAAAGATTCTCGACGTAGTCGACGGTCGCCCCGGAAAGAAGAGGATAACTCTGCGAGTCGATGAAGAGCTTCACGCCGGCCTCCTCGACGACCTGGTCCATCTCGCCCGGAGCCTCCTCGAAGGACATCCCGTACTGGAAGCCATGACATCCGCCCCCGGAGACATAGACCCGAAGTCCATAGCCTTCCTTGTTTTCCGTCTTGAGGTATTCGTTGACCTTTTCCACTGCCTTTTCGCTCATTGTGATCATTGTCTCGCTCCTGTTGGGTCTCTCATCATGTGTATGATATTCGGGGAGATTCTCTCCCCTATGAGTGCATCCGGGTCCGGGAGGACCCCGGCCCCGGCCGAAAAAGCTGTCTCAGTGATAGGCCATAATCTTCCGGTTGCGGCTCACAATGGGGGAGGGCCTGTGGGATCGGTTCGAAAGGATGACCGAATCCACGATCTCACCGCACAGGAGGCAACGCCACCCGCGAAAGTTCAGAAAGCCGGAGTCGTCCTTGATGTCGCTGAACTCCTCTTCCACCATCTTCCCATGACAACGCTGACAGTCCATTGCACTCCTCCTTGTGGATCGAGGAACCGTTGAAACGTCCTCCCCGATGCCATAGAAGTATTGCAAGATGAATGCCAGAAGTGGCCAATCACAAAAAAGGATTGAATCAAGACATCTTGAGAAAAATCGTTTCCAAGCCTGACGAAAATAAAGAAGAAAAATCGCCAGAAACTGTCCGATAATGAAACAGTCCCTCCGACTCCCGTCGGTTTTGAAACGCTATCCCCCGGTCAGAAGACGGGAGAGCTGGGGACCGAAGAAATAGATTCCGAAGACGACCAGGGCCGGAATGGCCACCGTAAGCGCAAACAGGACAAGCGTCAGAGCCTTTTTCACAAAAACCCCCCTTCAGGGAGCGACTCACCCCTCGTAGTCGATCCGGCAGACCTCGTATTCGATCTCTCCGGCAGGCACCCGGATCAGGACCGTCTCGCCCACCCGCCGTCCGACGAGGGCCTTCCCGACGGGGGAGGCCACAGAAAGCCGTCCGCGCTTGAGGTCGACCTCCTCCTGCCCGACGAGGGTATAGACCTTTTCCTCACCGGTGGCGCTGTTCTTGAGAGAGACCGTGGCTCCGAAGGTCACGCGATCTTTGTCCTGGTGGGCAGAAGAGACAACGATGGCGGTAGACAGCTTCGCCTCGAGCTCCTTGATACGCCCTTCGATAAAGGACTGCTTCTCCTTGGCGGCGTGGTACTCGGCGTTTTCGGAGAGATCTCCGTGTGCCCGGGCCTCCGCAATGTCCTGGATGTTCTTGGCCCGATCGACCTTCTTCAGGCGATCGAGCTCCTCCTGGAGCCTTGCGTATCCTTCCTTGGTCATGGGTGTCTGTTGCATAGGTTCTCCTCAGGTCATGTTCAGCAAAGATATCGTCGTGACAAGGTCTCTTTTCGAGAGTAAACAGATTTTCCTGAAAAACTCAAGCGCCGGCCCCGTCAGAGAGCAGACGGTGGAGCTCCTGAAGAGAGCGGACACCAGACTCCTGGCCTGTCTTGAGCGCCAGGACGAGGGCCCGAGCCCCCTCGATCGTCGTGTAGTAGGGAATGTTCCTAAGAAGCGTCTCCTGGCGAATGGAAAGAGAGTCCTTCTGTGCCTGTTTGCCCGAGACGGTATTGATCACGAGCTGGACCTCTCCGTCCTTGATGAGATCCACGATGTGGGGACGCCCCTCCTTGACCTTGAGCACGCCCACCGAAGGGATCCCTGCCCCGGCGAGGGCCCGCGAGGTTCCTCCCGTTGCCATGATCCTGAATCCGGCCTCAAAAAGGCTCCGGGAGATCTCGACAGCCGCAGGCTTGTCCCGGTCACTGACGCTCACAAAGACCGTTCCCGAGGTCGGAAGAACCATCCCCGAGGCCTCCTGGGCATCCCTGAAAGCGCCGCCGAACTCCCCGGAGACTCCCATCACCTCGCCCGTCGACTTCATTTCCGGGCTAAGCAGGGTATCGGCCCCCCGGAACCTCCGGAAGGGGAAGACCGCCTCCTTCACCGCCGTATAAGGGAGAAGCGGGGGGCGGCGCCCCGAAAGACCGAGGGAGGCCAGCGTCTCTCCCATCATGATGCGCATCGCCATTTTGGGAAGAGAGAGACCGATCGCCTTGGAGGTGAAAGGAACGGTCCGGGAGGCCCGGGGGTTCACCTCCAGCACAAAGACTGTTTCATTTTGAACAGCAAACTGGATATTCATCAACCCCCGGACCGAGAGCGCCTCCCCCAGAATCTTCGTCTGCCGGGAGATCTCGGAGAGGACGGCCTCCGAAAGAGATCGCGGGGGAATGAAGCAGGCCGAGTCCCCGGAGTGGATTCCCGCCTGCTCGACATGCTCGAGGATCCCTCCCACCACGACCTCATGGCCATCGCCCAGCGCATCGACATCGACCTCGGTGGCGTCGGAGAAGAAGGAGTCGATCAGAAGGGGAAACCGGAAGTCGAGGGTCGCGATCCGCCGTTCGTATTCGAACCAGTCCTCCAGATCGTAGAGGATCTCCATCGCCTCCCCCCCGAGAACATAGGAGGGTCTCACCAGCACGGGAAAGCCGATACGTTGGATTTCGGGAAGGGCCTCCTCGATGCGGTGAACGAGCCCGCTCCGGGGCTGGAGAAGGCCAAGCCGGTCGATCAGGTCCCGGAACCGTTCCCGGTCCTCGGCGAGATCGGTCATCTCATAAGAGGTGCCCAAAAGGGGCACTCCCGCCTCGTGGAGCCCCTTCATGAGCCGGAGGGGGGTCTGCCCTCCGAACTGGACGACAACCCCCCGCGGAGATTCGCAGGCGATGACCTCCAGAACATCCTCGAGGGTCAAAGGGTCGAAGAAGAGGCGGTCGGAGACATTGAAGTCGGTGGAGACGGTCTCGGGGTTACAGTTCATCATGGCCGCGGAAATTCCCATCTCCCGGAGCGCCAGGACCCCGTGCACGCAGCAGTAGTCGAACTCGACCCCCTGGCCGATCCGGTTGGGACCCGACCCCAGGATGATGACTGAGTCGGAGGAGCCGGCGGGACGACGCCATTCGGGAGACCCGTGGTAGGTCCCATAGAGATAGGGCGTTCTCGCGGTAAACTCCCCCGCACAGGTGTCGACGGTGCGGAGGTTCATCCGGATCCCGTGGTCCTCGCGACAGCTCCGGATCTCGGCCTCCGTACGGTCGAGAAAACGCGCCAGAGCGCGGTCGGAGAAGCCGTTTTCCTTGAGCGTCCGGAGAAGCTCCCGGGGGATCCCGGAAAGGGGCTGCCCCCGATACTTTTGGATCTCCTCCTCGAACTCGACGATCCGTTCAAACTCCCGAAGAAACCAGGGGTCAAAGCCTGTCAGACGCGCCAGCGTCTGGGTGTCGAGCCCCCGGCGGATCGCCTCCCCGATCTGATGGATCCGTCGGTCGGAAGGGGTCGAGAGAAGCTGGTCTAGCTCCTCACGATTCTCCGGAAGAGCGAAGGGCATCAGGTGGTCCGTACCGTTTTCCAGCGAACGCAAGGCCTTGAGAAACGCCTCCCGGAAGTTCTGGCCCATCCCCATGACCTCCCCCACCGACTTCATCTGGGGGCCCAGGGTCCGGTCGGACTGGGGAAACTTCTCGAAGTGAAAGCGCGGGATCTTGACGACGACATAGTCGATTGCGGGCTCGAAGGCGGCGGGGGTCGTCCCGGTGATCTCGTTTGCGATCTCGTCGAGCGTATAGCCGATCGCCACCCGGGTCGCCACCCGGGCGATCGGAAAGCCCGTCGCCTTGGAGGCCAAAGCCGAGCTCCTCGAGACCCGCGGGTTCATCTCGATGACGACGACGCGGCCGTCTTTGGGATTGATCGCAAACTGCACATTCGAGCCCCCGGTCTCGACGCCGACCTCGCGAAGGATCGCGATCGCCGCATCGCGCAGATCCTGGTACTCGCGGTCGGTCAGAGTCATGGCCGGGGCGACGGTAATGCTGTCTCCGGTGTGGACCCCCATCGGGTCGACATTTTCAATGCTGCAGACGATAATCGCATTGTCCTTCTTGTCCCGAACCACCTCGAGCTCGAACTCTTTCCAGCCGATCAGGGACTCCTCGACGAGGATCTCCCCGATCGGACTCTGATCGATCCCGAAAAGGACCGCCCGGGAAAACTCTTCCCGGTTGTAAACGACCGACTGGCCGGTTCCGCCGAGAGTGAAGGAGGGACGGATAAGAAGGGGGAAAGAGAGCTTTGCCAGAGCCTCAAGGGCTTCGGGAAGCGTCCGCACAAGCGTGCTCTGGGGGACGGAGAGACCGATCCGGGCCATCGCCTCCTTGAACTTGCCCCGGTCCTCCGCCATTTCGATCGTCTCGAGGGAGCTTCCCAGAAGGGTGATCCCCAGACGGTCGAGGATGCCGTCCTTGGCCAGGGCCACGGCCAGGTTCAGCGCCGTCTGCCCCCCCATTGTGGGCAGGATGGCATCCGGCCTCTCCCGCAGGAGCACCTGGCTCACCTTCTCCACGGTAAGAGGAACCATGTAGGTGGCATCGGCAATCTCCGGATCGGTCATGATGGTGGCAGGATTCGAATTCACCAGGCTGACCCGGTACCCCTCCTCTTTCAGGGTTTTGACCGCCTGGGTTCCGGAGTAGTCGAATTCGCCCGCTTGGCCGATCACGATCGGCCCGCTGCCGATGATCAGGATGTGGCGAAGGTCATCTCTTTTTGGCACTCTTTCTCCTCTGGCTCCTCTGGTTCCGAGGAGGCCGGGAACAGGCCCTCATCCTCCCCTTCGAACTCCTGTACATATCCCTCGACGAGCCCCTCTGAAAAGAGAATCCGGAGCCCCCGGTCATACTCGTCTTGCGTAATCCTCCGGGCCAGAGCCGGGATCCTGAGCGCCCGATGGGTCGGAAAATATTGTCCCATGAAGGAGACGGCCGTCTCCCGACCAAGCTCTTCCCGGATAAATCCCGCCACCTCGGAAAACCCCGACAGCCCCCCCGGAAGGAGCAGGTGGCGAATGAGAAGACCCCGTCGGGCAAGTCCTGAGGCGTCAAGGGAGAGCGGACCGACCTGACGGGCCATCTCCCGCACCGCGGCGCGGTTTCTCTCCCCATAGCCGGGAGCCTTCGAGTGACGAAGGGCCACGATGTCGGAGGCATACTTCATGTCGGGAAGATAGATGTCGACAAATCCCTCGAGAAGGCGGAGCATGGCCGGCTCGTCGTAGCCGTTCGAGTTGTAGACCACCGGTGCGGTAAGCCCGTCCTTCCGGGCCAGCGCCAGGGCATGCAGGATCTGGGGCACCACATGGCTGGGGGTGACGAGGTTGATGTTGTGAGCCCCCCGGGATTCAAGCTTCAAAAAGATCTCCGCGATCTCCTTGGGCGTCTTCTCCTGTCCCTGACCGAGCTGGCTGAGAGGAAAGTTCTGGCAAAAGTCGCAGGCCAGGTTGCAGCCGGAGAAGAAGACCGTTCCCGAGCCCCTCGTCCCTGTCAGACAAGGCTCCTCACCGAAGTGAAGATTGGCGGCGGCGACCTTGGCGAGAAGGCCAGTACGGCAGGTTCCGGTCTCCCCAGAGAGGCGGTCGACACCGCAGAAGCGGGGACAGACACGGCAGGCGGCCAGGGCCTCGTAGCCCGACCGGACCTTCTCGGCAACCTCCTCCGGAAGGTCCCCCAAAAAAGGGAGGGGAGCGGTCACAGATCCTCCCCCGAGAGGATCGACGCAATGCGGGAAAAGATCGTCCTTCCGTCCCGGGGGCCCGGGGCCGACTCCGGATGGAACTGGACCGAATAGATCCGTGCTTCACGAAACCAAAGCCCTTCGAGCGAGTGGTCGTAGAGACTTTCGAAGGTTCGGATCGCCCCCGCCGGAAGCGTGCTCGGATCGACGGCGTAGTTGTGGTTCTGAGAGGTGATGAGAACGCGTCCCTCCAAGATGTCGAGAACCGGATGGTTGATGCCATGGTGTCCGAAGGGAAGTTTAAAGGTCTGAGCCCCCACCGCCCGGGCCAGAAGTTGATGGCCGAGACAGATCCCGAAAAGGGGGAGACGGCCCACGAGGCCCCGAATCTCTTCCACCACCGGAGTGAGAACCGCCGGGTCCCCCGGACCATTCGAAAGGATCACCCCGTCGGGTCGATCTTCGAGGATCTGGCGGGCGGTGGTCTGCGGGGGGACAACGGTCACCGCGACCCCCATCGACAGAATACACCGGGCGATCGACTCCTTGGCCCCGTAGTCGACAAGGACCACGCGAAGGGTGGAAGGCCCTTCCGGGAGGAGCGTCCGCCTCGTCCGGGTCGCGACCCGGGCGACAAGGTCGCTCTCCCCGATCGGAGGAACCTCCCGGGCCATCCGGAGCAGGGTCGCCGGATCCTGCTCCTCTGTGGTCAGAACCCCCCGGAGAACCCCCCTGTCACGGAGGCGATGGGTCAGAAGGCGCGTGTCGATCCCTGTCGCGGCCACGACCCCCTCCTCGCGGAAGTAGTCGGGGAGAGAGAGGCGGGAGCGGTAGTTCGACGGGATCCCGACGATCTCTCGGGCCACGAATCCCGACAGGTGGACCTTGCCCGACTCGGCATCGTCCCGGGTGATCCCGGTATTGCCGATCATGGGAGCGGTCATTGCGACGATCTGGCCGGCATAGGACGGGTCGGTCAGAACCTCCTCGTATCCCGACATTGCGGTATTGAAGACGAACTCCCCGGCAACCGTCCCGGGAACCCCGGCCGACTGGCCGGCAAGAATCGTCCCGTCCTCGAGCGCCAGGGAAATCTTCCTGATTTTTGTGCGATCCCTCATCCGCGACTCTCCTCGAAGACGATGCGGCCGCCGACGATTGTAGCGACGACGCGGCCTTTCATTTTCCGTCCGGTAAAGGGCGAGTTCCGGCTCTTCGAGCGGTACCCCGGCCGACCCGCCTCCCACTCCCCTTCCAGATCAAGCAGCACGAGATCGGCAAGCCCTCCGGGCCTGAGACTCCCGTGCGGAAGCCCGAAGATTTCCGACGGGCGGGCGGAAAGGAGGATCATAAGCTCGGAGAGGGTGATATGCCCGTCCCGGACAAGCTCCAGCGAAAGGGCGAAGGCGGTTTCAAGGCCGATGATGCCAAACGGTGCGCGGTCAAACTCCTGCTCCTTCTCGTGGGGAGCATGCGGGGCATGATCGGTCGCGATCGCATCGATGGTCCCGTCACACAGGCCGGCAATCACAGCCAGCCGGTCCTCCTCTCGCCTGAGAGGCGGGTTCATCTTGGCATGGGTCCCGTGGCAGCGGACGGCCTCGTCCGTCAGGGAAAAGTAGTGGGGACAGGTCTCTGCGGTCACGCGAAGATGGCGACTCTTGGCCTCCCTGACAAGCCTGACCCCGCCGGCGGTGGAGAGGTGAGCCACATGGAGGTGGCCTCCGGCAAGTTCAAGAACCGCAAGGTCCCGAGCGATCGAGACCTCCTCGGAGGCGTTGGGGATTCCCGCAAGCCCAAGCTCCGCCGAAACCGACCCCTCGTTCATGACGCCGCGGTTGGACAGCGGCATATCCTCGCAGTGGTCGATGACGGGCTTGCCGAAAAGCCGGCTGTACTCGAGGGCCCGACGAAGCATCAAGGCCGTCGAGACCGGTCGTCCGTCGTCGGAGTAGGCGATGCAACCGGCTCCGGAAAGCGCTCCCATCTCCGAGAGCTCCGCGCCCTCGAGGCCTTTGGTCACCGCGCCGATCGGAAAGACCCGGACCAGCCCAACCTCACGGGCGCGTTCGAGGATGGCGCGTGTCACGGCAGCGTTGTCGTTGACCGGCTGGGTGTTGGCCATCACGCACACGGAGGTGAACCCTCCGGCGGCGGCAGCGCGAGCGCCCGAGGCAACGGTCTCCTTGTACTCGAAGCCTGGCTCCCTGAAGTGGGCATGCAGGTCGACAAATCCAGGACAGAGAAGTCCTCCGCGCCCATCGATGCCGGGCGTTCCTGCGGGGACGGGAGTTCCCGGAGGGGCCACCCGACCCTCCAGGATAAGCAGGGACTCTCCCGCCTTTGAAATCCCTTCCGACGGGTCGAACAGGTGGACATTTTCCAACAGAAGATTTCCCCCCGACGCCTCCTTCACAAAACCTCCCCCCTCGCGGGCATGGACAGAAGAGCGGCCTCTTCCGGGCGCCCTCCCATCAACAGATAGAGTACAGCCATGCGAACCGAGACCCCGAACTCGACCTGATCGAGAATGGCCACCTCGTTTCGAAAGCCCTCTTCGCCGGAAATTTCGACCCCCCGATTGACCGGACCCGGGTGGAGGACAACCGCCTCTGGGGCATGGCGTTCGAGAACCCGGGCCGAAAGACCATAAAGGCTTGCATACTCGGAGAGGGAAGGAATATACCCTCCCGATGCGCGTTCGAGCTGGAGACGGAGGGCCATGACCACATCGCACCCTTCGATCCCCCGGTCGAGTCGATGATGGACCGTCACCGGCCAGCCCTCGATTCCGCGGGGCAAGAGCGTCGGAGGAGCCACAAGGCGGATACGAGCCCCCATGGCCGAAAGTGCCAGAACATTGGAACGGGCGACCCGACTGTGAAGGATATCCCCTACGATCGCCACCGACAGCCCGTCGATATGTCCCTTCTTCTTCCTGATGGTAAAAAGGTCGAGAAGGGCCTGGGTCGGATGCTCGTGACAGCCGTCCCCCCCGTTTACGACATGGCAGTTAACGCGCTCGGCCACAAAGGCGGCGGCACCCGACGAAGCATGCCGAATCACGATCCCGTCGGCCCCCAGAGCCTCGATCGTGCGAACGGTGTCAGAAAGGCTTTCCCCTTTTGTCACGCTGCTCTGGGAAGGGGTGACATTGATCACGTCGGCTGAGAGGCGCTTGGCCGCGATCTCGAAGGAAGAGCGCGTTCGGGTCGACGATTCGTAGAAGAGGTTGACCAGGGTCTTCCCGCGGAGAACCGGAACCTTCTTGACCGTCTGATGGCCGACATCGAGAAAGGTCTCTGCGGCATCGAGGATGGATGTGATCCTCTCCTTCGACATCCCGGAGAGGGAGAGCAGGTGGGGGCCAAGGGAGAAAGCGGCGGGAAGGGAACGATCAGGCATGGTCTCCTCCCGGAATCGGACGGACGACCGTCACACTTTCCTCCCCCTCGGAGAGATCCACAAGAACTTTCTCTTCGTGAGCCGTAGGAAGATTTTTCCCTACGAAGTCGGCACGGATAGGGAGCTCCCGATGGCCCCGATCGACAAGGACGGCCAGCATGATGCGCGAGGGGCGCCCGAAGTCGACGAGAAAGTCCATGGCAGCCCGGACCGTCCGTCCGGTGAAGAGAACGTCGTCGACGAGCACGATTTTCCTTCCGTCGATGGAAAGGGGAAGATGACTTTGCCGAAGAAGGGGCAACCCCTCCCTCCCCGAAAGGTCATCGCGGTAGAGGGTGACATCGAGCGCGCCGACGGGAGGGGGGGTTCCCTCGAACTCTTCGATCAGCTGCGCAAGCTTTTTGGCCAAAGGCTCCCCTCCCTTGAGGATCCCCACGAGATACAACCCGGAAGGTCCCTGGTTCTTTTCCAGGATTTCGTGGGCCATGCGCCGGAGGATACGGTCGATGCGGGGAGGATCGAGGAGAAGTCGAGGGGAGTCGAAGAGGGTCATCGCGCCTCCCTGCAAGGCGTCATCAAGACAAACGCACACGGGAACTCATTATGCCAGCCACTGTTATCTTCCGGATTGAGAAAACGGGAAAGAAGTCGAATGAAAGGTCGGAGAGCTTCGGTCCGGAGCGCTCCATGCACACGCTCCCCCCGGCGGGTCGGTAAAAACATCTTGAGCCCCTTTCCGGGCTCGCAGTCCCGGATTTAAAGGAGTGATGGAAGATTTGCGGCGTCCCCGGGTAAGAGCAGACAGGGCCGCACTTTTCTTCGCCTGCCTCGCCCGACAAGAAAGCGGCCTTACGTTAGGCCCTAGGCAAAGAGGAGAGCAAATCTATCGAGATTCGGACGGCGGCGAGGGGGACGCGGAGGAATTTTTTGCCTCCTGCCGCTCCTTCAGGCCGTTCACCAGGCCCATCTTCTGGAAGGATGGCTTGACGAGCTTTGTCATGTGCGTCGAACCGTCCCCGTGTACCTCGGGGTAGACACAATAGTTGGCAAGGATCGTCGCCTGAGTGTCCTTGAAGAAATTACCGTAAAAGGGACCCCCGGTCAAGATGCCCCCGGCCTTCTGCAGAAAGCCTCGATACATATCGATATTTCTGGGATATATAGCGCCATTTTCGATGTCGAAGTTCGGCTTTTTGAGGACCAGACTCTCCTTGTCCTGCTCCACCGTCCAGAGCCATTCTCGGACGCCCTGAAGGTTGGTGAAGACCGCCGCCTCCCGGGTCCAGGGATGCTGGTTGATCGGCATGAAGTAGGGGTAAAAGGTCCGGAGCTCCGCCTCAGCGGCGAACATGCGCTTCGACCAGTCCTTTTTCCAGCGTTCGTAGCGCTCCGCGGTGACCTTCGGGTCGGCAAGCATCGCGTCCATCTCGGTCGCCAGAGTCCTGTAATTGCCGTAGAGGACCGCAAGCCGCGCATGAACCTCCGCCACCGGATAGTTGGGCTTCCCGTCGACGACCCAGGCCCGGGCGGAAGGAGGCTGGAGCGCAAAAAGGCCCGAGAGGATCACAATCCCCACAGGAACAACATAAAAAAAGAGACGCCGAAAGACCCTCATGCCGACCTCCTACCTCTCCATTTAGGAATAACACTCCCTATCCTACGCCCGATCCCTTTCCCTGTAAACATCCCCACTCCGGGCCATTCCGGCAGAACCTCTCAGGATGTCGACCCGAAAGCCGTTCTTGCGGGGATCTTTAAAAAGTAGGGACGCATCCGGTCGTAGCTTTCGCGGAGGTCCTCCGGAACGACCCTGGTCTCGGACACCGTCGTCAGAAAGTTGGTATCGCCATCCCACCTGGGGAGTATATGGGCATGAAGGTGGCCGGCGATTCCCGCACCGGCGGCCGACCCGACATTCACGCCCATGTTGAAGCCTCCCGGGCGGTAGATCTCGCCTATGATCCTCTCGCACTCCCTGAGGAGGGCCGTCATCTCGCAGAGAACCTCCAGGGAAAAGTCTCCCATCTTCGCTCCATGGGAAAGGGGGACAACCATCAGGTGGCCGCTGGTATAGGGAAAGGCGTTCATGACAATGTAACAGAGCTCACCGCGATAGAGCACCAGCCGGTCACGACTCACCCCCTCCCGGGGAATTTCGCAAAGGAGACAACTCCCGTCGCCGGCCGTCCGGGACTCTCCCTTGATATAGCGCATGCGCCAGGGCGCAAAGAGATGCTCCATCCGTTCAGATCCCTCTCGTGGTTAGAATATTCTGTCGACTTTTTCGGGGAGGCCTCTGTCTCCGGGCAGGCATGGGTCAGGGGCTGTCGCACGGAGAATCGACCCGGTTCAGCGAGGGCTCCTCCTTCGCAAGGTTCCCCCAGAAAGCGTCCCGGACCGTGGACCACTCCTCGCCCCGAAGAGGATCGGACTCCCAGAGAAGCGAAAGACACCGGCCCAAGCCGTCTCCGGGAATCGAAAGCCCCACCCGGAGGCGAAGCGGGAAGCAGACGACAAGGGAGGAAGGAAGCTTCTCCCCCCACTCGACCACCGTCATCCGCCGGGAGGCTCCGGCAAGAAGCGCCTCCTCGAGATCCTCCGCTCCGGGGGAGACCCTGTCCCAGTCGGCATGAAGAAGCCCTGGCCCCGCCCCCCCCGCCGAAGACGGGTATTCCTGCAGGTAGAGGAATGTCGGAGAGGCGATTCGGGACAAGATCCCCATTCCCCGGGCGACCCCCGCGGCAAGCGAGGTCTTTCCCGTCCCCATGGCTCCGGAGAGAAGGATGAGAGCCCCCGGAGAGGCGGTCCGTCCCAGGGACTCGCCGATCCGTCCCAGGGAGATCTCCGGAGGAACTCGCAGAAAATCCTGCGGCCCGTCCATTTTTGGCCTAGTCGACGGCGTCATCACCCGTCAGAAGGAGCCGGACGAGATCCTCCCTTCCAACGACTCCCAGAATACGTCCCGACTCGACCACCGGGAGGATGTCGACATCCTCCCGGTCAAGAAGAAGGACCGCCTCCCGAAGGGGGGCCTGGGGAGAGAGCGTGGGAGCGTTCCGGTTCACGATATCGGAGACCTTTGTCGCTCCGATGCGGGAGATCTCCTTTTTCAGGGTGGAGGGAAGCTCGAGAGGGATCCAGGAGTCGAACAGGGTCAGCACTGTGGGAATATGAAGGGGTTTTTCATGACGAATCAGATCATGCTCTCCAACGACACCCAGATACCGCCCCGACCCGTCGACGACCGGCGCTCCGGCAATCTTCCCCGTGGTCAGGACCTCCGCAAGTCTTCTGAGAGAGTCCTCCGGAGTTACCGTCACCACATTCTTTGTCATGATCTCTCCGACCGTTTTCTCCACATCCCTCTCCTGAGTGAACACTTCCTTTATTGTCAGACTCCGCCACGCGAACCTTCCGCGGGCGGAGGTTTCGCTCTGATTCCGGCCTTCCGGCTCCCGGGTCCCTGATCCTCTGAAAAGAGTATAGCACGGGAAGCTACCCGGACCGGAGCGGAAGCTCCGGCTTGTCCCTGTGTCGCCTCTCGCGGAGGAAGGCCCGCCACACGGCGAACAATCCTGCCACCAGGGGGCCGGGAAGAAGGATTTCCACCGACACCTTGAGCCCCGCTTGGGCCGAGAAAAGCCCGATCAGGGCTCCCGAGGGAAGATCCCCCGTCAGGTGAGAGAGAAAGAGGCCGCCCCCCAGAACACATCCCCAAAGGGGAGGCGAGGAGGCCCTCAGAAAGGCCACAACAAGGCTGACAGTGAGTCCAAAGAGGGCGGCGCTCGAGAGCAGCATGCCGATAAAAAGCATCGGCCGACGGTCCGACAGGAGCACAAGGGACACCCCCGCAAGGGCCAGAAGCTGGGTGCGGAGCAGGAGCCCGAAGAGTCCTTCCAGGTCGCGATCATTGATGCGGTCACAAAAAAATCCCGACAGGAGAATCCCCGCCACACCTCCGGTGAGAAGGGCCAGCGCACTCATCTGTCCGGCCGATGCGAGCGACAGGTGCCGAACGCGCGTCAGATAGACGGAAATCCAGACCCCCATCCCGCCCATCACAAAAAAGGTCACGCTCTGAAGCACGACCAGAGTCAAAAGTCGCCGATCAGAGAGGAGCAGGGAGAACCTCGAAAGAATCGGAAGATCGCATTGAACCTCTTGGACCTCCTCCCTCTCCGGCTTGGCAGCAAGGGCGAGGGGCAATAAAAACAGTCCCGCCAGAACGACTCCGGGGAGAACAGGCATGAAGAGAATATGATGGAAGTCGGAGATCTTTCTCGAGGCGAGAAGAAATCCGGAGGCCACCCCCAAGGGCATGGCGAGAAAGAAGAGGGCCATTCTTTTGCCGGTCCCCTTCTGCCCTCCAAGGACCCGCGGCCCGACCACGATCAGTGCCGCCTCGCCTACCCCCGTCAGGATTCTCCCCGAAAAAAGGCCGGTCTTCCCCTCGGAGAGGGCGCATATCGCCATTCCCAGGGAAAAAACGAGCACCCCGCCGGAGAGAAGCCTTCGGGGCGAGAAGCGGTCTAAGAGAACACCGATGGCAGGGGCGGACAGAAGGTAGGAAAGGGTAAAGGAGGAGCCGAGAGCGCCCATCTCCCCATCGGAAAGACGGTAAGCCGGAGCCAGAACGGGATACAGTGCGGTGAAGAGCTGGCGGTCGAGGTAGTTGAGAAGGTTGGAAAGAAAGAGCAGAAGAGGAAGAAAGAATCTCACGAAGACGCCCTCCTCGAGCGCCTCTACGGTTCAGGCAGGGTCGACGCTGTCGGCTGTCTCATGAATGCCATGAAACAGCTGGCGGTTCTTCAGTAGATAGATCACGATAAGGACGTTCAGGACAAAGGCACCCAGCCTCCACAGGGAGAAATGGGAATGCATCGCATAGATCTCGAGGGGGATGAGCGCCGAGATCTCGATGATGGTCATGTATTCCGCCCACCTAAAGCGCCTGTGGAGCCCCCATGCCACAACCATGTTCACCAACCCGTAGACGACCCCGCCGACCGAAATGATCATCAGCATATTGGGCCCCACCAGACCTGTCTTCCGAAAGATCTGGCCGGTAAAGGCGTTGTCCGTATCGATATTGAGGTTCTGCGCCCAATGGTAAAGCAGGTGGTTCAGGCGCACAGGACCCAGGGAGAGTCCGCCGATCCCGATGAAAAAGGCGAGCAACCCCTTCGCAATACGCTCAAGGATGATGTATTTTAAAAAGAGGGGCGAACGCCGGGAGAGGATCATTGCGCCATTGTACCAGAGGAGGAGTGGCTATGGATAGAAGAATCCGGAAGAAGGGAGAAAGACCGAAGAGGACGCGAAGGATCCGGCCATGGAAGACGGCCTGCGCGTCTCTTATGGCCTTCGCCGTTCTCCTCCCTGCAACCGTCCGGGCCGCGCGAGCGGAAGCAAACGCCCCCCTGGCCGTCTCCTTCCCTAAGAGCGTCCACCAGGGAGAGGCGCTCAAGATCCGGATCACTTTCCCGAAGGCCCCCCCGGACAGGGAGTTCTATCGGCTCGAGGTCGACGTGGACAGCCATCCGGTCGCACTGGCCGATCTTTCCGAGGAGTCCTCCACATGGATCACCGTTCCGGCTCAAGCCGCCGGAGTCCACGTTGTCACCGTCGTCTGGAGAAACCCTCCGGGCGGCGCCACCGAAGTTCAGGCAAGAACGGTCAAGATTCTCCCCTGAGATCCTCGACAGGGGAGGTCGCTAAACATTTTCACCGCTTTCAAAAAAGGAGACACACACGATGCGACCCACCTCAACACGACACCATGGACGATTTCGTTTTATTCCGGCCGAAGGGCTGACCGCCATCGCCATCATGGGCCTTCTTACCTTTTCGGGATGCGCGTCCTACGGACCGGCGCCTCCGGTGGTCGTCTCCGCTCCGACCTCCGAAGGGGCCGGATCGGTCGCCGCCCGGGGTTTTGTTCCCCTTTCGGTCCTTCCGACGACAACTCCCGCCGACATGGCCGATGTGGGAACGCTCTACCACCAGGACGGAAGCTACTCCCAGCTTGTTCCCCGGGACCCCGTCGCCCCTGCTCTCGACACAATTCTCGTCAAAGAGCTCAGAAAAGCCGGATACGATCCGGTGCTCTCGCCTGCGCCGGCCCCCAAAGACGCCCCGACACTGTCGCTCAAGGTGACGGTTTTCCAAGACAATGTGCGCCAGAGTCTGGTCGAAGCAAAGCAAACAGCCCGGATCGCATTCCAGGCAACGCTCGTCATCCATGACGGGCGCACGACCCGGACAATGACCCGCACGATCTCTCGCCATCTCTCCCCCAAGCCGGTCGTCTCGTTCGATCCCGGGACGCTTTCTGCGCTGATGGGGGAGCTCTTTGCGAAGAGCCTACGGGAGGATCTCATCCCGTCGATTAAGGCCAAGACAGGAGCCTCGCAGTGACCAATCGCCCTCTTTCCAACGGCAAAGCCCTGGCCATCACGGTCGGGGCGGCCGCCTTCTTTTTTGGACTTCTCCTCTTTATTCCCTCCCCCCGCTCGCGCCCTCCTCAAGTCTCCTCCGACGGAGGGACGGCGAACCCGGTGACAGCGAAGGAGTCGCCCGAGAGTCTTTTCAAATCACGCTGCGTGCAGTGCCATGCTCTTCCGGCCTTGACCCACCGGACGCCGGAGGATTGGCGAATTCTCGTTCTGAAGATGAACCGCTACATGAAACAGACCGGACGACGCTCTCTCTCCGATACCGAGACCCGGGAGGTCACCCATTATATCGTCAGCAATCAGCGGTAGAACCTTCGGTGTGCTCCCCCTATCCGACGGGGGGCCTTAGCCCCCCGAACCGGAATCCGGAAAAGGAAGGCCTCTCCAAAATCCCCCTCGACATGAGGAGCACCTTGAACAGGCGCCCCATCTTGAGAGGGTGAAGAAGGATCCCCGCATTCATTAATGCCTCCGGGGAGAGCCTGTCGCCATTGGCCTCGACCCAGTCCTCAAATCCCAGCCCCATGAGCCACGACATCTGGTCGGTATAGCCTTCGAGACGATAGCCCAAAGACTTGAGCGTCCCCGCCACACGGGAAAAGTCCACAAAGGCCGTAAGATCGGTTTTTCCCGGGGAGTCGAGAAGCTCTCCGGAGACCGTGTGGTTTCTGTAGGCGAGAAGGGTGCCTTCTCGCCGCCTTTCGGACCTGAGCTCCTCTGCGATATCCCCGTAGTCGACCCAGAGCATGAATCCCCTCTCGAGAAGCCCGTCAAGGAAACCGAGCACCGTCGGAATCTCAAGACAGATTTCGGTCTCCTGACCCTCGCGTCGGGAAAGATCAGAGCCGAACCCCTCCGCAAGGATCGCGTGAAGAGCCGGATCGGAAATCTCCCCCCACACGAAGGAGAGCCCCCCCGAGTCGTTCTTCTCGACGTAGCACTCCTCCCATCGCTTATTTTTGACACGAAGCCGGTGTACCGGAAGGGCATCGAGAAACTCGTTTCCCAGAACGACGCCGCTTGAGGGAGGGGGAAGAGCTCCTTTTTCCGAAAGAGAGGCGTCGGAGATGTTCGGCAACGCGATCCATCGCGGGGGGTGGGGGAGGTCAAAGCAGGAGAGCCTTTCCCGCTGGCGCTTCTCCAGCACCCCTGGAAGCTCGACAAGAAGGGGCAAGGTCCGGGCGTAAAAGGCCGGGTCGGCCTTTCGGAAGATGGAGAGAAGGTCCTCCATCAACGTTCCGTTGCCGGGACCGGCCTCGATCAGATAGAATGGATCGGGAGATCCCAAAGCGCGGTCGATCTCTCCGATCTGGAGTGCCAGAAGGCTGGCAAAGGCAGGGCTTGTCTCGGGGGCGGTATAGAAGTCCCCCCCTTCATGGCCGATTCCCGCATGGCGGGTATAGTAGCCATCCCGGGGCGATCCCGCCGCCTGTCTCATGAACTCACAAAAGGTCACCATCCCTTAATCCTTATCCTTTGCAGGCGACACATGCTGATCCGCCTCCTTTTCATCGCCTTTCTTCTTGTCCTGGTGGGCCGTGCGGCGCGCACGCTTCTCGGGAGCCCGCACAAAAAACCCGGCCCCGAGTCCCCCCGGCCCCTCGTCGTCGATCCGGTCTGCGGCCTCTACATCGACCCGGCCGACGCTCTTTCCGCCCGGGATCTTGCCGGGCAATCCGTCTACTTTTGCAGCGGAGAGTGCCGCGACAGATACCTGTCCTCACACCTTCCCCTTCGCGGATCCGGAAAAGCGAGCCCTCCCGATGGAGATTGAGACTCTCCGGACGAAGCTTCTGGCCGCCGTTCCGGACTACATGGCGGAGATCGCCCCCGGCCCTCTCATCAGACGCTACCTCGAGAAGAACCCTGCGCCCCCTCTTCCCGCAGGGCCCAAGGCCCTTCTCTCCCTTGGCAAAGCGGCAGGAGCCATGACGGCCACCCTTGCCGACACCTTCGACGTCGCCCCCGCCCACACCCTTTCGATTCTTCCCGAGGGATACCCCCCTCCCCCCCCGTCCTATCCCCTCTTTTGGGGATCGCATCCCCTCCCCGACAGACGGAGCCTCGAGGCCTTCGAACGACTTCGCGACTTCATCCACACGCTTCCGGACGAGAGGCTCTTAGTCGTCGCCCTTTCGGGGGGAAGTTCAAGTCTCGTCGTCCAACCGCTCCCCCCGGTGGGCCTCGAGGACAAGGTTTCGCTCTCGAAGCGTCTCATTGAGAGCGGGGCCCCGATCGAGACGGTCAACGCCCTGCGCATCCATCTTTCGTCCTTCAAGGGAGGAGGGCTGGCCCGGATGATCGGCTCGCGCCCCTCGCTGACCTACATCCTCTCAGACATTCCCGGAGACGGAGCGTCTCTCGTCGGATCCTCTCCCATGTTTTCGGTCCTAAGAGACGGGCCGGGGATGCTCTCCGCGCTTGAACTCTGGCTTGGCGACACAATCCCAGAGCCGGTTCGCAGGCTTCTTCTTTCCCTGCCGTCCCTCCCTCCCCCGCCTCCGGCTTCCCAGGCCCTCTTCGGAGGCGTTCTGGCCTCCTCAAAAACACTCATCTCCGCCATGCAAAAAATTTTCCTGCCGATTGCTCCGCTCTCCGGGCTTCCCCTCCACATTCTCTCGGAGGAGCTTTGCGGAGAAGCCCGGGAGGTCGGACGGGTTCTGGCCTCCCAGATCCGATGGCATGCGCCCACTCATCCGGAAGGAGCCCTCTGGGCAGCCTCCGGAGAGACCACCGTCACGCTTTCCCAAGGATCTCCCGGCCGGGGAGGACGAACTCAGGAACTGGCACTCTCCCTCGCTCTTTCGCTTTCAAAAACCTCCGCACTCGTCCTCTCTCTGGCCTCGGACGGCTCCGACGGCAACTCCGGTCTGGCGGGAGCCCTCCTTCCGAGCGCCCCTTTTTGCAATCCCCGCCTCGCCCACGAAGGGCAGGAGGCCCTCTTTCGCCATGATTCCGGAGAATTCCTCGAGCGCCACGGATGGGGCATCCGGACCGGACCCTCCGGCACCAACCTCAACGACCTTCTCATGGTCGTCTATCCTCCCTCCTCCCCACCTAGGAGTCCCCTATGACATTTCCACGAAGCGCCCTGAGCCTTTTCGCCTTGGCCTGCCTTCTTGCTCTTTCCCCGATCTCCTCCCATGCCTCCGGGCTTCCCCCCCCCGGGCTTGAGTATCCCGTTGTCTGGTGGGCACAAAACCACGTCAAGGAGGCCCTTCGGCTCTACCGGACCACCTCCTGGCAATCCCTCGGCGAGGCCTGCCGGTCGGGCATTCTCTCCCGCAAGACCGGAACGAGAGCCCTTGGGGCATTTATTCGGGACCATCGCAGGCGAACCTTCTGCCGACGCTTTCCCGGCCCCACCCATCATCTTCTCAGAGAAGCTCCCTACTTTATGGTCAGACCGCCCGGCGCCCAGAAATAGAGCGGTTCGGGTCCCAGAGAACGGATCAGACCCACAAGTGCGGCAGCCGAGACCGACGAGATCCCGCCCGCCTCCATCCCGAAGAGCGGAGGCGAACCTCCACCGCTCTCTTCGTAGGTCACCAGACGAAGCTTTTGGGTTTTTGTGATCCTCTCCAGGTGACGGACAAGATCCGAGCGGTACCCGACCCGATCCACAAGGCCCAGCGAACGTGCCAGAGAGGCAGGATAGACGCGGCCGTCGGCAAGAGGACCCAGCCTTTCGGGAGTCATTTTTCGTCCCCTCTCGACAACCCGAAGAAAGTTCCCGTAAAAATCCTTCACCAGTCCTTCAAAGATCGCCCTGTCCTCAGGCGTCATCTTTCGAAGGGGGGACCCCATCTCCTTTTCCGGCCCCGACGCAACCGTTCTGTCGGTAATTCCGACCTTCTTCATAAGACCTTCGACCCCGATATTGGCGATCAAGACACCGATACTTCCCACCACGCTCGTCGGGTGCGCCCAGACCTCATCGGCCGCCATTGCCGCGTAGTAGGCCCCTGAGGCTCCAAGATCCCCGAAGAACGCCACAACCGGGATCCGTGTTCTCTCCCGGAAGAGCATGATTCTGTGGTAGAGCCTGTCAGAGGCGGTCACCGTTCCTCCAGGGCTGTCGATCTCCAGAACGACGCCACGTACATGGGGGTCGCGCGACGCCTTATCGAGCTCCCGCTCAAGCTGGCGAACCTGATTGACCCTTCCTCCGAGAAAAGGAGTGCCCTTCTTGTTCGCCTGGTCTCCGATGAATCCTCTGACGGGCAGAAAGACCACCTTCTCTACAGCGCCTCCTGCCGGGCGAAGGTCCTTCTCAACGAGCCCCCGGTCCTCGGGGAAGAGGTTGACCGTCACGCATCCGCCCAAAAAAAGCAGACCCAAGGCAACAAAAATCGCCCTGCCAGATCTGGTGGTGATTGTTTTTGAGAGGTCCATCTGGTCTCCTCGGCTTTGTTTTAGCGATAGTTGTTGAACTGAAGATCGATCCCGAAGTCGGTGGCTTTAAGACGGGCGATCACGCCTTGAAGATCATCGCGGGACTTCCCGGTTACGCGAATGCTGTCCCCCTGGATCTGGGCCTGCACCTTGAGCTTTGTTCCCTTAATCTCCTTGACGACCTCTTTGGCGACCTCCGCGGACAGCCCCTGCTTAAGCGCGATCCGTTGTCGAACCGTCCCGCCCAGCGCCTCTTCGACTTTTTTCTTGTCGAGATTTTTGAGCGGAATTCCCCGGCGCACCAGCTTGGACTCGAGAACATCGATGACGGCCACGAGCTTGTGGGAGTCTTTCGCCGAAAGGACCAGTTCCTCCTTCTCCCATTCTATTTTGGCCCCGCTGTCCTTGAGGTCAAAGCGGGTTCCGATCTCTTTGATGGCTTGCTCGACAGCATTTTTTGCCTCCTGCAAGTCGACCTTCGACACCACATCAAATGAGGCTTCAGACGCCATCCTTCTCCTCCTTTTAGTTTTAAACTAGTCCGTTTTATTGAAGAGGACGACGGAGAGTGTCGCCATCGTTCCCATGAAGAGTCCGAGGCTGACGAGATCGGTCAGCATCGAATGAAAGTGAACGCCTGTCAATGCCCGGCGCAAAAGGTCGACTCCATAGGTCAAAGGATCGACCCGGGAGGCCACGGCAAGCCACGGGGGAAGTCTGTCGAGAGGATAGAGCGCCCCCGAGAGAAAAAAGAGGGGGAGAATCACAAAGTTCATCAACACCATAAAGCCCTGGCTGGAGGTCATCCTGACACCGAGAAGAATGCCGACCGACGTCTGAGTCAGCCCGATGAGGATCATGACAAGAAAGGCCATGAGGATCCGACCCGGGGACGGGTGCAGGTGAAAGAGAGGGAAAAGGAGCAGGATGAGGCCCCCCTGAACGACAGAGTTCGTCGCCCCTCCGAGAATTTTTCCCGTAACGACCGCCGTCCGGGACAAGGGGGCCACCAGCACCTCCTTCAAGAACCCCACCTCCCGGTCCCAGACAATGGCCACGCCGGCAAAAGAGGCGGTAAAAAGGACGCTCATGGCAACGATCCCCGGAAAGAGAAATCCCTGATACCCGAGAGTTCCCCCGGATCCCGTCACTCCCATCGCCCCCATCCGGGGCGAAAGGCCTCCCCCCAGGATGAAGAGAAACAAAAGCGGCTGGATAAAGGAACCCACGAGTCGGATCCGGTCTCTCCACAGGCGGATGACATCTCTCTGCCAGAGCGTGTAGATCCCCATCAGATCCCTCGTCAGAGGAGGCGCGAGGGGTCGGCTCCTGCCCACGAGAACCGACCAGGAAACATTCTTTTCATCTGTCATAAATGTTCCCCCTTCTCCGCCGTCTGTCCCTTAAGCTCGCTTCCGGTATAATGAATGAACACATCATCGAGATTGGGACGACGCACAGAAGCCTCGCGAATCGGGAAGGGAAGCGCCCTGAGAAGATCCCACGGGGAAAGGGATTCCCCGGAAGGCATCGGAAACGATAGGGACTGCTCCTCTTTCTTGATCCTTCCGGAAAGCTTCGGGTAGGTCCCGAGAAGATACTTCATCACATCTTCGGGCTGCCCGGCTTCAAGGGTGAGCCTTTCGGAGGAGAGATCCTTTTTCAGCCGATCCGGAGTTCCCTCCGCGACGATTTTCCCGGCATTGATGATCGCGACCCTGTCCGAGCTGTCGGCCTCCTCGAGATAGTGCGTCGTCAGGAAGACGGTCATTCCTACCTCTTTCCTGACGCGATGGATGTGCTCCCACACCGAACGGCGGGAATGGGGATCAAGCCCCAGTGTCGGCTCGTCAAGGATCAGAAGTCGAGGCGCATGAAGGAGTCCCCGAGCAATCTCCAGACGTCTTTTCATCCCTCCGGAAAAGGTCCGCACCAGGTCGTCCCGACGATCACCAAGCCCCATCACCTCCAGAAGAAATTTTCCCCGTATTCGTCTCGACACAGCGTCAATTCCATAGAGCCTTCCGTGGAACTCGAGATTTTCCCAAGCGGTCAGGCGATCGTCGAGGCTGGGATCCTGAAAAATAATTCCGATTCTCTGGCGGACCTCATGCGGCGATGTGACGACATCAAGCGAATCAATTTTGATCGTTCCTTTTGTCGGCCTCAAAAGGGCCACCATCATCTGGATGGTTGTCGTCTTTCCAGCCCCGTTCGGTCCAAGAAAGGAAAAAAACTCCCCCTCTCCTACCGAAAAGGAGATGTCGTCGACGGCCGTCCGCGATCCTTTCCGGCCTTTATAGATTTTCGAAAGATGCTGAGCCTCAATCATCATTTTCCCCAAGATTGGTCATGAAACGTTTTCTCTTCTATTCTACCCGGAACGCTCTCACGGTTCGAGAGATCTTTTTGTTCCAACACTTTCTGGGCAAAAAAAAACGGCAGGATTTCTCCTGCCGTCTTTCTAGAGACCGGGGGTTGATCAATTGGTCTGGGCGACCTTCTCTTCCCCGGGAATGAAGACTCCCTTGTAGTTCGTGATCGGAATCGGAATCGGACGTCCATTGTCCCGGTCGATCGGAAGGAACTTTTGGGGAATGGTGATCACCGACGGATCATCTAGACCGAGAACCCAAGTGGTCAGAGCTGTCGTCTGAAGGTCCGTCAGATGAAAGTTCGGCATGATCGTCGGCGGAACCTTGAATGCGGGGATCCCCGGGGAAATCTTTCGGGGATTCTTGAAATGCTCCCACTCCCACTCGCGCATCGAATGCAGACCACCGACATGGTTAAAGTCGTGAACATTATAGAACCCAAGCTCCGTCCGGCTGCCGAACCCCGAAAGATCGGGGGCCAAG
This sequence comes from Nitrospirota bacterium, assembly GCA_021801345.1. Classification (GTDB taxonomy): domain Bacteria; phylum Nitrospirota; class Leptospirillia; order Leptospirillales; family Leptospirillaceae; genus UBA4572. The sequence goes on from JAJYYA010000027.1 coordinate 43,231, forward strand.
ACTCCGTGAAGATTGAACTGGGTCATCGTATGGCAAGATCCACAGCCTTTCTGAACAATCGTCTTTTTTGCGAGGTTCAGGAACGGGGTCATTGGCGGATTGATCCCCGGCTTGAAAAGATCGGTGTGGCACTTGAGGCAGGAGGCCTCGGAGAATGCCCCCCGTTTGGGCTGATAGTTGAGCGATGTATTGAAGCCGTGCGCCTGAGAAACCGTCGTTGAGACCCCCTGACCATCATGGCAGATGGTGCAGCCGAACTTCTCGAAGGGATGCTTACCGATATATCCGGAAAGATCCGGGTGCGTCGTAAAGGGTTCCGGCGCCGTCTTGAATGCGGGAATGGCAATCCCCATATGGCAGGTCATGCAGCGGTCCGGCTTGTTCATGATCGGATTCCAGATCTGCACCACAGTCAGCGTGGAGTTGGCCAGTTCCGGCTTGTGTGTGATTTTGGCCAGAAGCTGGTAATAGGCGCGCTGGTATGTCATCCATTCCGGGTGGGTATCCTTATAGAGCTCATAAAAGAAAACCGCCCCGAGAAGGATCGTCGAGAGGAAGAAAAGACCGTAAACACGCATTTTCATTCTTTACGTCCCCTTTCCGTGGTCTGGGCCGATTTGCGGAGAGGATGGCCTTCGGGATAGAAGGAGCCTTCCTGCCACTTCTGGAACCAGATAACAAGATAGTAAAAAATGGCAGTTCCCACAAAAAGGGTCAGGGAGATGCCGATCCGGTAGGGATACCCGAAATATTCCTCAACCCAGGGGGCATTGAGCAACTGATGAAACTGATCCATCGAACCTCCTTGCCCGACATTCGCGGACAGATTTTATCCCCGGAGGCGGGAGCGGCTCAATTTGGCCGTCCCCTCCGTTAAAGTCCACCAAACTGACAGATCAGATATTGATCCAGGGCGTCACAAGCACATACTTGATGTTGAACAGAAGACGAAGAACGATCTTGAGCGCAACCCCCATCATCGACAGGAAGAAGAAGGAAAATGTCAGATAGCGCCAGAGGCCCATCGCCTTATACATGGGCTTCCAGACGATCATCGGGATGATTGTTCCCAAGGCAAAGTATCCGATAAAGATAATATCGCCAAAAAGCTTCCCGACCCCTTCGCTCACATGGAACCAGTTGACGAAGATCAAATGAAGCGGAATCAGCGTCACGAGTGCCGGATTCATGTGCTCGAGATGATTGCTCCAAGGCCAGTACCACTGCCAGTCAAGACCGCGGAGGTAGGTTCCGATGATGATGGTAATCCACCAGATCGCAAAGCCGAAGGAGTAGTTGAAGACGGCGAACTTGCGTTCGGTGTAGGTATAGTAGCCGACTCCCTTGGGATTGACATCGAGGTAGGGGAAGAGCATGAGCCCCACGATGATCATGCCAGGCAGAACCACACCGGCATACCAGGGGTCGAAGTACACAAGCAACTCCTGAAGTCCCAGAAAGTACCACGGCGCGCGCATGGGATTCGGCGTGGTCGAGGGATCTGCCAGAGACCGAAGAGGCGCATGTTCAAACTGGATTAGAACCATCAGGCCAACTGTCACGAGGATGGCACAGATAATTTCGATCATCAGGAGATTCGGCCAGACATAGACGGTATCTTCCGGCTCCTTCCTGACGATGGGTGCCGTCTTTTTCATTAGCTCGACGAGTCCGTAGGACTTACGCGAGTCGCGGGGGAAGATCTCCCGGGTCACCTTTTCATCCATTATTGCCCCACCTCTCCATTAACTCTCACCAAAAACCATATAAGTATGATTGTGCCTCGCAAACCCTTAAAAAGCCCTGCAGACCTTTAGAGAGGACCGGAAAAACCGTCTTTCCTGATGCGCCAGAAGTGGACGGCGAGGAAGACTGTCACGACGAGCGGAAGCACGACACAGTGAAGAACGTAGAACCGGATAAGAGCATTTTGCCCCACGACCGTTCCTCCGAGAAGCATGAACATGATGTCGTTCGTCGGAAGGAAGCCCAACTGGGGTCCCCAAGGGCCATTCTGACCGATAAGGGGTGTGTAGGAGGCCATCTTTGCACCCACCGTCACCGCCCAGTAGGCCAGCTGATCCCAAGGCAGAAGATAGCCCGTCCAGGAGAGCACCAGCGTGTTGACGAGAAGGACGACGCCGACAATCCAGTTGAATTCCCTTGGCGCCTTGTACGCCCCCGTAAGAAAGACTCTCGTCATGTGAAGCCAGACAAAAAGAACCATTCCATGCGCGGCAAACCGGTGAAGGTCACGCATCAGGTTTCCCCCGAAGATCACGAACTGGAGGTCCTTGATGTTCCTGTAGGCCAGTCCGGTGTAAGGCGTATAGTAGAACATAAGCCAGATGCCGGTCACCGAGAGGACAATGAAGAGGAAGAGGGTAATTCCTCCCAGACAGAAGGTATAGCGCATTCTGAGCGCAGAGCGCCGGACCTTGACCGGATGGACATGGAGAAAGACGCTGGAAAAGATTGCATAGGCCCGGTCTAGATCGTTGTCGGGATAGCCGTGTCGAAATACAGACTTGAAGATCTGGGATTCGACAATTTCATTCTTTATTTTTTGAAGCATGCTTCTAGTCCCTTTCGTTAAAAGGACCATTTCCTGAGGTCAATCCCGGGTCCGTCATGGGTCCGGCACAGGAAAAAGGGATCCTCGCATGGGCCTGCGGCAGACGTTGGCACAAACGGGCCGTCTGCCGTCTACTCAGTATACGTGCTCTCCGTCAACAAAGAAGGCGGTTGGCGGCGCAGGATGCGCCGGCCGGAGCCGAGTGCTTGATGTAAAAAGGATCGACTTCCTTGACCTTTTCCTTGACCCAGAGGCCTTGAGGTGTCTGGACGGGATCCGGGTCAAGTCGGATCACCGTATTGACGATCAGCTCTCCGTCGAGGGGATCGCGTGTAATCTGTCCTCTCCAGAGGGTCCGGGGAGCCGGTCCGCCCCGCACGTTCCCATGGGCATCGTAGATCGATCCATGGCAGGGACAACGAAAGCGCTTCTGATCGGGGAACCAGTTCGGAGTACATCCCAGATGCCGGCAGATTGAGATCATATTGTAGATCCCGCGCATGTTGCGCACCACCCAGAAGCGTCCCTTGAGCTTCCATCGTTCGTCCACCCCAAGTCCGTAGACAGAGACATGGCCGATTTTAAAGACAGTCGGAGGTTCGTAGAGGACAGGAGGAAAGAGATATTTGTAGGCCGCAAAGGCCGTTCCCGCCATGGAGGCGCCCACGACGGACCAGCCAGCCGCCACGAGGAATTTCCTGCGTCCCTTCTCTGCCGGACTCATCCCTTCCCCGGCGTCATCGGATTGGTGTGTTTGGGCCGAAAGATTTGTCATTGGAGCGTGACCTCCTGTTTGATTTCAAGGTGTTCCATTGCAATGGCCCCGGTCGGGCAACGCTTGGCGCACAGTCCGCAGCGGATGCACCGCATCCCGTCCCATATCATTGCCGTTGATTGAGAAAGCGTCTGAACGACAGGTTCGTCGATATGCTCCGGAGTGATCTCCGTATCCGTAAAGGCCTCGACGAGTGGCTCCATCTTTCCGTGTTCAAGATCAACATCAGAAAGGGGAACCATCTTGAGTGCGTATTCGGGGCAGACGTCCACGCATCCGCCACAGAGGACGCACTTGTGCCCCTCGAAGATGGGATTGACATGGCAGGTCAGACAGCGCGAGGCCTGGGTTCTGGCCTCCTCTTCGCTCATGGAGAGCTCCGCCAGTTCAAAATTGGTCCGACGAAAGTCCGGATGCAGAAGATCTGGATTCTTTCGTTCGATCGTGTAGTACCCCTTCTTGTTGAACTCCTCCGGCCAGATGGGAGAAGGGTTGGGCCGGTGGGCGATCGGAGTCGATATCCCCATCAGATTCTTCGAAACGCCGGACTTCATCAGGTAGGCGTGAACCGATTGAGCCGCCTTCTGTCCTCCCGCAATGGCATCGATAAAGATCCTCGGGCCGGTCACGACGTCGCCGGCAGCAAAGACACCAGGCACCCCGGTATCCATGGAATGGATATTGGCCCGGATCACCCCATTGCGACCAACAATTCCCTCGAGGTCTTCGGGAACATAGGATGTGTCGATGACCTGTCCGATGGCAAGAATGACAGACGATCCATGAATAACGCTGATTTTTTCCTCGTCGAAGGTCGGAGAAAAGCGTCCCTGATCATCGAAGACGGAGAGAACCTTCTTGACCTCGAGACCTTCAAACTTTCCATTGCTTCCGAGAATCCTCCGGGTCCCGAGACGGATCGCAAACTCCGCCCCTTCATGGACGGCATCCTCGATCTCAAGATCGTCGGCGGGCATCTCGTCCCAGGTTTCGAGGGTGACCACGGTCACCTTCTCGACGCCGGGGACCCTGATTGCCGTCCTGACGACGTCCATGGCGACGTTACCCGCACCGACAACAACGGGCCGGGGACCGATGGGAAGGGGTTCGTGCCGGTGATAGACAGACTGGAGAAAGGGAAGCGCCGAATAGACCCCTTCGAGATCCTTTCCCTCGAAGGGAATGGGACGACTCCCCCATGCTCCCGAGGAAAGGATGACTGCGGCATACTCTTCGCGGAGCTGGGCAAGAGTGACATCCTTCCCAACCTTGACATTCAGGCGAGCCTCGACCCCCATACTCATGATGGCCGCAATTTCAGCCTGAAAGAGAGGGCGGGGAAGACGATACTCCGGCACGAGATAAAAGAGTCCCCCGAGACGGTCCTGTGCCTCAAAGATCGTCGCACGATAACCCAGACGCGCCAGATCGTGGGCGGCCGAGAGACCGGCCGGCCCGCCGCCGACAATCGCGACCTTCGGTCCGGTCGCCTTGCCGTAAGGCACGCCCGGAGCCGTGGAATAGCGAAGCGTCGAGGCCGGATCGGAAACGACCTCCGCCCCGAACTTTTCGGTAACAAATCTCTTGAGAGCGCGAATCGTCACCGGCTTGTCGATATTTCCCCGGGTACAGGCCGTCTCGCAAGGAGCATTGCAGACCCATCCGCACACAGAAGCAAACGGGTTCGGACCACGCGCGATCGCATAGGCGCGCTCGTAGAGTCCCTGGGCAATTGCCTGAACATATCCGCCCGCATCCGTCCCTACGGGACAGGCCTTGCGGCACGCAACCTGATCCGAGTAGTACTGGTAATCAGGTATATGGAGCTTGTATTTTCCCTTCATTTCGTTCCTCCTCCGCGGGTTGCAACGATCCCATACGGAAAGAGGGACACCAAGCTTGCGAGGCCCTTCCAGAGTTCGGTCAAAGCCCCCAAGGTTCCCTATCCGGCCTAACGATGAGAATGATTTACATATTAAACTTGTAGTGGCGCAATTTTTAACATATCCACACCAGCGAGTCAAGATGTCTCTTCCTGAATTCTGAAATACAGGGCATCTCCGCCTTATCCGGTCTCTCATCTTGACGCGATGCACCCCTCTTGGCAATGTGCTACAATCTCCCCCGGACAAACAGGTTTTCGCGCAGGATCTCTTTATGCAGGGCCGGTGCCTGGTCTTTCGGGAAAGCCGCCCATGGACGGACAATGTCGAAGAAAATCCTTCTGAAGACGATTGGCATACTGACGAAACCTCACCGATCGTCCGAAGTCCGCCAGCTTCTTAAACCCCTCCTTCCCTGGCTTGCCGCAAAAAACCTTCATGTCATGCTTGACCGGGAAGCCATCCTTTCCTTGGGCGACACCACCCAGGACACATTCGACCGAGAGGCGATCGCCGCCTCCGCCGACCTTCTTGTTGTCCTCGGAGGTGACGGAACACTTCTCTCTGCCGCACGGATCGCGACAAGCCGCCAGATCCCCATCCTGGGGATCAACCTCGGAACCCTCGGATTTCTGGCCGAGGTGCCGAAGGAGGAGACATTCCATGTTCTCGAATCGGTTATCTCCGGCCGCTATGTCGTTGAAAGACGGGCCATGATCCATGCCGATCTCATCCGCAACAACCGGGATCTCCTTCTCTCCCACGACGTCCTCAATGATGTGGTCATCAACAAGGGAACGACGGCGCGCATGATCGAGGTGGAGATCTTTTCAAACACACACTTCGTCACAGAGATGAAGGGCGACGGGGTCATTTTCTCCACCGCCACCGGTTCGACCGCCTACTCGATGGCGGCCGGAGGCCCCATTCTTCACCCCGAGTCCCCCGGCATCGTGATGACCCCGATCTGCCCTCACACGTTGACCCAGCGTCCCATCGTCTTTCCCGAGACCGCAAAACTCGAGACCCTCTTCAAAACAGGAGAAGCGAACGTCATGGTCACCTTCGACGGACAGATCAGCGCCACACTCGAAAAAGGAGATGTCCTCAAGATTTCCCAGTCGGACCAGATCACCAGACTTCTGGTCTCGCCCGACAGGAACTACTTCGAGGTTTTGCGCGACAAACTTCGGTGGGGGGGAGCGTGAAGGAGTTTTGTTCCAGTCGGGAATTCATGGAAGCGGTTTCGGAGATGGCTGTCGGTACAGGATTTCGACCGAGAGTTCTTGGCCATGTTCAGTCAGATTCCGGATCGGTTCCGATCCTTTCACTGTCACGAAAGGTTGCCGGGAGGGCTCCCCGAATTCTGATTGCCGCCGGAATCCATGGAGACGAGCCGGCCGGACCCCATGCCGTCCTTTCCCTGCTCGAACAGTTTGAAAAGGGGTGGGAGTCGCTTCACCGCCTTCAGGTCGAAATCGTCCCTTTGATCAACCCCTCCGGGTTCGACAGAAGGGAGCGGCACAACCAGACCGGGACCGACCTCAATCGCACCTTCGGCTCCCCGGCCCCTCCTCCGGAGATCCGCCTTCTGATGGACGACTACCGGAGACGCCCGATCGACCTTTTCGTCGACCTTCACGAAGATGTCGACACGCCAGGGTTCTATCTTTATGAACTGGCCCCAGACCTTCCCTCTGCCTTCGGGCCGAAGATCCTCGCCGCTCTCCGGGCCGAAGGCCATCCGATCAATCTCTCCCCTGTCATCGAAGGCATGGCTGCCACCGACGGACTGATCCTCCGCACCTCCCGCACCGTTCCCCGTTTCTTCAGGCAGGGCGCCCCACAGGGGCTCTACATGAAACGCCTCGGAGCCCGGCGCACGCTGACCTTCGAATCCCCTCCCCGACTCCCTCTTTCCGACCGGGTCGCCATGCAGCTTCTCGCCCTCCGGACCGTCGTCGACCTCTATACCCCCTGACCGGGGAAGGGCCCCTACGGAACGACCGGAGGCGCGATCACATTCATGATCGGCGCCAGGGCCGCAACCCCGTTGAGGCTGATCGTAAAACCGAACCCCGTCTGAACCGGGAGGGGGGCCGGCTCGTTCACGATATAGTACATGAAGGCCCCCGACCAGCACTGTCCGTTATATCCCATATTGAACGACTCCATCTGCGTTCCCGCCCCGGGCCCCTGCCCCAGGTCGTAGTAATAGGCCCCTCCCAGATAAAGCCCATTGCTCGTGCTGACCCCGAGATAGGGAACCAGAAAGTTCGTCCCGTACGGCTGGGTGTAGGTCTCGGTAATCTCGGTCGGGCTGAAGAAATTGCCCATGATGGGAACGTTTCCCGCGTGGGCCTCCGTCTGACCGAGAACGGCGTTGAGCATGACCGGCCCGGGAGCCACCGCCGCCTGGTTGAACATGATGGCCGAGTCCTCTGTGGGCAGGACTCTCTGGTTCGCGTCGTAGAACCCCTCGGCAAAGAAGGAGACCGGCTGGCCGCTCAGAAGGTGGAGGGAGCCGTAGACCGGAGAGTAGGGGGTTTGAATCGGCAGAAAGGGGTTGGGAAGTGTCTGCCCTCCGAAAAACATCGTCTGGGCCGATCCGGGAAGGGTCGTATACTGGTAGGTATCGGCGAGCTTCAGCGAGAGAAGCTCCTTCGACTGTCCGTCGGCCCCCTGCCAGAATAGCCGCTGGGTAAAGGTCAATGTCGTGGCGTTCATGCCGAGGACATTGTCGGAAAACCCGCTCTGGATGATCTGGGTCTCGTTGTTCTGGGGAGCGTAGTCGAGATCGAGGTCGAGCTGCATCTGGTGGGTGAGAACCCCTCCCCCCGACGTGTAGAAGTCGCGCTCGACGGTGGACTGGGCCCCGATCCCCAGGTTCGGAACCGCCTGGTCGAAGGGGGTTGCCGTCTGGTAGCCCTGACTGTAGGCCGTGGTCAGAATCCCGGCATGGGGAGTCAGGACAAGGGCTCCGTCGCCCAGAACGTAAGATCCCGTGGCGTGGGGATAGACCAGCCCTCTCTGGAGCATAAGCGGCCCGCTCTGGATCTCCGCCCCGGAGAGAAAGGAGGAGAAATAGAGCCCGGAACTCCCCAGAGAGTAGTCGTAGAGACTGGCGCTCCCCTGGGGGAGCTTCGAGACGGTCGTATTGAGCCCCGGGAAGATGTCCTGGTTGTAGTCGGCGATAAGGTTGACTTCGCTGTTGTCCTGGTAGGCGTTCACGAAGAGGGTGGAGAGCAGCTCCGGGTTGAAGGTCATGGTCGAGCCCACGCTCATGAGCTGGTAGAAGTCCTGGGCGTTGACGTAGTTGATGTTTCCCATGATGGAGACATTGTCGGTATTGTAGCTGTAGAGGTCCGTCGTGGAGGCGATGTTCGTCCGGAGCCCCAGGGGAGAATAGTCGACCGCCTGGTTCGTGATGTTCAGGGAGAGATTCTGGATGGAGCTGATCGCCTGCCGGTAGGTCACCCCCTCCCCGATGCCGAAGTTCGTCATGTCGTCCATCGCGATCGCAAGGTCGTAGGAGGGGTCGAGGTTCCAGAAGAAGGTATCGTAGAGGACCATCCCCTGAACGGTGTTGTACTGGACGTAGGGGAAGAGGAATCCCGACTTCTTCGAGGCGACGGGAAAGGAGAAATAGGGCATGTAGAGCGCCGGAACCCCCTTGATGTCGAGGGCGTTCGAAAGCCCAGAAAAGGCGTCGCCAAGGGTCATGTCGCCCGAGAGCGTGGAGATCGACCAGGAGGGAGAGGAGTTCTTGCCGCAGTCGCAGGTCGTCACCGAGCCCTTCTTGACGTGGTAGTGCTTGTGGTCCTTCCGGTGGATCACCTCTCCCTTGATGTGATAGGTGTAGAGGACCTGCGCGTTGTTCATGGAGTAGAACTGCTTTGTCTTGACCTTCCCATGGTAGAGGATCGCCTCTCCCGTGAGCAGATTCGCCCGGATCCGCTCCCCCTCCATGGTCGTCCGAGGGCCCTTGAAGAGGACATGTCCGGCCCCCCAGACGATACTGGTCTTCTTGTTCAGGATAAGCGAGTCGGCCCGAAGCGACCACAAATGCCGGGAAATATAGGCATGGCCATTGGCATGAAGAAGCGAGGTCTTCCGGTTGAGGCGGATATGGTCGGCCATGACCACGACCTTGTCCGTATCCGGAGACTTTGTTGGAGAAGACACGCTTGAGGTCTGCGGGTCGGCGGCCCGTGCCTCTCCCGGAGGAAAGAGGAAAAAAGCGAAGAGGAGGAGGGCAAGCCATAGGGGCCCTCCCGGGACCTTTAAAAATCTCAAGCTCCCTCCGTCAGAGGGAGGTCCCTTTCGTTTCCCGAAAAAAGGACGCCTTCAGAGGGAGCAACGAAGCGGGGGCGAACCGCCCCCACAAGGTAGAGGGAGCCCGCCACGACAACGACCCGCCCGTCCCTCTCCCGAGCCCAGTCCAAGACCCGGTCAAGAAGGGCCGGCAAGGATCCCCGGACAACCGGAACCCCCCCGGCCTCTTCGATCCCTCCGACAAAGCGCTCCATCTCGGCGGGGGAGGTCCACGAACGCCTTCCGAGAGCCTTCCGGTCCGCCCCTTTCCCCTCCTCTCCAAGATCTGCAAAAAAGAGTGCCCCGGGTTTGGGCAGGGCGCCAACAATCGATTTGAGCATCTGACGCCAATCCTTGTCGGCGTGGAAGGCCAGACACCAGCCTATCGTGACCCCAGGTCCGAAACGGTCCCGAAGGGATTCGAGAAGGCGCTCCATCGCCTCGGGGTTGTGGGCGCCGTCGAGAATCGTCACCGGAGAAAGAGAGACGGTTTCAAATCGGCCGGGATTGGTCGCCGCATGCACCCCCTCCCGCATCGCCCCGGGAGAGAGCGCAAGGGGACTCCACTCGAGCGCCGCCACCGCCCCCGCCACATTGTCGGACTGGTAAGTCGCAGTCAGTGCCGGTGAAAAGACTCTCTCCCCCCATCGTCCCCGGTACCGCAAGAGGCGCTCGCCTCCCTCGCTCTCCGGTCTTTCCCAGCGGGAAAAGAAGTCCTTTCCGGAGAGCACCGGGAGAAAGCCCACCGTCCGCGCTCTTTCCAAAAAAGCTCGCCGGAGGACGGGATCGTGAAGGGTCGCCACAAAGGTTCTCCCCGGCCGGCCCACCGCCACCTTCTCCTCAAAGATCCGCTCGATTCCGGGACCGAGGATCTCTTCGTGGTCGAGCGAGACCCCGGTCAGGAGAGTGACCGCAGGGTCGCATACGGTGGTCGCATCCCATCTTCCCCCCAAGCCCGCCTCAAGGACCACGGCATTGCAGCCGGAGCGGGAGAAGGCCAAAAAGGCGACGACCGTGAGCAGCTCAAAGAAGGTCAGTTCGACGGAGAGGGAGGAAGAGAGCCCGAAGACCTCTTGGACAAGCTCCGAGAAGACGGCGGAAGGCAGGATCTCTCCCGAAAGAGTGATGCGCTCCCGCACATCGGAGAGATGGGGAGAGGTATAGCGTCCCGTCCGGTAGCCGGCCTTCCTGAGGATGGATTCGAGAAGGCAGGCCGTCGACCCCTTCCCGTTGGTCCCGACGACCTGGATCGTAAAGGGCCCCCGTTCGGGATGGTCCAAGGCCTTGAGAACGGCCCCGACCCTCTCGAGACCCGGATTGATCCCAAAATGCAAAAGCCCTGACAGGATGGCCTTGACGTCATCCGGTCCCGTCACCCCTTCTCGCTCCCCCGACAGACCGCAGAGTTGGCGAGGGAACGGTCGGATCCGAGGTGGCAAAGGAGCTGGGCCAATGTTTCCTTGAGGTTCTTGCGCTCGACGATCATGTCGATAAAGCCGTGCTCGAGGAGAAACTCCGCCCGCTGGAATCCTTCGGGAAGCTGCTGGCGGATGGTCTGCTCGATGACGCGCGGACCGGCAAAGCCGATCAGGGCCCGGGGTTCCGCCATGATGACATCTCCCAACATGGCAAAGCTTGCCGTAACTCCTCCGAAGGTGGGGTCGGTCAGGACGGTCAGGTAAGGGATCCCTTCCTTCCTGAGCCGCCCCACAGCCGCCGAGGTGCGGGCCATCTGCATGAGCGAGAAGATCCCCTCCTGCATCCGCGCCCCGCCGGAGGCGGTGACGAGGATCAGGGGTCTCCGTGTCTCAAGGGCACGGTCAGCTCCCCGCACGACCTTTTCCCCGACAACCGATCCCATGGACCCTCCCATGAAATGGAAGGAAAAAAGACCAAGAACCGCAGGGATGGTGGAAATAAGGCACTCTCCGACCCGAACGGCATCCTCGAGGCCGGTTTTTTTCTGCGCGGCCCGAAGCCGGTCGACGTATCTCTGGCTGTCGGAAAAGGAAAGTGGATCCGAGGAGACCACCTCCCGGGCAAACTCCACGAAGCTGCCGGGATCGACGAGCTGTTCGAGACGCTCCTCAAGGGTAATGGGGAAGTGGTAGTTGCACTTCGGACAGACCTTGCCCGCCCGGTCCACCTCCTTGCGATAGACAATCTGCCGGCAGTGGTTGCACTTGATCCAGAGCCCTTCCGGGATCCGAACCTTCTTCTCGGCATCCTCCCGAGCCCCCGCCTTCTCTGCAGATTTTTTTTCGGCCCCCGGCCTGTCAAGCCAGCCCATTCTTTTCTTCTCCTTCACGAAAGTCTTCCCGCCCTGTCTCGCGCCGTCACGAACTCAAGAAACGTCTCCTCCCAAAGATCGGACTGCCTCTCGTCTTTGACCAGGCGGCTTCCGATAATGACGCCGTCGGCAAATCCCAAAATCTCCTGCGCCATCTCCTTGGAGGAGACCCCGAACCCCATGCACACCGGAAGAGCCGTCCACTCTCGAAGTTGCCCCACCATTCTCCGCGCGGACTCGGTGATCGAGAGGGCGGCCCCGGTCGTCCCCATGAGTCCCACATAATAGACGAACCCCCGGGACTCCCGGACGATCCGCCGCGCCCTGCCGGGATCGGTCGTCGGAGAGACGAATCCCACAAGGTTGATCCCGAACTCCCGGAAGACGGGGCGATAGTCCCGCGCGTCCTCAAAGGAGAGATCCGGAATCACAACCCCTGCGATCCTCCCCGTTGCCCGGGCCTTTTCGCAAAAGGCCCGGACCCCCATGTGGTGGAAGAGATTGAAGTAGGTCATCAGATAGATCGGGGGCAGGTCCTCTTGCGGGATCGTCCCGATCCAGTCGAGAATCGAGGAGACCGCCGTCTCGTGACGAAGAGAGCGTTGGGCTGCGGCCTGAATGACCGGGCCATCGGCCGTCGGATCGGAGAAGGGAATGCCAAGCTCGACCGCAAAAACGCCCCGGGAAGCGGCAATCTTAAGGTAGTGCCGGGTCGTCTCGAGATCCGGATCCCCCGCCACAAGATAGGGAATGAGTGCCGGAGGCGAGACCCCCCTTTTCCAGACCGTGGCATTCCGGTGTGCTCTCTTGTCCGGCGCGATCACAGGATCTCCCCTTTTTCTTCCAGGATCCGGGAGACCTCCATCACATCCTTGTCCCCCCGCCCCGACAGGTTCACGAGAATGTTCTGGTCTGCCCTCATCGTCTTGGCGAGACGAAGGGCATAGGCGATGGCATGGGAGCTCTCGAGCGCCGGAATGATCCCTTCGGTGCGAGAGAGCGTCCTGAAGGCCTCCAGCGCCTCTTCGTCCCCGACGGAGTCGAAGAGGATCCTCCCGGTTTCCCGGTAGTAGGCCAGCTCCGGACCGACGGCCGAGTAGTCGAGTCCGGCCGAAACCGAGTGGGTATTCTCGATCTGTCCGTCTCCGTTTTGGAGAACGTAGGTACGCGTCCCCTGAAGGACCCCCACCGATCCGCCGGAAAATCGGGCGGCATGCTCGCCCGGCGAGAGCGAACGTCCCCCGGCCTCCACTCCGAACATGCGAACCTTCGTATCGGCGATGAACGGATGAAAGAGGCCGATGGCATTGCTGCCCCCGCCGACGCAGGCGACGAGGGCGTCGGGAAGAACGCCCTCCGTCTTCAGAAACTGTCTCCTGGCCTCCTTCCCGATGATCGACTGGAAAGAGCGGACCATGAGCGGGAAAGGATGGGGACCAAAGGCCGTTCCCAGAAGATAATGGGTCTCTCCCACGGTACGGGACCAGTCCCTGAGAGCTTCGCTGATCGCATCCTTGAGCGTCCGTCCTCCGAGCTCGACGGGATTGACCTTCGCCCCCAGAAGCTTCATGCGAAAAACATTGAGCGCCTGACGGCGGACATCTTCGGATCCCATGTAAATCTCGCACTCAAACCCCAGGCGAGCGGCCACCGTCGCGGTCGCAACCCCGTGCTGTCCGGCACCGGTTTCCGCGATGAGGCGCCGCTTCCCCATACGGGCGGCCAGAAGTCCCTGCCCCACGGCGTTGGTAATCTTGTGGGCTCCCGTATGATTGAGATCCTCCCGTTTGAGCCAGATGCGGGCTCCCCCGGCCGCTTTCGAAAGAGAAAGCGCCGGGTAGAGAGGGGTGGGGCGGCCGGAATAATTGGAAAGCATGCCGACAAAGGTCTTTCTAAACGATGGATCCTTCCATGCCCCCCGAAAGGCATGCTCGAGCTCATAGAGAGCCGCCATCAGCGTCTCGGAAACAAATCGCCCGCCAAACTCCCCGAAGTATCCCCGAAGATCGGGAAGAACGGGAGAGGCTTTCGCAGTCGCACCCTGGACGGCCCTCGCCTTCACGGGCTTCACAGAGTGACCTCCCGGCTGCGAACATTTTTCACAAAGGTCCGGATGCGCCCCTCCTCCTTAACCCCGGGCCGGGATTCAACCCCTGAGGAGACATCGACGCCGAAGGGACGTCGTCCCCCGAGAGCGTCTAACGCCAACCCGACAGAGTCCGGAGTCAGCCCTCCTGACAGGACAAGTGGAAGCGGCCACTTGAGCCCGCTCAGAGCGGCGTAGTTCCACACCTCTCCGGTTCCGCCCAGCCCCTTTTCGGAGCGCCCCTCCACCAAAAGACGGAAGGCTCCGTGGGGGGCGTCGAGCTGCGCGCGGCCGTCCCATCGCACCACATGCATCCAGGGAACCCCGAAAGAGGAGAGACGTCCGTACTCCTCCCGGCCCAGAGGACCTCCGTGCCATTGAATGAGATCGATCTCGACCCTGTCGACGACCTCCCCGATCTTCTCCCAGTCGGCCTCCGTAAAGACGCCGACCTTCTCAAGCCGTTTCCCGGCGGCCAGAGCGATCTCAGCCGCCCTGTCGACCGAAAGAGCCCGGGGCGAGCGCGATGAAAAGATGAGACCTATCGCATCGGCCCCGGCCGCCTCCACAAGGAGGGCATCCTCGGGGCGGGTCAACCCACAGATCTTAATCCACAATCCCACGAAACTCCTCCAGTGCACGTCCCGGATCGGACGCAGAAAGAAAGCTCTCCCCGACGAGCAGGGCATCAACGCCAAGATCTGCCATGCGCCGATAGTCGGCGTGGGTCTTCAGCCCACTTTCCGCAACGCGGACAACTCCTTCGGGGAGACCGGCGAGAAGACGCGCCCCCCGCGCAAGATCGATCTCCAGAGTATCGAGATCCCGACTGTTGACCCCCACCATGCGCGCGCCGGCCGAAAGCGCCGCCTCCACCTCGCGATCCGAGTGCGTCTCGACAAGCACCGACATCCCAAGAGAACTCCCCAGGGAGAGAAGCAACTTCAGAAGGTCGCCCGGAAGGATCCTCACGATAAGAAGCAGGATGTCCGCTCCGGCAACCCGGCTCTCCAGGACCTGGTAAGGGTCGACAATAAAATCCTTTCTGAGGATCGGCAGCGCCTCTCCGGCCGGACTTTTTCGCACAGTCGCGAGATCATCGAGAGCGCCGCCAAAGAACGTGCCGTCGGTCAGGATCGACAGGGCCGCCGCCCCGGACCTTCGGTAGGACTCCGCGATCTCGAGCGGAGCGTAGGGGTTCCGGATCTCTCCGCGTGACGGGCTCTTCCTCTTCATCTCGGCAATGATCCCAGGCGAGCCTCCTCCCGCCTTCGGGAGGAAGGCAGGAGGAAAGGGACGGACGGGCGGTGCATCGGCCAGGGCCTTCTCGAGTGCGGCGAGGGGACGCCGTCCCCCCGATTCTTCCACCTCCCGCCTCTTGCGGAAGACAATCTGCTCCAACAGTGTCATCGCGTGTGAGCGCTCCCCTGCCATCGGGTCAGCACCCCCAGAGCCTTCCCCGAGTCGATCGACTCCCGGGCCAGCCCCACCCCCTCCGGCAGGCTCGAGGCGGCTCCCGCAACGATAAAACCCGGAGCGGCCCCGGCCAGGACCCAGTCTTTCAGGGGACCCGGCTCCCCCGCCAGGACCCGGCGGATCAAGTCGGCATTTTTCATTTTGTCCCCGCCGCGGGCGGCCTCGAGAGGCGAAGAGGAAAGACCGAAGTCACTGGCTGTGACCTCACGCCAGGACCTCCGGCCTCCCGACAGATGAAGGATGGTCGTGGTGGAGGAGAGGTTGACCTCATCGAGTCCGTCTCCGTGAAGGGCCATGACCTCGACACTCCCTGTCTTCTCCAGCACATCGACAACCGTCTCGAGCTTCTGTCGGTCATAGACCCCCACCACCTGCCGCGTCACCTTCGCCGGATTCGACAGAGGGCCCAAAAGGTTGAAGATCGTCCGGACTCCGAGTTCGCGCCTCACCCCCGCCGCCAAGCGAAGGGCCGGGTGGTAAAGAGGGGCAAAAAGAAAGGTCAGCCCATTCGCAAGAAAAAGACGGGCCGCCTCCTCGGGCTCGACATCGACGGCAATTCCCAGTGCCTCGAGCACATCGGAAGAGCCGGCAAGGCTGGAAACGGCGCGGTTGCCATGCTTCACCACCGGAACACCCCCCCCGGCCAGAACAAAGGAAACCGCCGTCGAAAGGTTGACCGTCCCGGCGCGATCTCCGCCCGTGCCGCAGACATCGAGCGCCCCTCCCGCCTCTACAGGGAACGGCCGGCACCGGGCCCGCAGAGCATCGACCGCCCCGGCAATCTCGTCGGAGCTCTCCCCCTTTACCGACAGTGCCACAAGGATCCCGGACAGGAGCGCGTCGGAGACCTGACCGTCCATGACAGCCCCCATGACCTCGGCCATCTCCCCCCGACTGAGGGAGCGTCCTTCCATCGCCGCCGCAAGCGCCTCTCTCGGGGTCACGAAGAGACATCCTTCCCGGTCTGGCGCCCGCCCCTTGCCTTTGCCAAATCCACAAAATTGGAAAGAAGCCGCTTTCCGTGAAGGGTCAGAATCGATTCGGGATGGAACTGAACACCCCAGACGGGATAGCTGCGGTGAGCCATCGCCATGACCTCCCCCTCCTCCGTACGGGCCGTGACACGAAGCTCGTCGGGGAGAGAGCTTTCAAGAACGATCAGCGAATGGTATCGCGTGGCGTCGAAGGGGGAAGGGATCCCGGCAAAAAGCTCGGACCCGTCATGAAAAACCGGAGAGGTTTTTCCGTGCATCAGCCGGGGCGCCCGAACAACCGCCCCCCCGAAGACCTCGCCAATCGTCTGGTGCCCAAGACAGACCCCGAGGATCGGGGTCTGCGCTCCAAGTTCGCGCACGATCCGGGGGCAGATGCCGGACTCGGCAGGGGTTCCGGGCCCCGGAGAGAGGACGATGGCCTCGTAAGCTCCGGGCTCGATCTCCGAGAGGCTGATCCGGTCGTTCCGGAAAACCTCCATCTCCACCCCCAGCTCCCAGAAGTACTGAACAAGGTTGTAGGTGAAGGAGTCATAATTGTCGACCATCAGAAAAGCCATGAACCCTCACTCCCGTGTGTGATCTCGAGGGCCCGGACCATCGCCTGGGCCTTGGCCAGAATCTCCTGATTCTCCCTTTCGGGGTCGCTGTCGGCCACAATACCCGCTCCCGCCTGAAAAAATCCCTTATTCCCCGAGATGAAGACCGAACGGATGGCGATGGCGAGATCCACGTCCCCTGAAAAGGCGACAACGCCGACGCATCCGGCATAGGGGCCTCTGCGGATGGTCTCTAGCTCTTCGATGATCTCCATGGCGCGAACCTTCGGCGCTCCCGAGAGAGTCCCGGCAGGATGGGCCGCCCGTATCACGTCGAATCCCGTCTTTCCCGGGGCCAGCCGCCCCAGCACATGGCTCACAATGTGAATCACATGGGAATAGCGTTCAAGAACCATCATCTCGCTCACCCGAACCCCGCCCTTCTGGGCGACCCGACCCACGTCGTTGCGACCGAGGTCGACGAGCATCACGTGCTCGGCCCGCTCCTTGGGGTCGGAAAGAAGGGCCTCGGAACGACGTTCGTCCTCCACGGGGTCCCCCGACCGGCGTACCGTGCCGGCGATCGGACGGAGGTCGACCGTCTCTCCGGACACCCGGACAAAGAGCTCCGGAGAGGAACCGATAAGGGCGCGCGATCCGTTCTCGATCAAAAAAAGATAAGGGGACGGATTGATCGACCTGAGAACGCGGTACAGTGTGAGCGGGGAGGCCTCCCATTCGAACTCGAAGCGACGGGAGAGAACAACCTGAAAGATATTTCCGGCGCGGATGTGCTCCTTGGCCTCTTCGACAGAGCGCTTGAAGCTCTCGGCGTCGGTTGTCTCCACAAAGGAAAACCCCTTCCCCTGCTGCACCGTCTTCTCCGGGGAGCGGGCGAGAGCGAGGGAGTCCCAGAAGGAGGTCAGCCGAAGAGAGGCCTCGTCAAAAAGACTCTCGGGGCTTCCCGTCTCCCGGTCGATCCAGGTCAGGATCCGGATCTTCTGGAGGGCATGGTCGAAGACGACCATCATTTCCGGAAGAACAAAGGAGAGGTCCGGGAAGTCGTCGGCAGCGGGAAGATCGGAGGGAAGGCGTTCGAAACACCGGACGATGTCGTATCCCAGATAGCCGACCACCCCCTGGGCAAAGACCGGAACGCGGTCGTCGATTAAAACATCGAGCTCCTCCATCGCCTTGGCAAACTCGCTAAACAGATCCCCCGCCCGCTCCTCGTGTCCCGTACAGCGCCCGTCACGGAAGCGCTCGATCCGGAGAGGCGCGCCCACAGATCCGGAGAAGGAAAGCAGGACGCCCGAGCCCACGAACGAGTATCTCCCCCACCGCTCCCCTCCGCTCGCACTCTCGAGGAGAAATCGCGGGGCCAAAGGAGAGAGGGCGGCAAAAGCCCCCGGAGGGGTCAGCAGGTCGGAGAGTGTCTCGGCAATGACCGGAACGATCCGCCGCTCCTTCAATCTTGCGAGACAGTCGGCGCGAGAGGTCAGAAGTTTCACGAAATATCCCCCATCTCACGAAGCTTTCTCCACAGGGTCGATCGGCCGATCCCGAGAATCTTTGCCGCCTGGGACATATTTCCCCTTGTCTTCTCCAGCGCCTTCCGGATCATGACGTCCTCCATGCTCCTAAGGGCATTCGGGTGGGCCAGGACATTGTCGACAATCGGCCTCTCCTCCGGAGGGGGGAGGAGATCCCGGGGAAGCTCCTTCGCCCCGATCGTATGGTGGGTCGACAGGAGAACCGCATGCTCCATGATGTTCTGAAGCTCTCGGATATTGCCGGGATAGGAATGGTTCATCAGAATGTTTTGCGCCTCCTGCGTCAGGCCTTCAACATTTTTCCCGAATTCGGCATTGTAGCGGGAAAGAAAGGAAGAGATCAGAAGGGGAATATCCTCTCGCCGTTCCCTGAGAGGGGGAAGAAAAAGAGGCACCACTCGAAGGCGATAGTAAAGGTCCCGGCGAAAGGTCCCGGCCTCAATGGCCGCCTTGAGGTCCCGGTTCGTCGCGGCAATCACCCGCACGTCGACCTTGAGTGTTTTCGTCCCCCCGACACGTTCAAACTCCTCCTCCTGAAGAACCCGCAAAAGCTTGACCTGCATGGAGGCGGTGATCTCACCGATCTCGTCGAGAAAGAGCGTCCCCCCGGAAGCCATCTCAAATCGGCCAGGCTTACTGGAAACGGCACCGGTGAAGGCTCCCCGAACATGACCAAAGAGCTCTGACTCGAGAACCCCTTCCGAGAGGGCGGCGCAGTTGACCTTGATGAAGGGTCCGTCCTTCCGGGGACTGTTCTCGTGTATGGCATGGGCGACCAGCTCCTTGCCCGTGCCGCTTTCTCCTTCGATCAGAACGGTGGACTTGCTCTGGGCAATCACAGGGAGAAGGTCGAAGAGCTCCCGCATCTTCTCGCTCTGACCGATAATCTTTCCGAAGGCGTAGCGCCCCTTCAGCTCCTTTTTAAGCTCGGCGAGCTGGGTTACGTCGTGAAAGATCTCGACCCCTCCTACGACCTGTCCCTCGGCATCCTTCAGGAGGGCCGTGTTCACCCGGACAAGTCGGGTTCTCCGGTTGCGGTCCGAAAGAGAGATCTCGTAGTTTCGGTAGGGTTCGCCCGACTCGAGAGTTTTCTCGAGCAGACAGCGGGCACTGCAGACAGAGCTCCGCATGGCCTTCTGACAGTCCATCCCCAGAACCTCTCCGCGGGCAATTCCCAGCATCTCCCGGGCCGCCCGGTTCAGGTAGAGAACTTTTTTGTCGAGGCCGATGGCCACCACGCCTTCCTCGAGAGAGTCCAGGATGTTGGCGGGCCCCAACGCATCGAGAGCCTTCTCCTGAATTTCCGAGATCTCAGGAACGGAGTCCGATGGGGATTCCCAAGAGGGGTGAAGCGGAAGCGGTATCCCCGAAGGTTTTCTGTTTGGCATATCACGCATATCCCGTCAAAGACGCACGTTTTTCACTGCTGACCCATTCTCCGGCCTAAAATCCCCCGAACCTCTTCAAAAACTAAAGACTGGAGGGTCCCCCGCCGGAAAGATTTTTCAAGGGCCTCAAAGACAGGGCCCCGGCAGGACAGACGAAGAGGCACAAACGACACCGGGTGCAGAGAGCGCCGGGAAGTGCCGAACCCGGTCCCGGGCCTCGCCCGAGATCGAGCACTCCTGTCGGACAGAACTCCTCGCAGCGGTCACACATTCCGGCCTCCCGGCAGACCGAGGGCTGCCAGAGAATGTTCCCCTCCGCCACCACGGACTCCACGAAAACCGGAGAAGTCATTATTTTAACACCGGCATACGAGAAACCAAAACCTGACCGCCGCCATCACGGAAAAAAACGCCGCGACACCCCCCGAAGAGAGACGGCTCGTCAAAGATATCCGGCCAGACCCAGTGCCACAAGCGTCTTGGCATCCCTAATCTCCCCCGAGCGGACAAGCGCGCGAATCTCCGCCCGGTCGAAAAACAGCGGGGGATCGATCCACTCGTCCTCCTCTGGCCTAGGAGGACCGGCCGTCCCCCCCCGGGAGAGGACGAGATGGATGACCTCGTCACAGAAGCCCGGCGTCGTGAAGATCGGAAGAAGAAGCTCGAGTTCGGATCCCATCACCCCTGTCTCCTCAAGAAGCTCTCTTTTTGCCGCTTCGAGAACGTCCTCCCCCTTTTCGATCTTCCCGGCCGGAATCTCGAGAATCGGGGCGTCCACGGCTGGACGAAGCTGCCGGATGAGAACGACCCGGCCGTCCGCCATGACCGGAAGAATGGCAACCCCGTGTCCGAATCGAACGATCTCGAAGGGTTGCCGGTGCCCCGGACGGTCGACATCGACTAGGTCCACCCCGATTCTTCGTCCCTGCCAGACCCTCATGCTCCCCCCCCATTTGAATGTCGCTCGATTATATGCTATTTTCTCATCCCATGGTAGACAAACATTTCATCCTGACTCCGGACAAAAAGGGCGCGCTTACAAGCGGTCTTTTCCACGGCTCGGCCCTCCTCCTTTCCGGCATTCTCTCATTCTCCTACTACTCCCATCGTCAAACGGACGCCCTCTGGTTTTATGTCTTCTTCGGCGCCTTCTGGCTGGTCTTCTTCTCCGCCTTCACCTCCATCGCCAACCAGTGCCTGCTCCTCACGCCCCGTTCGCTCAAGTCGATCCGAATCCGGGGAAACGCGCTTCTTCTCGAATGGAAAAATGGCGATGTCGACGAACTCGTGCGAAAAATCCAGTGTCACGGCAGCCGAACCATCCTGGGCATCTGGGGCCAGACGATCGACAAGCGAAGGGTCCAGGCCACGATCCGAAGGCGCTCCCTCACCCCACAGGAAGTTCAAGAGCTTCTCGCCGAGATCGAACGTCTTCAGCCGGCCGAGAAGAAGGTTTCCTGAACCTTTATTCTCGCCTCCTGCGCGACAGTCGACGAATCCCCTCCCTTCATCCCCCTCTTGGCTTGTGCTAGAATAGGGTCAGAAAGGCGACGGCTTCCGGCATTTTTGGGCAGCCCTCCCTCACTTTGCGCACAACGCCGCAAGGACGACATTTCAATCATTCATGATGGCGCGACTCGGGGCACCCACACTTATGTCGGAACAGAAATACTCCCTTCTGGAGCTCGCCAAGCGTCACCCTCTGCTCACCTCGATCTTCGGATTCTGGGGGTTCGGATACACCTTCATGGTGCCGAACTTTCTTGGCGGGCGGTTTCTGGAGGCTTTTTTTCACGCGGTGGGACGCGACCCCGGAAAGGTCTTTCTCGGGTTCGGTGCCCTTTTTTTCATGGTTTTTCTCTTTGCGGGAATCGTTCCCTTTGCGCTGTGGTACTTCGTCTGCAAGGCTCTCGAGAGCGGCGACACCTCCTCCCAAAACACAAAAAACGGATAGTCCATCATGCACGGATTTCTCGGAACAAAGGCTGACTTCTGGTGGGACCTGACCATCACCAGCGAAACCATCGTCTTTTCCTGCCTCTTCTTCGGAGCCTACCTCGGGCGCAAGCATCGGGGGACCCCCCATCACAACACCATGCTTCTCTCGACGATCCTTGTCGCCGGCTGGTTTCTCATGTACCTGGCCCAGCAGTACATCGTCGGGATCGTGGGCTTCGGCGGCCCCCAGATGGTCAAGTATATGGTTTACTACCCCATTATCATTTTCCACTCCCTTGTTTCTACGGCAGCCCTGATCCTGACCGGCGTCGTCGTCTTTAACGGCTTCATGTCCACAGAGGTGGTCGAAGGCGCCCGGGTCCTCAAGAAAAATCCGATGATCCACAAACGGCTCGGATGGGTCACACTTCTCTCCTTCGTCTTTTCGATCGTCACCGCCTACACCGTCTACGCCATGCTCTTTGTCGTCTACAATCCCGCCCGCACCCCCACCTACGGCATCAAGTCCTCGATCGGCGCCCTCTCCGGGATCGGAGCCTTTGTCCTGGTCGGACTTCTCTCCCTCTTCTGGTACCTGAACAAGAGCCGGACCCGCCCGAGCCCATAAAAAAACCCCTTCCGGAACACTGTCCGGAAGGGGTCCTCAATCCGATCACGCCTCTCTGCCCCGTCGTCAGTAGTACTCCACGGTATCGATCCCTTTCCTCGAAACATAGTTGAAGAAGAGATTCGACGGAAGCCCGTCCCGGTGAAAGGTATAGGGACTCCGGGGAAAGAGGAGCCTCTTTGCGATCGACCTGGGCGAATAGAAGGATCTCTGGATCCAGTCGATCCCCTTTTCCACCTGCTCCTTCGTCATGTTCTTGGGCAGGAACATGCAGACATGCCCCGAAGAAAACTGATCGGCCGTCGGATCCACCACCCGGTTTTCGGCATTCAGCCTCTCCCGGAGAGGCGTTCCCTCGCGGGGAGAGACGATACTGAAGAACGCGAGTGGTGCCCTGACCTTCTCGAGGAAGTCGAGAGTTGCCGGAAAGACGTCCGGCGTATCGTGATCGAGGCCGAACATCAAGTTGAGCGAGTAAAAAAGCTTTCTCTTCTCCATCGCCTTCAAGAGATCGATGTAGTCCTTGACGTGGTTTTGTTTTTTGTGGATTTCGTCAAGATTCTCCTGATTGATGCTCTCCATTCCGATATTGACGTGGATGCATCCGGCTTCGAGAGCCAAATCCAGAAGCTCCTCGTCATGGTTCGTATTGAGCGTCCACAAACAACTCCATCGTATACCGAGCGGCTTGAGCGCCTTGAAAAGCTCCCGGGCAAAGGCGTGCTTACCTGTCAGCTGGTCGTCGATGAACTGGAACTGATTAATCCCCATGACCTTCTTCTGCTGCTCTATCTCCTCTACGATATCTTCGATCGGCCGCATCCGGTAGGCACCGTCGTAGACCACCGGAACCTCGCAAAAGTCGCAGTGGTAGTTGCACCCCCGGGTCGCCTGGATCGGCATCATGTGGATCCGGTAGCGGGAGAGATCGAGCAGCTCGTAACGGGGACGAGGAAGCCTCTTCATGTCACTTGGACTATCGGCCTTGTAAAGGGACTTGAGCCCTCCCCTCCTAAGGTCGTCAAGAAGAGGTATCCAGACCTTCTCCGCCTCTCCGACAACCACGCTGTCGGCATGGACGAGCGTATCGGCCGGATGCAGTGTCGCATGAAATCCTCCCATCACGACAGGGATCTTTCGCTCCCTGAATCTGCGGGAAATCTCATAGGCCCGGTTGGCCGACCCGGTGGTGGTGCTGATCGCCACCAGGTCGAAGTCCCCCGTATAGGGGATTTTCTGTACCTTGTCATCGATGACGGTCACATCGTCGGTCCCGGGGGTCAACCCCGCCAGGTAGGGCGTAACCATGGTCATGATCAATCGTTTCCGCGCCTGCACGGGATCCCCCGACAAGCGCATGAGCGTTGGCTGGATCATCAATATTTTGAGATTTTTCCTGGGAGGGGACATGGCAGACTCCTTGTGAGGCGGGAGGTTCCAAAACGGAGGCGAGTTTTTCTTCTCCTATTCACTATAATTTCATTTAAAACTATCGTCAAGGATCTCCGAAATATAATCCTCTTGAGGCTCACAGGTCAGCACAATGCTCACCGTCATTCACCTGATGCGGTAGGACATTTACCTGATATCGGCAGCCTCTAAGGGAGTGACGATTCTGTTTTTGCTGACACGGGGGAGGCTCTGCGCCGATAAGGGGTCAAAACTTCAAGCCAAGTCGCCACCAGAAATGAAATAATCAAAAACTTGAAAAATCGAAAAAAAACCTTAAAAAAGCCCCTTGCCAACCAAACGTTTCAGGGGTAACATCCAATCGACATGAACTGGAAAGCTTTTTATTGGGGCTTTTTTCAGTGTTCATCCCGGCAACGTAGCCGCAGACTCACAAAAGACCCTGTCAAAGACGACACCCATCCAAATCTCCGATATCATCCCGGAATGCCGAGAGACGGGGACTTGTTTTTCTCGAGGAGGGACCATGTCAGAAACCGTCTACGAAGTGATGAGAAGCCAGGGAATTACCCGAAGGAGCTTTCTCAAATTCTGCAGTGTCATGGCCGCCGGCATGTCACTTGGCCCTGCCTACGTCTACGATATTGCCCGGGCACTGGAAACCCGCCCACGAGTTCCCGTCCTTTGGCTCCACGGTCTTGAATGCACATGCTGCAGTGAATCCTTTATCCGCTCCTCCCATCCCCTGGCCAAGGATGTCATTCTGTCCATGATCTCCCTCGACTACGATGACACCCTCATGGCGGCGGCCGGATTTCAGGCGGAGGCCTGCATCGATGCCATCATGGAAAAGCATCCCGGAGAATACATCCTCGCGGTGGAAGGAAATCCTCCCCTCAATGAGGACGGGATGTACTGTATCGTTGGAGGGAAGCCCTTTGTGGAGCAACTCAAGCACGTCGCATCCCGGGCCAAGGCGGTGATCGCCTGGGGATCCTGCGCCTCCTGGGGATGCGTCCAGGCGGCAAAACCCAATCCGACACAGGCCACGCCGATCCACAAGGTTCTGACAGACCATCAGGTGGTCAAGATTCCCGGTTGCCCTCCGATTGCGGAGGTGATGACGGGAGTCATCACCTACATCACGGCCTTCGGCCGCCTTCCCGATCTCGACAGAGAGGGCCGTCCCAAGATGTTCTACAGCCAGAGGATTCACGACAAATGCTACCGGAGACCAAACTTCGATGCCGGACAGTACGTCGAGCACTGGGATGATGAAGGGGCCAGAAAGGGCTACTGCCTTTACAAGGTCGGATGCAAGGGACCGGTCACCTACAACGCCTGCTCGACAACGGGCTGGAACAACGGCGTCTCCTTCCCGATCAAGTCCGGTCACGGGTGCATCGGCTGTTCGGAGGAGAACTTCTGGGACAAGGGGCCTTTCTACAAACATCTGTCCAATCTCGATGGATTCGGGATCGAAGCCGATGCCGACACTCTAGGTGCAGTGGCCCTGGGGGCTGCCGGAGCGGGAGTAGCGGCTCACGCCCTTCTCACAGGACTTCGCAAGCCGGGGAAGGAAAGCGATGACACCGGCTCAAAGGGCAACGAAAAGATTTAAGGGGCTAAGATTTCGGTATAAGGAGGCTCTTCATGTCTGCTTACGAAACACAAGGATTTCGTCTGGACAACTCTGGTCGGCGCGTTGTTGTCGATCCCGTTACCCGTATTGAGGGCCATCTGAGATGTGAAGTCAACATCGACAACAACAATATTATTCGGAACGCCGTCAGTTCCGGTACGATGTGGAGAGGCATCGAGACAATCCTGAAAGGACGTGACCCTCGAGACGCCTGGGCCTTTACCCAGAGAATCTGTGGTGTCTGTACAGGGGTCCACGCCCTGGTCTCGGTCCGGACGGTTGAGGACGCCTTGGGCATCCGAATTCCAGAGAACGCAAATCTTATCCGAAACCTCATGCACGCAACACTTTATGCACAGGATCATCTGGTCCATTTCTACCATCTGCACGCCATGGACTGGGTTGACGTTCCCAATGCCCTTAAAGCCGATCCCCGGCAGACCTCGGCGATCGCTCAAAAGATTTCCCGATGGCCAAACTCTTCACCCGGGTACTTTCGCGACATCCAAAACCGGCTGAAGAAGTTCGTAGAGTCCGGACAACTGGGCCCTTTCACCAACGGCTACTGGGGAAATCCCTCCTACCGTCTGCCGGCCGAGGTCAATCTCCTGGCCGTCACCCACTACCTTGAGGCTCTCGACTTTCAAAAGGATATCGTCAAGATCCAGACGATCCTGGGGGGAAAGAATCCTCACCCGAACTGGCTGGTGGGCGGCGTTCCCTGCGCGATAAATATCGACGGCGATCTCGCGGCCGGCGCACCCCTTAACATGGAACGCCTCAACTATATCTCCCAGATCATCGACCGCACGATTACCTTTATCGACGAGGTCTACATCCCAGACCTTGTGGCCATCGCCTCCTACTACAAGGACTGGCTCTACGGGGCGGGGCTTTCGAGCCAGAACGTTTTGGCCTACGGAGAGTTCCCGGATCGGGCCAATATCACCGACCCCAAAAATCTTCTTCTGCCCCAGGGAGCCATCATTAACGGTGATCTTTCCACCGTTCATCCCGTCGACCTCAGAAACCCGACCGAGATCGAGGAGTACGTTGTCCACTCCTGGTACCGCTATCCGGACGAAACAAAGGGTATCCACCCCTGGGATGGGATCACGGAGCCCCATTACATCCTGGGGAAAAATACGAAGGGCACCCCGACGAACATCCAGGAGCTCGACGAGGACGGAAAGTACTCCTTCATTAAAGCCCCACGTTGGAACGGCCACGCCATGGAGGTTGGTCCCCTCGCCCGCTGGGTCGTGGGATATGCCCTGAAGAAGCCGGAGTTCAAGGAGCCTGTCGACAAACTTCTCGGGACACTGGGGCTCCCCGTTACCGCCCTCTTTTCGACCCTCGGAAGAACGGCCGCCCGGGGCCTCGAGGCCTCCTGGGCCGCCCACAAGATGCGGTATTTTCACGACCGCCTTATGGCCAATATTCGAGCGGGGGATACTTCGACTGCCAATACCGATAAGTGGGAGCCCTCCACCTGGCCCCGGGAGGCAAAGGGTGTGGGCTTTGGCGAGGCACCGAGAGGGGCCTTGGCTCACTGGATCCGCATCAAGGAGACCCGTATCGAAAACTACCAGGCGGTCGTTCCGACAACTTGGAACGCCTCTCCGCGGGACCCGAAAGGGCAGATCGGTGCCTACGAGGCCGCCCTTCTGAACACGCCGCTGGCCGACCCCAAACAGCCGCTTGAAATTCTGCGCACCCTTCACAGCTTCGACCCCTGCCTGGCCTGCTCGACCCATGTGCTGGGACCTGCGGGGGAGCCGCTCCACACTGTGAAGGTCTGCTAAAACGGGAGGAGTCCGCGATGGAGAACAGCGATACGGAGATGGGGGCTGCCCCTGAAAATGAGATGGGGGCATTCTATATCTATGAAGCCCCTGTCCGCCTCTGGCACTGGATCAATGCCGCCTCGATCCTGGTCCTCGCCGGAACGGGACTTTTGATCGCCCATCCCCTCCCCAGCGTCATGGGGGAAGCGAGCCACCACTTTGTCATGGGCGATATTCGTTTTGCACACTTTATCTCCGCGTGGCTTTTCGGGGGAGGCTTTCTGATCAGGATCCTCTGGTCCTTTTTCGGAAACAAATACTCCCGGGAACTCTTTCATCTTCCCTTAAAGGACGGCTCTTGGTGGCGTTCTCTGGGCTTCGAGGTGAGATGGAACCTCTTTCTTGAAAAGCGGGCCCGGAAATACTACGGTCACAACCCGATGGCACAGCTCGTCATGTTTACCTTCTTCCTGCTGGGAACACTTCTCATGATTCTGACGGGAGGGGCTCTGTATGCGGAGGC
The DNA here is from genome assembly GCA_021801345.1 of Nitrospirota bacterium. Lineage (GTDB taxonomy): Bacteria > Nitrospirota > Leptospirillia > Leptospirillales > Leptospirillaceae > UBA4572. Next base: position 71,030 of record JAJYYA010000027.1, read on the forward strand.
TTTGGGAGGCGGCTCCTGGGCCGACCACCTTTTCGGGTGGGTCACGCCCCTCGTCGGACAGCCCCAGGACCTTCGGACTCTTCACCACCTGGGGATGTGGATTATTCTCGTCTTCGTGGTCGGACATATTTACATGGCGATCCGTGAAGATATCGTGGGGCGTCAGACATCGGTCAGCACGATGATCAGCGGGTACCGGATCTTCCGGAAGTAGGGGAGTCCTCATAGGTGGAGACGGGAATGGAGGGGGCTGACGGAGAACGGATCCTCGTACTCGGGATCGGCAACCTTCTCTGGGGTGACGAAGGGTTCGGTGTCCGGGCGGTCGAAGCCTTCCAGCAGACTTTCAGCTTCCCCGGACATGTTACGCTCATGGACGGAGGAACACAGGGGCTTCTTCTGATGCCCTTCATCGCGGAGGCCGGTAGACTCCTTATCTTTGATGCCGTCGACTTCAGCGAAGCTCCCGGAACAATGATCCTCAGAAGGAACGGAGAGGTTCCGGCCTATCTCCATTCAGGAAAGATGAGCCTCCATCAGACCGGTTTTCAGGAGGTTCTCATTCTTTGCGATCTTCTGGGGAAATCTCCGGGGGAGATGGCCCTTGTAGGCGTTCAACCCCTTGAGTGGGACATCTTCGGCGATGGGCTTACCCCTCTTGTAAAGGAGATGATTTCCCCGGCCCTTCGTGCGGGAGCCCTGATCCTTGCCGAATGGGGGGCTCCCCCCGTGCCCGCAATAAAGGAACCCGGCTCAGACGACCTTCTCTTCCCACGCGCTCTTCAATCTATAGAATTGAATAGGTAAGGAGCGAACGGTGTGTATTGGACTTCCCATGAAGATCGTCGAGCCTCCCTCGGGCCTCTCTCTCCAGGCCCTGTGCGAGGGGAGAGGCGAAAGGCGTCAGGTCAACCTCTATCTCGTCGGATCCCAGGAACCCGGGACATGGGTCCTCGTCTTCTCCGACCATGCCCGCCGGGTTCTCGACGACGAAGAAGCGGGGCAAATCATGCTTGCGTTAGACGGTCTGGAGGCCGCCCTGTCGGGGGAGACGGACTTCGACAGATTCTTTCCCGATCTCCCCTCCCGCCTTCCCTCCCCCGAAGGAAGGGGCCAGAGATGACCGACTCCCCCCCTTACAAATCTTTCGACCCGGCCCCGAAAACACCAGAGTTGACCTTGGCCCTTGAGCAGATTCTTGGAGCGCTCGGCAAGGCTCTTGAAACTGTGGTCGCCGATTACGGCCGGACCGAGATTTTCTCACTGGAGAACATCTCCTCCGGGGAGCTCGCCCGTCTTGTCTCTCTCCTTGGAGAAGGAGAAATTTCAGGCAAAATCGAGCCCGCCCCCGATGACAGAGAGGGAACGATTCATATCCGGGAGTCGGTCTATCCTGGGATCTGGCTTATTGGGCACCGCCCACCGGGCTCAGAGGGAGTGGTATTATCCTCAATCGAGATCGGTCGTGCCCCCCGCATTCTGGTTCGAAATCCGGAGCCTGCCCCCTCCCTCCCTCTCAACGGAGCCGATTTAACTGATCAGGAGTATGTGCGGATAAAGCCTGGCCTCATGAACGCCCCCTCCCTTCTCGAGGAGACGGTCTATCATCTTGGAACCTACCTCCCCGACAGGAAGTCCCACCGGATCTTTCTCAACAAGCTTCCCCTCTCGGAGGGAGATGCGGAATGGATCGACAAGGTCTGCTCCGGAGGGCACATTTCTCTCGTTTCCAAGGGGTACGGGGACTGCCGGATCCTGTCAACGCAGGTCCCGGGTTTATGGCGGGTTCTCTACAAGAATCCTGAAGGCGTTCCCCTTCTCGATGCCCTCTGTGTCACAGAGCTTCCGGACGAAATTGCGGCCACTCCGGAAGACCTGGTCCAGTCGAAGAAGGACTACGGAGAATTCCTGACCTGGGTACGCCGAGAATCTCCGTGAAGAATCCCGATGGGCCCCGACAGGCAGGATCGATCGGAATGCTTTTGGAGGAAGAGAATTCACGGCTTTTTCTTTATCCGAGAGACCTCTCCCACATTCACCTCCTTGCGGGAGGAGGGGAGGAGCGGGTCCGATCCCGGATCCGCTCCCTGTTCCATCTGTGCGGGAAGGCCCAGGAAATTCTCGCGCAAAAGGCCCTGTCTGCCGCCCGGGGAGAAGCGGTTCCCGAGACCCCCTCCCATGAGGAAGAGATTCTCAGAGAGGCTTTACTCGAGACGCTTCGCGCCCTCTTACTTCCCATCACTGGACTCCCCCCCCTGTACGGGCCAAACTCTCATCTCTGGGGAAAAATCCGTGCTCTCGGAGAGACGAACTGTCCCGACTTTGCGCTCTTTCTTGAGAGATTCCGCGAGATTGTCGAACGATTTGTCCTGGGGGAGAGCGCTCCCCGCTTTCTCTCTCGGAAGACGGAACAGGACTGGGACCAGTGGGCGACCGGGGGGGAGGCCTCTCCCGTTGCCCGGATCGCGTCGGACTTTGCCGGGGACCTCGGGGAAAGGGCGTCGGTTCTTCCCCCTTTGATCGCCGAAGACGGCCTTTTACTGGAATACTTTTGCGAAATGATGGGCGAAGAGATGGGCAGAAAGATGGAGGGTCCGCTTTTTCTGGAGGCTCCTCACGTCAAAGGGGAAGGACGGGAGCCTGGCCCATTGGCCCGCATGCGCGACCAGCCATTGGTCTTTGCCCTTCTCGGGGCAGGTCGGCCCCTTTCGGCAAGACTTGCTGCCAGGCTAAGCGAGCTGGCCCTCTCCGTCGGGGAGAACTTCCCGCAAAAAGCTCTTTCCCGGAGAGTCCGCTCCCTCACCCCGGAAAGAGGTGTCGGAGTCTCCTTTGCAGAGACGGCGCGCGGCCTCCTGGTCCACCGGTGCCGGATGGAGGGGGACCAGGTAACAGACTACCGTATTCTTGCACCGACCGAATGGATCTTTCATCCGGAGAAAGGCCCGTTCCGGAGATGGTTTGATGAGTTTTCGAAGCGGGCTCCCTCCCCCGAATCCCTGCACCAGGGAGTGCGTGAGGCCCTCTGGATTTTCGATCCCTGCGCTCCGGTCTGGGAAGCTCCGAAGGGTGGGAACAAGGGCGACGGGAGGCCGGATGCATGAACTCTCGCTTGCCATGAGTCTCCTCGAGGTCTGCGAGGAGGAGGCCACCCGAATCGGAGTCAAAAAGATCAAAACACTGATCGTCGAGGTCGGAGAGCTCTCCGGAGTCTCCGTTCCAGCCCTTGACTCGGCCTTCGGGATCGCCTCCCGGGGCACGGTCGCGGAAGGCGCCGCGCTCTCTATCCGCAATATGCCGGGAACGGGGTGGTGCCTCTCCTGCGAACGTGCAGTCCGAATCCAGGATCCTTTCCGGAGCTGTCCCGACTGCGGCGGAAGCCGGATCCTCCCCACTGGGGGAATGGAGTTCTGTCTCAAGGAATTCGTATGTGACTAGAGGGTTTTCGGACAACCGGAGAGCTCTCTCGGGATACAAGGAGGTTTGGAATGTGTGTGGAATGCGGATGCGGATCCTCAGGGAAAATGCCGGCGAAGGAGCATAAGGGGATTGCCTTCTCCCATCGCCATGCCCACGGGAACGACGACACGGCCCCCTCGAAGGCGACTCCATCCGGAGGCACCACCGGGGAGGACCGACGATTTTCCGTGGAACGGGAGATACTCGGAAGAAACAACCGTCTGGCGGAAGATAACCGCGCTTTCTTCAAGGAGCACGGGATTATCGCCCTGAATATTCTCTCTGCCCCGGGATCGGGAAAGACCACTCTCCTTGAACAGACCATCCTTTCCTTGGGAGGATCCCTTCCCCTGGCCGTCATCGAAGGAGACCAGGAGACGAGCCGGGATGCCGACAGGATCCGGAGCCTGGGAGTTCCAGCCGTCCAGGTCAACACAAATGCGGGATGCCACCTCGACGCACATCAGATCGCTCACTCACTGGAGGAGCTGAGCCTTTCTCCAGGGATGCTCCTGATCATTGAAAACATCGGGAACCTTGTCTGCCCGGCCCTTTTCGATCTGGGAGAGACCTCCCGCGTCGTCCTTTTTTCCGTAACCGAGGGGGAGGACAAACCCCTCAAGTACCCCCAGATCTTCCGGGGGGCCGATCTTGTCCTTCTGACAAAATCGGACCTTCTCCCGCACCTGGACTTCGACACTGCCAAGGCCATGAACTATCTCCGATCGGTCAATCCCTCCGGGGAGATCCTCCCGCTCTCCGCCCGGAGCGGTGAGGGAATGGACCGATGGGTCGCCTGGATTTCCGCACAAAGAGAAGGAGCGGGGGCCATGTCAGAGAGCCCCACCCGGTCGGGAGAAGCGCATGGAACCCCTTCTGGCGGATAACCTGACAGAGGAATCCTCTCCTTCCTGCGAGGCTGTTGGCCGCATCCGGATGACCCTCTCGGGGCGTCTGCAGGGCGTGGGCTTTCGTCCGTTTATCGTCCGACTCGCAAGAAGAGGACATCTCTCCGGATTTGTTGCCAACTCCTCTGCGGGCGTCCTCATTGAGGTCGAAGGGCCCCAAGAAGATCTCGTCGCCTTTACGGAAAACATCCCTAGGGAGCTTCCTTCAGGAGCGGCCCTGAGCGGGATTGATACCCAAAAACTTCCTCCGCTTCTGGAGGGGGGAGAGTTCGTCATCGCCCCCTCCCGGGAAAGCTCCAACGGGTTGCGGAACGATATCTCGTCTCTCCTTCCGGACACAGCCGTCTGCCCTGACTGTCTCCGGGAGCTTTTCGACCCGATGAACCGACGCTTTCGCTATGCCCTCATCTCCTGTACTGCCTGTGGTCCCCGCTACTCGATCTCGCGAGGGGTTCCCTTCGACCGGTGCCGAACCACCCTGAGGGACTATCTGATGTGCCCGGAGTGTCAGAGCGAATACTCCGACCCCGAGAGCCGGCGCTTTCATTCTCAAACCATTGGGTGTCCGAATTGTGGCCCCCGAACCTTTCTGTTGGACGGGCACGGCAGGGAGAGAGATGAAGAGTCCTATCTTGACCGGACCCGGACACTTCTCCGTTGCGGGGGTCTTGTCGCCATCAAGGGGGTCGGTGGCTACCACCTGAGCTGCGATGCCGGAAACCCCGAAGCGGTTGCCCGAATCCGCGCCCTCAAGGGACGTCCCGAGAAGCCGTTGGCGGTGATGGGCGGCTCCCCCGAAAGCCTCGCCCTCCTTGTCCGCCTCTCTCGTGCGGCCAGAAGGATCCTCCTCTCTCCGGAGAGGCCGATCGTGGTTCTCCCGGCCCGGGCCACCCCGGCCGAAATCAGGGAGAGCCTGGCGCCGGGACTTGACCGTATCGGCTCCTTTCTCCCGGCCACACCTCTCCAACACCTTCTCTTTGAGGCGGAGGGAAAGGCCCCCGACCTTCTGGTGATGACCAGCGCCAATTGCGAAGGGGCGCCGATTGCGACAAGACTTGAGGATGTATTGGAGTTCTTCAAGGGCAAAATCGACGGGATCCTGGACAACGACCGTCCCATCTCTGAGCGCCAGGACGACAGCCTGGTCCTTGTCGGGCAGCGCTCCCCCATCCTTCTACGCCGCTCACGTGGCTGGGTCCCGGCATCCTTTTCAATCTGCCGGGGCAAAACCTTGAGCGGGCCAGTCGTCCTTGCCCTGGGGGCACATCAGAAGACTGCCCCTTGCCGCATTCGGGAAGGAAAGGCCCTGATGCTCCCCCATATGGGAGACCTCGACAGCCCGGAAGGCCGCCTTGCCTATCGCGAGGCCCTTCTTCGCTTTATTGGCAATGACGGAGGTCCTCCGACCCACCTGGCCTGCGACCTGCACCCGGACTTTCCTTCCACCCGGTTGGCCCGGGAGTGGGGGGAGACATGGCAAATCCCGGTGGTGCAGGTTGGCCACCACCACGCCCATGTGGCCTCGGTTATGGCCGACCGCAGACTCGCCGAACCCGTCCTGGGATTGGCACTGGATGGATTCGGTCTTGGACCCGACGGAAGATTCTGGGGAGGAGAACTCCTCCGGGTCGGCCGGGAGGGATGTGAACGGCTGGGGCACTTCCGTCTTCTTCCCCTTCCGGGGGGGGAGCGGGCTGCAAGGGAGCCCTGGAGGATGGGTGTTGCGAGCCTTCATGCCGCCGGAGCAGAGGAAGAGGCCCGCAAAAGATTTCACTCTCCCCTCGCTTCCGAGATACTCTCCCTTCTCGAAGGCGGGGGAATAGGTCTTTTTCCTCAGACATCAAGTGCAGGGAGGCTCTTCGATGCGGCTTACTCCCTCCTGGGGGGAAGAGATCGGGTCTCCTACGAGGGCCAGGGCGCCATGGAGCTCGAGAGCTGGGCACGAAAGGGACGGATTGATCCGGGGGAAAGACTCACGGAGTACCACCGCCTGACCAAGGGTGAGCTCGACTTTTTCCCGCTGATTCTTCGCATCGCAAAAGAGAGCTCGAGGGAGAACGGGGCAAGACTCTTCCACGAAGCTCTGGCTTCGGGACTTGCCGACTGGGTTCGGAGTGTCCGCGGGGGAAGAAAGCTGAACACACTCGTCCTCTCCGGGGGCGTCTTTCAGAACAGGCTTCTTGCCGGGCTTCTTCGGAGGCGGCTTGCAAAAGCGGGGATGAGGATCCTTGAACCGGTAAATGTTCCGACAAACGATGGCGGACTTGCCCTAGGACAAGCCTTCGCTGTCTGGGCAAATGTCCAGCAGGACAATTGCCCTTCTTCAATCTAGAGGAGAGAGACCGATGTGTCTGGCCATGCCGGCGCGAGTTGAGGAAACAATGGGAGAGTCCCGGGCGATGGTTCGCCTTGGGGGGGTCGTCCAGGAGGTTTCGACCCTCCTCCTGGAGGATGTCAGGCCGGGAGAGTATGTGATTGTCCATGTGGGCTTTGCCCTGGCGCGGGTCGACCCCGACGAAGCCCTTCGGACGCTTTCCCTGATGGACGAGATGTCTGGAAAAACAGGAGGATCGTGATGGGTGGCCTTCGTTATATCGAGGAGTTCAGGGACCCCGCCCTCGGCCAGTCCCTCCTTTCCTCACTGAAAAAGGATGCAAAATCTCTTCCCCGGTCACCTGTACGCATCATGGAGTTTTGCGGGGGGCACACCCATGCCTTCCACCGCTTTGGCCTTCTCGGGCTCCTTCCTGAAGAAATCCGGATGGTCCACGGGCCAGGCTGTCCGGTCTGTATTCTCCCCAAGGGACGGATCGATGCAGCCATCGAACTTGCGCAAAGGAAAGAGGTCATTCTCGTAACTTACGGGGATGTCCTGCGTGTTCCAGGCTCCCATGGCATGACCCTCATGCGGGGGCGCTCACGGGGAGCGGATATCCGGATCGTCATATCGGCGATGGAGGCCTTATCCCTGGCGGACGACAATCCCGACAGAGAGGTCGTCTTCTTTGCCATCGGCTTCGAGACGACCACCCCCCCGACAGCGGCAGTCCTCCTCGAGGCAAAAAAAAGGGGGCTCAAAAATTTCTCTGTCTTTACCAACCACGTTCTTACCCCTCCCGCCATGCGGGGGATTCTTTCCGACAGCCAGGTCGACGGGATCATCGGCCCCTCCCATGTCAGTACGGTCATCGGAAGCCGGGCCTACGACTTCGTGGCCCGGGAGTTTCAGGTTCCCTTGGTGGTGGCCGGGTTTGAGCCGTTGGACATTCTTCTCTCTCTCCGCATGCTCCTCGCTCAGATCCGACAGGGAAAGGCCGAGGTCGAGAACGAGTACATTCGTGCGGTGACCCCCGAAGGGAATCCCCGGTCGCTCGAATTGATCGACCGGGTCTTTGAGAAAACCGCGGACTTCGAATGGCGGGGTCTGGGCCTTCTTCCCCAAAGCGCGCTTTCGATCCGGGAGGAGTTCTCGGAGTTCAATGCCGAAAAACGCTTCGGATTCCGGATCGAAAGCGTTTCCGATCCGGGGGTCTGCGAGTGCGGGGAGATTTTACGCGGCATCAAGGCCCCCCGCGACTGCCGGATCTTCGGGACCACCTGCACGCCGGACACCCCGGTCGGGGCCTGCATGGTCAGTGCCGAAGGGGCCTGTGCCGCAGCCTTTCATTACGGAACGGGGGAGGCCCGATGAGTGGAGAAAGAACCATGACGGGTCCCCGGCTGGACCTGGAGAATGGCCGAATCGAAATGATCCACGGAAACGGGGGCCGGGCATCGGCAAAGCTCGTAGAGGAAATCCTTCTTCCGGCATTCGACAACGAATGGCTCCATCCCCTGGGAGACCAGGCCCGCTTTGATCTTCCCGGTGGGCGATTTGCCATGACGACCGATTCTTACGTCATCTCTCCCCTTTTCTTTCCGGGAGGCGATATCGGATCGTTAGCTGTCCATGGAACGGTCAACGATCTTGCCATGGGGGGAGCCCAACCCCTCTACCTCACCACGGGATTCATCCTCGAGGAAGGCTTTCCCCTGTCTGACCTTGTCAGGATCGTCCGCAGCATGGCTATGGCGGCAAAGAACTGCGGGGCAGCTCTGGTCGCAGGCGACACGAAGGTCGTGGAGAGAGGAAAGGGCGACGGGATCTATATCAACACAGCCGGAATAGGACAGATCCCGGACGGACTCACTCTCGACCCTTCCGGGATCAGTCCCGGGGATGTTCTTCTCATTTCAGGGACAATTGGAGACCACGGGGCGGCAGTCCTCGCCGCCCGGGAAGGATTTCGCCTCGCCTCAACCCTCCGCTCCGACTCGGCCCCCCTTCACTCCCTCGTCCAGACTATGATGAACTCCGGACCAGGACTCGTCTGTCTCCGGGATCCGACCCGGGGAGGTGTGGCCTCGACCCTCAACGAGTGGGCCCGAACCTCGGGACTTCCGATCGAGATTCGGGAGGAAGGGATTCCCGTTCGAGAGGAGGTCCGTGGAGTCTCTGAACTTCTGGGAATCGACCCGCTCTATTTGGCCAACGAGGGAAAGCTTCTGGCGGTTTGTCGACCAGAAGCGGCCGACCGGATCCTCTCTGCGATGAAGACCCACCCCTTGGGGTATGAGGCGGCACGTATCGGTATGGTCGGAAAAGATTCATCCCGAATTCCGGTGGGGGGTGTCCTGATGAAGACACTCATGGGAGGAACTCGAATGGTAGACTGGTTGCTGGGGGATCCTCTTCCCCGAATATGCTGAGAAAGGGCGGCTAATGACGGACGCTCTTGTTCTTCACGGAATGCTCGCCGGAGGAGTTCTTTCCATACTTATGGTCTTCGGGATGGGCGTGCGCCACGGTCTTGATCCCGACCATCTTTCCGCCATCAATGCCATCTTAAGGTTTCAGTCGGCGAAACGACATCGGCCTGTCCGGTGGGCCGGACTCTATTTCTCCCTGGGCCACGGGATCGTGGTCATGATCACAGGAGTTGTGGTGACCCTCATGGCCGTCCAAAGGAGGGTTCCCTCCTCCATTGAAACCGCCGGAGGGCTCTTCTCTGGCCTTTTTCTTCTCGGAATGGCAGGAATAAATGGCTTCTATCTGGCCCGCTCAACCCCGACCTCTCCCTTTTCCCCAATAGGGCCCAAGACCCGATGGCTTTTCCGGGGAGTTCCCCTTAACCGCCCCTCTATTATCGTTCTGGGAATGCTTTTCGCGATCTCCTTCGACACCCTTTCGCAGACAATCGTCTTTTCATTGGCAGGAGCATCCTGGGGCGGAATGGCCGGATGTCTTGTCGTGGGTGCGGCCTTTATTTCGGGGATGAGCCTCTCCGACGGAGCCAATGGGCTTTGGATTGCCCGTCTGATTGAAAAAGCCGACCTCGGCGGCATCCGACTCTCCCGTGTCATGGGATGGGCGGTTGTCGCCCTCTCCGTCCTCATCGGAACAAGCATCCTGACCACGACCCTTCGGAATGATGCACCTGTCATCTCTCCCCTCACGGAAACCCTAGCCGGAATCGGCGTCATTCTTCTGGTGTCCTGTTCCTATCTATTCGCAGCCTGCTTTTTTCGGGGCAAAAACGCATAGCGTCTGACCTGACAAAAACTTCCCCGATCGTGTACCCGCTCACCGTGAATCCGTTCCCGTTGAAGGTTCCGGTGAAGGGAGAGGCGGAGATTTGCCCAAGTGGGATCCAGCTATAAAGCGTGGAGCCGGTGGCAAGATTCATGGTTCCTTCGAGATTGATCGTGTTCGTCAGGGGATCGGTCGTCGTTGTCCCAATGGTCAGACTTGTCTGATGGCTATCGACAGTCTCCAAGCCCGTCGCGTTGCAAATATCGAGCGTCGGCCCGGAAAGAAGGTAGTTCGGATCGATCTTGACCGTCCCGGCTGTCTGGTATGGGCCCGAGACGTGGTGCTAAGAGGGGTAACCGTCGACCCTGCCACCAGGATCACCTCCCCTCCCGGGGCGGCAATCGTCCCGGAGTTGGCCACAGAGATTCCGACTAACGCCACGGTTCCGATATTTGGTGGCGGTCAGGACCCCGGCGTTCGTGAATGCACCCGTCTGCGTTCCCCAGGCGGAAGATCCCCGATCGGGACCGCGAGGTCCGCGAGGGCGAACCAGTGCCTCGCGGACACGCTCTCCTCGCCCCACGGATTTCACCCCCCCCTACTCGGAAGACACAGATGAGGTTCCCGGGGAGGCACGGATCATGGGGGGGCGAATCTCACCCTCCCTTGGAAGACCAGATGAGGGTTCCTTGGGGAGGCACGGATCATGGGGGGCGGATTTCACCCCCCCCATCCCAAGAAGACCAGATCGGGTTGCTTGAGTGAACCCGGAACATGGGGGGGTGGATTTCACCCCACATCCCCGGAAGACCTTGTCAGGGAATCACAAGGGAGACCTCATAAGGAGGAGAACTCGTCCGTTTCTGGGCTCTCCTGGGGCGGATCGACGGGCGGATGCAGAAGGTCAGGAAGGAAAACGAAATGGAGGTCCAAGACTTGGTCATGCTCCTGGCCCGACGGGCGGGAATATCGTAACTAGTGACGACTTCACCCCTCCACGAAGGGAATACCGGGAACTCATGAATGGACCGTGAAAAGCTTGCCGAGGATAAGGAGGAGAAGACCGAGGGCGAACCCGATCATCCAGCGAAGGGTTTTGACATCGCTCCGGACATCTGCGATCTGCTTTTCCAGGTCTGTTCGGACGCCAGCGATCTGCTTCTCCAGATCAGTCCGGACGCCAGTGATATCCTGTTTCAGGGCGGCTTCCACTCCGATCAGATCGGATTTGGTGGCGAGGTCTCCTGAGGCGACATGGCTCCAGGCGCGGGCCAAAGCTTCCGCCTGTTCGGGAGAAAACCCTGCGTCTTTAAGTTCTGTGGCCACGGCCAATGTGTCGAATGTCATCGCTACTCCTTTGACTTGATTCTACGGGATTAGCGCCGCTATTTCAACAACTCCGCCAGGTCCTCCGCTTTCAAGTGAGTATACCGTTTCAGCATCTGGAGCGTCTTGTGTCCGGTGATGGCCGCCACCTGCATGGGGTTCAGCCCCTTCTCGAAGAATCGGCTTGTGGCCTCGTGCCGGAGATCGTGGAAGGTGAGATTCCCCAGAAAGGCCGGATCCGGCTTCTGCCCCTTCTCCTCGCATTCCTTCTCATAGGCGGCCCGGGCCCTGGCAACGGCGCGACGCCAGGCGACCGACACGGCGTGACACGTCACGCCCCAGACCTTCCCGTCGAGTCTCCGCACGAGTCCGGAGAGGATCCGGACGGCCTCCGGGGAAAGGGGCACGACTCGCTTCTCCCCGTTCTTCGTCACGAGTAATGTCACCGTCCGCTTCTTGAGGTCCACCAGATCCCAGGTCATTCCGGAGATCTCTGCCTGCCTCATGCCAGTTTCGACGGCAAACCGGGCGAGGGCGGGGAGGACCGGAGATTCCGAGACGGCGAGGATCCTGTCCAGTTCGTCGGGAAGAAGACGACGGTCTCTGGATTTTGGCATCTTTGGTTTTCGGATTTGTTGGACAGGATTGATAAGCCCCCCCATTCCCCATTCCTTTATCGCAGTATTGAAGAGTCGGGAGAGGATATTGAGTTCATGGATAACCGTTTGAGGTCCCACGGATTCGATCCGTTTGTCGCGATATTCGGCAACATCCTTTCCCTGGATCGAGGCGAGAAAATGTTTGGCAAGGGGAGAGCGTTTCCAGATATTCACCAAAGAGGTGTACTGTTGAACTCCTTTCTTATTTTTTTCTCTTTCAAATCGGTCTAGGGCTTCGAAAAGAGTGGTGTCTCGGCCTCTTTCCGTTGGACAAAAATGCCTCTATCCATTTCGGCTTCGACATGACGTGCCCATTTTTCGGCATCGGCTTTATTATTGAATGTCTTGTATTGTGGAGATTGACCTTTACGAAGGATCTGGGCTTGCCACTGATAGGGACCGCGCTCACGAATTGTCGCCATCGTTTTCTCCGGAAGAAGGGTTTCCGAAAGACCTCACTATGGCATAATTATGGCAAAAACCTTTTTCCATGGTAAGGGATTTTACGAGAATGGCTTAAAATATGGTGCGCTCGGCTGGAATCGAACCAGCGACCCACAGCTTAGAAGGCTGTTGCTCTATCCGACTGAGCTACGAGCGCGATTGGAGGGAATGACAAACAAAACGAGGAGATCCGGGGAGGACCTCCTCTTCGTTTTTTTCTTACAGGGACGGGATCAGTGGCACATGACGAAGCTGAAGGCGTGCCGAACCGGATGCACCATATCATGAACCATGGGAAGCGGGGCAAAGAGAAGCAGATAGAGAGTGACCGGGACCCACACAAAAGCCCCCACGACTAGAGCCGCCCTCCACCACTTTGCACGGACATCCGAACCGGATGCGACCCCTTCGATGGTCAGCGTCTCGACCTGATGACTCATTGATTTCCCCTTTCAAAATAGACAGCCATTGTTGCCCCTACTGGATCAGGAGCCTTTTTTCGTTCCCCATGAGCCCATCTCAACCGGCTCGCCATCATGACATCCCCTGTCGATCGGGGTATCGTCAACAGATTTGGCCGGAACAACAATTCCGTGCGAGATAAGATATCCTTCAACCTCTTCCCCGCTTACGTCCGCGAGCATTTCCCCGTTGATTTCCACGCAGGGAGAAAGCGGCTGGCCCGACTTCGTGACCATCTCGCTATAGGCTTCGGCATTTCCGATGATATTGATATCCTCATACGGAAGCTGATATTTCGCGAGAACGGCACGCACTCCGCGACTCCACCCGCAACTTGGCTTAAGATAAGCCTTGATAAGAATATTTTTTTCTTTCTCCATGACAACCTCCCACAAAAAACATCGACTGAACTGCACACAAAAAGAGACCCTGATTCAAGTCCTTATTTTGCCCGAGAAAGCCGTGACCAAGCACTTTCAAGAATTCGAGCGTTTTGTCCAGCAGAAGGGGTTCTTCTCTCGGCTCTCGCTTCCTCATTTTTGCCAGGGATCTCTCAGGCCATTGCTCCGGAGAGCTACCCTCTCCTCCGGAAGATTTGGATTCGGACAGATCCTTCCCTCGCGGGATCATTGTCCCATGAAATAAGGACAAAAACAAGAGCGTTCTTATTGTCCCTCTTGCCCCGTGGGCTAAGGAGAGGATTACGCGAGCGATTTTTATCGCCGCCTCTTTCCCCCCCTTACCCTCCTTCGGAGAAGGTAACAGACCGGAGCGAAAGGCTTCCATACCGGAATATTTCCACGGGAAAATCGACTCTGGCCCCGGACCCGGCGGCTCCGAGGGCAACAAAGAGGGGAACGAAGTGCTCGATGGAGGGATGGGCCAGTGCCGCATGCGGAGCCTTCCGCCTGAAGTCGAGAAGGGAGGTCAGATCCCCCTCTACCAGTCTCTCCTTCACCCATTGATCGAACTCTCTGGCCCAGGGAGCGGAGGGGGACTGATCCCCGGCGGTGAGGGCCCCGAGGTTGTGCGTCATACCTCCGCTGGCCAGGATGAGGATTCCCTGTTCGCGCAGGGGGGACAGAGCCTGACCGAGCTCATAGAGCTTTTCAGGATCTGTTCCCGGCAATGACACCCCGAGAACCGGGCGACTTGCATCCGGAAAGAGTCCCTTGAGCGGGACCCACATCCCATGGTCGAGCCCCCTTTTGGGAGAGGCCAGGAGATTGCCGATTCCCGTGAGATCTTTTAAAAGCTGAAAGATCGTCGGAGACGGAGGCGCCGCATAGGTCACACGGTAGAGACGCTCCGGGAACCCCCAGAAATCGTAGATCAGAGGTACGGGTTCGAGGGGGCCCGCTTCCAGAGTCTCGGTCACCCAGTGTGCCGAAAGAACAAGGACCCCCTTCACATTCCTTAGAGATTCTCCCCATATGCCCAAGGCGCGCATCCATTCCTCGTCCTCAATCGAGGAGGGTGCCCCGTGGGAGATAAAGACTGTCGGAATTTTCTCCATCAATGGCCACCCGTTTCAAGCCCTGACCTTTACCCATATCTCCGACGCTTGGGCACCGGAGATGTGGGACCGGCCCGGCGCATCCGTTCAAGAATTTCCCAAAACTCGGCAATCCTCTCGAGAGCCTGGAGCCCCTTCCAGAGCACTT
>JAJYYA010000058.1 GCA_021801345.1 Nitrospirota bacterium
GGTTTCCAGTGCGCGCCAAGGATGAAAAGATTCTTTCCGAACTCGATCACATCACCAAGGAGGAAAAATTGCCAGATGACATTGACCTGTTAAAGGAAATGGGATTCCAGATGCGTATCCGCACCAAAATTGCCACTCAGCCGCAGCAAAATTGCCACCCCTGAGTTCCCTCTAAAAATCCCCTGTCGTGAGTCAGATCAGGAGTCGACCGTGGGGGTCGTCTTGGCCTTTGTTTTTCTCATAGACTCTCCTTTGAGTTCAAGTATATAGGCCCCATGAACGAGGCGATCAAGGATGGCATCGGCCAGAGAGGGTTCTCCGATGCGGTCGTGCCACTCCTTTTGAGGGATCTGGGAGGTGATGATCGTGGAGTGGAGATTGTGACGGTCCTCCAGGATCTCGAACAGATCCTGACGTTGTTCCGCCGTAATGGGCGTCAGGGCAAAGTCTTCGAGGATGAGCACGTCCTGGCGGGCCAGGGTTTTGAGGAAGGTCAGGAGCTTTCCCGTGCTTCGGGCAATCTCGAGGGACTGGAAGAGCCGGGGGAAGCGGACGAGGAGGACGTTGTAGCCCAGACGGCAGGCCTTGTGTCCCAGGGCTTCGGCAATAAAGCTCTTTCCGACTCCGGTGGGTCCGGTGATGAGGACATTCTGGTGGTTCTGGATCCATTGGCCGGAGAGAAGCGTCTGGACCAGGGGCCGGGAGAGATTGCGGGGAGCCCGGAAGTCCATGTCTTCCGGAGTGGCGTTCTGGCGGAGTCGGGCCGCCTTGAGCCGCCGCTCGGTCCGCCGGTTTTCCTGGAGCGAGATCTCGCGGTCGGCGAGAAGGCCCAGCCGGTCCCCGAAGGAGAGATCGGACACGAGGGCGGGATTGCTCTCCTGTTCGACCAGGGCCTCGAGGAAGCCGGTGAGTTTGAGAGTCTGGAGCTTGTCCTTGAGCGGGTTGATCAGCATGCGTCGTTCTCCTTGTCGGGATAGGCGGGAGGAAGGGGGTTCCTCCCTCCCGCGGCTTTTTTCTCCTGTTCCGTGACCGTCACGCTATGGGAGGATCCCCTATGTCAGCCGCCGGATCCGTTTTCGGGACGGCTGTCCCCCGGCGTCGTCCGGAGGAGGCGGGGTCTTCTTCTTGCCCGGTCTCCTGAGGGGAGCCTTCTCTAGCCTCTCCCTGAGATCGGCGAGCTGTCCCAGGAGCCCGTTCCGTTCTCCTTCGAGGACCGAAGCCTGTTTCTCCGCCCGGATCCGCTCCTCCCGTTCCCGCTCCAGAGAGCGCTCGAGGCTCTCGCAGTGGCGGCGGATCTCGGCGATCCGTCCTTCCCCCTTCTGAAGCTCTTCCGTCAACAGCCGCCCGTTCTGCTCGAGGGCCCCGATCCGGGATTCGAGCCGCAGGTTGTCCTCCTCCAGCGTCTCGATCTGGCGCCGATCCTCCTGGCGGTCCCGCTCAAGGGCGCTTCGCAGGTCCCGTTCGTGGCCGGCGAAGGCGTCTTCCAGAGCCTGAAGGAGTCCGGACGGGAGGGAACCAGGGGAGCCTCCGGGGGGCGTCTTCTCCTTCAGCTCCCGCAGGATCCGGCTGATGGTCCCGAGACTCCCGGTTCCCAGAAGGTCGCGGATGGCCCGCAAGGTGGGGGCCTGGCCCCTCTGTTTTAGGGTGTCGACGGCTGATACAATCTGTTCCGGTGTCAGAGCCATGATGCTCTCCTTGTCTGTGGGTGTGGGGATCGTCGTGTGTTCTGTTCCCTGTCTCTTGGACAGACACTGTTCTCTGTTCATCTTCATGCGTCACGGGAGGAGGAAGTGGCCTCTTTCTCCTCCCCATTTCGGGGTTTTCCTGTTTTTTCCTTGTCGCTCTCCTTTCCGTCTTGTTCTTTCATGATATGAACACATGGCGGAACATCCGCCTCTTTGTTCTCCAGAGAGACCGCCCCGTTATCGGGAAGGAAGGCGGCCGCACCCCGGATGTTCTCGTGGACAGCGAGAAAGGTTGGAGTCGCGGTCTTTTGCCCGGAGCGGTCGGTTCCGTATTTGAGGATCCCGGCCACCGTTCGCCAGGAGAGGGATCGCAGGTTCAGGGCCAGCACGCAGGCGGCATCGATCCGATCCCCCGAATAGGTCCGCTGAAGGGCCAGGATCCCCTGACAGGTCCGGTAGGCCTGCGGGGGATACTTGCGGAGCGCGAAGAGCCCTTCGAAGAGCAGCACGACCCCCGGACCGATCCGGGAGGCCCGCTCAAGATAGTTCTCCTGCGACTGCTCCAGGTAGCCCTTGTGGTTCGGGGGCCGATGGGCCGCCTGGGTCCGGTAGGGATCTGTCCGGTCGTGGTGTCGCACGTGGCTCGCCACCCGCTCCTCCCGATGGAAGATCTCGACCGTCGTGACGGTCACGCGGACCGAGACCTCTTCTCCGATCAGGGTGTAGGGGACGCTATAAAAAACCCGGTCCACGGGTACATGATGGTCCGGCGGAACCCGACAGCTCTCCCAGGACTCAAGCTCGAAGGGGGTGGCGGGAAGCGGCGCCAGGGCCGGCCGGTCTTCTTCCTCGAAGACCGATCGCCGGCTCCCCTCCCGCTTCTGGAAAGGGGCCCGGTTGACGATCTCGAGCCGTTCCCGCAAGGCCGCGTTCAACTCCTCGATCGAGACGAAGGTCCGGTGCCGCAGAGGCGCTACGAGCTGGCGTTGCGCATCGAGCACCCCTTTTTCGACGACCCCCTTGTCCCTGGCTTTTTTTGGCCGGGCCGGAAAAATCTCAAAGCCGTAATGCGCCCCCATCGCCTGGAAGGCCCGGTGAAGCCGGGGTTCGACTCGTTCCCGGGAGACGATCGCGGTCGTCGTTCTATCCGGGATGACGACGGCCGGAACGCCCCCCAGATACTCAAAGGCCTTCCGGTGCGCCAGGATCCAGGACTCCGAGCGCATGTTCCGGGTCGCATAGGCAAAGAGATAGCTCGACCGCCCCATCACCGCCACGAAGAGGCTCACCCAGGACTCCTTCTCTCCTGGGGGCGCAATCCGGATCTTCGGTCCCGAGTAGTCCACGTAAAGCTCCTGCCCGGGAGCGTGGGGATGATGCAGGGGAATGTCTTTCCGTTTCCGGTAGTCCTTGAAGAGCCGGCAGAACTGGCTATAGCCCAAGCCTTCCGGGTGGGACTGCCGGTACTCCTCCCACAGAAGCCACAGGGTTACCCCGCTCTTTTTCTTCCGGGTGAGTTCCTTCTCCACCTCCGCCCACTCCGGGACGGCAAAGCCCGTCCGGCTCTCGCCCTCCTTCCCGGGGTAGAGAGCTTCCCGAAGCCGGGCCTTCTCGCTCTCCTCGTCTTTCAGCGGCCAATGACAGATCCCAAGCGAGGCCGCCAGATCCAGATACTTCTGGACTGTCGGCCGAGAGATCCCGACCGCTTTCGCGATCTTCCGGACCGACGCGACCTTCTCTCCGTAGCGTTCTTTCAAGACATCCAAGACTTTGTACATGGGAATCCCCTCCCGGACCATCGATGCTCCTTCCTGTTTGAATGATGTCTGCATGGAACGAGTCTCGATTATCCAAATTTATGCTTCAGGTGCGACAGGGGATTTTTAGAGGAAACTCAGGGGTGGCAATTTTGCTGCGGCTGGGTGGCAACTTTCATGCGAAAAAGTGGCAACATTCGATGCGAATATGCAAATATCTTTTCTGAAATGTTATC
>JAJYYA010000018.1 GCA_021801345.1 Nitrospirota bacterium
CATGAACTCTCCCACATCTAAGCGCTTTGCGCTGTAGAAGGGGTTTCTGGTCTCACGACTTTCGTTTCCTCTTTCGCTGAGGATGCCCGATGGTACGGGTCTCACGTCCTCTCCGGAGGCTTTGACTTCGGACCGTTCCTGCCCTAGTGGAAACATTTTCTCATACTTGGCAGGAAAAAAAATAGACCGCCCGCTTGACCCCCTCCTGCCCTTCGGGCTAAGAAGGGGAATGCGCGGGCAGATGTTCAGGTGCTGATCGCCTGCGACACGTTTTTCTTCTACAAGGGTCTCCTCCGGGAGGCGATCCCCTTCGCGGAACGGGCGGCAAAGATCATGGGGGGACGCCGGGGACTTCCCGAAGCCTTCGAAGATGTGAGCGCCAGCGACGCCCCGTTTTCGGAGTATGAGAGCGGACCGAGATTCACCCCTTTCGCGATGAAGGCGGTGGGCACTCTTCATGCCCGCCTGGGGGAAACGGAGAGGGGGCTCACGATCCTGGATCGGATCGGGAGCCTCGACAAAAGCGATCGAATGGGGATTTCCCCGCTGGTCGCCGTCATCAGGCGGGGGGGAAAGGAGGAGGAATGAGAGTCTTCTGCGGAGTCCGGGGCGCCGGGGAAGCGCCCGAGCGAGCCTTATCGGTGGAGGATCCCTGTGCCGGATGTCGCATTCTCTCCCTGAGATCGGAGACCGGATGCGATCCCGCCTCCTCCTGCGTCCGGACAACCACCGCCCGTCATATCGAGAGATTCTTCCGGACCAATCCCCGTCTGGCCGACATGTTCTGGAAGGACGAATACTTCGAGGTCCGGGCGATCGTCACGCGCTACCTCTCCCAGGAGCTTCTGGGGAAGATGACCCGCGATCCCGACGAGACGGTCCGGATGAATGTGGCCCTCTTCCTCGCCCCCGCCCTTCTGGTTCGGATGATGAACGACCCCGACCGGGAGGTCCGGATTCGGGTGGCAGCGAGGATCCCCGTAGCGCTCCTGCCGATGATGGCGGGGGACCCCGACTATTACGTCCGCCACCAGGTGGCCCTGCGGATCGCCCCGACCGCCCTTCTCTTCATGAAGGATGATGCCGACCCCGAGGTGCGCCGCGTCGTCGCCCGGAGAATCCCCGAGCCCCATCATCTGGGCTTCTTTTCCGATCCCGACGCCCTCGTCCGGATCGAGGTCCTCGAAAGGGGCGGCCCCGACCTCTGGACCCGGGCACTGCCCGATCCCGACGTCAGGGTCCGGTTCTGGCTTGCCGAGCATGCTACGGGAGAGGCGCTTGCGCGGATGGCGGAGGATCCCGACCCCTTCCTCCGCCGGATCGCCGGGCGACGCCTGGGCAACGAGATCGGGAGGGCGGTCTCGTGACCTCCTCCTTCACCGACCTCGACTCTTCCGCCACGACCCCCGTCTCCGAGAGGGTCTTGGCGGCCATGCTGCCCTGGTTCCGGGAGCGCTACGCGAACCCCGGAAGCCCTTCGCCCGCAGGAGAGCTCGCGAAGAACGCCGTTTATGAGGCACGGGCGGAGATCGCGAAATTTCTGGGCGCCGAACCGCGGGAGATCCTCTTTACCAGCGGAGGAACGGAGTCGAACCAGACGGCGATCCGCTCCGGCCTCCGGGCGCGCCCCGGACGCAGGAAGATTCTCGTGAGCGCCATCGAACACTCCTCGATCCTCGGGCTTGTCCCCGATCTTATTCGCCAGGGAGCGGAGATTCTCGTTATTCCCTCCCGAAGCGACGGCCGGATCGACCCCGGGGAGGTTTCCCGACTGATCGATCATGAGACCGCTCTCGTGGCGGTCATGTGGGTGAACAACGAAACGGGAGCGATCAATCCCGTCCGGGAGATCGGGGAGATCGCCCACAGCGCAGGAGCCCTCTTCCACTGCGACGGGGTCGCCGCCGCAGGAAAGATTCCGGTAGACGTGGGAACGGTCGGGGCAGACCTCCTGTCGCTCTCAGGTCATAAGATCCATGGACCAAAGGGAACAGGGGTGCTCTTCGCCCGTCACGGCGAGAACTTTTATCCCCTGATGCCGGGCTCCCAGGAACGCAAGCGGCGGGGAGGGACCGAGAATGTCCCCGGCATCGTGGGGCTCGGCGAGGCGGCCCGGGAGTCCGGGGAGTTTCTCGCCCTTGGAGCTAAAACGATGGAGAGGCTCCGTGACCGACTCGAGGAGGGGGTCTTCTCCCTCTGTCCGGAGGCCCGCAGAAACGGTCCCGGGCCGAGAGAGTTCCGGGCGCCTCACATCGCCAATCTCCGCTTTCCCGGAACTCCGGGGGAGAAGATTCTCATAGACCTCGTCCGCGAAGGGATTTATCTCTCCATGGGATCGGCCTGCGCAAGTGGATCGATGGAACCCTCCCATGTTCTTCTTTCCATGGGGCTCTCCCGGGAGGAAGCCCTCTCCTCCCTCCGCTTCTCCCTCGGACGGGGGACCGTCCCCGGGGAGATCGAACGGACGCTTTCCGCGCTCTCGCGCATTCTCGGGCGAAAACCGGAACGGAGGGTCTCATGAGCACACCGGAAAAAGGACCGTCAGAAGAAAAATGGATTCCCTTCGACTGCGGCCAGTGGAGCGAGTCCGAACAATCGGAGCTGGCAGAACTCCTGGGACAGGAGGCCTTCGACAACCCGGTCGCGGCACTTGAGAGCCGACTTGGCTTCGTATTCGGGAGGAGCCGGGCACTGGTCGTCCCCTCCCCGTCCGTTGCCCTGTATCTGGTGCTGGCCGGGCTCGGTATCGGCGAGGGGGACGAGGTGATCGCCTCCCCGTTCTCCTGGTTCGGCATGGCGAGAGCCGTCGCCTGGCGCAACGCGACCCTCACCGTCTCGGACATCGACTCCTGGGCCTTTACCCTCGACCCGGAAAAGGCCGCACGAAAGACCGGTCCGAACACGCGGGCGATCCTCGTCTCCAATACGCTGGGACACCCCGCCGACTGGACGAAATTTGAGTCTCTTGCCCGCGCATCCTCTCTGGTCCTGATCGAGGATGCGACGGAATCTCTTTTTTCCGAATACAAGGAGCGCCGCACGGGAAGCTTCGGAGATGTCTCCATCCTCTCCTTCGGCTCTCCCCACCCCAACCTGGGAGAGTCCTATGCGGTGATCCTGACCGACCGGGAAGATCTCGACCTTCTCTTCCGGGCCCTGCGGGGCGGGGATCCTTCGGGACTTCCCTCCGGGACGCCCCCCGTCCTCCCGCTTGAGCTCTCCGTCAGTCCCGGACTCGCGAGGCTCGCCCTCCTTTCCCTGAAGAGGCTTCCGGCCGGCCTCAAAAGAAAGGCCCTTGTCCTTTCCGCCTACCGGGAGAGCATGCGCTCCTTCGAAGGGGTCAAGGACCTCTACCTCTCCCCGGAGGTGGACCGGGTCAACTGGCTGGCCTACATGGTCCATCTGGGGACCCGCTTCTCCGTCCTTTCACGAAATGCCATCGTCGACGACCTCGTGGGAGCGGGGGTCGAGGCCCGGGCCTTTCCGCCCCCCCTCCACCTCCACCCCTGGTTCCTGGCCCGGGGAGGCAGAAAGGGACTGGCGCCTGTTGCGGAAAAGCTGGCAGAACGGGCGATCGCCCTTCCCCTTTACCCCGGGATGAGCCCGGAGGACGCGGAGAGCGTCGTCGAGCGGTTCAAGGAAGCGGCGACCAATATCGGAGCCGGTGCGGCCATCTACTGACACGGGATGAATCCGGGCCTCAAAGCCCCGGACCCATCCCGAAGACCAAGGACAAACGAAGGAGTCCCCCATGGAAATGATCCATGTCGTATTCGCCAATGACGGACACGTGACAAAAATCTCCGGATGCCCGGAGGGGGTGACCCCTCAGGAGTGGTTCAACTCCCTGTCGAGAAAGACTGCCAACAGCTATGAGGCTCTCTCGGGAGGCCGCGGGGTCTTCCGGATCCCTTCCGACACGACAGAAAAACTCCGCGGCGAGGTCCTGAGCCAAACCCGGAACTCCTCCCCCAGGGGGTGATCCCATGGCCGATGGTGAGACCGTCGAACTTTCCGGACCTCCCTTTTTCGAATTCGGGGAGAAGGTCAGAGTCAGACGGCATATCAGAAACGACGGAACCTTCCCCAACCGGGAGGTCGGAGAGATCCTGGCAAGAAAGGGCGACTGCGGCTATATCCGGAATATCGGAACCTTTCTCCAGCAGTTTTACATTTATGCCGTCTACCTCCCCGAGACGGGGGTGACGGTCGGCTGCAAGCGCCGGGAGCTCGAGTCGCTCGACTACGACGACTCTCCCGAGGAGTCTTCCCAAAACAGCCCCGACGAGGTCGAGGCCAGCTGAAGGAGAACACGCCAGAGAGCAGGCTTTCGAGGGCAGTCGCCTTCATTCGCCGAGCCTTCAAGGGAGCAGCGGCGTCCGGGCAAAAAACGGAGTCAAAGGAGTCTGGGATGGACGAAATCTTCGAAGACCCTGAGGCCGACCGGGAGGACTTTGTCAGCGAGTTCTACTGGTCTCTTGCCAGGATCATGGATCCGATCCGCTTCGAACTGATCCTTTCGGGGGGAGATGTGAGACTTGCCGGCGTCGGAACGGACGGACGCGTGGTTGTGCGCCTCATGGGCCCTTTCACGCGATCTTGCAAGGAAAAACGCGCCGTTGTCGAGCGCATCGAACGCACTCTCAAGAGTCAGGACAAACGTGTGTCGGCCGTCGTTCCGGTGTGTCCTGGACCGGAGGAGGACCTCTAGCCGGAGCCGGCCCGCGGCAAATCGCAGAAGAAGGGATCACGATGAAGGTCATGGTGCGAAAGAGTCTCGAAGGGGTCTATTCGGTCTATGTTCCCAAGAAGGATCTCGAAGAGGCCATCATAAGATCCGACAAGGACTCCCTTTTCGGAGGGACGGTGACGCTTGCCAACGGAATGGTGCTGGAGCTTCCCGAGATTTCTCCCGGCCAGGGGCTTCCCCTGACGGTCGAGGCGCGGAAGATCTCCGGCTGACGAAGGAGAGGCAGATGGACAAGGAGAGGGTCGAGGGGATCGCCACGATGGTCGCCGAGAACTGGCGAGGGCTCGGACAGGGAACGCTCCGTCTTCTGAGGGAGGGATTCCCCGGAGTGGCCTTTGTCGCCGTCTCTGCCTCCGACGTGACGGACACGCCCTTCCGGAGCCTCCCGGAGGTGGATTTCCACTATATCGACACCTCCGACCATTGCGTCCGCATCGTTTACGACGCCGCCAGTGCGGGAGGAATCCTGCTGGCCATGAAGGAGACCACGTGACGGATTCAAATAACACAGCGTTATCCTTACCGCCCTCTTCCGTCCTGTCGTCTGAGGAGGTCGACGGGGTTATGAAGGGGATCGCCGCCCTCTGGAAGACCGGGGATATCGTTCCCTTCCTGGGCCCAGCGATCGACCGGGATCCTCCCCCCTTTCCCTCTGGCGAGCACGCCCTTGCGGCCGCTCTCGGCGAACGGGTCTCCGTTCCGGGACGGCTTCGGGGCAGGGTCCACGAGGTGGCCCAGTACATCGAAAGCCACAAGCACCGGAAAACGCTCGAGAAGCTCATGGAGGAGCTCTTCCGTCCCGTGGCCTCCCCGGCCCCTTTTCATGATCTCCTGGCCGCATTTCCCGTCCCGCTGGTCGTCGACTTCTGGTATTCGCGGAGCGCAAGCGAACGGCTCCTCCGGCCCGGAGACTTCCAGATCCGCGCCGTCAGCCGTACAGGAAGCCGCGACCGCTGGTTTACAAACGACAGAAAGACCGACGACGGATGGGAGGCGGCAGACGCCCCTCCCCCCTCCGCCCGGGTTCTCTACCGCCCCCTCGGATCGATGCTCCCGAAGACGGACGTCATCGTCTCGGACGCCGACTTTGTCGAGATCCTGACCGAGATCGACATCCAGTCTCCGATCCCCCCATGGGTCCAGCGGCACCGGACAGGGCGTCATTTCCTGTTCGCCGGACTCTCCTTCGACAACCAGACGGTGCGAACCTTCGCAAAACAGATTATCAAACGCTCGAGCACATGGCACTTCGCCGTGCTCGACCGTCAGCCTACGGCCAAGGAGGAGCGCTTCTTTTTCCGAGAAGGAATCCGGGTCCTGCCCCTCCCCCTCAACACGGAGTTCGTTCCCTCTCTCGACCGCCTTCTCCGAGCGATCGGCGCTCCGACAGAAGACGAGAGGACAAAATGAGCGACAACAGAATCTTAAAATCCCCCACCCGGGGAGGAGGGGAGTGGACCCCCCGCTTCGTCGAACACATCGACGCCGAGAGATGCATCGGATGCGGACGCTGTTTCAAGGTCTGCGGTCGGGGAATTCTCGGCCTCATGGGCTGTGACGAAGATGGCGGAATCGTCCCCGTCACGGCGGACAACGAGGACGAGATCGACAGGAAGGTGATGCACATTCTCCATCCGGAGCTCTGCATCGGCTGCGAATCCTGCGCCAAGGTCTGTCCCAAAAAGTGCTACACGCATGCGGAGATCGCCGCCAGTCCCCGATAACGGGAATCCCCGAAAGGAGAGAGCATGGACGATTTTGACGTCTCGTTTCGAAAGCTTGTGGACGCGGAGGACTACTTCCGGTTCTTCGACATTCCCTTCGACAGCCGGATCGTCTCCGTCAACCGGCTGCACATTCTCGGAAAGTTCGGAAGGCTTTGCGCCGAGCTCGAGCGCACGTGGCCTCCCGGAGCCCCTGCGGAAAAAAGGAAAAAGGACCTGAAGGAGGCCCTATCCAAGGCCTATGACACGTTTCTGGCCAGAACCCCGCAGGAGGAGAGGCTTTTCAAGGTCTTCCAGAAGGGGGAGGGAGAGGTCAACGTCACCTTCCATTCCGGAGGCTCTGCCCCCGGAAGCTGAGATTCCACCGAATAAACGTTTTCACTCACCACCTCTAAAAAGGAGATCCGATGAAGATGATCCGCGCCATTGTCAGGCCCGAAAAGGAAAACGACGTCGTCCTCGCTCTTGAGGCCAAGGGGTTTCCTGCCATGACAAAGATGAACGTCTTCGGACGGGGAAAGCAGAAGGGGATCACCGTCGGCCCCATCCACTACGACGAGTTGCCCAAGGTCATGCTCATGATCGCAGTCGAGGACAACGAAGCTCCGGCGGTTATCGACGTCATCCGCCAGTCGGCCTATGTCGGCTATGAAGGAGACGGGAAGGTTTTCGTCTCACCTGTGACCGAGAGCTACACGATCCGGACCGGAATGCGGTCCGAATAGCGAATCGACATCTTGCCCGAGGAGGATCCAATGCTCGTTGAAATAACTGCAGTCATACGCCGGGACAAGGTCGCCCCGACCATGCGCGCACTCGACAATCTGGGTCTGGGGTCGATGACGATCGCGACCGTGAGCGGACGGGGGCGGCAGGGGGGGAACATCATGACCGACATAGACCGGGAGGTACCGGCCGAGTACGAGTCGGTTTCGAAGATTACAAAACATCTGACCCCGGCCTCCTTTGCGCTCTCCCACTCCCTGACCCGACCGGTCTTCTGGGTGCCCAAGCGCATGCTCACGATCGTCGTCCCGAGCCCCATGAAAGACGATGTCGTCGATCTGATCGTCAGCACGAACAAAACCGGCTGGATGGGCGACGGCAAGATCTTCGTCTCTCCGATCGAGGAGAGCCTCCGCATCCGAACAGGCGAGAGAGGAACGTCGTCAATATGACATTTTTGAAACAATAAGAACAAAAAACATCTTCCCTCAACGGGGGACCGGGAGTCGAAGGTTCCGGTTCCCGCGAGATCCAGAGCCGGCATGTTTTTTGCTTTGTTTAACGCGTCCGGATTACAGAGGGGGAGGCCGAGATGAGAACGATTGCCCTTGTTCAGAAGGACACGAACCGGCATACGGAAATCGTGGAAAAGCTCAAGGGAATGGGCGTCGAGAAGGTCCAGGTCGTCGGACTCGACTCCTTTCTCGGCCAGACGAGGCCTCTCGAAGTGGACGCCATCCTCCTCGATCGGGGAGAGTCCATGGGAACCTTCTTCCAGGTCATGCAGAAAATGGGAGACGGTCCGCCTGTTCCCATCATCCTTCTCATGGACAAGCGCGACCCAAACGGGCAGGACTGCCTGACCGGGGTGATGATCCAGCCCTTCTGCGACCTGCGCTTCGACTCCCTTCTCAAGGAGGCGGTCTTTCACATCCGCGACTTCTGCGCCGTCTGCGAGGAAAACCGAAGCCTCCGGGAAGAGATCCTCGAGCGAAAGATCATCGAACGGGCAAAGTGGCTTCTTGTCGCCCGGGAGGGGCTGACCGAAGACCGCGCCTACCGGAGAATACGGGCCATGAGCATGCAGCGGCGACAGTCGATGAAGGACGTGGCCCTCTCTCTTCTGGAGGCCTTCCCTGCCTTCCTCGAACAGGAGAACACGGCATCGAAAGAAGTCCGCAGGATCTCCCCCGACCCCCGAAAATCGTGAAGGAGAATGCATGGAGATCAAGGAGATCGAAGCCCGCTACAAAAAGCTCACGAGACAGGCCGCCGAAACGGCCATGGAGCTTCACGACCTGACCGAGGAGCTCCCGGGAGCCTTCGAGCGGATCGAGGAGGTCGCAAGGAAGGCCATCGAAAAACACAAGGAGTGGGCCCAGGCCAAAGCGGAGTACGAAAAGGCCCGCACCTCCTCCTGAGACGGAGAACTTTGATGGAACAGTCGAGCATATCCTCCCTAAGGGAAGCGGTCTTTGTGGACACGACACTCCGGGACGGAGCCCAGTCCCCTGGAGTCTTCTTCGACCGCCCGACGAAGATGGCGATCGTCACAAGCCTCTCAAGAATAGGCGTCCAGGAGATCGAGATCGGAAGTCCCTGCCTCGGGGAAAACGAGATCGAAGATCTTCGCACCCTTCTCTCCCTGCCCCTGCCATCGGTCCTCTTTCCCTGGCTCAGACCCCTCGACTGCGACTACGACCAGGCCATGGAGCTCGGATTTACCCGCGTCCACATCTCCTTTCCCACCTCAAAAAACCATCGCCTCTCCGTCAAGGGGATGGGAGAAAGCGAAATCCTGACCCGACTTGAATGCTATATCCGCCGGTTCCGCTCCGAGGGCCGGGAGGTCTCCATCGGACTCGAGGATGGCTCGCGGGCCGATCCGGCCTTTTTGCTCGAGATGGTCATGGCCGTCAAGGAGGCCGGAGGAGTCCGGGTCAGGTACTGCGACACCGTCGGCAGCCACCACCCGGCAAGGATCGCAGAACGCGTCGCGATGCTCCTCGGCCCGGGTCTCCCGGTCGAGGTCCATTGCCACAACGATCTCGGCATGGCCACCGCCAACACCGTGGCCGCCTTCCACGCCGGAGCGCGATTTCTCTCGACCACAGTGACGGGGGTCGGAGAGCGGGCGGGGAACGCCGCCATGGAGGAGGTGGCCTTTGCCCTCCGGTACTCGGAAGAGGAGGAAAGCGACTGCGGCCTGGACCTTCCCGGACTTGTCCACCTCTCGAGACAGGTCCATTCGGCCATCGGCCGGACGCTCTCTCCCTACCGTCCCGTCGTCGGCTCGCGCATCTTCCATCACTCCTCCGGCATCCATGTGGACGGCGTCCTGAAAAACCCCGAGAACTACGAACTGTTCCCTCCGGAGCAGGTCGAATCGAAACGAAAGATCGTCGTCACCCACCAGACGGGGAAGGCCGGCATCCGGAATGTCCTCGAGCGGATGGGCTACCACCCCCACAACGACCTTCTCGAGCGGCTGGTTCCGATCATCCGGGAAGAGGGGTGGCGCCTCAAGGGCATCGTCCCCCCGCAGACCATTCTCAACCGCTTCATCTCCCTTCTCGGCCGGGATCCCGGAGAGGTTCCTGCCGGAGAAAAGCTGTGAGCGAGAGCCGGGAACTCCATGCGCGCCAGATGACCCTTCCGGGATGGCAGGAAACCTTCCAGGAGCGCCTGGCAAAGAGCACCGTCTTTATCGCCGGCGTGGGAGGGATCGGGGGGGTCGTCGCCCAGTACCTTGCCATGGGGGGCGTGGGAGAGATCGTTCTTGTCCACGACGGTCCGCTTGTGCTTCCGGACCTCAACCGTCAGACCCTCATGGACCGGGAAGGGATAGGAAAGAGTCGGGTCGAGACGGCGGCGGAGCGGATCCGAAGCCAGATCCCGGAATGCCGCATCAGAACCGTCGATGGCCGGATCTCCCCGGCCCTTTCCGACCTTGTCCGCATATCGGACCTTCTCGTCGATGCCCGGACGAACTTCGAGGAGCGCTTCCTCCTGAACCGGATGGCACGGGAGCACAAAAAGCCCCTTCTCTTTGCCGCCATGAACGGAATGGAGGGCCTTCTGGCCCTCCTGCGCCCGGGAGAGGGCGCCTGCCTCGAATGCATCTTCCCCGAAGGGGACCCTGCCTGGGACCCCCTGGGATTTCCCGTTTTGGGATCGGTCTCCGGCACGGTGGGTTCCCTCGCAGCCACACTGGCTCTCAGAGTTCTTGCCGGATACGGACAAAAGGAAGACGACCGCATGCTCGTCTTCGACGGCATGGACCTCTCCCTCCGCCGACTGAGCCTTGCCAGGAACAGGGCCTGTGCGGCCTGCAAAGACGAACCCCAAAAAACAAGGAGGAATCTTCCATGAAAATCAGGACAGCCGCAAGGATCACCCTCGGGACCCTCCTCGCGCTCATCTTCTCGGGATCCGGCCCCGGGTCGGCCATGGCCACCCCCCCGGTCCTTCATGTGGCGGCGGCCGCCGATCTGATCCCCATCCTCCCCACCCTTTTGAAAAAATTCACGGCCGAAACGCACATTCCGGTCAGGGTCTCCTACGGCGCCTCGGGGGAGGAGGCTCTGGCGATCC
Source organism: Nitrospirota bacterium (assembly GCA_021801345.1). GTDB lineage: Bacteria > Nitrospirota > Leptospirillia > Leptospirillales > Leptospirillaceae > UBA4572. Next base: position 10,795 of record JAJYYA010000018.1, read on the forward strand.
GCCACCACGCCCCCTACGATCTCTTCCTCTCCGCCGATGCCCTCTACCCCGACAAGCTCGCCAAGGCGGGCCTCCTCGACACGTCCAGCATCAAGACCTATGCGAAGGGAGTTCTCGTCCTTTGGGTCTCGCGACCTCTTCTGACCGGCCCGAAGACCCTTCCCGAGCTCTCACTCATCGAAGAGGACTCTGTCCGGAAGTTCGCGATCGCCAACCCCCGGATCGCTCCCTACGGAAAGGCCACGGTCGACTGTCTCCGGTCGCGGAAGATGTGGCCCCGCCTCCGGTCGAAGGCCGTCTTCGGAAACTCCTTGGCCCAGGTCGCATGGGATCTCAAGACAGGCTCCGTCTCCGCGGGCTTTCTTTCGAAGGCGCAGGCCATGGCATTGTCCCAGACGACAGCGGGTGGCTTTTCCCCCCTTCCCGCCGGATGTGCGCCCCCCCTCGCCCAGACGCTTGCCGTCGTCAGCCGAAGCCGCCACAAGAAGGCGGCCCTGCAGCTTGAATCCTTTCTTCTCGGCAAGGACGCCTGGGAGATCTTCCACTCCCATGGCTACGAATAAAGGGCCCTCCGATGATCCATTCGGCCCTCGCGGTGACAGTCATGCTCTCGCTTCTGACGGCGACGCTCCTGTCGATCGCGAGCCTTCCTTTTGCCGGATGGATCGTCTTTTCGGGAAGCCGGTTCGCCGGCCTTCTGGAGTCGACTCTGACCTTGACCCTCGTCCTTCCCCCCGCCGTCCTGGGCTACCTTCTCCTGGTCCTCTTCAGCCCTGAAAACCTTTTGGGACGCCTCACGGAAAGCCTCCTGGGCCACCCGCTCCCCTTTTCCTTTTTGGGGCTTCTTGTCGCCTCCCTCCTCTACAGCCTCCCCTTTTCCGTCCAACCGGTGTCGCAGGCGTTCCGGCAGATCCCCCCTGCCACACTGGAGACGGCCAGAATGCTCGGAGCCCCTCCTCTTTCGACATTTTTCCGGGTCGTCGTTCCCCAGTCCCTCTCCGGGATTGCGACGGGGTGGATCCTGGGATTTGCGCATACGGTGGGAGAGTTCGGCGTGGTCATGATGGTCGGGGGCAACATCCCGGGAAAGACACGCACGCTCTCCCTCAAAGCCTACGACGATCTTCTCTCCATGAGGCCGGAGGGAGCCTGGAACTCCGTTCTTCTTCTGCTCGCCTTTTCATTGGCCTCTCTTTTTGCGCTGAACGTAGTCCGCGGGAGATCGGGGAGGAAGGATGCGGCAGGTTTATCTTGAAGCTAGGATCTCCCGAGGAAGAAGTGGCTCACCGAGGCTCCGGGCCTCGCTTTCCCTTTGGGAGCCGGGAACAATCCTGGGGCTCACCGGCGTTTCGGGGTCCGGGAAGTCCAGCCTCCTGCGGATGATCTCGGGGCTTTCCTCTCCCGACGAAGGTCTCCTTCGGGTCGGAGGAGAGGTCTGGTACGACTCCCGGGAAGGGATCGACCTTTTGCCGGAGGAGAGGTCCGTTGCCTACTTCTCGCAGGCACCCTGCCTCTTCTCCCACATGAGCGCAGGAGAAAACCTCTCCTTTGCCACCGAAATGGCGGAAGGGGTGACCGGTCGGAGCTTTCGCCGCACGTTCCTGGGGGCGGCAAAGTGGGTGAGGCGCCTGGGAAGGAGCTGTCCGCTTTCCACGGAGGCGCTTCGCCTTGCCTCCCTTTTCGGGATCTCGCCCCTCCTTGAAAAAAACGTGGAGACCCTTTCCGGGGGAGAGTACCGGAAGGTCGCCCTCGCCCGCCTCTTTCTCAAAAAAACGCGGCTTTATCTCCTCGACGAACCCCTCTCGGGCATCGACAGGGAGGAACGATCCCGTCTGCGCCCCATTATCGCCGGGCTCCTCCGGGAGGGGGGCGCTTCGGCTATCTGGGTCACGCACTCCCCCGACGAACTCCTCCCTTTTGTCGCCTCCATGGGAGGAATCGTCCGGTCGGACCAATCCGGAGAGCTTGCATTCCTTTCGGCGATCGCTCCCCTCATTCCAGAAAGGACGCACTCCTCATGACCCACCTTCGGCGCCAGCAATGGCCATTTGCGAAATCGTGGCCCATCGCCTCCATTCTCCTCACTCTTTGCTTTCCCTTCTCCGCATCGTCGCACGGGAGGATTCCCGGCGAGATGAGAGATCTTGAGCCGGGACGAGTCATCTCCGTCATGGAAAGCGACTTCCCTGTCCGTGGGGCCTTTTCCTCACTTCCGGGGCCGGTCTTCTATCTCTCCCATGCCCAAAGCCTTCGCCTGACCCGTTCCCAAAGAAGGGCCATTATGGGAATTGCCCGGAAGATTATGCCCCAAACGGTGAAGGAGGGCCGGGAGATCGAGCGGGAAAAGGCGCGTCTACGCATCGCGACCGACGGCCATATTCCCCTCGACCGGGCCGGGGTCAAAAAACGTCTCCTTGAGATTGCGCGAAAGGAGGCGCTGGCCGAAGACAGGCATATCGAGGCCCACCGGGCCTGCCTCGAACTCCTTTCTCCCGCTCAGCGCCGGACGCTTTTTCGGCTCCTTCCCAAGGCATCATCGGCCAAATAGAGCGAACCGGATTAGGACAGACCCTCTTCGCTTAAGACAGGACCTCTCCGTTTTGCCCTGGAGACAAGATCCTTAACACTACAGCGGCTTTTTGGGGTCCCATACTACGGCAGATGGGGCAGGCAGACCTGGCACGGAGGTCGATCGGGTTGTTTTGAGTCGATAGGAGGGACTGCGTGGGATCACATTAATGAACATTTCGGTAAAACCCTTCCCTTCCTAGGGATCTTCGAAGGAATTTTGCCAAAAGAGGGAAGGGCAGACTGGGGGGGGGAAGGAAGGGGCGGATCAGCCGGTGTCGAGTTAGACTCGTTTAAAAATAACCTTAATATTTGCGCTTTCTTGTTTTCAACACGTAAGTTCTATAGAAATTAACATTTCTTGAAATCATTACCGAACGAACCATGAAGCCGCCTCGAGGAAGGAAACCTCAGCTGACATTGGGTCTACGATCCGGGAGCTCTTGGAAATAGTCGAATGTTCCGACCTAACGGGAGAGGCCTAAAAGCGGGGGGTCATCCATCCTCGAAAAATCAGATGAAAGATTCTGGTGGCGAAGAACCGAAGGCTACAGGAGGAGGGAATGCCTCAGCCATGAAGGCATTCCGAATTTCCCCCACACGTTCAGGAGGTTTTCTTCAGGGACGCCTGGATTTCCAGGACCCAGGCAAGGTCGACCTCCAGAACGGAAGCGATTTCAGCGGGGGTGAGGATCTTCCTTCGAAGGAGCTTTGCGATATCCTCCTGACGGCCCTCCTGGCGGCCTTCCTGACGACCCTCCTGGCGGCCTTCCTGACGGCCCTCCTGGCGGCCTTCCTGACGACCCGCGTCCATCCACTTTTCGACGATGTTCGGCATGCGCTCACTCCGGTGAAGTGTTTTAGCGATGATCTCCGTAACCTTCGGATCCTCGATCTCCCGATAGATCAGAAGATAGTTTAACACACTCTGAAAGGTCCCGGAATCGAGATCCGGTCCCAGCGGTTCCAGCGCCATGGCATATTCGAGATAGCTCTTGTCGAAAATATGCTTGAGAGCGATCAGGCTTGCCGCCGTTCCAAGATGGTTCACTGCGGAACGGATCTCCTGGTCCGGAACCCGTCCCGTATCGAGGACAAGGGGCGAGAAGTCCAGAGCGTAAGGCCTCAAAATCTTCGGTACGGAGCAAAATTCGAGAAAACGTTCAGGGATGTTCCACACGGGCGCTCCGTGATAGAAAATGAAGGGAAGGACGGGCGTGGGACGTTTGTCGTTCGACTGATCCAGGGTCCAGAGGGCGACCATGTAGCGGAGGAGCTGGAGAAAAACGGAGGAATCGGGCACGGACTTGTGCTCGAAGAGGAGATAGATCTGGACCGCGACATCGTCAAGCCGGGCGGAGAGCACCAAGTCAAGATGGGACTTCTCGTAGGAGAGGCCGATTTTTTCCGTATCAAGGTAATCGAGGCTGTCGTAGTCGAGAGCACGGGAGAGGGAGGAGGGAAGAAAGCCCCGAAGAAGTCCGCGCATATGGTCGATCTGCCCAAACCTTGCTTTAAAAAACCGGTCGTGAATCCCTGGAACTTCGCTCATGCACTCCCCTTTTTAACGGTCCATGAATGAAAACCGGGCCATTCTACACGGAAGAGAGTGAGGATGTCCAAACAAGGCGACAGAGACACTCATTGGAGCTATCCCGGGTCGCCCTACCCTGCCCCCGTTTATGTGCTATTTTGGGCTGTTGAAGCAATGCATTAGGACGCGTCAGCATTGAATTAAAGTTGAACATTTGTCCGCACATATTCACCCGGACAATCGGCCCTCCCAGGCCGAGCCATCTAAGATTGGCTGCCAGCGCTGCAACCATACGGACAACGCCGATCAAAACGCCAGCCTGGTCATCGCCAAAAGGGGAGTCCGGCGTCTTCTGGAAGGAGCGATCCAGAAGAAACCTGTCCGGCGGTGCGGGATCGGAAAACGCAAACATCCAGGGCAGGAGTCCTGCGTCAAATCCTCCGGAGAGGAGAGTAAGACGCGAAGGCCCAAACGCCTTCGCGCATCCTCGGCGAAAGAGGAACGTTCGGTCGCGAGACCGGAAACCCCCACTACAGCGTCAGCTTAGTGGCGGGAAAGTTCATTTAAAGCCTTACAACCCAATATCTTAACGTGCCCCCAGAAAACCAAAGACCTCGTATTGCCCCGTTCTCAGGCCTTTTTAACTGACCGTTCGCGTCCGAAAAAGAGCCAATACCCCAGGACCGCCACCAGACCGCCGACAAGCTGCAATCTCCCCAGAGGATGATGCAGGAAGAGTGCTGATCCTGCGGCGGCGACAACAGGCTGTCCGTTCGTCCAGAGCCCTGCCCGGGACGGGCCGATGTCGGCCACGGCGATATTCCAAAGATAGTAGGCTAGGAAGAGAGCCACAAAGATAGAGTAGGCGAGGGAGAGGATGACTAGGGTGGAGTGGGGCCCGGAGGGAGGGAGAAGCCATTTGGGATGGAGAGGGAGAAGAATAAGGCCGCCCAAGAAGACGGGCACGAGGGTGATCTGAAGGGTCGACACCCGGCCGGTCATCGACCGGGTCATGAGGGTCCAGGCCGAAAAAAAGAGCAGCGAGAGACCGGCCATGACAAGGCCTGTGATCCTCCCGGAGGGGCCACCCTCCTGAGCCTCCCCCGGGATCTCCCCCCGGACCACGAGAAAGATCCCGGCTCCGATAAGGCCCATCGCCGCCCACTGGAGGGGGGAAAACGATTCGTGGCCTCTCGTGTGGCTATAGAGTGCGACCAGGACGGGACCAAGGGAGAGAATCAGAACGAGCGAAACCGGATCGAGGAGGGAGGCCGCCTTGAGAAAGACCCACTGGTAGCCCACGATCCCGACAAGAGAGAGAAGGATGAGACCCCTCCAGTTCTCCCGGGAAAGCCCCCGAAATACCGGAACGAAGAACGAGAGGATCAGAACAAGGAGCGCCGCCCACCCGAACCTGAGAATCAGATAGCGTTCGGGGCCGACGATCCGGAGGGGACGGTAGAGGACGACATAGTGGAACCCCCAGAAGAGCACGACCGCCCAGGCGGCCAATGTTCCCCTTCGTCGCCGGGCGGCGGGAGATTCGGGGTCTTCCGGGATCAACGGACGGAAGGCGGCACGGGCGGAGAGAGCAGGCGCACGATCCGGAGAAAGGTCCCCCAGAACTTGGCTTCGAGCGGCCCGGCCTTGCTCTCGAGATCGATGAAGCGCCCCATGTCCACGAAGGGTTCGGAGAGGACGTCATCGATCTTGCGATCATAGACGGTCTTTTCGGAGGCGAGGCTGTAAAGCCAGTTGCGAGCCTTCGTGTAGCGGAGATCCAAGTCGGAGCGCCAGGATCCGGACAGCGGCCGCTCCATGAGGATCTTCCAGCGGAGGGCAAGGATCCGATCCGCAAAGAGGAGCGCTGGGGTGAGGGAGATGTCGGCGCTCGGCAAAATCGCCTCTTCCTTCTGCTTGAGAGTGCTGATCTGAGGCTCGGTCAAAACGGCCTGCATCTCCTTGAGGGCGGAGACGAAGCGCTGTCCTTCCCGACCCTCGACCTCCCCGATCCGGGCGTTGAGGGCCTCGAGATCCGCCGACGGAAGATCCTTCTCTGCAAGAGCCGCCTCGAAAAGCTGAACGAGCCGGAAGTCGGTGGCATCCTGTCCGATCAGGTCGGAGCGGGTGGAGACAAGGATCGACCGAAGAGCCTTTTTCTGGTCGGAGGAAAGGGCCAGTCCGGTTCGGTCGTCCTGCCACAGACGCAGATGCTCCGAAAGGATCTTCATGAATCGGTTCCCCGGAGTCACCTCCGCGGGCGGAATCTGTCCCCCCGCGAACGACGGTGTTTCGAGGGGCAGGATTACCCGGTTTAAGGTCTCGTCGATGGAGAGTCGGGCAGGGCTTCCGGGGCCCGACTCGGGAGAGGAGATGCTGATCGTGGCCGCACCGGATTCTCCCGATGCCAAAAGAAGTAGACCCGCCACCATCGCCACGCCCAATCCCGTGCGGGATCCCCTTTTAAAAATTGCCATGCCGCCTCCTCTTGATAAACCGGGCTCAATGCCTGTGGTATGATGAGCATCTGCATCATTCTACCACAGAAACAGGTCCCCGAGGACCTCCAGACAGGAACCAGACTATGGCAGACAGGACCCAGCGAATGGCCGACCCGAACTCCCTTCTCGACGACCCCGAACGCTACAATGCGAAGCTTCCCGTATGGGAGCCGCGACTTCGCCTCTGGCACTGGGCGAATCTTCTCGTCATCACGCTCCTCATCCTCTCATACCTTATCTTCGACAACCACAAGGCCCTGGGACTCCCCAAGCCCCAGACAGTCTTTTTCCAGAAGACACACGTCGTCCTGGGCTACCTCTTTGCCATCCTCGTGCTTGGCCGTCTCCACCTTGCCTTCCGGGGAGCCACCTTCTCGCGATGGAAGGATCTTGACCCCCGGCACGAAGGGAAGGGGTTTCTGGCGGTCCTCCGGGAGGAGATCGCCCTGCACATCAAGCCCGCAACCGATACCGCCGGTCGTTTGGTCCCGGACCCGGACCCCGGACACAACCGGCTCGGCCGCTATCTCTACCTTCCCCTTCTCGCGGTGATCCTCCCCCTCCAGGTCGCAACCGGGATTCTCTGGGCCTCCCTCAAGTTCGGCTGGCTCCCCTTTCCCTTTCTCCACACCCTCTCTCCGCCCCTTTTCAAGGCGTCGAAGGAGCTGGTCTCGAACATCCATGCCGCCATTCTCTATGCGATTTTGGGCTTTCTCCTCCTGCACCTTTTGGGGCTGGTCAAATACGAGCTGACATTTGCGAGCGATCTCTTTTCCTCCATGATCCACGGCAAGAAGATCCTTACGCGCAAGGCCGCCGAGATCTACCGGAGGGAGACCGAAGACCCTCCCGCCGGATAGCTCCTGCCCGTTGGATCCGGAGAGCCGAAGGCCTATCCGGACACGGCGTTCAGGCGGTGGTAAGAACGGCCTCCGCCTCGAACGCCTCCTCCAAATGCCCCCGTTCCCCCCAGACAATCACCTCGAATTCCCCGTCGTGGCGTTCGACCAGAGCCGATCCATGTTCAACCCAGTCGCCGGTGTTCAGATAGCGGACCCCTTCCCGGACAAGATCCGCCGGATAGTGGATGTGTCCGCAGACGATTCCGTCGAGTCCCCGGCCCTTGGCCATGAGGCTCATGACCCCCTCATACTCCCCGATGAATCGGGCGACCTTCTTGACCCGCCGCTTCACCGACCGGGAGAGGGACCATCGGCTCTTGCGCCCAAGAATTCGGTTCACGGCTACGAGAACCTGATTTGTCCGAAGCAGGAGCGAGTAGCCGAAGTCTCCCGCCCGGACGAGCCAGGGAAGGGTCTGGAGACAGAGATCGAAGGCGTCTCCGTGAACGACGAGGTAGCGCCTTCCGTCAACTCCGCGATGGATCCACTCCCCCGCGATCTCGAGGTCCCCGAAGTGGAACCCCTCCCGATCGAGCATCTTCCCCAAAAAGGAGCGCACGGGATCATGGTTGCCCTCGAGGTAGACGACCTTCGTCCCGTGGCGGGACTTCCGGAGGATCTTCTGGATCACCGTGCTGTGGCTCTCCGGCCAGAACCAGTTCCTTTTCAGCTGCCAGAAGTCGAGGATGTCTCCCACCAGGTAGAGGGTGTCGCACTCTGTCTCCCGAAGAAAGTCGAGCAGAAGTTCGACCTGGCAGTCCTGGGTTCCCAGGTGGACATCGGAGATGAAAATCGACCGGTAGCGCTTCATGAAAACCTCCTGTTGGGGGTTTTGCGGTCGGGAAGCGCCTCCAGCGCCTCCCGCGCAACCATCCGGGCCGCGCCCGGACATCCGTTTTGCTTCGAAGCCTCCCCAAGACTCTTGAGCCTTGCGGGATTCTCGAGCAGGCTCTTTACAAGGGGTCCCGCCGCCTCTTCCGAGTCGCAGGCGACCGCCGCCCCCCGCGTCACGGCCCATTGACGGTTGATCGCCTCCTGCCCTCCCCGCGCCGGAAGAAGCAGAAGGGGCCTCCCCAGAGCCAGGGCCTCAAAGAGCGTGAGCCCTCCGGGCTTCGTGACGACAAGATCGGCGAGCGACATCCATTCCGCCATGTTCGTCACAAAGCCCAGGACCCGGAAGAGGATTGGACCCTCCTGGCGAGAGACGGCTCGCCGGCAGGATTCAAAAAGGGCAGGATTGTCTCCGGCGATGGCCACGACATTGAGGGGAGTGGAGAGTTCCGAAAGGGAGAGAAGGCAGCGGGGAAGGTCTACGACCCCCGCGCCTCCGGAAAGAATAAGGACGGTTTTTCGGTCCGGAAGACCAAGCCTCCGAAGGAGCCGGTCGCGAGGCTCTCCCCCGGAAAACTCCTCCCCCACGGGGATCCCGAAGCCCGAGACGGGAGTCTCCGGAAGCCGGCGAAAAAACGGCTCCCGTTGCTCCGGGTCGGCGGCGAAGTACCGGTCGACCCCGGGCCATAGCCAGATCCCATGGGGATGGAGATCGGTGACGATCCCCCAGAGCGGAGCCGAAAGTCGTCCGGATCTCCGGAGAGGGGCGAGAATTTCGAGGGGAAGAAAGTGCGTACAGAGGATCAGATCGGCATTCGCACGCCAGACGAGAGACAGTGTCTTCCGGAAGAAGAAGCCGTCCCAGAGAGGGAGAAGTCTGCTCAGACCCAGGGGCATCCCGTCGCTCTTGTCATAGAGAAGATCGAGCAGTCCAGGAAGACGTCGGGCGAGGAGAAGGTAGACGGACCGGTAGAACCAGCTGTATGGGGGGAATCCCTCGTGGAGGAGGTCGCAGACCTTGACCGGAGTCCGGGGGTCCGTCGCACGGAGGGCCTCTTCCAGGGCTCTTGCCGCCCGCATGTGCCCGCTCCCCACCCCCACTCCCAGAATGAGGATCCGGACCTCTTCTTTTGCGTCCTTCTGTGGATTTCCGTCGTGCGCCATCGGCCACTCCTCCTTGAGCCACTCTCCCCCTTTCGTGGGTCGATGCGGTCAAGACAGGATGACTGTCCGATGACAATCCGGACGAAAGGCCCCCGCCTCGTCAATTGCCCCAGGATTCTGGTAAGTTAACTGAAAGCCCCCAACCGGAGGATCCCCCTCTTTGCGAACGACCACGACCCCTCTGAGCCTCTTGAGGCCAAAAAGGAGACATCATAATGAAAAAGACGACTTGCCAGCCACTCCTTCTCCCCCCCAATCTTCCCTACGGACTCTCCATGACCTGGCGGCAGACAGCAGACTTCGATTCTAGTCGCGCCAGAGCGACCCTCTCTTCCCGATTCGATCCAAAAAAAGCCATTCTAGGACTTGGCGAGCCCCTTCTCAGAAGCCTGTCCCTCTCCCTTCCGTCTCTCCGCCCTTTTCCGGCACTCACAGGCCCCGCCGTCTCGGTTCCGTCGACACAGGGATCCCTCTGGGCCTTTGCTACCGCACAAAGCCGTTCGGAGCTCTTCGACCTCTCCGAAGCCCTCACCGCCCTTTTCGAAAAAGACTTCGAACTCGACGACCGTATGGAGACCTTCACCTACCGGGAGGGGCGAGATCTGAGCGGCTACATCGACGGCACGGAAAATCCCTCGGGAGAAAAGGCCTTCTCTGTCGCCATCGCAGACGGCTCCACGGCGCCTTCGGGTTCGTCCTTTGTCGCCGTCCAGCGATGGGCCCACGACCTGACCGCACTTCATGCCCATTCCCGCTCCGAGCAGGACCGGATGATCGGCCGGGAGCTCGAATCGAACAGGGAGCTCGACGACGCGCCGGTGTCCGCCCATATCAGGCGAAGCGCCCAGGAGGACTTCTCGCCGGCCGCCTTCATCTATCGAAAGTCGATG
>JAJYYA010000009.1 GCA_021801345.1 Nitrospirota bacterium
CTTTTCCAGCCCCTCACACCGCCCCGAGCGGGCCGATTGAAGGGGGGACCAAAACGGGGAAAAGGGGGGGAAATCGCCCCAAAAAAACCTTTTCCCCACAACCGCTTGCGCGTTGTTTCTTGAGAGCGAACGATTGCTCAGCCGGACCCATGGTCGGACTCAGGCGGCGTTTTTTGCCATGATCTTTATAATGCGTCGATTTTCGGGCGTTCTGGAACTCGGCACATCAGAAGCTTGGCTTCGGCCGGGCTGTTCACCTTTACCGGAATATGCAACCCCCATATTTTTCAATAGAATTACGTTTCCGGTACGGAAAAGTTGAATATTTTGCGTACCAATTGCGTAATTTGTCAATAGCCATTTTTCGCCTTGCTTTGTGCCCCCAACGACGCGAATGTTCCATTCTCCTTAGAGCAATTCTCAAATTTCCTCATGAGGTGTCATGAGCGGTGCTCCCCTGCAGGATGAGTGTGGGAGGGTCTCTGTCCAGCAAGTGAACCGGCTTTTTAGCGACCAGAAGTGATCGGAACATGCGCGGTCTGTCTCTTCCCGGCTCTCCCGGCGATGAAGCCTCCGGAAACGGTCTCTCCGAAACGGGTCCGAAACGGGGGCCCAAACCGTGGGAGGAGGGCAAATTCGAAAGCACAGGCGGTGATGACCGACGCTTGGACCGAACGAGGACAACCACGACAGGAAGGATTTTAGAACTGATGAATGTGGGATATAATATTGGGTGGCAGGTGTTGTGCTTGATGTTTTTTAAGGTGCTGACATCTTGCCGTGTCGATTGTCTGCCGGTGGTCAGGAGAGGATAGGGCATATGGAGAGTCTGGGACAGAAAGAACGTATTGTTTTGGAGCCGGGAAAACGGAGCGGGCAACCATGCATTCGCGGTTTGCGGATCACTGTCTACGATGTTCTTTCTCAATTGGCTTCAGGAGTTTCCGAAAAAGAGATTTTGGAAGATTTTCCGGAACTGGAACGTGAAGATATTCTGGCGTGTTTAAAATATGCGGCCAATAGGGAGCATGGCAGCATCAGGATGGCCGTTTGAAACTTCTTTTGGACGAAAACTTTCTCGACGTATGCTGACTCTTCTTTCGGACCCCTTTCCCGAGAGTCCCCATGTGAGCCTCATCGGACTCCAGCATGCCAACGATGCGGAAATCTGGTCTTATGCCGGTAAGCATGGTTTTGTGATTGTCACCCGCGACAGTGATTTCAGTGATATGGCGGCGTTATATGGCCCTCCCCCAAAGGTCGTAAGGCTTTGCATGGGAAACTGCGGATGGAAGGAGATGGTCGGTCCGCTCGTCGAAGGCGCTCTCGATTTGAGTCGGGCACTGGAGCGTCCCAATACGGTTCTCGTGGAACTTCTGTGACAAATCTTCATCTGTTTTCAGGATTTCTCGGAAAACGACTATCCGCTCGATACGCTTTCTTCGCGAAACGAAGCCCACAGGTGGGTGGAAGAATTTTCCGGAAGTGTTCGTAATCTCGCCGCTCCTTATTACTTCTTCTCCTTAGACCTTCCTTACTTTACGCAAATCCCCGTCTCCCTCAGGACAAAGGCCGAAGGATCCTCTCCGAGAGGACCGAGGACATCCCGGCCTTCTTTTTCGATCGGGAAGAACCAGTGTCCGCCAATGACGACGAATGTTTCTGGGAAGGTCCCCGTCAGAACAAAAACAGAGAATGACGAAATCTTCCTTCGCTTCCGGAAGAGGGGGACGAGGATCCCCTCCAAGTCTCCCTGGCTTATGATCGTGTCGGGGTTTATTCGCCAACGACCTGCCCCAAGGGAGCGGACCTGCCCCGGACTCCCGTCCACCGAGAGGCGCACCGCCAGCTCTTTGCTTGCGCTCCAAGTCCAGACTTGATCGGATGCGCTTGGCGCATCGGCGGCACGTTCGGCCCCTCCGGAAGAAATAAAAAAGAGCGATCGTCAGCCCCCCCATGGGAATACCTGTTTCGCGGGAGGATGGGTTTTTACGCTGAAATGCACTCCTGGCGGTAATCTCAAAATCCTCTCTTCCGCCTCATATGATGTACGTCATAATGATGACCTGATGAAAATCATACAGACATTGTCGTTCTTGCAGTACCCTTTTTCTTGACGAAACGCGGGAGTCCAAAAATGGATTCCCGGACTCTCTGCCCCCGTCGAGAAAAGGAGACCGGCCATGCGTTCGCCGATCGAGAAACGACTGATTCCCCTGGAGATTCTCTCCGCCATCTTCCTTTTTACCCTTGTCCTCTTCGGCGTTCGTCCAGCCTTTTCGGCCGACCGCGACTTCTCCCTGACGATCGATGAGGTGTCGATCCGGGTCGCCCCCGACCTCACCTTCAACACCTTCGCCTTCGATGGTCAGGTCCCCGGTCCTCTTATCCACGTCCGGGAGGGGGATCACGTCACCGTCCACGTGACGAACAACACCTCCCTTCCGCATACCATCCATTGGCACGGCATCAATCAGAGCCACGGCAATTGGAAGATGGACGGTGTTCCCATGGTGACCCAGGAGGCGATCGCCCCCGGCGACACGTTCACCTACCGGTGGGTGGCGGAGCGCAGCGGCACGCTCTGGTACCACTGCCACGTCAATGTGAACGAGCATGTGGCAATGCGAGGAATGTGGGGACCCATCATCATCGATCCGAAACATCCCTCGAAGCTCGAGAAAAAGGTCGACAGGGACTTTATCTTCATGTACAGCTCCTGGGAGTCGCCCTACGCGCATCACTACGGGCGGGGAGGGGGGCCGCGCGATGAGGCGGACTACTGGTCCGTCAACGGCAAGTCCTTTCCCCTCGACATGCCGGTTCGCGTCCGGAAGGGGGAGATCGTCCGCTTCCGTTTCATCGGAGCGGGTGACGCCTTCCACGAGATCCATCTCCACGGCCACGACATGTTGATCGTTCGCAAAGACGGCTATCCGCTCCCCCATCCCTACTATGTCGACACGATCCTGGTGGGACCCGGTGAACGCTACGACGCCATCATCCGGATGAACAACCCCGGACGCTTTGTCATGCACGACCATGTGGACAAGCACATGACGAACGGAGGCAAGGAAATGGGCGGGCCCATGACGGTGATCGAGTACGACGGCATCCCCAAGGAGAGCTGGTACGTCTGGAAGGACAAGGACAAGACCTACGACCCGGACTTCTTCTACCAGCAGTCCATGAAGAAGGGGTACGGGATCTTTACCAACCCCCGCTTCAAGGGGAGCTCGGCCGACGAAACGATGCACCATCAGGGATAGGAGCGGGAAAAGAAGATGAAGAGACTGATGATGGTTTTAAGCGGATTTGTACTCTCAGCGATTTTTTCCGGTCCCGTCGAAAATGCGCGGGCGGGAGAGAAGGGGATGGAGCTTCTCATGAGCCGGTGTGCCTCCTGCCACAATCTCCATGGTCCGGCACCGACGACGCTTTCCGGCCTCTGGGCCCGGAAGGGGCCCGACATGTTCTACGCCGGGAACAAGTATCGAAAAAAATGGCTCATCTCCTGGCTTGAACACCCGGTCCGGATCCGTCCGGCGGGAATGTTTTACGCCGACCATGTCGTGCCCGGTCCGGAAAGAGACGTGATCGACACCTCCACGCTCAAAGCCCACATGGCGCTCTCGCCGGCCGATGCCCGTCTCGCCGCGGAGGCGTTGATGAGTCTCCGGGGACACGACGATCTCATATCCAAGGAGACCGTTCCCCCCGGCAGTATTTCTAAGTCGATGGGCGCGCTCGTCTTCGACAAGTTCCTGGGGTGCATCGCCTGCCACCGGATCGAACCGGATTATGGCGGTCTTTCGGGGCCGGAACTCTACACCGCTGGAGACCGGCTCCGCCCCCGCTTCATGGCGAGCTACATTCGCTCCCCCCAGGCGTGGGATCCCAAAATCTGGATGCCGAACAAGCATGTGAGCGACAGCCGCATCGTCCAGCTCGTCCACTATCTCCAGGCCCTGTCCAAAGGAGGTTCCCATGGGTAGAGTCCCTGTTCTTCGAACCATTCTCCTGAGCCTTTTGATCGGGGCGACGGCGATGCCCGGGACGGCCCTGGCCGCCTCCGCCAAGGACAACTATCGGACCTACTGCGCCCAGTGTCATGGCCTTCAGGGAAACGGGCGGGGCGTCAACATCCGGGACATGTCGGTCCAGCCCCGGAACCATACCGACGCCGAGTACATGTCGACGCGGTCCGACCAGGACCTGTTCACTGCCGATCAGAAGGGCGGTCTTGCGATCGACAAGTCGGTTCTCATGCCCCCCTGGGGAGACACGCTGACTTCGGCGGAAATCCGGGACATGGTCCAGTATCTCCGGACCCTCTGTCATTGCAAGAACAACGCCCAGTAAACAAGGACTATTTGAAAGGAGGTGTGCGCGACATCGAGATCCGGCTAGAAAAAGGAGCTTTCAAAGAAGGACGCGTCACCGTCTTTTATGTATCCAACTTCCCACAAGAGAGGGACGTATGACAACCGCAAAGAAAACACTCGCATCCCTGATTGCAGGGCTTGCCATCGGAGGAATGTTCTCCGGACCCGCCTTTGCCAAGACGGTAAAGGTCGTCATGACAGCCAAAGAGGTCAGCATTCCGATCGACAACAAGGGAACGATGTATCCGGCATGGACCTTCAACGGAACGATTCCGGGCCCCGTCGTCCGCGTCCGCCAGGGGGACACGGTGGACTTCACCCTGATCAACCCGTCGAGCAACAAGAACTCCCATGCCATGGACTTCCATGCAGCCCAGGTCGACGTTCTGAAGGAGTTCGCACCCATCAAGCCGGGAAGCAAGGAGCACTGGACATTCGTGGCCAAGGTCCCGGGAGTCTTCATGTACCACTGCGGGGCCATGCCCATGGTCGAGCATATCGCCCGGGGCATGTACGGGGTCATCATCGTCGATCCCAAGGGAGGCTACAACCGGAAGTTTCCCAAGCCGGACAGGGAGTATGTACTTGTCCAGAGCCAGCTCTTTTCGCATCCCGACGACTATCAGGCCATGCTGCTCAACAAGCACTGGACCAACTCCATTGTGAACGGGAAGGTCTTCCACTATGATCCGGTCCACGATCCGAACGCCCGGCAGGCTCTCGTTGCCAAGCCCGGAGAACGGGTCAGGATCTACTTCGTCAACGCCAATGTGAACCTTCCTGTCGCACTCCACCCCATTGCCGGGATCTGGGACCGGGTCTATATCAACGGCAATCCCAGGAACGTTCTTTACGGCCTTCAGACCTACGGGGTCGCTGCGACCGAGGGAGACATCCTCGACATCGTCAGCCCCCGCGACCGGCCGACAAACAACGCAATCGTCGACCACCAGATGAACGCCGCCCTCCGGGGAGCGATCACCGTTTTGATGAATACTCCCGACGCGGATCCGAAGGCAGGCCGGGGAAAGAATCTCGTCCTGAAGTAGGCTGTCTTATCGCGTATGACACGGCAGGGGGACCCGGGAGTGGTCCCCCTTTTTGCTTGGAACAGATCCTCCCCCCTCCTTCCTTTCGTGTGGATCCGCATAGGTTTTAGGCAACGCTGTTTTCAGACACCCGGGGGATTTGCAAAACCGCTTCCTCGCATTGTTTGAGCTATGGGCATAGTTGTAAGCGTCGTCCTCCGCAGCCTCGACTTCCGGAGGAATTTTCCGTAGGACCGCTTGGGGTGGTGTCAATCCGACGGTCGACTTTGTTCCCGGTCTTCGTCGATATAGAGATCGTCTTCGTCGGGACACCAAATTTCGGTTCTGTGTGCCCGGCAATCATCGAGAGCCTTTTGTGGAGACAGAGAGCACAGGCCCTCCACGGAAAGGTCGTCCCACGGAGACATTTCCCGATACCATTCAACGGATCTTGGAAAAGACAGGACCTCCCCGATCTTCGGCCTCGTTGGACGATCGGGAACGGCCACATTCAGATATTGGGGAATCTGGGTGATCCATCCATGGGCGTGAAGGACGCTGGCCCCAATGACAACGGCAGATGGAAACACTCTCCGGACAATCTCCGGAAGATGAGATCGCCAGTCCGGATCGGCCAAAAGATTGTAATAAATCCCGAGCCGTGGTCCTCCTGGCCGGATCAATCCCTGCTCTTTCCATCGATGGGCCGCCAGTTTTACCCATGCGTCATCCTTTCCGAAAAGACGCATAGCATCCTTGTTGGAAAAAACGGTCGGCAATTTCCGGAGATAGTCCAGGGACCTCATCGTCAAGACCCAGGCTCGTGGAGAGTGTCCGAATCTTCTTCAGAACATTCTCTTTTACCGATAGGAGGTTTTTCGACCTCTCCATCGGCAATAATCCTCAGGGCCGCCTCGCAGTTTTTCTTTGAGATCTCTACCATCCTTCGGACGACCTCCGGATAGAATCGTTCCCAGAGATTTTCCGGAAGCCATGGTTTCAGGTCTTTTTCGGCAAGAACAACCAGGTCATCGGTCTGTGTGTCGAGAAAGCGATGAAGTCCAAAAACGGCATCGGAAGGGGTCTTGTGGTACAGGAGAGCGCAGTGTTCAAGCATGTTCGAGAAAGTTGCGATGCGGTCCACAGACAATCCGAATTGAGATTCCAGCCACCAGACATCGAAAAAATCCCGCCATTTCAAAAAGCCACGGTTTCCGATAGCGAATATCTTGTCCACGAAAATCTGTTCGGTGGTCGCCACGGAAAAAAGAGGTGCGATATTCATCTTGCCGAAGAGTGTTCGGTATTCCCCGTCGTATTCCCGGACAAGATCGGGCTCAGCCTTGTAAAACTCGGTTTTAACATGGACGGATCCATGGGTTCCCGGAAGATCGATCGCAAACATAAAGAGATGAAGAGGAGTTCCTTCCGTGTGTTTTTCGCTTGGTCGAAGAGAGGCCCCAGGGAACGATGTCTGGAGTCCGTCACGAACATAGGAGGAGATCCTGCGCACTTCTTTGGGAAAATCAAGATCCTTAGAAACGATGAAGTCGAGATCTTCAGAAAATCTGGGAGAGCGGTACGCAAGGTTCAGACTCGTTCCGCCTTGAAAAACGATTTCCTTGACCGTCCACGAAGTATTCCGGCTCATGGCATCAAGAATAAGGATCTGGACTGTTTGCGCGACGTTCCGTTTTGTCTCGTTGTCCAGAGCTTTTTTGTGTGACATCGGCTCTCCTTATTTAGGTTATCATAATTGATAACCTAAATAGCAGGCTTCGGTCAAGAGGCATTTGTCCGGGCGAAAACGGGAATCTCTCGAACGGGCCGGCAGGTGCAGGTGAGATCTTTGGAAAAAATCGGCCCGGGCACCTCAATCCTTTTCGACATCAAGGATGAGGTGGCCGATGGTTCCGTCCCCGCCGTGAGTGTTTTGAGGCGTCCCTTCTCTCCCCTCCTTTGATGTGTCGCCCCCTTCATCCATGTCGCCCATATCCATTCCCTCCATCGACATTCCGGACATGCGGGCTGTGCCGGTATGCTCCTTGTGCGTCATGGGGTCGGCTTCGAATACCGTCACTTCGTGGCGTCCAGGGGCGAGGTGCGGGAGAGAGAGGGTGGTGGAAGAGGATGTGAGCGTCATCATCAGGATCATTTTTCCGTCGAGATAGACATGCAGGTGCTCGGGATGGGCAGAAGTCGGCGGGGGGACAAGGGAGAGCCTGATCCGGATCGGGGCATGAGGCGAGGGGGACGGGCGGGAAACCTTGGACAGGTCGACATGGAGTGGCGAGGCATCGGCCGACCCTGTCAAAAACGGCAGAAAAGACAGTATGAAGGAAAAACTCATGATCTGCAGGGCAGGGAGTCTCCCCCCCATGAGAGGAGAGATGCGGAGGGCGAAAGAGCGAGGGAGTCGATTCAAGGGACGGTCTCCTTTTTTATTTCGGTCACGATAAGGGGAGGACGGCACGCGAGAGCCTTCCCCGAATCCTTCCCGAATACTGGAACGTTCTGATGAAATAGATTCCACGCATGTGATTTCTGCAACGCCGGTCTTTCCAAAAGTCAGAGCCATTTGTCGATTTTTCAGTGTAAATGGCCTTTGAGAGAGGTTCATTAGGGTCGCTAAGAGTGTCTCGCCTCCGATCCTCTCAGAAGGCGTAGCGAATTCCCATCATCACCGGGACCGACCATGTGTCCGAAACCTGGGAGACGGTTCCGGGAGGACTTCCGAGCGAGGTCGTGATGCCGGTGGGAGGAGTTTCGTAGGAGATATCGGCCTCCACGAAGATGCCGAGCTCCCTCGAGAGGGGATAGAGGGCCCCCGCTCCGAGCATCCAGCTGTAGCCGGCCTGGGCGTTGACGCCCGTATAGGTATTGTAGGACGCACCGAAGGTGGCGTTCAAATAGGGGAGAAGAGATGTTCCGGGAATGCGGGGAAGGGTGGCATTTCCCCCCAGTCCGATGAGGGTATGGGTATTCTGGGAAAAATAGCTCTGCTGAAGGGTCAGGTAGGCCATCAGATGAGGAAAGAGCATCTTTCCGGCCCGGATTCCCCAGAGCGGGGCCGACCCGAAATCGTAGGGAACTGTCTGTCCCGTGGTGGTGGAGTAAGAGCCCGACAGGGAGGTGTCGCCCCCCAGAACTCCCTCGAGGACAAAACCTGTCGGAGGGATCAGCTCCGGCGTCGGGGTGCTCTTTGCCCCGGGAGACAAGGCGGCAGGAGTGGCACCTTCACCTGCCATAGCGCCTTGCATCGAGCCGGTCCCGGCCGATCCGCCGGCGGCGTGTGCCAAGGGGGGAAAAGACAGGGCGGCCGCAATGAGGCAGCCTGCTGCGAAAAGAGTCGCTGACCGTTTCACGGGAAGGTCCTTTCGTTTGGTGTCGTGCGAGTCCGTACGAAGATTCTGGGGAAGGCCCTGTGGCCTCAGAACATCCACATGAACCCCGTTAAGACCTTGAAGTCCGGGTTCAGTGCCGGGGAGGACGGGGTCGTTCCCGGCTGGCTCCAGAAGACGAACTTGTCGGCATTGGCGAAGATCATCAGGTTCGGGGTGGATTTTGGCATGATCTGGAAGCCCATGCCGACCGAGTCCTCGAAGTTTTCCGTTCCGGGGATCGGTCCGGCAGGGATGCTCTGACCGTTCTGAACGTAGGGGTTGATCTGAAGGTTGGACGAATTGTACTGAATGTAGTCGCCGGCGCTGATCCAGATCTCGGGGAGACGGCTGTGCAGCCCGGTCAGCCGGTATTCGACCTGGTAGTCGGTGTTCAGGACATTCCCGGGCTGTGTTCCGAGGTTGTCGGGAAGCTCGAAGGAGTAAATGGCATCTGCGATCGCCATCCAGCGGCCATTGGAGAAGATGTGCATGGCCTCGAGACCGAAGGTCAGCTCGTAGCCTCCGGCTCCCGTCAGGGAGCTTGTGATGTTCTGGTTGTTGAAGGACTGGATCGTGGGGGAGGTCGGCAAATGGACCCCCTGAACAAAGACGACCCGGGTCGATCCGGAGAAGGTGTTCCTGTCGTAGACGTTAAAGAGATTGGCGATCCAGAGGTCTCCCGGAACGGCCAGAAATCCCGAGTTGTTGTTTCCGAGACCCGCAGAGTAGCCCGGGGTTCCGGGACCCGAGGCGCTCGAGTTCCAGTTCCAGCGGTAATAGAAGGGTTCCGTTACCTGGACCATCCATTTTTTTGTCGCCAGGACCTGAAGGGTATTTTCCTGGGTCAGAAGGGCCTGGGAGCCTCCTATATGGTCGTATCCCGCCTGAACCTGACTCCCCGCGATCCAGATGTTCGCGTAGTTCATCCTCCAGGAAAGCATCAGATCGCTGTTCCAGAACATGGAGGCATCCATGCCCATGTGTTCGAGGCAGAAGACGCAGGCCCGGGCCTTTTGGGGGGCCGAAAGAAGAAGTCCGAGGAGAAGGAGAACGACGATCAGCCCTTTGGCGGGGGTGATGCCGGAAGTGTTTGTGATCGTTGGATCCATGGGGATCTCCCTCGCAGGTAATAGCGCATATCTCCACACATTTGCAGCCCCTCGACACACCTGTTCCGAGGAGGGCTCGTTTCTCCCGGTCGCGGGAAAGCGCATCCGGGGGGCCTTTAACCTCGACGGAGTATAGGCCGGATGAAAAAGGGGGCTGTCTATAAAGGTAAAACGGGTTTCAGGCAGACGCGACGGAGGAGCGGGGGGGACGGCGAGGAGAGATCAAAAAGGACGAGAGGGCAAAGAGGGGGAGCACAAGCGGTAAGACGAAGGAAGTCAGAGGGAAGAGGGTGACGGAGGTGGGGGGGATCTCCGAGGCGTGAAGGGTCGCCGGAGCAAGAAGGGAGGCCGGGATGTCGTGGTTGCACTCCCAGAGGGGCACAGAGCTTCTCTCCGGGTGCCGGCAGAGGTCGTAGTCCGGAGAGGCAAGTCGGGAAAGCGGCCCCGATACGGACAAGGCGAGAGACCCTTCAAGACGGCCTTGAGGCCGCTCTCCGGGGGAGAGGCTCTGCGCCAGATGAGAGATCCCTCTTCCGACATGGGCCGCTTTTTCCGTCTCCGAGTGTAAAAAGAGAGAGGGCAGAAAAAGGAGTGAAAGTCCCAACAGGGCAGAGAGAATCAGGGTATGAGATAGGAGGGTCCGAGGCAAGGCATGTCTCCGAAAATAAGGAGGAGTTCCGCGCGCGAGACAATCCAGAGCCTCTCCAAGCGGGAAGATCCTCTCTCGAGGCTAGCCTAGCAAGAGTGAGGGAGGGTGTCAAGGCGAAGGTTTTGAAAAATGTCCGCTTTCGAGCTTTTCGCGAAGACCCGGATGTGGGGCGCTCACATCGAAATTTGGATGCCGGGCCACCTAAAGGTCGTGAAGTCGTCGGGAAATGAGGAGGCGATTGTCCCAACCCCTCCTCTGAATGAGACTTCTCTCACGATGATGGTTCGCCTTCTCATTCAGAGGGGATACGTGAGGCTTTAACGAAAATGAGGTATGATATCAGAAAAGATGCGAAGAGGCCTTGAATAATGTTTTATCTTTAAATATTTATGGGGTAAAAGAATGATTGCGTCCTTGAGGATTGAGGAATTCCGGTGTTTCAAGGAACTCTCGATCAAAGGTCTGAGCCGGATCAACCTGATCGGCGGGAAGAACAATGTCGGGAAGACGGCCTTTCTTGAAGCCCTCTTTTTGCTGGAAGGCCTTCCGGATTTGCATTCCATCGAGCGATTGTCGATCTTTCGGGGATTAGGGACGACCGTTCAGTCGGGGGGGCAAACCTTTTCGGCCGCCTTCGAGCAGACGTATTCTTCAAACTACCTGGCGAGTCTGATCGAACAAAGCTGGAGATGGATCTTCCCTCATTTCGATCCCTCCCGGCCCGTCATCATCGAATCCGATCAACGGAAAGTCACCGTCCGTCTGCTGTCCGACTCATCTTCCATTCAACAATACATTTCTGGCCACCAGAGAAATATGCCACCAGTCATAATGACTTTAGATCCCGTTCTTGGGCAACGCATCCAATCATCCTATGCGCCCACACATCTTCTGGTTGTTGACATTCAAAAAAACGGTTTCGTTGAATCCTATGGAGCCTATATTCAGAATAATGTTCCGTTTTTTCAACCCTATTCGACGTTCTCGGGAACGGTGACCTGGTTTTTTCTTGCACGAAATATCTTCAATCTTGCGGAGGACGCGGATCGATTCGGCAAGCTTGTCGTGACGAAGAACAAAGAGAAGGTCATACGGATCCTCAGAAACATTGAGCCGAGGCTCGTGGATCTGGAGATTGTCCCTCTTCTGGGAAGCTCGGTCCTTCACGCGGACATCGGAGAAAAAAATCTGATTCCCTTGCCACTCCTTGGGGACGGGATGATGCGCGTTGTCAATCTGGCCAATCTGATCGCATCCAATCCTGGATGTCGCATTCTGTTTGACGAGTTTGAAAATGGACTTCACCACAGCGTTTTGAAAAAACTTTGGAAGGATATCGGTCAAGTCGCCCTTGATTTTGACGTACAGCTTTTCGCAACAACCCATAGTTGGGAGTGCACGCAGGCGGCTCATGATGCCTTCGCGGAAGGCGAGGACGAGACAATGTTCTCCTATTTTCGTCTGGAGCAAAAGAATGAAAGCCACCGTCTCCTCCGGTACGAGCCCGAGGTGCTGGCGAGCAGTCTGGAGCAAAATCTTGAGATCCGGTGAGCCGCATGGCGACTGACAGGATCGAAATCACAAGACCCAAGCTTCTCCTTGTGAAAGGGAAGGTATAAAGAAGAATGTGCCCCTTCAATCAAGGGAGTGGGGTCAAGGGCGGGTCTGGTCCCTCACACGGGAAATGGCATGGTCCATTTGAAATGGACCAATTTTTTCCAATAATCTCAATGTAAGAAACCAAAAGAATTGTGGGCGTAGTCTTTCCTGATTTGTGCCGATCTTCATTTTCCAATCTGAACTACCGTTCTGGGCAAGGGGGAGTCTCATGGAAGGAAGAACTCACAATCGCCAAAGCAGCCCTAACAAATCTTTTTTTCTTGCAGAAGAGATGTCGGGTAATACCAATCAAACGATCCACCTAGTAGTGACCGACCCGGAGTGGTTCTTCAATCTGAAAGATCAGAACGCGGAAGAGGTCAACTTTTGGTCACCTGGCGGAACGCTTTTCAAGGCTCAACCGAATGATCTCTTCCTTTTCAAGCTCAAGTCACCCCACAACTGTATTGCTGGAGGCGGCTATTTTCAGCGTTCCCTTCCTCTTCCATTATCTCTTGCTTGGCAAACCTTTGACAGGATGAATGGAAGAGACAGCTACGATGATTTTCGAAAGGTTATCCTAGGGTATCAAAAAGATCGTCAAGGGCCAGATCCAAGAATCGGGTGTACACTTTTGTCGTCCTGCTTCTTCTGGAGTATTGAACAGAGTATTCGGACTCCCGCAACCTTCTCATCAAATATCGTCCGGGAGAAAAAATATTCTTTGAGTGATCAGGATGGAGTAGAACTCTTGAGAGAGGTCGAGAAACATCTTCGATTTTTTAAACCCAAAAGCCTAGAAGGACTTTTGAGTCCATTAGAGTTGGTCGAACGATTTGGAAAACCCGGTCTTATTCGTCAGAGGCTTGGACAAAGAGGCTTCAGATTCGAGATTCTGGCAGGCTATGGGGAACGATGTGCCATGACCGGAGAAAGAACTCTGCCGGTCCTTCAGGCGGCCCATATCAAGCCTTACTCGGAAGGCGGCCCCCATTCGATGGGTAATGGTCTTTTGCTTCGCTCCGACCTGCATACCCTTTTCGACGCAGGTTATATTGCCGTGACGAATGATTACCATATCGAGGTGAGCAGAAAAATACGCGAAGAATATAAAAATGGGAGGGAGTATTACGCCTTGCAGGGCCGGCCTCTGATTCTTCCAACAAACGAGGAGTATTTTCCGAATCAGGAGTTTTTGCAGTGGCATCAAGAGCATCGTTATGTGGGATAGGAGTTATTGAATCTTTTTATTACCAGTGTTTTTTTGCTTTGTCGTTTAAGTAAGGTCCCGTTTAGCAATAAACTTAATATTTTTGGCCCGTTTGACAATAGGTTGATCAAAAATAGATTACAATAGCCCCTATTTGCAGAAAATTGTAAGACCTAAATGTTGAGGGTATTTGTAAACAAGCCCTTACCCGTAGGTGTATGGAAAAATAAACCCACCCGGGCTCCTCCCTTTTCTGCAATCGGCTCCGCTGCCGCACTTTACGGCCTCCTTTTGCCCATGGTAAAATAGATCCCATGAATTCCCCCTCCACATCTTCCCTCTCTCTCGTCACCGGTGCCACCGGTTTTGTCGGGTCTTGGGTTGCCGATCTCCTTGTCTCGGAAGGAACGCCCGTCCGTTGCCTCCACCGTCCGGGCTCCAATACGGCCAACCTGCCCCCCCGGGGTCCCTTCGTCTCCTGGATCGAGGGGGATCTTCTCGACATCTCCTCTCTGCACCGGGCGATGGAGGGTGTCGGAACGCTCTACCATGTGGCGGCGGACTACCGACTCTGGTCTCCCCAAAAGGGCGAGATCCTGCATGCCAACGTGACAGGGACCCGGAACATCCTCGATGCGGCCGAGCGGGCGGGGGTTGCCCGCGTCGTCTACTGCAGTAGCGTCGCCGCACTGGGAACCCGGGACGACGGTCGGCCGATCGACGAGACCATGGCAGTCGACCGCTCCTCCCTCGTAGGGGAATACAAGCTCTCGAAGTATGAAGCCGAGCAGGTGGCGCTCTCCTACGCCTCCCGCCTCTCCCTTGTTGTCGTGAATCCCTCGGCCCCCATCGGAGCCCGCGACATCAAGCCGACCCCCACCGGGCGGATCGTCCTCGACTATCTGAAGGGGCGCATGAAGGCCGCGATCCATACCGGCCTCAATGTCGTGCCGGTCCGGGATGTCGCAAGGGGCCACCTTCTGGCGGCGAAGCGGGGGACTCCGGGTGAGAAGTATATCCTGGGAGGGCAGAACATGACGCTGGGAGAGCTTTTTCTTCATCTCGAAGCCGTCACGGGCATCCCCGCGCCGCGCGTGACCCTTCCCCGGGAACTGATCCTCCCCTTGGCATGGATCTCGGAGGGGGTCTCCCGGATTTCGGGGCGCGAGCCGCTTATCCCTCTCGAGGGGGTGCGCATGGCCAAGAAACTGATGTATTATGATGGGAGCCGTGCGATCCGGGAGCTGGGTCTCGTCCCGACGCCGGTGGAGGAGGCCTTCCGCGAAGCTGTGCGCTACTTCGTCTCCTCCGGATATCTGGAGCCCCGTCTTTCGGCGCGCCTGGCGGAGAGGCTTGTGTGATTGGATTCTTATGATGAGAGTCGCTTGTGTGGTCTATAGACGATAAGGAGTCCCCATGGAAATCTTTCTGACGGAATATGCCGGCGTATGTGTCGGAGTCAAGCGGGCAATCAAGATGGCCCACAAGACGGCCGAGGAGGCCAAAGGTCCCATCTTCGTTCTTCACGAGATCGTCCACAATACCCATGTGGTGAACGACTTGGCCTCCCGGGGAGTCCATTCGGTAGATGACGTGGCCGAGGTCAACGAGGGAACGCTGATTATCAGCGCCCACGGCGTGGCTCCCAGCGTGATCTCCGACGCAAAAAGCCGCTCTCTCGAAGTCGTCGACACGACCTGCCCCCTGGTCTCAAAGATCCACCGGATCGTCAAGACCCTGGCGGACAGGAACTACACCATTCTCCTTCTGGGAGAGAAGAGCCATGACGAGGTCATGGGAGTCCAGGGGCACGCCAAGGACCACATTCATATCTTCCACCGCAAGGAGGAGATCGCGGGTCTCCCCCGGACCGACGGTCCGGTGGCGCTGGTCTCCCAGACCACCCAGTCGATCAAGTACTTCGACGAGATCCTCGCCCTCCTCGTCGAACGCTATCCCCAGCTCGAGGTCCACAACACCATCTGCGACGCGACCGAAAAGCGCCAGACCTCGGCCCTGGCCATTGCCGGCAATATGGATGTCATGATCACCGTGGGCTCCATGAGCTCGGCGAACTCCCGGAGACTTCAGGAGGTGGCGGGGGGACTGTGCCCGGCCTCCTACCTCGTCGACAAGGCCGACGATGTGAGCCCCGAATGGTTCGTCGGGAGGGAGCGCGTCGGCGTCACGGCGGGGGCCTCCACCCCGGACTACCTGATCGAGGGGGTCATCGACCGGCTGATGGACATCTCCCGGGAGCGGGGGATCGAGCCGACCGTCGTCCGGAGCGAGTCCTCCGAAGAGGAGTTCATCGAGGTCCACTAGGCCAATGCAAGGACTCCCCGGGGCCTCCTGGCCTGCGCCGTTCCCGGGAATGCCGACTGCCGCTTCTCCATCCGGTCTCCCGGCCGCCGGGGGGCTTTTTATAAGGATATTCTGACTATGGCAAATCCGTCGACCCTGCGTACCCTCTTTTTGAATCCCCCCTCCTTCGACGACTTCGACGGCGGGGCCGGAGCCCGCTATCAGGCGACGCGAGAGGTCCGCTCGTTCTGGTACCCGACCTGGCTCACCTATCCCGCCGGGATGCTCGACAACTCCCGGGTGGTGGACGCTCCGGCCCAGAACATGGGCCGCGACGAGACCCTCGCCCTTGCCTCCTCCTTCGACATGGTGGTCCTCTATACCAGCACCCCCTCGCTCAAGAACGACATCCTGACCGCCAAGGGGTTCAAGGCACTTAACCCCAACATGCTCGTCGGTTTTGTCGGCCCCCATCCCTCCGTTCTTCCGGAGCTCACGATGAAGGCCGATCCCGTCATCGACTTCGTCGTGCGGGAGGAGTTCGACTATGCGATCCCGGAGATTGCCCGCGGAGCCCGGCTCGAGGATGTGGCCGGGATCCATTTCCGGAAGGACGGGCAGATCGTCGGCAACCCCGACCGTCCGGTCCTCGAGGATCTCGACGTTCTTCCCTTCGCCTCCCGGGTCTATGCCCGGGACCTCAAGATCTCCGACTACGAGATCCCCTGGATGCGCTTCCCCTACATTTCGATCTACACCGGCCGGGGATGCGGAAGCAAGTGTACCTTCTGCCTCTGGCCCCAGACCTTCTCCGGCAATGTTTACCGGGTCCGCTCCGTCGACAATGTCCTCGAGGAGGTGGCCTATATCAAGAAGACCTTTCCCCAGATCAAAGAGCTCTTCTTTGACGACGACACGCTCACCGAGTATCGGGACCGTACCCGCGAGCTTGCCCGGGGCCTCAAGTCCTTCGGTCTTTCCTGGGGGTGCAACTCCAAGGCCAATGTCGACCATGAGACCCTTCGCATCATGCGGGAGTCGGGATGCCGCGTCATGGTGGTGGGCTACGAGTCCGGGAACCAGACGATCCTTAACAACGTCAAGAAGGGGATCCGGGTGGAGCAGGCGGAGAAGTTCACCCGCGACGCGCACCAGCTCGGCATGACGATCCACGGAACCTTCATGGTGGGACTCCCCGGCGAGACCCCCCAGACCATCGACGAGACGATCGCCTTTGCGAGCCGCCTCAACATCGAGACCCTCCAGGTCTCGCTGGCCTCGCCCTATCCGGGGACCCACTTTTACGACTACGCCCGGGAGAACGGCTACATGGTCGACCAGGAGATGGTCTCCGACGACGGCTTCCAGACGGTCAATGTGGCCTATCCCGAGATCAGCTCCCGGGAGATCTTCATGGCCGTTCCCAAGTTCTACAAGAAGTACTACTTCCGTCCTCGCTACATCCTGAAGGTCTTCCGCCGGGCTCTGTTCGATCTCTCCGAGATCCGGAAGATCGCCCGGGAGGCCCGGGAGTTTTTCCGCTTCATGGCAAAGCGCCGGGACGCCCAGAAGGCGCCGCAGGCCCCGTGAGACCCCTTCACTTCCGATGACCGAAGCCTTCCTGATCGAACTTGTTGGCGGCCTGGCTCTTTTTGCCGGATTCCTGGGCGTCGTCTTTGATGGAGCCGCCCTGTACGGGGCGGACCGCCTCCTCCGGAGCCGCCGGGATATCTGGATGCCGGACGGGGCTCTTCCCCCTGTCGTCATGATCAAGCCTGTCCGCGGTCTCGATCTGGGCGCCCGCGAAAATTACCGCTCCTTTGTGGAGCAGGACTATCCCAATTTCCGCATCCTCTTCACCGTCGACTCCCCCAAGGATCCGGCGGTCGAGCTGATACGGGAGCTTGCCCGGGACTCTCCCGACCGGGTCGAACTCGTCGTCGTCTCCGAGCGGACCGGCCAGAACCGCAAGATGAACAAGGTGGCGGCGGTGGCCCGGGAGCTCGCTTCGGTTCCCTACATTTGCGTCAACGACAGCGACATCCGGGTGGAGCCCGGATATCTTCGGGAGATCATGCGCCCCATGCTGGCCGATCCCGATGTCGGCGCGGTCACCTGCATGCAGCGCGGGATCCCGGAGGGAGGGTTCCCCTCCCGGCTTGCCGCCCTCATGCTCAACAGCGAGGCGATCCCCCAGGGACTTGTGGCCTACGCGCTCATGCCGATGTCCTACCTCTATGGTCCCTCGATGCTCTTTTCCGCCGAAGCGCTCAAGGCCATCGGGGGCTTCGACGCGATGAAGGACTACCTCGCCGACGACTACCATCTCGGGAGGCTCATCCACGAAAAAGGGTACAGGATCGTTCTTTCCTCGCTTGTTGTCGACGCCCGCATCAAAGACGAGTCCCTCTCCGGGGTGGTCGCCCATGAGGTCCGGTGGGCCAGGACCTACTCCTCTCTGCGTCCCGTGGGCTACTCCCTGTCGATCCTTTCGCGCCCCTTTCCCTTCTGCGTTTTGGCGGTCCTTTTCGGGATCCTTGGGGGGAGTCCTGCGATCGCCTTCGGGGCGGTCGGTCTCTACGCTCTCCATCTGGCACTTTCCGCCTATCTGCTCCGGGAGTTTGTCGGGGTGTCCCTCACACACAAGGACGCCGGCCTCTGGATCGCCCGGGAAGCCCTTTCCTTCTACGCCTATCTTTTGAGCTTTGGGCGCTCGATTCTCTGGCGCGGCTACCGGTACCGGATCATGCCGGGAGGGACGCTTCGCTCCCTCGACCCGAAGGTTCCCGCCGGAGCTGTCGTCTCCGACCGTCCCTGATGTTCTCCTACAAGGCCCTTCTCGGCCTGTTCGTCGTGGCCCTTCTCCTTGAGGACGCGGGCTTCATCCTCCTCTCCCGGGGCATGAAGGCGACCCGGGTCGACCCGGGGGAGGGGGGCCGGATCCTGGCGATCCTCCGCCATCCCGAGGTTCTTCTGGGGGTCTTTCTCCAGGCTCTTTACTATATTCTTCTTCTGGGGATCCTCCGGGATCTTCCGGTGAGCCAGGTCGTGCCGATGACGGGGCTGGGGTACGTTCTGACCGCCCTTTTCGCCAGACTCTTTTTGAGGGAGCGGATCCCCCTTCTTCGATGGGGAGGGATTACCCTCATTACCGCAGGGGTTGTCCTGATCGCCCGCTCCGGGGCGTGACCGTGCACCTGCTCCTTTCGACCCTTCTCTTCCGATGGTACGTCTTTTTCTTCTGGGCGGCGGGCCTTGTCGCCCTCTCGCGGGCGACGGGTCCTTCCTCCGCCTTCCTCCGCTTTTTTGTCGCATGGGCTGTCACCTATCTTTTCGAGTGGAGCTCCTCTTCCCCCGGAGGGTGGTTCCCCTTCGGCCACTACCGCTACCTTCCGACGACGGTGGGGCGGGAGATCTGGATCGGTCACCTGCCTCTCATGGACTCTCTCTCTCTGGCCTTTCTGGCGGTGGGGGCCCTGGGGGTGGCGGGGCTCTCCGCCGGGCTCACCCTCGGGGAGCTCCTGTCGGCACCCAGAAGGCTCTGGATAAGGATCTCGGGGATCGCCCTTCTTCTCTTCGTCATGATCGACATGGTGATCGATCCCGTCGCCCTTCGGGGGGGCCGGTGGTTTCTGGGGCAGATCTACGACTACCCGGGGGGGGGATCCTACTTCGGCGTCACCTGGTCGAACTTCGTCGGATGGGGGGTGACCGGGGCCGTGATCCTTTTTTTCTGGAGAGTCCTGCCCCGTTCGCCCCGACCGGGGGGAGATCCTGCTTCCCATGTCGAGCGATTCCTGCCCCCCTTTCTCTACCTCTCCGTCTATCTCTTCAATCTGGCGATCGCCCTTTATCTGGGGGAGGGGAGGATCGCCTTGGCAGATCTTTTTTTGGCCGCAGGGGCGGGGACGATTCTTCTTTGGGTTCGCCGGAGGGCAAAGGCGCAATAGGTCGGGGGTCGCGTTCCGGCCCGCGACAAAGCTTCGACTTGGGGGCCCGTCCGATAGGAGTCTCCTCCCCGGAGAGTCGGGATAACGTTCTATTCCTTCCCGCCCTTCCGTGGTGAATGGCCCGGTTTTCCATTCGTTGGACCGGTAAAAAAAGGGGAGTGCATGAGCGAAGTTCCAGGGATTCACGACCGGTTTTTCAAGGCAAGATTCGGACAGATCGATCATATGCGAGGACTTCTCCGGGGCTTTCTTCCCGCCGCCCTGTCCCGGGCCCTCGACTACGACAGCCTCGATTACCTCGACACGGAAAAGATCGGCCTCTCCTACGAGAAGTCCCATCTCGACTTGGTGCTCTCCGCCCGGCTTGACGATGTCCCGGTCCAGATCTATCTCCTCTTCGAGCACAAGTCCGTGTCCGATTCCTCCGTTTTTCTACAGCTCCTTCGCTACATGGTCGCCCTCTGGACCCGAGATCAGGGGAACGACAAACGCCCCACGCCGATCCTTCCCTTCATTTTCTATCACGGAGCGCCCGCATGGAACGTCCCGGAGCGCTTTCTCGACTTCTGCTCTGTCCCGGAGCTTTTGAGGCCTTACGCTCTGGACTTCTCGCCCCTTGTCCTCGATACGGGACGGGTTTCGGACCAGGAGATCCGCCGCGCTGTGAACCATCTGGGAGCGGCGGCGAGCCTGATCGCCCTCAAGCATATTTTCGACAAGAGCTATCTCGAATATGCCATGGCGCTGGAACCGCTGGGACCGGAGCTCGATTCCGGGACCTTTCAGAGTGTGTTAAACTATCTTCTGATCTATCGGGAGATCGAGGATCCGAAGGTCACGGAGATCATCTCGGAAACACTTCACCGGAGCGAGCGCATGCCGAACATCGTCGAAAAATGGATGGACGTGGGTCGTCAGGAGGGAATTCAGAAAGGGATTCAGGACTGACCTTGCCCCATAAGTAGGGGGTGGACACGGCCAAAGTTTTCGTGTAGTGTGTGGGCATGAAAATCTTCGGCCAGACTCTCGACACAACGATTCTCGACACGATCCGG
>JAJYYA010000028.1 GCA_021801345.1 Nitrospirota bacterium
GTTGCCGGTCTGCATGGGAAGAGGATACCTCAAGGCAAGGCGGAAATAAAGACTGATCGTCCGCTTGACCCCCTCTTGGCCTACGGCCTAAGAAGGGGAATGCGCGGACAAATGTTCAGATGGCGCTGATTTCTTTCCAGGCCAGAGAGAAAAAAGTCCGGGCCGGGGATCGGCCACGATCGTGCTTTTAAGCGGGATTCCCGTTCCGGAGACCTCGACGGTGACGACGTCTCCGGGAAGAACCGCCCCCACGCCCCGGTAGGTCCCTGTGAGGACAATATCCCCGGGATCGAGCGGCATCATGTGGCTGATGTAGCTCAAGAGATCCTCCCAGCCGAAGATCTGGGAAGAGACATGACCCTTTTGTCGCACCTTTCCGTTCACCCGCGTCACCACCGAGCAGCCCTCCGGCGTCCCCCCGACAAGAACGGCCGGACCCACGGGGCAGAAGCCGGGAAAGGACTTCGCCCGGGTGTACTGAATATCCGACGACTGGATGTCCCGGGCGGTGATGTCGTTGGCGGCGCAGATCCCGAAAAGATGTCTTTCGGCCTCGCGGGGGGGGATATGATCGGCACGGCGCCCCACGACCAGGGCGATCTCCCCTTCGAAGTCGACCCGGGTGGAGACCGCCGGATAGACGACCTCCCCGCAATGGGCCCCGAGGGAGGAGACCGCCTTCAGAAAGAGAAGGGGTTCCCGGGGCAGGGGCTTCCCCATCTCGAGGGCATGCTCCCGGTCGTTTAGGCCCACCGCGACAATCTTCCCCGGAGTGACCGGCGGGAGCCAAAAGACCTCTCCGGGCCGGTCGACCCTGCCGTCTCGGGAGGCGATCTCTCCGTCCGGGCGAAGAATCCCGGCAAAAATCCGCCGCTCCCCTTTTCTGCGATAGCGGACGAAGAGATCCCCCTTTCGAAGACCTCCGGGAATCCCTCTCATGCTCCCGGAGACTCCCCGGAGAGAAGGACGTCGGCCATGGTATAGAACCCGGGGGTCCGCCCCAGAAGGAAGGCGGCCGCCCTCACCGCTCCCCGCGCAAAGACCTCCCGGCTTTCCGCGCGGTGGGTCAGTTCAAGACGTTCTCCGGGCCCGAGAAAGAAGACGGTATGGTCGCCGGGAACATCCCCGCCCCGCAGGGCCATCACTCCGATGGCATTGGGCTCCCGTTCGCCCGTCAATCCGTGCCGGACAAAGACGCCTGTCTTGGAGAGAGCCTGATCCCGGGCCTGAGCGACCGCCTCGCCAAGAAAGAGCGCCGTGCCGCTCGGAGCATCCTTCTTGTGGCGGTGATGGATCTCGAGGATCTCGCAGTCGAATCCTTCGAGGCTCCGGGCGGCCTGTCCGGCAAGAAGGGCCAGGAGGTTGACCCCCAGGCTCATGTTCGGAGACCAGAGAATCGGAATATGCGCTCCCATCTCCCGCACGAACTCCCGATCCTCCGGCGTCAGGCCGGTCGTTCCGATCACAAGAGGGACCCGGGATTCGACAAAGCTCCCGACGGTCGACCGGAGTCCCTCCGGCTGGGAAAAGTCGATGCCCACCTCGCAGCGGGAAAGCGCCGAGGCGAGATCGGATTCGAAGACGATCTCCGGATATCCCGGAACCGGACGACCCGAAAGAGGCGATCGGGAGGACTCGATTGCCGCCCCGAGACACAGCCTTTGGTCCTCGAGCAAAACCTCCGAGATCTCCCGGCCCATCCGCCCCCCTGCGCCGACGAGGACCACCTTCGTTCGATCGGACTTCATTTCGCGCCCTTCCCTGGGATCCCCAGGGCAGAAAGAACTTTTTCCAG
Organism: Nitrospirota bacterium; assembly: GCA_021801345.1. GTDB lineage: Bacteria > Nitrospirota > Leptospirillia > Leptospirillales > Leptospirillaceae > UBA4572. The sequence goes on from JAJYYA010000028.1 coordinate 1,796, forward strand.
CCGGGCCCGGTTCGCTATCTCCATGGGGATGAGCGGAAGGCGCAACGCCCCTCCCATGATCCCGGCGATCTCCATCGCCGTCTTGATGGGGATGGGGTTGGTCTCGAGCCCCAATGCCCGGTGAAGGGGCACCAGCTCCCGATGGATCGCCAGCGCCCCGGCGAGGTCGCCCGTAAGCGCCTTGTCGCAGAGATCGGACATCTTCCGGGGAACGAGGTTGGCCGAGACGGAGATCGTTCCGTGCCCTCCCAGGGCGAGAATCGGATAGGTGAGCATATCGTCGCCGGAGTAAACCGCCATGCGGCCCTCGAGGCGGTCCATGAGATCGATCACCTGGGAGATGCTGCCCGAGGCCTCCTTGACCCCGACATAGGCCTGGATCCCGGCGAGCCGGGCGACCGTCTCGGGAAGCATGTTGACCCCGGTACGCACCGGAACGTTGTAGATCACCATGGGAAAAGCGACCCGGGAGGCCAGCGTCTCATAGTGTCGGACAAGACCCTCCTGCGTCGGACGGTTGTAGTACGGGGTGATCACCAGGGCCCCGTCTGCGCCGGTTTTCTGGGCGGCCTTCGTCAGAGCCACCGCCTCTTCCGTGCTGTTCGATCCCGTCCCGGCAAGAACCTTCACGCGCCCTGCCGCCTGCTCGACGACGATGCGGATCACCTTCTCGTGCTCTTCGTGTGTCAGCGTCGCGGACTCTCCTGTCGTTCCGACGGGAACGATGACCCGCGTACCCTCCTTCACATGAAAGTCCACGAGGCGACGGAGAGCCTTCTCGTCGAGCCGGCCTCCCTGCCCTGCACGGTCATTTTCGAACGGCGTGACCAGCGCCACCATGGAGCCTGCGAACACCCTTTGAGTCCTCCTTGCAAGGAGATGGCGGGAGAGATCTCTCCCGATAAGAGGGAAGGCGGTGCCTCCCTAGCGGGAGACCGGCCCGCCCCCGTCGATATGATATTGTTGCATGACCTCCCGTGCGTGTCTATCGACCTCCCGAAGAACCTCGGGCCTCACGGGCCCCGGATAGCTCATCATGTTCTTGAGCTCGGAGGAGAGGTTCACGATGTCCCGGCCGGGAATCGCACCCCTGTTGCCCGCATCGTAGAAGCGGTCGAAATCCTTTATGTCCCGAAGGAACTCCGGAAGGGGAACCTCCGGAGGACGCCGTGCCGACAGACCCCGGTCTACGGCAAAGTGGCGCATGTAGACATAGGTCAGGTAGTTCCCCCCGAGAAAGGTCAGGAGAAAAAAGACCACGGGGATGGCCGAAAGGACGATCAGAACGAGAAAACACCCCTTTCCTTCCCGCCGGGGAGGGGCCAGGGGCAGATCCTCGTCGTCGTCCCCGTCATCGTCGTGGGAAGGGTGCAAATCGGGCGAGGTCACACCCGCTCTCCCCGCACGAGATCCTCAAAGCTCTCCCGGTCCCGAACAACCCGGTAGGAGCCCGAGTCGACGAGCACCTCGGCCGGCCGCGGCCGGGCATTGTAGTTGGAGGCCATGGAAAACCCGTAGGCGCCGGCGCTCATGACCGCAATGAGATCTCCCGAGACAAAGTCCGGCATCTCCCGATCGGTGGCGAGGAAGTCTCCCGTCTCGCAGATGGGGCCCACAAGGTCGCCCTTGATCGTCTGGCCCGTCTTTTCCCGGACGGGAAGAAGGTCGTGATGGGCTCCGTAGAGGGACGGGCGCAGGAGGTCGTTCATCCCGGCATCGCCGATGACGAAGCTCTTTACGGCCGTCGTCTTGCGGTAGAGAACCCGGGTCACAAGGATCCCGGCGTTTCCGACGATGGAGCGGCCCGGTTCGAGGACGAGAGTCACGCCGAGATCCTTCACCCGGGGAAGGACGAGGGCGGCCAGATCGGCCGGCGTCGGGGGCTCTTCGCTTCGGTAGCGAATGCCAAGGCCCCCGCCCAGGTCGAGATGGGTCACACGAACACCCGCCTTCGAGAGCTCGGCATGAAAGGCCAGAAGGCGATCGAAGGCGTCCCGGAAGGGAGAGATCTCCGTCAGCTGGGATCCGATATGCTGGTGGATACCCACGATCTTGATGCCCGGAAGTTTCGAGGCCCGCTGGTATTCTGCCACCGCACGCTCGACGGGGATCCCGAACTTGGACTTCTTCATGCCGGTGGAGATATAGGGGTGGGTCTTGGGATCGACGTCCGGATTCACCCGGAGAGCCACAGGGGCCTGGGTCCCCATCTCGACCGCCACCTGGCTGATATGGTCGAGCTCGTCCTGGCTTTCGATGTTGAACATGAGGATCTTCTCCCGGAGGGCATAGGCGATCTCCTCCCGGCTCTTCCCCACTCCCGCGAAGACGATTTTTTCTCCGGGAACGCCCGCCTTGCGAGCCCGGAAAAGTTCTCCTCCGGAGACCACGTCGATGCCGGCCCCCTCCTTCGCCAGAAGAGAGAGGATGGCAAGATTGCCGTTGGCCTTCATGGCGTAGGCCACGAGAGTCGGCTGGGAAGCAAAGGCCTCGCGGTAGGAGCGGATGCGTTCGACCAGGGCATTTTTGCTGTAAATGTAGAGGGGGGAGCCCTCCTTCTCCACGATTTCCTCCACAGGAAGATTTTCCACGAAAAGCCGGCCGTTCTGATAATGGAATGAACTCACGCTCTGCGCTCCCTCTTTATGATGTGCCACAAGGAGCGGCCTCTCTTTGCCGCCCTTCTCCGTTTTGTCCCCCGGAGGGGACTCTCTCAATGATCGTCGTGATCCCCGGAATTCCGGTTCCTACCCTAAAGCCTCCTCACTTGTCCGGGAATCCCCCCTCGGGCTCCTCCTGGTCCATCCCCCCTCCGCCCGTCTGGGGCCCTGCAGGCGTTTGGGAAGGCGGCGTCTTCTTGGCCGGAGCCTCCCGGGGAGTCTCCGGCGGCACGTTTTCCGGAGGGATCGGCGAGCCCTGGATTCCGCATCCGCCCAAAACCGTTAGCAGGAGAAGGGCCGTGGGAAGTCGTCGAAAAAAGCGCGGCGCTGTCACGACCGGGGGGCCCCCTCTTCCCCTTCGGCCCCCCCGCGCCACTCGGGAGCCTCACCGAAGACCTCCTGCCAGATGGCCCCGAGACGCCGGACCACCGTCTCCGGCGCCGGACCCCCCGTGTGTGAGCGGCGAGTGACCGATCGGGCGGGCGAGAGCGTCGCGGCATAGCCCGGAGGAAATCGGTCGCAAAAAAGTTTCAGATCGTCATCCGGAAGGCTCTCGAGCGTCAGGTTTTTGGTTGCGGCATGGGCCACGATCCGGCCTACGATGGCATGGGCCTCCCGAAACGGAACCCCCAGACGGACGAGATCCTCGGCGATATCTGTGGCCAGAAGCTCCGTCTTTGAAAGGATCTCAGCGATCCTTCCCGTCTCGAAAGACATCCCCTCCACCGCGAGGCGCATCATGCCAAGGGAGCCAGCGACGGTGTCGACGGCGTCGAAAAGCGCCTCCTTGTCCTCCTGCAGATCGCGGTTGTAGGAGAGGGGAAGCCCTTTGAGAAGGACGAGAAGAGAGGTATAGTCGCCGATCACTCGCCCCGTCTTCCCCCGGACAAGTTCCAGAATGTCGGGATTCTTTTTCTGGGGCATCATGGAGGAGCCGGTCAGCAGGCGATCGGGAAGACGGACCATGCCGAACTCCCGGGTCGACCAGAGAACCCACTCCTCTGCCCAGCCCGAGAGATGAACCATGAGCAGGGAGAGCGCATGGAGGAAATCTGCCATAAAGTCCCGGTCGCCCACCGTGTCGAGCCCGTTTTGAGTGACCCCGGAAAATCCCAGTTCAAATGCCACACTCTCCCGGTCGATGGGAAGGGTCGTTCCCGCGAGGGCTCCCGAACCCAGGGGGCAGAGGGCCGCGTTCTCCAGAACTCCGAAGAGCCGTTTTCTGTCCCTCAGGAGTCGTTCGGCATAGGCCCCGAAGTAGTACCCCCCCGAGACGGGCTGGGCCTGCTGGGTGTGGGTATAGGCGGGGAGAATCAGCTCCCGGTAGCGATACCCCGCACGAAGCGTTTCTCCGATGAGTCGCTCGACCTCCCGGAGGATCTCTCCTGCCGCTCTTCTGACGAATAGCCGCAGGTCGAGCGCAACCTGGTCGTTTCGGCTCCGGGCGGTATGGATCTTGAGTCCGGCCGGTCCGGCGTGGAAGACGAGACGCTTCTCCACATGCATGTGGATGTCCTCCCAGTCGGTCCGGAGCTCCACCCCCCCGGACGAGAATTCGGCCTCCACTTTGTCGAGTCCAGAGAGGATCCGGGAAAGCTCTTCCCCGGAGAGAAGTCCCACCCGGGCCAGCATGCGGGCGTGGGCCCGGGAGCCTTCGATGTCCTCCCGAAAAAGCCTCCTGTCGAACGAGATCGACTCGGTGAATGCCTCGACCTGCCGGTCCGTCGACTCGGCAAAGCGCCCTCCCCAGGGTTTTCCCGGCAGGGCCCCCCCGTCCTTCTCTGTCACCGGCTCCGTCAAGGCGTGGCCCCCTCCTGGTCGGAAAAGAGCTTGAGCCTCAGCGCCTGTATGCGGATAAAGCCGTCGGCATCGGACTGGCGGTAGACCGAGTCGGTTTCGAAGGTGGCGAGATCCTTCCGGTAGAGGGAGTAGGGAGATCTCCGTCCCGCGACACGGATTCCCCCCTTGTAAAGGAGAAGCCGCACGTCACCGGTGACCCGGTGCTGGGTATGGCTGATGAGATCGTAGAGGGCCAGGCGCTCCGGAGAGAACCAGAAGCCGTTATAGATGAGGCGCGCGTACTGGGGCATGATCTGGGCCTTGAGCGCCAGAACCTCCCGGTCGAGCGTCAGGGTCTCGAGAGCGCGGTGGGCGGCATGGAGAAGCGTTCCCCCCGGGGTCTCGTAGACACCCCGGGATTTCATCCCCACGAACCGGCTCTCCACGAGGTCGATCCGGCCGATACCGTGGAGGGCGCCCAAGGTATTGGCCTTCTCCATGATCTCGAGCGGGGTCAGAAGGGCCCCGTTTATGGCGATGGGAACGCCCTTCTCGAAAGAGACCGTCACCTCTTCGGGGGTCTCGGGTCCGGTCCGGGGATCCCGCGTCATCTGGAAGATCTCCTCCGGCGGCGCCACCCACGGGTCCTCGAGGATCCCCCCTTCGTAGCTCGTATGAAAAATGTTGCGGTCGACGCTGTAGGGCTTCTCGAGGGTCGCCGTCACCGGGATGCCGTTCTCCTTCGAGTAGGCGATGAGCTCGGAGCGGCTGGTGAAGTTCCAGAGGCGCCAGGGGGCGATGATGCGGATCTTGGGGTCGAAGTAGTAGCAGGCCAGTTCGAAACGGACCTGGTCGTTGCCCTTGCCTGTCGCCCCATGGGAGACGGCGTCGGCGCCCCTTTCGCGGGCGATCTCCATCTGGGCGCGGGCGATGAGGGGACGGGCAATGGAGGTCCCAAGCAGGTATCCGTCCTCATAGACCGCCCCGGAGGCGATCATGGGGAAGATGAATTCCCGGACAAAGCTCTCCCTGAGGTCGACCACCACCACGTCGGAGGCTCCGGAGTCCCGGGCCTTTTTGGCCACCGCGTGAAGATCCTCGCCCTGACCCAGATCGGCGCAGTAGCAGATCACCTCGCAGCCGTAGGTCTTCTTGAGCCACACGATCGCCACCGAGGTATCGAGACCTCCCGAATAGGCCAGGACCACCCTCTTCGGGTTCCCGGCGCCTGCCTTCTCCTTGTTCTGGCTCATTCCCTATCCCTTTCCATGCAGTACATCATGATGGCTTTCTGAAGCGGAAGCCGCGCGGCCGCCTGCTCGAAGACCCTCGAGCGCGGACCGTCGATGACCTCCGCCGTGATCTCCTTCCCCCGGTAGGCCGGAAGACAGTGCAAGACGATGGCGGAGGGATCGGCCAGGGAGAGAAGGCTCCCGTCGACCACATATCCCCGGAAGGCCCTTTCCCGAAGGGCCGATTCGGCCTCCTGCCCCATGCTGGTCCAGACGTCGGTGTAGAGAACCTGAGCTCCCCGGGCCGCCTCCTTCGGATCGTTCACCACGCGGACCGATCCGCCAGACTTCCGGGCCAATCGGTCGAGGGCCGCCACCTCCTCTTCCGGTAGACGATACCCCTCCGGAGCCGCCAGGATGAAGTGGACGCCGAGAAGGGCCGCCCCCTCGGCGAGGGAGCGGGCCATGTTGTTTCCGTCTCCGACAAAGGCCAGAGTCAACCCTGCGAGACGCCCGAAGACCTTCTCCATATAGGAGAAGTCCGAGAGGGCCTGACAGGGGTGATGGCCATCGGTGAGGCCGTTGATCACCGGGATCGAGGCGGCGCGGGCGAAGGATTCGATCCTGTCGTGACCGAAGGTACGGATAACGACCATGTCGAGATAGGCACTCATGACCCGGGCGGTATCCTCGATCGACTCCCCCCGGGCCAGCTGAATGTCCGACCCGAGAAAAAGGCTCCCTCCTCCCAACTGTCGGATGCCGGCCTCGAAGGAGAGCCGGGTGCGCGTCGAGCTCTTTTCGAAGAGGAGGCCGACGGTCTTCCACTCGAGAGGCTTCCGGAAGTCTTCGGGGGAGGCTTCGATCCGCGCCGCGAGGTCGAGGATGGCCCGAAGGGACTTGGGAGAATGGTCAAGAAGCGTCAGAAAGGAGCGGGCCGAGCGATTTTTCAATTTCCGACTCCTTTCGGGCGGCCCAGGGAGGCAAAAACTCTGTCCGCCCGTTCGATAAAAAACTCGATCTCTTCGATCGAGAGGTTCACAGGGGGCAGGATCCGGATGACCTCGGAAGAGGCGGCATTGACCAGAACTTTTTCTTCGAGAAAGCGGGCCTTGACCTCGGGGGCCTGTCCGGGAAGGACAAGACCGATCATCATCCCCCGCCCGCGGACAGAAAGGATCCACTCCGGGTAACGACGAGCCAGGTTTGCCAGCTCCTCCCAGAGGACGGAGGACATCCGGGCCCCTCCCGAGGGGAGATAGCCCTCCTCGTAGAGCGCCTCGAGAACGGCGAGCCCCGCCGCACAGGACAAGGGGTTGCCCCCGAAGGTCGAGCCGTGCGAGCCGGGAGGCAGGAAGGCCGAAAGCTCCTCCGTCGTCAGGAGAGCGCCAAGCGGAAGTCCCCCCCCCAGAGCCTTGGCAGAGAGGAGCACGTCGGGAACCACATCGAGATCCTGGTAGGCAAAGAGGCTTCCCGTCCGGCCAATGCCCGTCTGGATCTCGTCGAAGACGAGAAGGATCTGTCGGTCTCGGGTCAAGGTCCTGAGCTTTTTAAGAAAGACAGGATCTGCCGGAATGACTCCCCCTTCCCCCAGGACGGGCTCGACGAAGATCGCCGCCGTCCGCTCTGTGATCTTCGAGAGAACCCCCTCAAAGTCGTTATAGGGGGCCCAGGAGAACCCCGAAGGGATCGGCCCGATCCCTTCGCGGATTTTCTTCTGTCCGGTCAGGGAGAGCGCGCCCAGAGTCCGTCCGTGGAAACTCCCTTCAAGCCCAAGAAGGTCGTAGCGGCCGGTGGCGGCACCGAAGCGACGGGCGAGTTTGATGGCCGCCTCGACGACCTCCGTGCCGGAGTTGGCAAAGAAGACGCGGTCGGCGAAGGTCTCCCGCACGAGAAACTCTGCCAGGAGGATCTGGGGCTGGTGGTAGTAAAGGTTGGAGGTGTGGAGCAGTCTCTGAGCCTGCTTCTGAACCGCGACCGTCACCTTGGGGTGGCAGTGGCCGAGCACGTGGATCGCCACCCCCCCGAGAAAGTCGAGATAGGCATTGCCCTCAACGGTGTAGAGCCAGGAACCCCTTCCCTTCCTGAAGACGAGCTCTTCGCGGGAGACGTTCCCCATCAGGACCCGGCTCCCCCGCAAGACCCATTCCTCCATCGGAACGGACCGTGTCTGCTGCTCTCCCCCCTCTTCCCTTCTCACGCTCCTCTTCCTTTCCCGGTCTCACCGGTCAAGCCGTTTCTCCCGAGCGATCCATCAGCTCCCGAATTCGCCCGATCTCGTCGCGCGACCCGATCAGGACAATCTGGTCGTTGGCGCGCAGGACGCTTTGCGCGGTCGGAAGGACAAAGTTTTTTCCGCCGGAGGGACGAATGGCGATAATGTGCGAACGAAAACCGTACTTTTTGGCGATCTCGGCGATCGAGTGATCGCAGAAAGCCGATTCTTCCGGGATGACGAGCTCCTCGAACGAAAGTCCCATTCCATCCCTGCCGCTCACGACGTCCATGACATCGAGAAGGGTCGGCTGGGTGAGCGCCATCACCATGCGGTGGCTCCCGAGAATGAAGGGGGACACAACCTTGCTGGCCCCTGCCCGAAGAAGCTTGGCCTCGGTCCGGGAGTCGTTGGCGACGGCGATAATCGTGAGCCCCGGGTGGTCGATCCTCGTGCTCATCACGATATAGGCGGCATCGGCAACCCGGGAGGAGAGGGTCACGAGAAGCGCCGATGCCCGGTCGATGCCGGCCTTTTTCAGAACTCCCTCTTCGGTGGCATTCCCGATGACCACGGGATATTTCAGCTCGAGGATTTCCTTGACGAGGTCAGGGTTCTCTTCGACGACCACGAAGGGAATCCCCTGGGCATGGAGAGCCGGAACCGTCAGCGACCCGATCCGCCCATAGCCGCAGACGATCACCTGGTGCTCCATCTTTTCGATCATCCGCTCCATCTTGCGGCCTCCCCAGAAGTTCTGCAGATGCCCTTCGAGAATCGTCTCGGAAAGGGTGGCGATGGCGTAACCGAGCGTTCCCACCCCCACTACGATCAGCCCCATGGTAAAGAAAATACCGGAGCGGTCCAGCGGGTGGACAGTCTGGTACCCGACCGTCGAAAGAGTGATGACGGTCATGAAGAGGGCGTCAAGCCATCCCCAGCCTTCGATTTCCATATAGCCGAGCGTCCCGCCGCCGATGAGAAGGACGAAAAGGACAAGGGAGAGGCGGAATCTCTGGATGGGAGTCACGAGCGCCCCTTTGGACCTCTAGGCTTCGAGAAGTCCGGAAAGCTTCCGTTCGAGATCTTCGGGTGTGATCCGGTCCCGGAGATACTTGACCCAGAGGATCTTCTCCGCATCCCGATAGCGGCAATCGATCACCCCGGACATCTCCCCCATCTGGCGTATGACGGGCATGGGATCATGGAGCCCCTCCCCGACAGGTCGCTCGAAGGTTTCGAGAAGGTTCGGATCGGTGAGCCCGAAGGCGATGACAAACCAGACCGCAGAGATCAGAAGGAGGCCCGAGAAGAGTGCCGTATTGGAAACGGAGACAAGGCCCCCTCCGAGAATGCCTCCGATGAAAGCCCCCATGAACTGGCTCATGTTGAAGACCCCCGAGGAGGTTCCCCGGGTTCTGGTCCGGACGAACCGGGTCATGATGGAGGGCATGAGAGGCTCAAGAAGGTTGAAGCCGACGAAGAAAACGGAGAGTCCCGCGATCAGCCCCACTTCGGTCCTGTACCCCGCAAGGAAGATCACGAAGCTTGCGACGATGAGGCCGACGGCGATCTGGAAGGCCACCTTCAGCTTCTTGCGCTTTTCGGCCACGATCATGGCCGGAACCATGAGGAACATCCCTCCCAGGATGACGGGAAGATAGACCTTCCACATCGCGGAGGGCGGCATGTATTTTTGCAGAAGCACGGGGAAGCTGACGAATACGGCCGTCAGGAAAAGATGGAGGGAGAAGACGGATATGTCGATCCTGAGAAGTGCGGGATTTTTGAGGACATATCCCAGCTGGGAAAAGGAAAGCTCCATCTCGTTCTTGTGGACAGCCCCCACAGGGGACGGCACCACGAACAAAATGATGGCGATGCCGAGAAGGGCCAAGGTCGCGGTGAGCCAGAAGAGCGAAGAGACCCCGTAGGAGGCGCCGACGATCGGCCCCACCACCATGCCGACAGCAAAGGAAAGTCCGATGGAGACCCCGATACCGGCCATCGCCCGGGTCCGGTACTCCTCGCGGGTCAGGTCGGACATGAGCGCAATCACAACCGAAGCGACGGCCCCTCCTCCCTGGACAAGGCGGCCGACGAAAAGACCAAAGACGCTATGGGCCGTCGCCGCCATGACCGACCCCACGGCAAAAATAACAAGGCCCGAAACGATGACGGGCTTTCGTCCGAAGCGGTCGGAAAGCATGCCGAAGGGAACCTGGAGAATCGCCTGGGAAAGACCATATCCTCCCAGCGCCAGACCAAGCCATAAAGGATCCGCTCCGGGAAGCGTCCGCGCATAGAGGCTGATCACGGGCAAAACGATGAAAAGACCGAACATCCGAATTGCAAATATGAGGCTGAGCCCCGCAAGGGTTCTCTTTTCGAGGGGGGTCATGCCGTCCTTTTCTGCCATGAGGCAATCCTTTCGAAATTTCTTCTTGTTTCTCCGGTCGATCCCTCGCCTTCTTCTCCAGGAAGACCTGCGGGAAGAGACGGGATACATCCTTTCAGAATACCTGCAAGCGCCATAACAGTTCAAGCGGTTTTTGAAATTATTGGAAGACGGGGAGAGGCGATATATCCGAACAGGGAGCCCCTCAAACCGCCTCCCGGGAAAGATCGTAGACACCCCCTCCGGAGACGCTCATCCGGAAGGAGCGGCCCCGGAATGCGAGCCGTCACGAGTTCCGGGGCACCTTCCCTTCCGGGCTTCCTCGGACCGGTTCGGTCTTAGCCAAAACAATCACTCCTTGTTTAAGGTGGTTTCCGAACGCATTCCTCGGAGACCTCCCGGTCTGCAAATCAAGAAGATCTCAATCCACTGACCGTCTTGCTCCCATTTTCACACCGGCACTCCCTTACCTGAACACGACTCTTCTCTGATTTGACAGAAAACAATAAAGGATGTAAATTTCACCCGAAAGAGATCCTTACTTCCCAGTAAATAGATAATAAATTGCTATACATTAAAACATGTAAACGACATAAAGGTTTGCAAAAAATAATTTTTTACAAAAATTTTATCAAATTTTCAATGTCCAACAGGGACAAAACCTCAAACATCGTGGGGAGCCTCCGAATGCTCCAAAGAAACAGACCGCAACTCCAAACCCGCCTCGCGAAAAGGGGGAACGAACAGGCTCCCGGTCCGGAACGCAAATGTTCGGTGGAGTCCTCTTTGCGTCCCACCCGAACGGTCCTCGCCCCTCTTGCCGGAGGGGCGTCACGTCCCCCTGCGAAAAAAACAGGCGGACTAACTTTTTAGCGGAGCCAATAAAGAATTTTGGAATTCGACCGAAGAGATCTTGAAGAATCGGCAAAACCCTTCGCCCTCGGGAAATAACGGCTCAAGGAGAAGCCGTTTCCGGATCGCCGGAAGCTTGAGGACGGCCCGAAGGACGAACCCTTTCGTAAAGGAGACACCCATGTGGCATCACAGTCGGCTCAGAATGGCACGCACCGCGCTCCTCGCCCTTGCCGTCCTCGCCGTTTCCGCAGTTTCCCCCCCGGTCTCCCGGGCTCAGAGCTCCGGGGCGGGAGTCTGGAACGTTCTTCTCTTCGGGAACTACGACTTTACGTCTCCCGACACAGGAAACGGCTTCTCGAACCTGCCGTCGTCCTTCACCTCCCCGACATGGAACAAGTATCTGGGCGACGGCTACGGGGGAGGCGTCGGAGTCGTCTACTGGTTCACGGAAGACGTGGCCTTCCGGGCCGAGGCGCAAGCCGGCCTCTTCAACCCCGGCACCTCGCCCTTCTTTACCTCCGGCGCCCTGGAGTCGGCCCCCCTGACCGGAGGCGTCGAGCTCAAGCTATACGGCGATCCGGATTATTTTCTCTACTTGGCGCTTGATGGCGGGGTCGCCTACGAGAACTCCCTCCAGAGTCCGGGCTTTTTCGCGAAATCGTCAAACCACGCATGGTCGAGCTACGCCGATGCGGGATTCGGCCTCAACCTCGACTGGGTCTTCGTGGAGGTCAAGGTCGCCTACCTTCCGGATGCCGTGCCGAATTCCCCCTACCAGCAGGGGGCCTTCTGGTATGTTCCGGTGACGGCAGGCTTCAATTTCTGACGGCACGCGGCAGGCTGTGACCTGCCGCCTTTGACAAGAGGAAGGCGATTTCAGGGAAGACTGCCCCAAGGCGGATTTGTCTGGAATCGCACCAGTGCATTCTAAGGAGGAAGATCGATGGACATCGGAACACAACAAAAGGATTTCAAAGGCGAAAGGAACCGCCGCTCCCCCTTCCGGAGATCTCTTCTCGCGGCAGGGATCCTCGGGGGACTTCTCCTGGCCTCCTGCGGGGGAGGCACGAACGGAAGCGCGGGCCTCTCCGCGGGGGTCTACTCCTCGGGGGCTTCAGGGGGAGCCACGGCCATGGCTGCGGCCCCTATCTCCGGGTCGACGACCACCGCGACGATCGATGCCACCCTCTACTACCAGTCGGACGGGACGATCACCCTCGTCGACCTGACCAACATGCTCACCTGCACGGGGACCGGAGCGACGCTCTCGGGATCGACACTTTCGGCAACCCTGACCTGCGAGGGAAAACAGGGCACCTTCACCAAAGTTTCCTTCACCGGAACGATAAGCGGGTCGACGATTTCCGGATCCTATACGATCACAGGGCAGTCTGCCCAGACCTTCACGATCGGATTCTCCAATGTCACCTCCCAGCCGGCCGTTTCCATCGACCAAACCTTTAGCGTTCCGGCAACGGGGTGCGCCACAACAAGCGGATCCCCCTTCGGCGTCTGGAACGGCGAGATGGTCATGTGTCCCGCCTCCGGAACCAGCATCTCCATCGGATCGAGCGGGAACATTACCGGGGGAACCCTCATATTCACTCCCCCGAATCTCCCGACCCAGACCATCGCCCCAAATTGCACGCTGTCAATCACCAACTTCAGACAGACCATCACCTTTACAGGGGGCACAATCACACCCCTTACGGGGCTGACCAATGTCTACTCTGTCTCGAGCATGACCGGGACCATGGGGGTGAGCATGGACTTTACCCTCGGGGGAACCGGATGTGCCGCTGACGGAATCACCTCATCGACCTTTCCTTCCAGCCTGAGCTTTACAGGATTTTCGTTTACGATGTCATCGGGAACGGCCTCCGTGGTCGACATGAACGGAAACCACGTTCTGGTGGTCGGAGGATCGGTGAGCGTTCCCGCCCAGACTGTAAACGGAGTGTCCCAACCCGCCCAGACCTTCAGCGTCCCGAACACCGCCCTCTGAGTGTTCGCGTCCGTCGAACCCCGGACAATGGGTTCCCAGGAGGTCTTAGAGTGCTTCAAGGGGGAGCGCGGATCGAACGATCCGCCCTCCCCTTTCTTGTTTGGGCCTCCCCTTTCATATCCTCCCCCATATCCGGCGGGCATCCCTGCCCGGGAAAATTTGACAAAAACCCCATGAGGCATTACGATTTCCCCCTGACCGGGAACTTTCGACGCAAGGGGAAAGAGGCGTTCTTCTCGCGCACGAAAACGGGAGAAGACTCTCCCGCATTCCTCCACGAACCGAAGCCCTCCCCCAAAAATCGCCTCTCGCAAGGAGCGAGATCGTGCCGGCCCACGAAGAACCCTCTCCCCCCGAGTCGACCGAGACTCTCTTGAGTCCCTTCGTCCCTCTTATGGACGCCGCCACAGACGGACTCTATATCCTCGACGCCGACGCCCGTCTCGTCCTTGCCAGCCGTTCGTTCGCCCGGATGCTGGGGTACGCCCCCCCGGACCTTCTCGGTCTCCCTGTTTCGAGGTGGAATGCCGGCTTCGACACCGACGAACTCGCCAGAAAATTCTCGGAGGTCCTCGCCCTCCCTTCCGGCAAATCCCTCCTCTTCGAGTCGGTCCACCGGAAAAAGGACGGATCCCTCTTCCCCGTCGAGATCCACGCCTCCTCCATCCTTCTGGGAGGGAGACGCTTCGCCTTCAACTCTTCCCGCGACATCTCCCGCAGGAAAAATGCCGAACGCCACATCCGGCGCCTCTCCGGCTTCAACGCCCTCCTCGCCCGCGCCAACCTGGCCGTGGCGGAGGCGAACGACGAGGCCGCCCTCTTTCAGGCCCTCTGCGAGGCGGCCGTCTCGGCAGGAGATCTCTGTCTGGCCTGGATCGGCGTTCCCGAAGAGGACGGCACCTTCCGGATCCTGGCCCGTTCGGGACCGGCCTCGGAATACCTCGACTCGGTCAAGATACCGGCCGACCCGGAAAAATCGGGGATCCTCAGCCTTTCGTGGCGCGCCTTTGTCTCGGGGTCCCCCTTGTTTAACCAAGATCTCGGACGCTTCGTCCGGGAGGGTCCACCGTCGCTCGCCGGGATCTTTCGGGAAGCGGTCGGCACCTGGGGGGTCAGATCCTTCGCCGCCCTTCCCGTGACCGTCGACGGGCGTTCCCGAGCCCTCTTCGCCCTCTACCACCGGGAGACGGAGGCCTTCGATCCGGAGCTTGCCGCCGTTCTCGAAGAGGTCGCCCGAAGCGCCTCCCTGGGCCTTGCCCATATCGACGTCCGGCAGAAGGAACTCAGAAGCCGTGTGCTCCGCGAGGCGCTTCTCGACAACACGCTGGCCGGCATCCTCCTCCTGAAGGATCTCTCCATCGTCGAAGCGAACGGCCGGGTCGCCGAGATGCTGGGATACGGCTCCCCCGACGAACTCGTCGGACGCTCTACCCGGATCTTCTTCCTCGACCCCGCCGAGTTCGACCATGTCGAAAAGATCCTCGTCCCCGGACTTTCTTTCGACGAGCCGCTTGCAGTCGGAGAGATGCGACTCGTCCGAAAAGACGGCTCGCCGCTATGGATCGACGCCTCCGCCTCCGCCGTCCGGATCGGGGACGAATCCTTGGTCGTCGTCACCCTCCACGACGTGACGCTTCGCCGCCAGCAGGACTTGAGGCTCTCGCGTCTCTCCGATTTTACCGCCCTTCTCGCCCGGGCCAACCGGATCCTGGCCGACTCGGCCAAGACCTCCGACGTCGCCCGGCTGATCTGCGAAACTGCCGGGAACCTTCCCGGAGCCCTCTTCGCCTCGCTCGAGTCTTTCAGGGCGGACGGCTCGCTCGAAAGACTCGCCTCCTCCGACCTCTCCGGCAACTTCTTCGGCGGGAGTGTCTCCGCCGGGGAAGCGATGGTGATCTCCCAAGGCGAGCCTCGCTACGCCAGGATTTGCGGCCCGACACTCCGCGAAAATTCCCTCCCCTCGGACTCCTCGTGGGGAGACGCCCTTCCGGCCGGAGAGGCCGCTCTGGCCTCCCTTCCCCTCCACCGCCAGGGGGCTCCCTGGGGACTTTTTCGGCTTTTTCACCGGGATCCCGACGTTTTCGTCGACCCCGAGATCCGCACCCTTCTCGAAGAGCTCGCCGGAAACGTCTCTCGAAGCCTGGACCGGATCGCGACGACGGAACGCGAGCGCCTCCTCTCCACCGCCCTCGCCTGCGTCTCCGACGGAGCCACCGTCACCGATGCAAAAGGGTTCGTCCTCTATGCGAACAGCGCCTTCTTCCGGATCACGGGGTTCTCTCCGGAGGAGGTTATAGGAAAGAACCTTCGCCTTCTCCAGGGATCGGGGACCGATCCGGAGACGGTGAGCAGGATCGGACAGGCGGTCCGGAAGGCAGAGGAGTTCCACGGGCAGATCCTCAACTTCAAAAAGGACGGAACGCCCTTCTGGAACCTGATGACGATCAGCCCGATCCGCGACACTAGCGGTGCCGTCGCCCATTTCGTGGGAGTCCAGCGGGACATCTCGGAAATCCGGAACCTCTCGGACCAGCTCGAGTATCAGGCCTTTCACGACCTCCTCACCGGCCTCCCCAACCGGCGCTCCCTCGAAATTCATCTCTCCCGAGCCCTTGTCCGGGCCCGGAGAAACGGAACGATCACGGCCGTCGGGATCCTCGATCTTGACGACTTCAAACCCGTCAACGACACCTATGGCCATCCAGCAGGAGATCTGCTCCTCCGGGAGTTTGCGGACCGGGCCCGTGGGACCCTCCGCGACAACGACTTTCTGGCCCGCCTGGGAGGGGACGAATTCGTCGTCGTGATCGAGGATCTCGATCCCCAGAGCTTCGCCCCGTCTCTTTCCGCGATGCTTTCTCGACTCCACCGGTCGGTCGAGATTCCCTTCGACCTGGGCTCGGGCCGAGAGGGCAAGGTGGGCATGACTCTGGGCCTCGCCCTCTTTCCCGCCGACGGACAAAACGGCGACGAGCTCATACGGATCGCCGACGCTGCAATGTACCAGGCCAAGGAACGAAAGACCAGGGGAGGGTCCTGGTGGCAAAGAGGGCCCCTCTCGGGGGGAGTCCCGGGGCCCGAAGAACCCTTCGATCCCTACGGCCCCCATGCCGCCGTTCTCCTCGACGAGAACCGGGAACCTCTCCGCCGCCTGCTGGACCGCTTCGTCCGCGATTTCTACGACCGGCTCTCCGGAGACCCAGAGGCGGAGAAGATCCTCTCCAGCCTCTCTCCGGACGAACTCTCCGTGCTCAGGATCCGACAGGCGGAACACCTCCTCTTCCTCCTCGACCCAGAGACGACCCGACAGGCGGTGCTCGAACGGGCCGAAAGAACGGGAGAGACCCATGCTCTCGTCGGACTCGATTTCTCCCTTATTCTCCAGTCGAAGACCCTCTACAGCAATTTGCTCGTCGAACACCTGACGAAGTCCCGACTCTCTCCTCGCGACCGCTACCGGATCTACCTCGCCGCCGACAGCCGCCTCCAGGACGATATCCGGGAGGAGGTCCGGACCGGAACCTCCGTTCGGGGAGCCTACTTCGACCTCCTCTCCCTGCCCCTTCCCCAAGCGGGGGCCCTCTGGCTCGACGCCGCCCGGCGCGAGATCGAAAACATGGCCAGCCTCCCGGGAATTCGTTGCACGCTCCTTCTCCGCCCCGACGCCCAGGGAACCTTCCAGGTCGAAGGACGGGCAGGGATTTGCGCGACGGAGGCTGGCCTCATGATGGGATCCCCCGGGAGCGAACCGGTCGTCGATCCCTCCGATCCTCGAGGGAGGGGGATCGCCCCGGAAGCCTTCCGGACTCTCCAGATCTCGGTCTCCCGCTCCGCTTGCGGCGATCCCGGCCTTCTCCCCTGGCAAGACGCGATCAAAAAGCTCGGCATTCGTTCCGGCCTAGCCATCCCGGCCGTCAACGCCTCCGGCCAGGCGGT
This sequence comes from Nitrospirota bacterium, assembly GCA_021801345.1. Taxonomy (GTDB): domain Bacteria; phylum Nitrospirota; class Leptospirillia; order Leptospirillales; family Leptospirillaceae; genus UBA4572. Next base: position 18,876 of record JAJYYA010000028.1, read on the forward strand.
CGCGGTTGCGGTTCTTTTCGGAGGGTATCCAAACCAGTTCAGTTCCTCTTGGACAAGCCAGTTCGCCCAGAGCCTCCGGCATCGGCTGGAGCAGGTCTGGTCTCTCTGCAATGCACCGGTCGAAGTCATTTCCCGAGAGGAGGCCGAAGAGTACCGGAAGGAGCTTTATTCGGGCGGTCTCTCCATGTACATGCAGCCTGTCGTCGACCTGAGAGACGGCGCATTCGGGAAGGTCGAGGCCCTGGCCCGACTCGTTCGGCCCGACGGGGAGATCGTCTCTCCCGACCGATTTCTCCCCGTCCTCTCCGGAGCCGACCTCAACTGGCTCTTTCGGGAAGGGCTCGACTTGTCTCTCGGCCACATCGCACGATGGGACAGGGAAGGTCTCGCAATCGACCTGTCGCTCAACATCTCTCCGGTCACACTTCTCGAACCCGACTGCCCCGCATGGGTCGCGACCTCTCTCGAAAGACACGGGATCCTCCCTTCCCGACTCTCCCTCGAAATTCTCGAAAACCGGGCTCTCGATCGTCCGGAACAACGCGAAGCGATCGCGAAGCTTGTCGCCGCCGGCGTCCGAATCTCGATGGACGACCTGGGCGCGGGATACAGCAGTCTCCAAAGGCTTTCGAGCCTCCCCTTCGACAAAATCAAGGTCGACCAGTCCCTTCTGGCCCACATCCGGAGCCTCCCTCTCGAAACTCTCGGCATTCTGGGAACCATCATCCAGATGGGACGTGAGCTAGGGTACGGCGTGGTCGTGGAAGGGCTGGAAGACGAGGGGATGATCGAGGCTGCCGCGATCCTCGGGGCCCGCTACGGCCAGGGGTACAGCCTCGCGCGCCCTATGCCGGCAGAAAAAATCGCCGCATGGAGTACTGCCCGACACTCTCCTGTTCCGACCCGCACGATCAAAAGTTGGCTCGGGGCCCTCGCCTCCCACTGGCACTTCATGCACAACGAAGAGGCCGCCCGCCTTCTTCCCCTTTCACATTGTCCCCTGACGCTCTTCTTCCAGGAGAAGAAACTGGAAGGAAGCCCCCAGGCCTCCTGGCACGCCTCCCTTCACGAACGGAGCGAGGATCGGGGGAACCTGGGCCAAAGACTCACCGACTGGCTCGTGGAAAAGGT
>JAJYYA010000059.1 GCA_021801345.1 Nitrospirota bacterium
CGCAAGGCTTTTGGCCACCGCCCCCGGATCGACGGTCATTGTGGTCGGAGACCAGAGCGCGATCCCGCAGGTTCGGGCGTTGGGCTCGATCTGGGCAAGCTCCCTCTCGTCCACCACAGTCACATCGACTCCGTTCTTGTCCCCTCGCCTCTTGAGCTCTCGGATCCCCTCGACCTCCGCCTCGTTCCGGGCGACCACCACCTTGCCGCAGGGGTTCGTCGCAAGCCCCTTCTCCCGGCAGTATTCCCGCCAGAGGCGGTTCCCCTCCCGGGTGAAGAGGGCCTTCAAGGAATCGCTCGTATAGTAGAAGCCAGCGTGAAGGACCCCCGAGTTCCGGCCGCTCGCATGCCACGCCGGAACCGGCTCCTTCTCGACCACCGCGATCCGGACGGCAGGATCCTTCTCCTTGATCTCCCTGGCTAGCGCGAGCCCCATGATGCCGGCCCCCACGATCAGAAAATCGGCGGTAACCTCATTTCCCATCAGACACACTCCCCAAGAGATCCGTTCCTATCGTCGCAAGACTTGCAATACTTTCGGGAGGAAGGTTCGTGTCCCCCTTCCTCCCGACCCCTCCATCTTATCAGCCGGGCTCAGGGAATCCAAAAGCCGTCCGGCGAAAGGCAGCGTTCAAGACCAGGAGGATGCCCTCAAAAACAGGGAGGGTGAACGGGCGACCCCCTCCTCTGGAGGGTGACTCGCATCCTCCGCCTTATTCAACGGGCTGTTCCCAGAGATTCCAAGTGCTTGGGGTCTCCCCTACCGGATCAACAGACCGGATATTTCTTTGCGAGAAGTTTTCGGACACTTTGTCGGTCAGATTTCACGTATTGCCCTTGATGCGCGTGATCGGTTCCGTCCAGACGCACTCGAACGCCTGAATGGCATCGTCGTCGTTGAAGCGGATTCCGGCCGGCAGTCATGGCGCGATGTCCTCGATCAGGCTGCCTGTGAGTTTTCCAGCATTCGCCGCCCGGCAACGGCTCGCATGATGGGTTTGCCTTCAGGCGCCCGATAGGGTTTGAAGCAATCGATGAGTTTGTCCCGATCCAAAGCGAGTTGATCGAGCCCGTGGTGCAGATCGAAGAGGACCCGGTTCTTGCGCCGTTGCAGCAAGTCGCGCTGCTTGGTGCCGAACAGCTCACCGGACACAAAGGACACGGTCTTGGTCTTGGGGGCAGACATTGCAGAGCCATCCGAGGACGGGGGTTGCTCGGGTTTTTGCTGTTCTCCCCAATCTGGCCAATCTGGACTCCAAGCTTGCTCCCGCAGATCCGAAGTGCCGGGTGTTTTGCCTGAAGGGCCAGTCTCGACCAGGACCAAGGGAGAGGGGGACCGCTTCAAGATCTTCCCGGGCGAAGAGCCCGGGAGACGAAGACGGGAACCCCGTCGAATTCCCGGGGCCATTCGGGAAAGTGGTGGGGAGGGTGGATGATTCATGGCTCCCCCTTCCCATCAAAAGGAATGGATCCAGCGACAAAATCCCGCCGGGGGAGTACACCTCTGAATGGAGACATCCGACCAAACAGAAAGTTTCCAGTACTCGAAAAGTAAAATGGATCAGGGAGAACCCCCTCAACAAATAAGAATATTCCATGAGGTTGAAAGAACCGATTTTCGGTGATAAGATTCCATCCAATTCCGGATTGGACGACGATTCGCTCCGGATTGGACGATAAAATATTCCGGATTGGACGATTGCGATGGATTCTGCGGACTCCTATCTTCCAAGAGTGGCCTCCCGAAGGATCGAAACGGCCCTCAGCGACACTCCCGTCGTCTTGGTCGTTGGACCTCGGCAAGCTGGAAAAAGCACTCTTGTGCGCCAATTTTCCGGGCCCGAACGCCCCTATCTGACCCTGGACGACGAGACAGTCCGGGAGTCGGCCCGTTTCGATCCTTCCGGCTTTGTCCGGCAGCTGGACCTGGCGATCATTGATGAGGTCCAGCGAGCCCCCGAACTGTTGATCTCTCTCAAGAAGGCCGTTGACGAAGACCGACGCCCCGGACGCTTTCTCCTGACCGGCTCTGCGGATCTCATGACTCTTCCCACCGTCTCGGAGAGTCTCGCGGGACGCATGGAAATTGTTCCGCTTCTCCCCCTGTCACAAGGAGAAATCCGGCGAAAGCGACCGGGATTTCTGAAGCGGGTCCTCGAAGGACGCCCGCCCGACTGCCTCTCTCCGGTCACCGGGGACGAGCTCGTGAAGACCGTTCTGTCCGGGGGATATCCCGAGATGCTTCGGCGGAAGGATCCAGGGAGACGACGTGCATGGGTCCGGGACTATGTGGAGGCGCTCTTTCTTAGAGATGTCCGGGAGATTTCCAATCTCGAACATCGGGATCGTCTTCTCCCGCTTTTCCGGATCATGGCCCTTCAGTCCGGACAGATCCCGAATCTCACTCAATGGGGAGGGCAGATCGGGCTGGATGCGAAGACCACAAAAAGTTATGTGTCCGTTTTAGAACGACTGTTCCTGATCCATCGACTTCCCGCCTGGCACTCCGACCGGACATCCCGGTTGATCAAATCCCCCAAGCTCCACTTGGTCGATTCGGGGATCCAGGCGAACCTGACCGGAGCGACAGAGGAGACGATTCTCCGGGACCGCTCCCGCCTGGGTCCCCTGCTCGAGACCTTCGCTGTGTCCGAGATACTCAAACAGGCCTCCTGGGAAGAAGGCATCGCGGGACTCTTCCACTTCCGGGACAAGGACCAGGAGGAGGTCGATCTCATTGTCGAAGAGGAGGGGGGACGGATCGTCGGAATCGAGATCAAGGCAGCCGCGACGGTCACGCCCCAGGATTTTCGGGGACTCAAAAGACTGGAACTCTCGGCCGGGCGGGAGATGTCTCTGGGACTCGTCCTCTATGATGGAGACCGGGTGCTTCCCTTCGGATCGCGGCTCTTCGCCGCCCCCCTTTCCTCTCTCTGGAACGTTCAGAACCCTTCATGAAGCGATCTTTCCGGAAGCCGGGGCGATCGTACCAAAAAGCTCCTCCTGGCCCAAGGACTGGCAAGTTTTGAGGATCCGCCCTTTCGCCAGCCCTCCGTAAAAAAGCTGTGATGTTTCGTCAATGGGCAACCAGTGTATTGAAGGAGTCTCTGGTCAAGAGTATGACGCTGAATCCTGACCGACTGGCGATCCCCGGAGTCAAGGACGTTCAGGATTCACTGGAGATGCTTGCCACAACGCTTGGCCGACAGCCGGAGCTCTCCGCTGAGAGCCGTCAGATTATTGGACTATT
>JAJYYA010000035.1 GCA_021801345.1 Nitrospirota bacterium
CAGATACGAATGCGTCGAAGAACATGGCTTCAAGGGCGCCGGTCAATGCGCCTATAGTCTCGCGCAGTACAGGCCGCCCAGCGGCCTAGCAGGGACAAGCTCCGCCGTTCACTGCGGGGTGGTTGACTGAAGCACCTCCTTTTAAATTCATGAACAGACAAGTCCATCCGTAACTAGTCAGGGGGTGTGAAGATGCCCGAATTCCTTGGGCCAAGGAAAAAAGAGCCCGGATTCCGTAAAATCCTGGGCTCTTTTCGATAGGAGGGAGCGTGGGGAAGGGAGCTATGCGCTCTTTGCCGTAATGACGGCAGAAGAGGAATCAGGGACCCGAGGCTTGGGAATGAAGGGATGGCCTTCGAGAGCCCGGGTCAGAACCTCGAGGATATTCTGTTCGTTCTTTGCGGCCGTCGAGATGTAGGAGCGGATCCGGACAAAGCGCCTGGCTCCCCCCATGGTCCTGAAGCACCCAGAGATCTTCTGCTGGAGCTTGATCATACGAATCATCCGTTCCGCCGCATTGTTGGTGAAGGGAACGGAAAGATCGTACATGAAGGCCAGAACACTCATCTTAGTGCGACACGAAGTCGCATCAGTAAACTGTCCAGCAATGGACCGGCTGTTCAGCCAGCCGAACCCACCGGGACATGCAAGGGGAGCAATCGCCTTGTATGAAGCTCCCGGAAACGTACCCACCGGCAACGGTAGGCCAAACTGCGAGGGGAGGCCGAAGGCGTCCTGCAACGGACACCGAGGGGCAAGGGTTAGAGCGAACAGGGCTAGCATAAGCGAACTTTCGCAAGCGTCGTCAGCGTTAACAAGCCATAGTTGCATTTTCAGGCTTGATGCCCTCAACTGAGGGCCGCGGATGGTGGACTCCCTTAAGATTGGATCCACGCTGACGGCAGTTCCGCACCGGCGTAAAGAAAGAGCCCTCGTCGCTCGCATGTTTCTGATACGGAACGTGGTAAGCCCCACCGTGCCCCGGACAGGCAGTCCCGGGAAAGCGCGCCCGCAAGGGACGCCCGCGCACGAGGGGGTAAAGGACGGCGGAGAAAGCCAATGCCGGGCTGTAATCGCCCGGATAGGGCGCGATCCGGTCAACAGAGACGGGTCCATCGCCTGACGCTAAAGCGTAAGGAGGCTTGCTTGAGTTGCGGCTATTCTTTGCCAGCTGCTCTTCCAGCGAACTTGTGCGCGTCAGAAGATCTTGATTCTGTGCCGACAGGGCCAGAACGAGGTCGACGAGGACAAGCGGTGTTGTGAACGCGATCGCTTCGAGTTCCTCCCGGGTAAAAATCCTTGGGGAGGAGGAGAGCGCGAGGTCCGAAGAGAGTTCTGGACCGTTGGGGACGGTAGGGGAAGGTGGCGTCTTTTTCATGCCACCACCCTACCACATCAAAAACTCGGTGTCCAGTGGTCAACAAATTGATCATCCGGAGGGGGGGCACCTCCTGAATAGTTACGTCCATCCTATGATTTAAATTGTTTCACAAACAATTCAAATCATCAAATAAAAGATAATAATAATTTTGTAATTTGTCAATATATTATTATCTGTTAAAAACTTATATTGCACTTAAAAAATAAATAATTAATAAAAATTTTATGTTATTAACAGAGACTAACAGAGACTCACAACGATTGATCATTTCTTGAACACGGAGTCTTGTGTGCTGCCTTTTTGTGGTCGAAGTGTGCAATGGAGAAAAAACCACCTCCCTGCAACTTCCGGGGGAGGGTTCGAAGTGCGCGCACGACAACACCGCGTATTCTTGTCGTCATTAGTTTGCAGGGGGTAATCGGCGATCAAAGGAGGGAGATAAGGCAGCGGACAATTCCCGTGTAGTAGCAGCAGCGAGTATCATTTAAATCATTGAAAAAAAGCCTCTTCTCGCCATCCTCAAAGAGAACGAGGACAAAACAGGCTCCTCCCGGAACAGAGGACTCGCGGGTCTCGACGACCCGGCCCGTTCCCCACTCGGGATAGTCGCGATGGCGCACCCGCTCCGCCCGGCGAAGGTAAAGGCGATACTCGACCTCGCCGATCACGGATGGGAAGCCCGGGGATCGAAGCTCTCTGCCCTGGCATGATAGAGCGGGCTTTCGGGGCAAAGGGCCAGGACCGCCTTCATATCCGCTCGGGCCCCGGGACGCCCAAGACGGTGGCGGGCAACCCCGATCCAGGAGAGGATACGGGGATCCTTCGGACGAAGGGCGTTAGCCCGCTCGAACTCTGCCAAAGCCTTCGTCACCGAACCCCCCACGAACCAGGGCTTGTAGTAGAAGGCGATGCCCTTCAAAAGATGCGCTTGGGCAAGTCCGGGATCCTTCGACAGGGCCAGGTCGATCGCCTTCTCGGCCTTCTTTCCAAAACGCATCCCCCCGGGAAAGCCGCGGTAGAGGACGAGCTCCGTATCCCGTTCGGCGCGTTCGACCAGAAAAAGCGGGCTTTCCCGCTCCTTCGACGGAAGCGCCCGAAGAAGCTCCCCCGCCCGCAACAGCGCTCTCTCCCCGATGGGCTTGCCGCCCGGGCGGTCGCGCAGAACCCGGGCGGTCCTGTCGAGAGCGCCCGGGGTTTCCCCGTCCGATCCAGAAACAGGAAGGAGAAGGGCCGGATCCCGAACCGGACCGGGGCAGAAGGGGGCGGCAAAAAGGACAGAGGGGGAGAGAAGAAAAAAGAAGAGAAGGGCCGGACAGGGGAAGGTCTTCGCTAAGGCGAGACTACTTTCTGTCTTTTTCCGTAAGGATCGCGGGGAGATTGGTCCCGAGCTGGGAGCGATGGATGACATATTCAAATCCTGCCTTCTGCGCGTGGCGTCTCGAATCGGTATCGTTGTGGAAGATGACGGCGATGAGCTTGGGTCGGCTTCCCGTGCCGCCGGCCTCCACGATCTCGTTTAGAAAATCCTTGGCCTCCTTCATGTCTACTACGAGCGCCTTGACGGAGAGGTCGGACGAAACCGCATTGAAAACCTTGGCTGCGACCGTCGAGTCTGTCAAGAAACCGGCTTTCTGGGCGATCTGGGAGACCATGGTCCCAAGAAAGATGTCTCGTCCCACAAAGAGAACCTTTCCCTTGACCTTGCCTCCCTGCGCCGTCGTCACACTGCTCATGAATTTATCCTCTTTTCTTGCGAAGGTGGGGAAGTTGTCTCCGGAGAGATCCGGGTCAGCCCCCCCATATAGGGGACGAGCGCATCGGGAACGACTACGCTCCCGTCTTCCGTCTGGTAGTTTTCCAATATGGCCGCCAATGTGCGTCCCACCGCCAGCGCCGATCCGTTTAAGGTATGAACGAGTTGCACCTTCCTGTCGGAGGAGCGGCGGTAGCGGATCTGGGCTCTCCGCGCCTGAAAGTCCATAAAGTTCGAGCAGGAGGAGATCTCGCGATACCGCTCCTGGGAGGGAAGCCAGACCTCCACATCGTAGGTCTTGGCGGAGGAAAATCCGAGGTCTCCCGTACAGAGAGCGATGACCCGGTAGGGAAGTCCCAGGCGCTCGAGAATATCCGTCGCGTCACGGGTAAGAGTCTCGAGATTCTCCGAAGAGCTCTCGGGCGTCGAGAGCCAGACGAGCTCAACCTTGTTGAACTGGTGCTGCCGAATCAGGCCCCGGGTATCCTTCCCCGCGGCCCCCGCCTCCCGGCGAAAGCAGGCCGTGACCGCGGCAAACTTGACCGGAAGAGAAGCCTCGTCGAGAATCTCCCCGCGATAGGTGTTTGTTACGGGAACCTCGGCCGTGGGAATCAGAAAAAGATCGTCGGCCGGCAGGTGAAAGAGCTCCTCTTTGAACTTCGGAAGCTGGCCGGTGGCCACAAGGCTCTCCGGGAGGACCATATACGGAACGGAGATCTCACGGTATGGCGCCCTGCCCGGACTCCCGGAGGTGTGGCAGTCGAGCATGAAGGAGATCAGCGCCCGCTCAAGGCGCGCCCCTGCTCCGAAAAGAATGGAAAAACGGGCCCCCGACATCCGGGCCGCACGGTCGAAGTCGAGGATCCCCAAAGAGGCGCCGATCTCCCAGTGTGGTCGCGGGGCAAAAGAAAAGACCGGGGGGGTTCCAAAGCGCCGGATCTCGGGGTTCTCCGTCTCGTCCTTGCCCACCGGGACGCTCGCGTCGGGGAGGTTGGGAAGGAGAAGCCACATCTCTTCACGCCGGCGTTCGAGCTCGCGCCGGGAAAGATCGGACGCCTCAATCGCAGCGTTGATCCGGAGAACTTCGGCATAAAGCTCCTCCGTCGGCTCGCCCTGGCGCTTTTTCTTGCCGATCTCCGCGGACAGCGAGTTTCTCCGTTCCCTGAGGCCTTCCCACTCCCGCGTCGCCTCAAACCATTGCGAATCGAGCGAGAGAAGAGCAGAAAGATCTATCTCGAGGCCCCGCGAGCGAAACGCCTGTGCGGCGGATTCCGGGTCCTTCAGTATCCTGTTCCTGTCGAGCATCGGTCTCCCTGCATTTCGGATCGCGGGCTCATCCCTCGATCCGGGTCCATGGCATTCTTCCGGACGCCCCCTTATTTTATGGCTATGTTCCCATTTTGTGTTGCGACTCTTTCCAACCGGCTTTCTGAACAAGGCGAAAAACCGGGTTGGAAGGAGTCGGGAGTGGCGCTCTTTTTGTTCTCGACTGAAGGGCTCCCGGAATCTCTTGGTCATCTGTCGCAACACGATAGGGGAACATAGCCTATTTTAAACACATCGCTTCCCGATGGAAAGATGATGATCCGCGGCAAGAGAAACTCCTCGATTCCTCCGGCGATTTGGCGCACAATCTGAACGTGATCCCTGATTGTTCGTCCATCGAACCCTGGAGGTCTCCCATGACTACGATGTGGATTCTCGTCGCCAACGCCACCTCCGCCCTCCTTTGGAAAAGTCGGGGCGCAGGCCGCGAGCTCGAGCTCGAACGGCGCTTCGAACATCCGGAAGGACGGCTGAAGAACCGGGAACTGACCCGCGATGCCGAGGGAAGGAAGGCCACTCCGGGGGGACAGGGTTCGCGCCCGGGGCCACCCCCTGGCCCACTGCTCCCCGGGAGGTCGAAGCCGAGAAATTCGTCCGCGAGATCGTCCGCGAACTTTCCGCCGGGCTTTCCTCCCGGAAGTTCGACCGCCTCCTCCTGGCCGCCCCGCCGAGTTTCCTGGGAAAGATCCGCGGAGCTCTCGACGCCCGCCTTCAGGAGAGGGTGACGGCGGCGGTGGCCCACGACTACACTCGCCTGACGGCCGGAGAGCTCCGGGAGAAACTTGCCGGTCATCTCCCGGTCCAGAAATGAGACTCTTCCGGGACCGGGAGGAGGCGGGACGGGATCTGGCCGCAGCCCTTGCCCCCTTCCGCTTCTCCCGGCCCCTCGTCCTGGCCATTCCCCGCGGGGCCATCCCCCTGGGGGCAATCCTGGCCCGGGAACTTTCCGGGGATCTCGACATCGTCCTCGCGAGGAAGATCGGCGCCCCGGGAAATCCGGAGTTCGCTCTCGGGGCCGTCGACGAGAGCGGGGAGATTCTTCTTTCGCCCGAGGCGGGGCTTTTCGGATTGGGGCCGGAGGAGGCGGAGAAAGCGCGCCTAAGGGAGCTTGCGGTGATCCGGGAACGCCGGAGGCTCTGGGGGAAGGGTCGTCCGCCAGTCGACCCTGCGGGACGGACTGTCATCCTCGTCGACGACGGGATGGCGACGGGATCCACGATAGAAGCGGCTCTGCATTTCGTACGGAAAAAAAATCCGGCCGAGCTGGTGGTCGCGCTTCCGGTGGCGCCGCCGGAGGCTCTGGACCGGATCCGGCCCCTGGCCGACCGGGTCGTCTGCCTCCGGGTTCCGGAGGATTTCCGAGCCGTAGGTCAGTATTACGCCTCCTTCCCCCAGGTCGGAGACGACGAGGCGGGAGGCCTTCTGGGGAGGGCGGCTCATCCGCCGGGATGAAGGAGAACCGGAATCCGGCGGTTCCCGAAGGAGGAGAAGGTCTCCGGGTCTTCAAACCGACCGGGAAGAGGGGTGCGGCAGACGGGGCAGAGGCCTTCCCGTGCGAGACCGAACCGGTCGATGCGGTAACCGTCCCGGCCGATGAGCTCCGTGCGGCAGGCGTGGCAGAAGGTCGTCTGGCCCTCCCGGTCCCTCACGTTTCCCGTGTAGACGTACCGGAGTCCCCGGGACAGGGCAAGGCGCCTGGCCGCGGCGAGTGTCTCCGGAGGGGTCGGGGGGACGCCTGTCATCTGGTAGTCGGGATGGAAGGCCGAAAAGTGGAGAGGCACGTCGGGGCCCAGTTCCCGGAAAATCCAGTCGCTGAGGGCACCGATCTCCTCCTTCGAATCGTTGTGGCCGGGGATGAGAAGGGTCGTGATCTCGACCCAGACCCGGGTTTCGTGGCGCAAGGTGACCAGCGTGTCGAGCACTGGCTTCAGGTGGCCTCCGGTCAGACGGAAGTAGAACGACTCCGAAAACGCCTTGAGGTCGACGTTGGCGGCGTCCATAAAGGAGAAAAACTCCCGCCGGGGGGCCTCGTTGATGTAACCCGCCGTGACGGCCACTGTCCGTATGCCCCTAGCACGGCAGGCTTCGGCAACGTCCATCGCGTACTCCGCGAAAATGACCGGATCGTTGTACGTGAAAGCGACGCTCCGGGCACCCAAAGCCTGGGCCTGCCTGGAGATCTCCTCCGGCAGGGCTCTGTCCGTCAGGGTGTCGATCTCCCGCGACTTGGACATGTCCCAGTTCTGGCAGAACTTGCAGGAGAGGTTGCACCCGGCCGTCCCGAAAGAAAGGACGGAGGAGCCGGGGTAGAAATGGTAGAGCGGTTTCTTCTCGATCGGGTCGAGGCAGAATCCGCTCGACCTCCCCCACGTATCGAGGACCATCCGGTCCCCTTCCCGTTTTCTGACAAAACAGAGCCCCCGCTGACCTTCGTGCAGGCGGCAATCGCGGGGGCAGAGATCGCAGGAAACCCGCCCGTCAGGGAGCATGCGCCACCACCGGGCGTCGTCCGGTCCGATCATCGATCGTCCTCCTTCCGCATTCCTGCGGTGCTCGTTCGCCGGACACCGAACCGGCCTGAAATCGGCGGGACCGGACCCGGGCCGGCAGTCCTTCTCGAACCACCACGGGCCAATTTTTGGGGGTCCAGGCCGCCGAGGAAGAATGCGGGGTGCTCGCTTCCGGGACTTTCGAGAGCCGCCGGGAACTCTCTGTCCCAGAATTTCCTGCGTTCTTGACTTGCCAAAAGGCGAATCGATGATAAACTCGTTTTGATGTTTGCTCCAGAACTCCCGGATTCCCAGAACAAAGGAGAAAAGCATGTCGCCAACGACCAAGAAGCCTCAGGAAAAACCGGCTTCCGCTCTCAAAAAGACAATGACCGAAGAAACGTCTCCCGCAAAATCCTCCGTTCCGAAGGCTTCCTCCAAGAAGGGGTTATTGCACAAAAAGACACATTCCATCCCCGAGGCGGACCGTTTCCGCATGGTCTCGGAAGCGGCGTATTTCATCGCCGAACGGCGGGGATTCACAAGCGGAAACTGCGAAGAGGACTGGTGCCAGGCGGAACGGATCGTAGAATCCTCATTTTCCTGAGGAGATCCTGCGGACTCCTCCCCTCTGTCAGTATCCGGGATCCTTGTGGTCCTGGGCGAGCTCTTCCTGCGGGTCGGACATGTGCCATAACAGGTAGGCCACCACAAGAGGGGCCAGGACCGTATGATGATTCCCGCTTTCCTGGAGAAGGCGTCTGATGTCGCTTTTGACATCGGGGACGTTTGTCGTGTCCAGAATGATGTCTATTTCGTTGCCCAAGCGGGCCAATGCATCCCTGTAGTGCGCGTAGAACGGAACATTGTCCGTTCTGATCCGGTCCGCCAACGGAAAATCGGTGGACTTTTCACAGACGGCCAGTATCCTGACCCGGTCTTCCCCAAGAAGTCGGAACTTCTCGTAGAATCGTGTTCCCGCACGCCCCAATCCGACCAGAACCACCGTGACTGGCTTCATGAAAACCTCCAAGGCTAAACGCTGTCAGTTGCCATGACGATGGAATGACATTCCCTGATTCCCGGAGAGTATACCACCTCAATTCTGGTTCGAAACCGGCCGGGATCCGGTGCCAATTCCAAAACACCCGACCATGCCCGCTATACAGTTCCGAAGTTCAGAGTCCCCCCTTGACCTTTTTGGTTCACGGGACTACACTACGAAACCGTTCCCGACCACAATATATAGTGGCCTTCATACGCGACAGTACAATATATGCCATTATTTCGCGTCTTTCGACCTCTTTCGGTTGGCGAACGCTTGATCCTGCTCACCGGCTTCAGGTTTTCCGGTCCCAACACGTTCTTCAAGGAGATCTCCATGGAACCCAAAACTGAGTCTGCCCTTTCGGCCAACGCCCTCAAAGTTCTCGAAAAGCGCTACCTCGGCAAGGACGCTGACGGCGTCGTGACAGAAACCCCGGAAACGATGTTTCGGAGGGTGGCCAACGCCATCGCCTCCGTCAACGCCAACCCCTCCGAACGGGAGTTTCTCGCGGAAGAATATTACCGGTTCATCTCCTCTCTCGACTTTTTGCCGAACTCTCCGACTCTCATGAACGCCGGCCGGCCGCTAGGTCAGCTTTCGGCCTGCTTCGTTCTTCCGGTCGGGGACTCCATGCCGGAGATCTTCGATACCGTCAAGGCAACGGCGCTCATCCACCAGACCGGTGGCGGAACAGGCTTTTCCTTCTCCCGCCTTCGTCACAAGGGGGCAATCGTCCGCTCCACCGGCGGTCAGGCCTCCGGCCCCGTCTCCTTCATGGGGGTCTTCAACGCCTCGACGGGAGCCGTCAGCCAGGGAGGAACCCGAAGGGGGGCGAACATGGGAATCCTTCGTGTCGACCATCCCGATGTTCTTGAGTTCATCGACTGCAAGCTCGACCAGACCCAGATCACAAACTTCAATATCTCGGTGGCTTTGACCGACGAATTTATGGCCGCCGTGCGCGAAGGGCGGGACTACGACCTTGTCGCCCCCAACACCGGAGAGGTCGTGTCCAGCATCTCCGCCCGGATGGTCTTCGACAGGATCGCCAAAAACGCCTGGGCCAACGGGGAGCCGGGCCTTTTCTTCATCGACACGGCCAACCGCTACAACCCCACTCCCTCGCGCTGGACCTATGAGGCCACAAACCCCTGCGGAGAACAGGTTCTTGGACCATACGAGTCCTGCAACCTCGGGTCGATCAACCTGGAACGCCACACGAAGGTGGACAGCCGAGGAGAGACGGTTATCGACTGGGACAAGCTCGCCCGCTCGGTCTACCTCGCCGTCCGATTCCTCGACAACGTGGTCGATGCCAACCGCTTCCCCATCCAGGAGCTCTCGGAGATCAACCAGGGCGCCCGGAGAATCGGCCTTGGAATCATGGGATTTGCCCGCCTTCTCATGCTCTTGGGCATCGCCTACGACTCGGAAGAGGGTCTCGAGGTCGCGGAGAAGGTCATGGGATTTATCCGGGAGGAGGCCGAAAAGACCTCACTCGACCTGGCCAAGGTCCACGGTCCCTTTCCCTACTTCGAAGGGATCGGCTCCCCAAAAAGAAACAGCCACCTTCTGACGATCGCCCCCACGGGAACGATCAGCATGATCGCCGATACCTCCTCGGGATGCGAGCCGGAGTTTTCGATCATCTGGTACAAGAACGTCATGGACGGGACCCATCTTCCCTACACCCTCGACATGTTCGAGAAGATCGCGCGAAAAGAGGGGTTCTGGAGCGACGAACTTCCGGCCCTGATCGTAGAAAACCACGGATCCTGCCGGGGGCTTTCCCAGGTCCCGGAACGGTGGCAGAAGACCTTCGCCACCGCCCACGACATCGCCCCCGAGTGGCACGTCCGGATGCAGGCGGCCTTCCAGAAGCATATCGACGCGGCCGTCTCCAAGACGATCAATCTTCCGGAGACCGCGACCATCGCCGACGTCGAGAACTCCTATATGCTGGCCTACCAGCTCGGATGCAAGGGGATCACCGTCTACCGCGACGGGAGCCGGTCGAACCAGGTTTTAAACCTCGGCAACCAGAAGAAAGAGAAGGCCCTTCCCGGATGGGGCCAGCGCCACTCTCCCGGAGACCTCTCCCGGGGGGTGCGGGTCAAGATCACGGGAAAGTCAGGAAAGTCTTACGTCCACCTCTACTTCGATGAAGAGAAGCGGCCCATTGAAATCTTCGTGACCCCGGCCGCAGACCATCGGGAACGCGAGTCGGCCATCCTCTTTGGCCGTCTGGGATCTCTCGCCCTCCAGTTCGGAGCTCCCATCGAGGAGGTCGTCGGCCAGTTCATCAAGAGCCACGAAGAGGCGGGAAAACTCGGATCCGACCCCTACGCGATCGCCAAGGCGATCGGAACCATCCTTTCGAAGGAAGGGCTGACCGGGGAGTCCGGCATGGTCATCGAGGTGGCCTGCCCCACCTGCGGCGGTCAGGTAGCCTTTCTCGAAGGCTGCCTCAAATGTATGGGATCGAAAAAGACCGGCGGAAGCTGCGGCTGGAGCCAGTGCTAGTGAATAAATACTTATACAAACAAATGAGTTAGTCTATATTTTCAAGGCTCATAAAATCACGGGAAAGGGGGAGTTTTCGGTCGGAAGGTCCGGCCGGAGACTCCCCCTTCCTGCGTCGGGAGGGGGAGGGAAGATCGACGAGCCTCAAAATATCGACAAATACGTGATCCTCCCTCGCAAGTCGTTCGGAACGCTCTGTTCCCGTTAACACTACAGCGGCTTTTGGGGTCCCCACCCTCGGCAGGGGGGGATCATTGCTTATTAACTAATAGAGTATGGAAGAATACCACGCTTATGCTGGCTTTTATTGATGAAACAGGAGATACGGGTCTCAAAATTACTGAAGGGTCCAGTCGTTTCTTTACGATTGCCCTTGTTTTGTTCGAAGATCATGACGAAGCCGAAGCCTGTGATCAGAGGATTACTCTTTTACGGCGGGAACTCAGTTTGAATCCAAGTTTTGAGTTCCATTTTCGCCATAACTCGGACAAGATCCGGAAGAAGTTTCTCGAAGCGATTCATCCATATTCTTTCCAGTATTTGGGCTTTGCTCTGAACAAGAATCCCAAAAAGCTTTATGGGCCAGGGTTCTCGGTCAAATCGTCCATGTATCAGTTTACTTGTGGAACGGTATTTGAAAATGCCAAGCCCTACCTTTCTCAGGCGATTGTTATCATCGATGCATGTGGCTCAGATACCTTCCAAAGCGAACTTTCAAAGTACTTGAGACGAAAAACAGCGGAAACAGGATATCAGAGAATCAAGAAAGTGAAGATGCAGTCTTCACATTCAAATAATCTCCTGCAACTGGCAGATTATGTAGCGGGAGTAATCAATAGGAAAGTTCAGGGAAAGAAGAATGCCACCGAATATTACCGATACCTGTCGATCAAGGAAGTCAGCCTGCGGGTCTGGCCGGACTGATAATAAAAAAACCCAACCCCTACTCCTCTTCAGGAGACGCACACCATGAAGGCGACTAATCAGGATTGGGTCAATTCCAATCATCACTATACCCCAAGGCATCCAAGAATATCAACCCGTTTTTGAGTGCCCGGGTTTTTGTAGGAAAAAAGAAAGTGATCCTTTCCGGTATCATTGATCGAAAACGGTTTTATAGGATTTTCAGTGTCCGTTTTGGTGTCTGTTAGAGATAAAAAATCAGGGTGAAAAGGGGGCCTGATCGGAAAGCCCCCTTGTTTTGTGGGTGTTTATGATATCTGGTGGTCAATGGTCATCAGTGGTCAAAACCCGTATCGACCGCGACCTCTTGCGGAAGATCGTGAAGGAGTGCCTGACCCGTCTCGAAATGATGGCGGAGTAGTCCCGAAACGATTGCGCTCCCGCACGTTCCCGACGATGAGGCGGCGGCAGTTATGGAGGGGTCAGGGAAGATCGTCGGGATAGCGTCCGAGAAAACGTCCGGCCATCTCTGCCTCTCCCCGGACAAAAATCTCCTCCCCGAAGACGGACAGGGATCGGACGGGAAGAACCGGGAGGGTCGCCGAGGAGAGAAAGAGCTCCCGAAGGGAGGCTATCTCGGCAAGGCAGATGGCCTCTTCCCGGACCGGGATTCCCTCCCGCCGGGCCCAGGCGAGGATCCGACCCCGAACCACTCCTGGAAGGATCCCCGACTCAAGGGGAGCCGTCCTCAAGACCCCCTCCCGGTCGATACCGAAGACGGAGCTGACCGTTCCCTCGAGAAGGTCCCCGCGGCCGTTGACAAGAATCTGCTCGAAGGAGGCGGGAGAGATCTTTTGCTGGCGGATCCATTTGACCCACAGAAGGTTCCCCGTCTTGTGGGAGAAACGGAAGTCCCCGGCCGGATCCCAGGGAAGACGAAAAAGCTCGGCTCTGACCCCTTCCCTCCCGGCCTCGGAAGGGCGAGGGGGCCGGAAGAGGGGGACGACGACGCGAACGACCGACCCGGAGACTCCGTCGATCCCGGGAACCGTCGCACGGCCCCGGGACAGGGTCAATCGGAGAGCCGTCGGAGGAGCCGGTCCCGCCCCGATGGCCAGGAGGCAGTCCGAAAGGAGGACCCCGTCGTCGGGAAGGGGCGGATATCCGAAGAACCGGGCGCTCTTTTCGAGTCTTTCCAGATGATCCTTCCAAAAGACCGGATGGCCGGAGGCGACGGCCATTGTCGTAAAAAGACTGTCTCCGTGCAAAAAACCCATATCGAGCGCCGAGAGAGCCGGCTCCCCCGCGTTGACCACAGCCCCGTCGACGACAACCACCTGCCCCTCTCTCATCTAAAAACCTCCTCCATCGTGCGCGCCTTGAGGGCAATCTCCCGGATCTCTTCCTCCAAAACGGAATCGGCCACGATTCCGGCGCCGGCCCCGAAGGAGATCCGGCCTCCGGAAGGCTCCACAAAACCTTCGAGCGTTCGGATCAGAAGCGAAAAGTCCATCTGTCCGGACGAGGACACATACCCGAAAACCCCGCAATAGTCGTTCCGTGGACGTGCCTCGAGACGGCCGATCTCCCGGCGAACCGCAATCCGGGGAGCCCCCGTCACCGATCCTCCGGGAAAGAGGGAGCAGAGGAGATCCTTGCGAGACAGACGGGGGTCGAGCCGGCCCTCGACGTCGGAGACAAGATGGCGGAGGTGAGGGAGGGTCTCGACGGCGAGCAGGCGGGAGACCCGGACCGATCCCGGACGGCACACCCGACCCAGGTCGTTTCGGAGGAGGTCCACCGTCATGATGTGCTCGGCCAGAAGCTTGGGGTCGCGAAGAAGCGGCTCGTCTTGTTCTACGGGAGGAGGACCTGGGGCGGTTCCCGCGATGGGCCGGGTCACGAGGCGATCATTGTCTCCCGAAAGAAACTGTTCGGGAGAGCGCGAAAGAAGGAACCGTCCCCCGTAGGAAAAAAAACCCCCGAAGGGAGAGGGTCCGAGCCTCCTCGTCCGCGCATAGGCCGCCAGGGGGTCGAAGCCCTTGGGAAGCGGCGCCTCGAAGCGACGGGCCAGGTTGACTTGAAAGTACCGCCCATCGGAAAGGCCGCTCCGAATCCGGTCGAGGTGGCCGGAAAAGACCTCCGGGGAGTCGGTGGCGGAGAACGCGGGAAGAGCGATCGGAGGCAATGAGATCGGCTCGAGGAGGGAGCGGTCGAAGCCCGGAGGAAGAAAGAGACGGCCGGTCGGAGCATGAAAGGAGACGACCGTCCGGCAGTCGCATCGAACAGCCGGAACCTGGGGAGAGGTAAAGGGACCTCCGGAAGGCTCCCAGAGCTCGGCCATCTCAAAGGGAAGGAGAAGAACCACGCCGGACGAAAATGGGGGCCAGATCCCGTTTGGAGGATTCCCGAGAGATCTCCCCTCCGGTTCTCCGGCAGGACAGGCGAGGAGGGGATGGTCGGCAAAGCTCTCTCCGTCCCAATCAGAGACGACGCGAGAGAGGTCGACGGGAACATGGCTCCACCCGCTCGAGCGTTCGCGGTCGATATGGAGAAGAGGACGAAGAGGGTCGCGCTCCCTCAGCCGGACCAGAAGGCTGACCGGATCAAAGTCAGGCCAAAAGAGGGAGCGTGATCCGTCCGGATAAGTTTCCGGATCTAAATCTGGAAGATCGAATCGACTATTTTTTTTCATAGAACTTTATTATAATCTTCCCGTCTCCCTTGCGCACTCAATACCTTCGAATTTTTACCAATTTTTTTCATTTCTTTAAAATTCTGCGAACCTTCCAACAGGTTCGCCCTTTTCAAAGGAGATCGGTTATGCGGAGAATCATGCGATCGGGAATCCTTTTTGCCGGGACGGCTCTTGTTTTCGCTCTGGCGGGATGTTCAAGCTATAGCGTCTCCCGTGTGGGAGTCGACACTGCCGGTGGCGTCACCAGCCGCTGGACCGACACCGACGCCCGGCTCACCGCCAAAACAATGATCCGGAAAGCCCTCGACGCCCCCTGGCTTTCCCGCTTCCAGGCGAAAAACGGCCGACGTCCCGTCGTCGAACTCGGCCAGATCATCAACCGCTCCGACCAGCACATCAACACGCGCCTCTTCCTGAACCATTTCCAGGACGAACTCATCAACTCCGGAAAGGTCCGCTTCGTCACCGCCTCCGAAGCCCACCGAAACGCCGCCTCGGCCGAGCGCGAATACCAGATGAAGCACGCCAGATCCTCCACGGTCCACGGGCCAGGACAGCAGACGGGGGCCGACGTGATGATCACCGGTTCGATCAACTCCTACACCGCCTCTCGCGACGGAAAGACCGTCCGCTTCTACGAGACGCACCTGAAGGCGATCGACCTGACCTCAAACGAGATTCTCTGGGGAAGCCAGTACCAGGTCAAGAAAATCGCCGAGCAGTCCTCGATGGGGTTCTAGGAAAGCCGAAATAAAGAGGGCCGTACAAACTCGACCGGCTTGTCCGGCCCTCTCCCTAAAATTTGTTCCCGAGTGGCGACCACACTGATTCCCCATCGGAGGACTCATGAAGACGTTCCGGCTTCCCCTCTCTGCCCTCACCTTTCTTTTCGTCGCCGCCTGCGCTCCCTCCTTCGTCCAGGACCGGATCTACTATAACGACCTCGCCAGTGCTCCCGGAGGAATGATCGGCGAGCAAAAAAACCCCGCCGCCGAACAGGCTCTGGGCGAAATAAAGAAGGCCCAGACCGAAAAGGTCTACGGATCGAAGGATCAGCTCCTTCTCGGAATGGATCTCGGCATGGCCAATCATGTCGCGGCGCACTACCGCGCCTCGGAAGAGGACTTCCGGAAGTCCGACCGTCTGGCCGAGGCGCTCTTTACCAAGAGCTTTACCGACATTCTCATGGCCTACCAGCTCAACGACTACTCCCTTCCCTACAAGGGCATGCCCTACGAGCGCGTGATGATCAACCTCGTCAACTCCCTCAACTACGCCGCGACCGGCGACTGGAACGGGGCTCTGGTCGAGGCTCGGAAGATCCGGACCAAACTCGTGGAATACAACCGGATGTATCCCAAGGCCTCGGGAACACCGGGCAAATATGCAAGCTCCGAGGGGATGGCCCGAAACCTCCTTGCCAAACACCACCTCAGCTTCAACCCCTCCCAGCTCAACCACTACACCGACGACGCCTTCGCCCGCTACCTGTCGGGCGTCTTCGAAGAGGCCCAGGTGGCGAGCGGCGCCGGCAACTACCAGTCGGCCTATCTCTCCTACAAGAAAGCCTACGAAACCTACCAGAAGTATGGGCAACTCTACCACACCCCCATCCCCGCCTTCCTTGCCCCGGCTCTTCTCCGGACATCGGAAGCGGCGGAACGGACGAACGAGTTCCGGAAGTGGAAGCAGCAGTTTCCCAAGACAACCTACATTTCATCGTCCGACTACGAGAAGATGGGCCACATCCTCTTCGTGGGCTTTAACGGAAAGATCTTTCGTCTGGGGCAGGAAAAGTTTGCCTTCCCGCTCCCGATGCCCGGAAGCACCATGGCGCTGGTCTCATTCTCCTATCCGAAGATCGAAGGAGGAGGAACCGATGTCCTGTCGCATGAGATATCCGTCACGGGAGCCGGCGGCGCCTCCGTCGCCCGCGTCTCCTCCGAAATGGGGGACGACCTCATGGCCATCGGAGCGACCAACTTCAAGGACCACCTGAGCCGTCTTCTTCTGCGGGAAGCCATCCGGGCCACCATCAAAACCATCGAGCAGGTGGCCGCCCAGAAGACGGCCGACCAGCTGGGGGGAGGATTTGCCGAACTCGGAGCGATGGTCGGAGGCATGATCGCCACCGCCGCCTCCGACCAGGCCGACATCCGGAGCTGGCGCCTCCTTCCGGCGACCGTCGACGCCGCAATGGTCGATCTTCCTCCCGGCTCCTACGATCTCACGATCCACACCAGGACCGGCGTCGGTCTCGGCGGGATCCTGAAGGAGAAGATCACCGTGACGGCCGGACAGTATCTTCTTGTCCGGACTGTCAATCCTCCGCAGTCGACAGAGCGGAAGGAGCAATAAGCCGGAAAGCTGCACGCGGGTCCTCTGCCCGATTTTTCTCACACCACACTCAAAGGAGAAGGACAAAAAATGAAGTTTGAAAAGGCGTTGTTTGTCGCAGGAATTGCCGCTACCGCACTCTTTCTGGGGGGATGCGCATCGAGCAACCGGGATGCCGTCGTCTTCCAGGGGGGAAGCTACAAGCTTTCCGGACCCAGCGGCATCGCCATCGATGGGGCCGGAAACGTCTGGGTGACAAACACGAAGAACGACTCAGTCACCGAGCTCAAGGGCGTCGCCGTTCCGGTGGGGGGATGGCAGAACGGTTCGCAGAGTCAGGATATGAGCGCCCCCCCCGCCCGAAAAGACGGGAAGGAAAAGGTCTTCTCCCTAAAGCCCAAATCGGACAAGACTTCGTCCGGCAAGAAGAACACGTCGCCCTGACCAAAAAGAAGCGGTTAAAACCGCCAGAGACGCACTCTCCACCAAGGCTCGACCCCTTCCGTCTTTTTCCGGTCTCGGCCGGGACTGCGGCAGGGGTTGTTTTTTTCCTTCGCCACAGGGTAGAATAACCCTCTGATTCCTCCCTCCTTTTTTCAATCTTCTCATGGTGAGTGTAGCTCAAGGGCAGAGCACTGGACTGTGGCTCCAGGGGTTGGGGGTTCGAAACCCCTCACTCACCCCATTGTTTAAGCCATTCTCTGAAAAACTCCAATTGATATTTAGATCATTTTGTCACCCTCTTGTCACCCTGACTCAGAAAATGATACCGTTTTCCCATCTTTGAAGGGAGGGAAAATGGCGACCTTTCGGAAGCGTTCCGGTGCTTGGCAAGCTCTCGTCAAGAAAAAGGGATTCGGGCAAATCGGAAGAACCTTCGACACGAAGGCGGAGGCGGAGGCCTGGGCGACGATCATCGAATCCGAGATGACAAGAGGGGTTTTTGTCACCCGGAAGGAAGCCGAGAACACGACTCTTGAAGAAGCCCTGGACCGCTACGAACGGGAAATCATTCCGTCGAAAAAAGGGGGAGCCATCGAGTCTGTCCGAATCCGGACATGGAAACGCTCCTCCCTGGCAAAACGCTCCCTCGCCTCGATCCAGGGAAAGGACGTTGCCTCCTATCGGGATGTACGTCTCAAGGAAGTGGCTCCCAATACCGTCCGCCTTGAACTCGCCCTCCTTTCCCACCTCTTCACGATTGCCATCAAGGAATGGGGGATGCGAGGCCTCGTCAACCCAGTTCTTCATATCCGCCAACCCCCGCCGGGAAAACCGCGTGAGAGGCGGTTGGCTCCTGACGAAATCGAATCTATCGTCAAACATACCGAATCCCCGACCCTTGCCGGTATCGCCTTGATTGCCGTCGAAACCGGAATGCGCCGGGGAGAAATCGTCGGAATGACGTGGGAAATGGTCAACCTGAAAAAACGGAACGTGACCCTCCCGGAGACGAAGAACGGGGAAAAGCGGATCGTGCCCCTTTCTCCGGAGGCCATCCGGATTCTTGAGCGGATCCCCAGGCGGATCGACGGAAAGGTATGGGGTCTTGATGATCCTCACTCGGTAACAACCGCTTTTCGCAAAGCCCTTTCCCGAGCCCGGGCCGCCTATGTAAAGGAATGCGAGGAGAAGGGAACGAAGCCGGATTCCGCCTTCCTGGTGAACCTCACCTTTCACGATCTCCGGCATGAGGCCACAAGCCGGTTTTTCGAGAATGGGTTCAATCCGATGGAGGTGGCCACGATCACTGGCCACAAGACGCTTCAGATGTTGAAGCGCTATACCCCCCTTCGGGCCGAGGACCTGGCCGAAAGGATGAAATGAAACCCGCAACCTATTCTGAACTTGGAAAAGCCTGTCTCAATATCGCCGTGGGATTGGTCATTGTCGGAATCCTCCAACCCTATCTTTCTAAGAAAGCCACATTACAAGGGTCATCGTTGATTCTTGCAGGAATATTGATCACCCTGATAATGGGTGTTATCCTTTTGAACAAGGGAGGAGAAAAAAATGACAATCAGTCCGAATGAATCCTTTATGATCATCATGGGTGGAACTGCCCTTATCTTCGGTGCCTTCGTCCTTTATGCCGTCCTTCATCACGATAAGCATTCCGTCCACCGCAAGCCTTGACGTTACTCTGGGACAAAAAGGGGGTGCACGCCAAATTTTTTGGAATACGAAGAAGACCGTCCATTGGCGATCTTCACGCGCACCTCCTTGCCGCGCGCCGCTCGAAGAAGGCTTCGAGTCTTCCGCTCCCGTTTGGCGCATCGAAGCGCAATGATGGCGTTGGCCCCCTCGAGACTCCAGAACATGCCGGACTGTTTGAGCCGGGCTCCGATCGCAGTCTTGCATCCGGCCTCGACCATCCCGGAGGAGACTTGAGAGACCCATAGCCCGGAACTCGGGGGTGCGCATGCGGGAACGGTTCGTTTCGATATAGCCGATGCATTTTCTCGCCTCCTCGCAGCGGGGAGCGTAGATCCTGAGAGCGGCAATGATCGCGTCGACCTTACCGTCGTCGAGTTGGGCATGCCGGTCTTCTGTCCACGGTCGGGTCCTGTCGCTTTCGGGACCGAAGATCGCCTTGGCGACATTCCCGAGGTACTCTTTCGCATGGAAGAGGTCCAGGATCTGGATGGCTCGGGGGAAGTGTTCCGTAGCGGTGTTCCAGATCCAGGGGGCTCCGTCTGCGACGACGGCTTGCCGGTCCACCAGGTCGAACCCACGCCGG
>JAJYYA010000056.1 GCA_021801345.1 Nitrospirota bacterium
TCGAGCCGGATCCCGTCAAAACAAGGGAAACGGCCCGTACGCAAGACTTGCGTCTTCAGGCCCTCTTCGAATTCCTTCTCTCCCAGAAATTCCCCCAAGCCGATTTTTGATTTGCGAAAAGTAAGATCCAGAGAAAAGGGCGAAATAAGGAGAAGGGTCTCACGAGACCCGCCGCATCGATTGTCGGGAAGGATAAAATGTCGGAACGATAAAGTGTCGCATACAAAAAAACCATAAAATGTCCGAAGCGGACACTTTATGGTTCTCGACTCAATTTCATTGGACGGTACTGGAAAACGAAATGGTGGAGGCGGCGGGAATCGAACCCGCGTCCGGAAACGGTCCACGCCAGATTACTACATGCTTAGCCTTTATTCAGTTTTAGCAGGCTGCAGGGGAAAAGGCACACCGGCAAACCCGCGAGTCCCCAAGGTCTCGCCGATCGGGCGGGGACGAACCCTCACGGCCAGCCAGCATCGTCGACGCCGCGGAAGTCAGGCTGGCGCTGCTTCGTTGGCGCGCAGACCTAAGTTTTAGTTAGGCTGCGAGTGCCATAGGTTCGTTGGCATTTGGATTTTCCTAGGTGATTTACGAGGCTCCAGGTACCTCGGCATGCAATCTGGGCTTTCCTGTCCCCGTCGAATCCAGATCGCCCCCATGGGCGTGGCGACGATTACTCGTCGCGCCTTGAAAACTTCTGGTTTGAGCGGAACACACGGGAAATTTCTCGGTCGGCCTCTCGACGTTTGATGGCCTCCCGCTTGTCCCCCTGGGTCTTCCCTTTCACAAGGGCCAGAGTAACCTTGAATTTTTTCCTGTTATTAGAGTATATCCCCAAAGGCACAACCGTCAAGCCCTTCTGGAGAGTCAGACCGAAAAGGCGCAGGATCTCCTTCTTGTGGAGAAGGAGCTTTCGGACCCGAAGGGGGTCGTGGTTCTCGCGATTGCCTCCGCGATAGGGACCCACGTGCATCTGGTAGAGGTAGGCCTCCTCCTTTTCAAAGCGCACGAAGGCGTCGCTCAAGTTGATCGACCCCTCGCGGATGGCCTTCACCTCGGTTCCCCAAAGGACGATTCCGGCCTCGAAGCGCTCGATGACCTCGTAGCGGAAGAGCGCCTTCCGGTTGGTCGAGACCGCCCGCGACCGCTCCTCCGTCTCTTTCCCGTCCTTTTTCTTGTCCGACATCGCCTATCCTGTCGATCTGGGAGACCGGCGCCTTCCGGGAGTTGCCGCCGGCTTTCTTGCCACCCTTTTTTTGGGAGCTGAGGAGTCGGGGGCCTTGGCGAGCGGATTCCGGGAGAGATCCTCGATGAGGTGGGTCAGGAGGCGCACCCCGATCCCCACATTCCCCTTGGGCTTGTAGGGCTCGCCCGAATCCACCCAGGCCGTTCCGGCGATATCGAGATGGACCCAGGGCGTCTCGTCCACGAAGTGGTGGAGGAAGGCGGCGCCGGTGATCGTTCCTGCCCCTCCCTTGCTCCCGGTGTTGCGGATATCGGCCACGTCGCTCTTGATCTGCTCGAAGTACTCCTCGAAAAGAGGCAGGGGCCATCCCCGCTCCCCGACCCGGTCGCCGATGGCCCGGACCCGGTCGATCAAGGGCTCGTTGTTGCCCAGGATCCCCATGGCCTGTCCCCCCAGGGCGACGACCACGGCGCCGGTCAGCGTCGCCACGTCCACCACCAGCTCGGGGTGATAGGTCCGGATCCCGAAGGAGAGGGCGTCGGCCAGGATCAGCCGTCCCTCGGCGTCGGTGTTGATGATCTCGATGGTCTTGCCGTTATAGGCCCGGACCACGTCTCCGGGCTTGTTGGCCCGGCCGGAAGGCATGTTCTCGGTGGCCGGCATGACCGCCACCACATGGACCGGGAGACCCAGGTCGGCCACCGAAAGGATCGTCCCGAGGACGGCGGCGCCGCCGCTCATGTCGCCCTTCATGAGCTCCATCTTGTCGGAGGGCTTGAGCGAGATCCCTCCGGAGTCGAAGGTCAGGGTCTTGCCCACCAGAAGAAGAGGCGCCTTGTTGACGGGCCTGGCCGGGCGATACTCGAGAACGATGAGACGGGCCGGCTCGTCCGAGCCCTTCGCCACCCCGACCAGCGCATTGAGCCCCATCCGCTCGAGCTTGTCGCGGTCGTAGGAGAGATAGGAGATCTTGCGGCGCCGGGCCTCCTCCGCCGCCGTGCGGGCGATCATCGTGGGGGTGGCCACATTGGCCGGATGGTTGCCGAGATCCCGGGCGAGGGCGGTGTTTTTCGAGATCACCTCCCCGCGGAGGAGTCCCGCCTCGCCGGCGGCGCGGTCCTTTGCTCCCACGGCGACCGCAAGGGTGGCCAAGGCGTAGGAAGGACTCTCCTTCTTCAGGGTCTTGTAGCCGTCGAAGTCGTAGAGACCCAGAAGGGTCCCCTCCACGACCGCCTCCACGGCGGCGGCGGTGTCGGGACAGGCCAGGGAGAGGCAGGAGACGCAGTCGGAGAGATTTCTCTTCCTGAGAACGGAGGCGGCGGTCCCTGAGGCCTTCCGGAGGGACTCGGGGGAGAGCTTCTCCCGCTTTCCGAGGCCCACGAGGAGGAGGTTCCGGGCGGGCAGCTTCCCGTAGGTGGGAAGAAGGGTCGTCTCCCCGGAGACGCCCCGGATCTCCTTGTCCTTGACCATGCGGGAGATCTCGCCCCCCAGGGCGCGGTCGGCCGTCAAAAGAGCCCCGGAGAGGGCTCCCTCCTCCTCGAAAAGGGGAAGAACGAGGGCCGAGGTCTTTTTCTTCATGGGGTCGGATACGAGAATCTCCGTCTTGGTCATGGCTGTCCTTTCGAGATTTTTGTCATTATTTTTGTCGTGGGACATTCGTCCTTACGCGCCTTGTGACCCTTGTGACCCTGGTGACCTTCCTGGCGGCCCTGGCAACCTGGTGGGCCCTGGCGCGGCCCTGGTCGTCAGGACTCCCCGCCCTGGCCCCGGGATTCGTAGGGAACGGGATCGTCGACCTTCGCCCGGGAAAAGCCCCGAAGCCGGAGGAGACAGCTGTCGCAATGCCCGCAGGCCTTCTCCCCCTCCCGGTAGCACGACCAGGTCAGAGCGAAGGGAACGGACAGGGCCAGTCCCGTGCGGACAATCTCTTCCTTGTCCATGCGGATCACGGGGGTGACGATCGACAGGGGGGATCCGGAGATCGCCGTCCCCAGGCGCGCCGCCGCTTCGAAGGCGTCGTAGAAGACCCGCCGGCAGTCGGGGTAGCCCGAACTGTCCTCCTCGACCGCCCCGATGTAGATCCTGTCGCAGGAGAGGACCTCGGCCCAGGAGACGGCCACCGAGAGAAAATGGCCGTTCCGGAAGGGAACGTAGGTCACCGGGATCCCCTCCCGGTGGAGATCCCCTTCCGGGATCCCAATCGTCGGATCGGTGAGAGCCGAACCCCCCACCGCGGAAAGGGAGGGGGTGTCGGTCACGAGGATCCGATCGGGCCGAAAATGGTCGCAGAGGGCCCGAAAGGCCCCCTCCTCCCGGTTCTGGGTCCTTCCTCCGTAGCGCACATGCAGAAATCCCAGAAACCCGCACTCCTGCCGGGCGATGGCGGCGGTGACCGCGCTGTCCATCCCCCCGCTGACCAGGACGACTCCGCGTCCCTTCCTTTCCACTATACGCCCCTCCGTGCGGGATCGAAAAGGATCTTGTGAAGCTGGACCCCGACCCGCAGGGGCCGCCCCGACGACAGGACCCACCCGGCGAGATCTCCCGGCGAACACTCCCCGAAGACGGGGGAGACGGTCACGGGGATCTCCGGCGGAAGGGCGAGCCTGTCGAGAAACCCAAGGAAAAAATCGAAGTCGTTCCGGTCGCAGACCACGGCCTTGACCTCGTCTCCGGGCCGAAGGGCGCGGAAGGTCTCCTCCTTCATCAGGGCCGACATCCCGGACCCCGGAGGCTTGATGTCCATCACGAGGCGACATCTCCGGTCGAGGCCCTCCGGAACGGGAAGGGCCCCGGAGGTTTCGATCAGCACCGTCTTGCCGCAGTCGAGAAGCGCCCGGACCAGAAGCGGAAGCTCGGGAGAGGAGAAGGGTTCCCCGCCCGTGATCTCGACGAGCGGGACCGGGCAAGCGAGCGCCTCCGACACGAGGGAGTCGACGGTCCGCTCCTCCCCTTCGTAAAAGGAATAGGTCGTGTCGCACCAGCGGCACCGGAGGGGACAGCCGGTGGTCCGGATGAAAAAGCAGGGCCAGCCGGCAAAGGTCGACTCCCCCTGGATGGAGAGGAAGGTCTCGTTGATGCGCATCACTTCTTTTCCGGGGAGGAGGCGGTTCCGGCGCTGTCGGCTCCCCCCTTGGCCGCCGCCTTCATCTTGGTCCGGATGGCGGCGATCTGGGCGTTGACCTCGTCGGGATTGGGGTAGCGGCCCATGACGTCGGCAAGAAGGGCCAGCGCCTGACGGTCGTGACCCTCGGCCGAAAGGGCCCGGGCCAGGTTGAACTCGGCGATGTCCGCCATGGGTCCGTGGGGATGGCTCTTCAAAAACTCTCCGAGATCCCGGGCCGAGGCATCCGGCTCACCCAGGATCCCCTCGAGAAGACCGACCTTGAGCCAGGCCCGGACGCCCTCCTTCTCCCCTTCCGCCTTTTCTCGAACCTTCCGGTAGAGGGAAAGCGCCTGCCTGTAGTGCTCCTCCCGCTCGAGGACCTGGGCGGAGAGATCGGAGGCACGGATCCAGAGGACTCTCGCCGGGTGGGACTCCCGGAGCTTCTTCAGGACGGAGAGGGCGTTGTTCATGCGTCCCTGGCTCACCAGGGCCCGGGCCAGATAAAAGGAGGCCCGGTCCCGAACATCCCGGTCGGAAAGATTCTCGAGAGCCCGGATGTAGTCTTCGCCGGCCCGGTCGGGCCTGTTTTCGAAGCGATCCTCGATCTCCCCCAGCCGAAAATAGGAAAGGCCGGCGATTCCCGAACGGGGGGCGAGCCGGATGGCCTTCTGGAAGTCGGCGCGGGCCTCCTCGATCCGGAACGCGCCCAGGGCCTTCGTCCCCTCGTGGTAGGCGATGCGGGACTGGGACTGGGAGCACGCCGCGCAGACGAGAACAAAGGAGCCGAGAAGAAGGGCCAAACGGCCGCGACGGAGCATGAAGGTCAGCTCCCGGGATCCTTTTCGAGAAGCGTCTCGAGCGGGGTGGGCTCCCTCTTCGGATTGACGGCCGCGCAGACGATGACCTCTCCCGGAGTGTCGGAGAGGTTCACGAGCCGCACTCCCTTGGCGTTGCGGCCCGTCATCCTGACCTGGTCGGAGGGGATGCGGATCGCCCGGCCCGAATCGGTCACCACGTCGATGTCGTCGCGGTCTGTCACCTTGAGGATCGCCACCACGGCGCCGGTTTCTTCGGTGACCTTGGCGATTCTGACCCCCTTGCCTCCGCGCTTCTGAAGACGGAAGAGGTTGGTATCGACCCTCTTTCCGTATCCTTTTTCCGTCGTGACGAGAAGAAAGTCGTTGTCGGAAATCTCCTCGAAGCTGACCACGCTGTCGTCGGCTCCGAGCCGGATCGCCCGCACCCCCCGGGTGGCGCGCCCGGTGGGGCGGATGCTGTCGGCATGGAAGCGGATCGACATGCCGCCCCGGGTCGCCACGAGGACCCGGCGGTCGGGATGGAGGACAAGGACCCGCGCCAGGCGATCCCCGTCCTCGAGAACGGTCGCGATGAGGCCTCCCTGGCGGATATTGGCGTACTCGGAAAGACGGGTCTTCTTGAAGTAGCCCTTGATCGTTCCGAAGAGAAGAAGATTTTCGCCCTCGAAGGAGCGAACCGGCACGATGGCCGCCACCCGTTCGTCGGGAGAAAGGGAGAGAAGCGAGAGAAGGTGCTTGCCCCGGGCCGTGCGCTGGGCTTCGGGAAGCTCGTAGGTCTTCAGACGATAGACCTTGCCCAGGTCGGTGAAGAAGAGAAGAGTATCGTGCGCAGAAGCGGTGAGGGTTGCGATAAGACAGTCGTCGTCCTTCAGCGTCACGCCGATCCGCCCTTTGCCCCCCCGCCTCTGGGTCGGAAGGATGGCGTCGGGCATGCGCTTGATGTAGCCTTCGTACGAGAGAGTCACGATGAAGGGCTCGTCGGGAATGAGGGCCTCCGGGGTGAGCTCGCCCTCGTCGGGAACCACGACGGTGCGGCGGGCGTCCCCGAAGCGTTCGAGGAGGGCGCGGGTCTCGGCGCGGATCACCTCGTAAAGGTTCTCGCGGGAGGAAAGGATCGCCTCAAGCGAGGCGATGAGAGCGGCGACCTCGCGATATTCGGCCTCGATCTTCTCGCGCTCGAGACCCGTCAGCCGCTGGAGCCTGAGGTCGAGAATGGCCTGGGCCTGAAGCTCCGAGAAGGCGAAGGAGGAGACGAGACCGTTTCGGGCCTCCTCGGGGGATCCGGAGCGGCGGATGAGGGCGATGATCTCGTCGATCAGGTCGATCGCCCGCCGGAGCCCCTCGAGGATGTGGAAACGCTCCCGGGCCTTGCGGAGACGGAAAAGGGTCCGTCGGGTCACCACGTCCTTTCTGAAGTCCAGAAAGACGCGCAGGGTCTGGGAGAGGGAGAGGGTCTCGGGACGCCCGTTCACGATCGAGACGGCATTGTAGCCGAAGGAGCTCTGGAGGGGCGTGAGGAGGAAGAGCTGGTTCATGATGATCCGGGGAATGGCCTCCCGCCGGAGCTCGATCACGATCCGCATCCCGTCCCGGTCGGACTCGTCGCGGATATCGGCGATGTGCTCGATCTTCTTCTCCCGGACGAGATCGGCGATCTTCTCGATCAGCCGGGCCTTGTTCACGAGATAGGGGATCTCCCGGACCACCAGGCACTGGCGGTCGCTCCGGGTGCTGTCCTCCACATCCACGACCCCGCGCATCACGATCGAGCCGCGACCGGTCCGGTAGGCCGAATCGATCCCGGAACGGCCGAGGATGACGCCCCCGGTGGGAAAGTCGGGGCCGGTGACAAACTCCATGAGGTCGTCGTCGGTCGCCTCGGGGTTGTCGATGAGGTGAAGGAGGGCGCCAAGGACCTCGGTGATGTTATGCGGCGGAATGTTGGTGGCCATCCCCACGGCGATACCGGAGGAGCCGTTGAGTAGAAGAAGGGGGAGAGAGGCCGGAAGAACCCGGGGCTCCTCCATGGACTCGTCGTAGTTCGGAGCCCAGTCGACCGTCTCCTCGTCGAGCTCGCCCATCATCTCCTCGGCAAGCCGCGTGAGGCGGATTTCGGTATACCTCATGGCCGCCGGCGCATCGCCGTCGACCGAGCCGAAGTTCCCCTGTCCGTCGATCAGGGGATAGCGGAGGGTGAAGGGCTGAACGAGGCGCACCGCCGTGTCGTAAACCGCGGTGTCGCCATGGGGATGGTATTTGCCGATGACGTCGCCGACGATGCGGGCGGATTTGCGGTAGGCGGTTCCGGGGCGAACCCCCATCTCGTGCATGGCGAAGAGGACCCGGCGCTGGACCGGCTTCAAGCCGTCGCGGGCGTCGGGAAGGGCCCGGCCCACGATCACGCTCATGGAGTAGTTCAGATAGGCGGTCCGGATTTCCTCGTCGATCGAAACCGTCGTTTCGTGGGGATGCGGATTATCCAAAAAAACCTCCGGGTTTCTAGATATCGAGGTTGGAGACGTCGAGGGCGTTCTGTTCGATGAACTCGCGCCGGGGGGCAACCTGGTCCCCCATCAGGATGGTGAAGATGCGATCGGCCTCGATATAGTCGGGGATCGAGACCTTGAGAAGAGTCCTCTTGGCCGGATCCATGGTCGTCTCCCAGAGCTGTTCGGGGTTCATTTCCCCCAGCCCCTTGTAGCGCTGGAGAGAGACTTTGGAGCGCACGGGGGCGGTCACCGCCTCAAGGAGCTTGTCGGGGCTCGCGAAGCTCCTCTCCTGCCCGGACTCGCGGTCTTTGAGGCGGTACGGTCCCTGAAGACCCTCCGTCCGAAGGATCCGGAGCGACCGGCTCCCGCCGACCATCCCGCCGAAGAGGGCGGGGTCGATGGTCAGGGAGGACTCGTAGCCCAGCTGGCGGGTCTCGAAGACGAGGCGGAAGAGAGGGGCCTCTTCGTGGCCCTCCACCGGAAAGACCCGGGCGTCGAGGGTGCCTCCTCCGGAAGACTCTCCGTACCGCTCCCGGCAGAAGTCGATGAACTTGCGGGCCTCCTCCTCCTTGTGGAGGATCTCCCCGGACAGTCCCGGATAGAGCCCGAAGAGGCGAATGAGGGGACCGTGGCCGACCCGGTTGGTCCAGTAGCGGACCTCCTGCTCGTAGCGGGAAAGGACGAGAAGGCGCTTCACGGCCTCCTCCCCTTCACTGAAGGAGGAGCTCTCCGATCCGGCGAAGGCGATCTTCTCCGCCGACTTCTCCATGACGAAGGCGTCCAAGGCCTGGTCGTTCAGGAGATAGCGCTCCTGCTTCTGGTAGACGACCTTGTAGAGGGGGGGCTGGGCGATATAGACGTAGGCGCCGTCGATAAGGAGGTTCATGTGTCGGAAGAAGAAGGTGAGGAGGAGGGTCCGGATGTGGGCTCCGTCCACGTCGGCGTCGGTCATGATGATGATCTTGTGGTAGCGGAGGTTCTTGAGGGAGAACTCCTCGGCCCCGAGGCCGCAGCCGACGGCGGTGATCAGGGCCCGCACCTCGTCGTGGGTGATGAACTTCTCCACCCCCTTGGTCTTCTCCACGTTCAGGATCTTTCCCTTTAACGGAAGGATCGCCTGGAAGCGCCTGTCCCGCCCCTGCTTGGCCGAGCCGCCGGCCGAATCTCCCTCCACGATGTAGAGCTCGCACTTGGAGGGATCGTTCTCCTGGCAGTCGGCGAGCTTCCCCGGAAGGTTCGACCCCTCGAGAACGTTCTTTCTCTTGGTCAGCTCCCGGGCCTTCCGGGCGGCCTCCCGGGCCTGGGCAGAAAGGATGGCCTTGTCCGCGATGGAGCGGGCGATGGCCCCCTGCTTTTCGAAGGCGTCCTCGAGAAATTCGGCGAGGAAGGTCTCCATCGCGCCGGAGACCCAGCTCGACCCGAGCTTGGCCTTGGTCTGACCTTCGAACTGGGGGTTGGGGATCTTGATGCTGATGAGGGCCGAGAGTCCTTCGCGGATGTCCTCGCCCTTGACCTCCTCGCCCTTGTTCAGATTTTTTTCCTTGATGTAGCGGTTGACGACGCGCGTGAGGGCGGCCCGGAATCCTCTGACGTGGGTGCCTCCCTCCCGGGTGGGGATATTGTTGACGTAGCTCAGGAGGGTTTCGGCGTCGGTGGTGTCCTGGTACTGAAAGGCGACCTCGAATGTCGATCCGTTGTCGAAGGACTTCCGGAAGGAAAGGGGCTCGTGAAGGGTCCGCTTGTTCTCGTTGACGAAGATCAGGAAAGAGCGGATCCCTCCCTCGTCGTGAAAGACCTCTTCCCGAAGGGTCTCTTCCTCGCGAAGGGAGAGGGTCAGGGAAGGATTCAGGTAGCCAAGCTCCCGGAAGCGGTGGGCCAGGACGTCGAAGGAGAAGGCGTCGGTCTCCATGATGGAGAGGTCAGGGTAGAACCTGATGGAGGTTCCCGTCGTCTCCGAGGGCCCGGTCACGGCGAGGGGGGCCGCCGGAACGCCCTTGTGGTAGGTCTGGCGAAAGTGGCTCCCCTTCTGGTCGATATCGAGCACGAGGGTTTCGGAGAGGGCGTTGACGACCGAGACGCCGACCCCGTGAAGTCCCCCCGAGACCTTGTAGGTGTTGTTGTCGAACTTTCCGCCGGCGTGGAGGACGGTGAGGACAACCTCCGCCGCGGAGCGGTTCTGTTCGGGATGCATCCCCGTGGGAATCCCGCGACCGTTGTCGCGCACGGTCACCGACCGGTCGGAATGGAGGATCACGTCGATGGCGGTGCAGTAGCCGGCCAGGGACTCGTCGACGCTGTTGTCCACAAGCTCGTACACCAAATGGTGAAGACCGTCGATCCCCGTGCTCCCGATATACATCCCGGGGCGGACGCGGACAGCTTCAAGACCCTCGAGAATACGGATCTGCTGCTCGCCGTATGATTCCTGGATCTGTGAGTTCAAATCGGCACTCTCCCTCATTTATAGAAGGTGAGCCTTCCGGAAGCGGAAGGCCCGGGTCACATCTGTGGGCTCAGGAATGGGTCTCAAGAGGCATGATAACATAACGCGACTGAGGTTCCTCGACGGAGTTCCAGACGACCGGAACCTTGCTGTGTTCCAGGGGATCGTCGACGATCCCCGCCTGCATCCTGAGCGTGGTTCCGCCCACCACGCCCAGGAGCTTGGCAATCGACTGGATGCTGAAGAAAAAGTAGCTCGGCGGTCCCGTCACAATGGCCGGCGTCTGCTCGCGGGAGTCTCCGATATCGATGTTCTGGGAGGTGACGGTCACCGATCTCTCGTCCCAGAGGATCTCGACTTCGACGTTCTTCTCGGAGATGAGGGCGGCCCTCCGGATCATGGAGGCCGCCGCCTCGCGTCCCATGTCGACCGTGACCGAGTGCTCTTCGGGGAAGACCTCCCGGAAGTTCGGAAAGCGGAGTTCGAGAAGACGCACGAAGAAATAGAATCCAAGCCACCGAAACTGGGCATACCGCGGGTTGACGGAGATCTCCACCGTCAACTTTTCGTCCTTGGCGTCGGTCTCGAGCATGCGGAGAAGGTCGGCCGCGTGCCGGCGCTTGATGAGAAACCTCTTCTCCCCCTGTTCGGAGAGATCGATTCCCCCTTCTTCTCCGAGCGGGATCTGCCCGTGGTGGAGTCCGCTTCCGTCGGTTCCGACGACATTCAGCGTAGCCCGTCCTCCGGCCGCCCTCTCTCTCTGGAAAAGAACCCCGTTCATATAGTTGCCCTCCTCCTCCACGACGAAGGGAAGGGTCTTCTCGATCAGCCGGGAGAGCTCCCGGATCGGAACGCCGAAGGAGTACTCGGGGGAGATCTCCGGGAACGAGGAGAAGTCCCGGGGATCGATCCCCTTGAGGTGGAAGACGGCGGAGTCCTTTTCGATCGTCGTCATCCCCTTGCGGCCGCCCTCCTCCCGAAAGACATGGACCGGTCCGGGAGTCAGCTCCCGGACGATCTGGTAGGCCTTCTTTCCGAGAACGGTGGCCTGTCCGGGGGTGGTGACCTTGGCGGGAATCCGCAGACGGCCGCCGGCCGACTGGTCGAAGGAGACGAGAGTGACCCCTTCCTCCCCCGCCTCGATCAGAATATGGGAGGAGAGAAGGGCGATATTCTTCCTGTCGGAAAGGATGGAGACCTTTTCCAGCCCTTCGAGGAAAACGCTTTGCTCAACCAAAAAGTCCATGGACAGCTCCTGAAAAAAGTGTGGCATCCCCGGCCCCGCGGTCGGGAATGCTGACCGGAAGGCTCCTTCAGAGCTGGAGGAGCCTTCTTTTAAGAATCTCGATGTCCCGGGAGAGAACGGCGTCGGAATCCCTGTTCTCCTCGATCGACCGGAAGGCGTACATGGCCGTCGAGTGGTCCCTTCCTCCCATCTCCCGACCGATTTCCGGAAAGGACATCTGCGTCAGATCCCGAAGGAGAAAGATCGCGACCTGGCGGGCGACCGAGATGGATCGGTTGCGTTTTTTCGACCGGATTTCCTTGGGGGAGACCTTGAAGTAGGCGGCGACCTCCTGGAGGATGAGTTCGGTGTGGACCGGAGCCGGAGCGGCCTGAATCAGGTTCGACAGAAGACGGCGGGTCACGTCGATCGTCACCGGCCGGCCCATGAGGGTCTGGTAGGCTCCCAGACGGATCATCCCCCCTTCGAGCTCCCGGATGTTCGACTTGATGCTCGTGGCGAGAAAAAAGATGACGTCCTCGGAGAGGGAGATCCCCTCCCGGGTCATCTTTTCCATAAGGATCGCGACCTTGGTCTCGAAGTCCGGAATCTGGATATCGGCGATCAGACCCGAGGAGAGGCGGGATCTCAGTCTCTCCTCGAGGGTCGCGATCTCGTTGGGAGGACAGTCGCTCGTCAGGACAATCTGCTTTCTCTTCTCGAAAAGCGCGTTGAAGGTGTGGAAAAACTCCTCCTGGGTCTTTTCTTTTGTCGATATGAACTGGATGTCGTCGATGATCAGGACGTCGATCGTGCGGTAGCGCTCCTTGAACTCGATCATCTTGGCGAAGCGGAGGGCGCTGATCATCTCGTTTAAGAACGACTCGGAGGTAATGTAGAGGACCCGGGAGGAGGGATTTTTCTGGAGAATGGCGTTGCCGATCGCATTCACGAGATGGGTCTTCCCCAACCCGACTCCCCCGTAAATGTAAAAGGGGTTGTAGGACTTCCCCGGATTTTCCGAGACCTGGTAGGCGGCCGCATGGGCGAACCGGTTCGACTCCCCCACGACATAGGTGTCGAAGGTGTGACGGGAAAGGAGATGGCTTTCCCAGGAAGGTTCCCTGGGGGTCGCCTCATTCACGGCGGGAAGAGACGTCTTCGGCGCCTGGCGGGGCTTTTTTGACTTTTTCTCTTCGGAGACAGAGACGGAGAAGGTCAGAGCCTCCTCTCCCGTAAGGACTTTGCAAGCGTTCATGATCGACTCCTGGTGACGTCCGGAGACGAGACGGCTTACAAAGCTGTTGGGAGCGATCAGAAGGATCCGGTTCCCCGATTTTTCGAGACGGCACTCCCGGTAGAGCTCCCGGACCCCTTCAAGGACGGAGGTTCCTTCGACCCTGTCAATGTGATCTAGTATGTCCTGCCATAAATCCTGCATGAAAATCTCTTAGGTCCAGATGCCGAAGACATCGCTGCGAAAAGTTTTTAACAGTCTGTGGAAAACCTGTGAAAAAAGACCTTACAACCCGGGAGAAAAAGGGGAATAAAAAAAGACAATGTGAATTATTTTAAATCAATAAAGATAAAAGAAAAAATAAAAATAAGAGGCCATTTTTCGGGGCGGTTACCGAGGCGGGTTTGATCCTATCAAAGAACGTTCGAAGGGTCAAATGAACCGATTCCGAGTCTCTCATTCACCAGATTTTCCATAGGCCCAAAAACGCCATACAAAAGGACAATCCCCGTTTCTTCACAAAAAGATCACACCCCTATCTACGACTTCAATCCTTTAAATGAAAAAAAACTATAATACTGGCAGTCTCGCCACGGATCCCGTCCGACTGCGGAGCGAAGCCGATTTTTTTCCGAAAGACCTCCTCCCGATCCTCATGGCTCCCCCTTGTCAGAAGCTCTCAAATATCTATTTAACTCTCTTTGAATGAATGTTTAATCTAATGAATGAGAGAGAAAAAGCCGTCCTCTTCGAGGAGATCCGCACTTGACCCGCTTTCCCTGTATTTCTTACAATTTACTTTTAAACGTCTAGGAACCTCCCCAAGGAGTTTCATAAAAATGGTAAAGATGACCGGTGCGGAGATGCTTCTTGAGTGTCTCAAGAAGGAACGCGTCTCCCAGATATTCGGATATCCGGGAGGCGTCGTCCTCCCGATTTTTGACGCCCTCTACAAGGATCCTTCCCTTTCCGTCGTTCTGACGCGACACGAGCAGGGGGCGGTCCATGCCGCCGAAGGATACGCCAGAACCACGGGAGAGGTCGGGGTCGTGCTCGTGACATCGGGACCGGGAGCGACCAACACCGTCACGGGTCTCGCCGACGCCAACATGGACTCGATCCCCTTGGTCGTCATCACCGGTCAGGTTCCCACCAAGATGATCGGAAACGACGCCTTCCAGGAGGCGGACATCGTGGGGATCAGCCGCTCCTGCACCAAACACAACTATCTCGTCAGGGACATCGCAGAGCTTCCGAGAATCATGAAGGAGGCCTTCTATATCGCCCGCTCCGGAAGGCCGGGTCCGGTTCTGGTCGACATTCCGAAGGATGTCATCGTCGACCGCGCCGAGTTTCGTTACCCCGAGACCCTGGCCCTGCGCGGCTACAATCCGACAGTCCACGGGAACCGATGGCAGATCCGGAAGGCGGCGGGCCTCATAGCCAAGGCGAAAAAACCCGTCCTTTACGTCGGCGGAGGGGTGATCGCCTCCGACTCCCACGCCGAGCTCGCGGAACTTGTCGCACTTTCGAAGATCCCCGTGACGCTCACCCTGATGGGACTCGGCGCCTTTCCGGGAGACGACCCCCTCTTCATGGGCATGCTCGGGATGCACGGAACCTACGCCGCCAACATGGCCGTCCACCACTGCGATCTCCTGATCGCCGTCGGCGTCCGCTTCGACGACCGGGTCACCGGCAAGATCGCCGAGTTCTCGCCTCATTCGAAGGTGATCCACATCGACATCGACCCGACCTCGATACGAAAGAACTTCCGGGTCGACGTGCCGGTGGTGGGAGATGCCCGTCTCATTCTCTCCGACCTTCTCGAAGACGTCAGGAAGATCCGCGACGAGGACGGCCTTTCCGACATCGGGGAGTGGAACGACCAGATCCGCGGCTGGAAGGAGGAACGACCTCTGACCTACCGCCACGACAGCGAGGTGATCAAGCCCCAGTTCGTGATCGAGAAGGCCTTCGACCTCACCGGGGGCGACTGCATCGTCTCCACCGACGTCGGCCAGCACCAGATGTGGACCGCCCAGTTCTTCAAGTTCCTCAAGCCCCGGACGTGGCTCACCTCCGGCGGGCTCGGAACGATGGGGTACGGCTTTCCCGCAGCCATCGGAGCCCAGAGAGCCTTTCCGAAGCGCCGTGTGATTGCCGTGACCGGCGAGGGAAGCTTCATGATGAACATCCAGGAGATGGCGACGGTCGCCTCCCTTGAGATTCCCGTGAAGATCGTGGTCTTAAACAACAAGTATCTCGGCATGGTGCGCCAGTGGCAGGAGTTTTTCTACGGAGGGCGCTACTCCTCTTCCTTCGTGGGCCAGTCCCCCGACTTTGTGAAGCTCGCCGAAGCCTTTGGCGTGGCGGGATTCCGGGCCACCCGGACCGACGAGGTGGAAGAGGTCCTTCTCAAGGGGCTCTCCACGAAGGGCCCCGTTCTCATGGAGTTCATGGTGGATCCCGAGGAGAACGTCTTCCCCATGGTTCCCGCCGGGGGGTCGAATATCGAGATGATTTTCGAGGCCCCGGTTCGTCCTTCCGAGAAACCGGCCCGCTCCTCCCGAAAGGAAAAGGATTCGGTGATCACGGCATGAACGCTCTCTCCCAAAAACGCCACTACATCCAGGTGCTCGTCGAAAACCGCTTCGGAGTCCTCTCTCGGGTGGCCGGACTTTTCAGCGCCCGCGGGTACAATATCGAAAGCCTCTCCGTCGGGGCCGGACAGGATCCGAGCGTCGCCCAGATGACGATCGTCACCGTCGGAGACGACCATGTCGTCGAGCAGATCACGAAGCAGCTCAACAAGCTCGTCGACACGATCAAGGTTGTCGACCTCTCCGCGACGCCCTTCGTCTGCCGGGAGACGGTCATGGTCAAGGTCAATACGACCACGCGGCCGGAGGATCGCCAGGAGGCCTTCCGGATCGCCGAGATCTTTCGGGCGCACATCGTCGATACCTCTCCGGCCACCTATACGTTGATGGCGACCGGGGAGGAGGAGAAGATCGAGGCGATGATCGGCCTCCTCCGGCCCCTTGGCATCAAGGAGCTCGTCCGCTCCGGGACGATCGCCATCGCCCGGGAAGAGGTCAAGCCGTCTTCAAAATCTTCCCGTCACGAAAGCGAGATCACCGCCTGATTCCTGATCCTACTCTTCCGTCCGGCCCCTTCCGGGCGGACAGACCCCCAAAACCCCTATCGATGGAGCGTCCCTTGAAATCTTCGATCTACTATGAATCCGACCTCAACCTCGACCGGATCCGCTCCAAAAAGGTGGCGATCATCGGCTTCGGAAGCCAGGGGCACGCCCATGCGCTGAACCTCAAGGAGTCCGGGGTCGACGTGACGATCGGCATCCGCCAGGGAAGTTCGAAGGGAAAGGCCCAGGGATTCGGCTTTACTCCCGTCTCCGTCTCCGACGCCGTCAAGAAGGCCGACTTCGTGATGATTCTTCTCCCCGACGAGAAGCAGGCGGAGGTCTACCAAAACGAGATCGCCCCCCATCTCCGCCCCGGGATGACCCTGGCCTTCGGACACGGCTTCAACATCCATTTCGGACAGATTCATCCTCCCGCCGACGTCGATGTCCTCCTTGTCGCCCCGAAGGGCCCCGGCCACCTCGTTCGCTCGGAATACCAGAAGGGCTCGGGGGTTCCCTGCCTCGTCGCCATCCACCAAAATGCGACCGGGAACGCCAAGGAGATCGCGCTCTCTTACGCCGGTGCCATCGGCGGCGGCCGGGCGGGGATCTTCGAGACGAACTTCCGCGAGGAGACGGAGACCGACCTCTTCGGGGAGCAGGCCGTCCTGTGCGGGGGACTGTCGGCGCTCATCACAGCCGGATTCGACACGCTCGTCGAGGCGGGGTATGCCCCCGAGATGGCCTACTTCGAGTGTCTCCACGAGGTGAAACTCATCGTGGACCTCATCTACGAGGGGGGGATCTCCAACATGCGCTACTCCATCAGCACCACCGCACGCTACGGGGACCTCACCCGGGGCCGGCGCATTGTCGGCGACGCCGTCCGGGCCGAGATGAAGAAGATCCTGGGCGAGATCCAGACCGGGGTCTTCGCCCGGGAGTTCGTCCTCGAGAACAAGGCCGGCAAGCCCGTCTTCCAGGCGCTCGAACGCCAGGGTCGCGAGCATCCCATCGAGAAGGTCGGAGAGGAGATCCGCTCGATGATGCCCTGGCTCAAGAAGTCCCGTATCGTGGATCAGACGAAGAATTGAAGATCGCCCGCTCCTCCCCCGGTGAAGGGGGGAGGCCATGAAGGTTGGACCAGGCCATTTCAAAACGCCCGTCGCCCGGGAGGGCGTGCCCTTTATCCTGATCGCGGGAGCCCTCTCCGGGGCCCTCTTTGTCGCCTCGGATCTTCTGGGCATCGTCGGCCTGGCGCTTGTGGCCTTCGTGGTCAACTTTTTCCGCAATCCTCCCCGAACGGTTCCCTCCCGTCCCCCCGGGAGGATCGTCTCCCCGGCCGACGGCAAGATCGTCGTGGCGGAGACCGCCCCCTCGGGACGGGTCAAGGTCTCGATCTTCATGAACGTCTTCAACGTCCACCTAAACCGGATCCCCGTCGACGGGACGGTGACCGGGGTCACCTACTTTCCCGGGGCCTTCATGAACGCCTCCTTCGACAAGGCCTCGGAGCAGAACGAGCGCAATCGGGTGGAGATGCGCACCGAGAAGGGGGAGAGCCTCATAATGGTGCAGGTGGCCGGCCTTGTGGCCCGCCGGATCCTGTGCTATGCCGAGCCGGAGGACACCCTTTCGGCCGGCACCATCTTCGGCCTTATCCGCTTCGGCTCGCGCGTCGATCTCGACCTTCCGGTCGGAACGACGCTGTCTGTCCGCCTCGGCGAGAGGGTCAAGGGAGGAGAGACAGTCCTTGGAACACTACCCTAGCCCTCACGATGAACCTGGGGACGAAATTCCTGCGGTGCGCCACCGGGGCCGGGGGATCTACATTCTTCCGAACCTCTTTACCGCCGGGAACCTTTTTTTCGGCTTCTACTCGATTTTGGCCGGCTTCGACCACCGGTACCGCGATGCCGCCTTCGCGATCCTCATCGCCGCCGTCTTCGACAACCTTGACGGGAAGGTTGCGCGGCTCGCCCGGGCGACCTCGGCCTTCGGCGTCGAGTTCGACAGCCTGGCCGACCTCGTCTCCTTCGGGGCCGCTCCCGCTCTCCTGGTCTACAACTCCGACCTCTTCGCCTATCATCGTCTCGGCATGGCCGCGGCCTTTCTCTTTCTGGCCTGCGGGGCTCTCCGTCTGGCGCGTTTCAACGTGATGACCTCGAAGATCTCCTCGAAATACTTCCTGGGTCTTCCCATCCCCGCAGGGGCGTTGGTGATCGTCTCGGCGGAGCTTGCCAGGACCGGTCCCCTCTCGCACGCCTTCTCTTTCCCTCCGGGATTTTTTCTCCTTGCGACCTATCTCGTCGCGATCCTCATGGTGAGTCCGCTCCGGTACCGGAGCTTCAAGGAGGCCCGGCTGATGCGCCGGCCCCTCACCACCTTCGTCACCGTGATGATCCTGGCCCTTTCCTTCGTCCTCTATCCCACATCGAGCCTCTTCGTCGGGATCCTTCTCTATGCCGCCCTGGGACCGCTGGAATATCTTCTGTACCGGTCGGGGTTCGGGGCCCCGGTGGGCGATCCGGGAGAGCCCCTTCTGGGCTGGATGGGGGGGACGGTGAAGCGGCGGGGTCGGATCGTGCGCTTTCGGAAGCCCGGGTCTCCGCGGGGGCGTTAGGATCCTCACCTTTATAGGGGAGAGATGGACAAGAGTCGTCCGGTTGACGCATGAGGGCTAACCTTTAGGATCGGTTCCTCAAACCGGTCAAGGGAGCGATCCGAAGACGCTTGGTTCGGGATCTTGGCGTATCGGCTTTCGGGGGACGGCCCCGAATGCCAAGACGCTGCGACGATTCGGGAGAAGAACGGGGATAGGGGATGAATAGCGCCAACGCCAAACTGACTGCTTTGGGTCTCGAGCGATTCAAGTCTTTTAAAGGATCGACCAGGATCGGCCTCGCACCCCTTACGATCGTCGTTGGCCG
>JAJYYA010000031.1 GCA_021801345.1 Nitrospirota bacterium
GCCTTCCTGGCGATCAACATGGTGGTGGCGTGGCGGCTCTTCCATTTGACAAAGCTGGGACGGGAGATCCCCGATGCCCCCTGTACGGTCTTCTTCGAGGAGGCCGAGTGGAAGGCCCTGTGCATCTACCACACCAAGAATCCCGAGCTCCCGGAGACGCCGCCCACGCTTCGGGATGCGATCCGGATGACGGCCAAGATGGGCGGGTTCCTCGGGCGCAAGGGGGACGGGGATCCTGGGACCGAAGTACTCTGGAAGGGGCTCGAGGCTCTCGAGAAGATTGCCGAGTTTTGGGAAATTCTGGAGAGGATGCGCCGGGCCGGTCCCACATCTTCTGTGCACAAGCGTCGGAGATATGGGTAAAGGTCAGGTCTTAAAACCTGGAAAGCAAAGGG
Source organism: Nitrospirota bacterium (assembly GCA_021801345.1). Classification (GTDB taxonomy): domain Bacteria; phylum Nitrospirota; class Leptospirillia; order Leptospirillales; family Leptospirillaceae; genus UBA4572. The sequence goes on from JAJYYA010000031.1 coordinate 396, forward strand.
CGATGGAAGGGAAAATGCCTGACAGAAAACGACTTGGAAGAAGAAGGAGTCCGTTTTGGAGGTCCTTGATGAAACTGTCGGAGGCCTGGCCAAACTCTGTCCGGTGTTAGGGAGGGCGGGGTTGAGGCGTGGCGTATTTATCACCGGAACCGATACCGGCGTCGGCAAAACCTGGATCGGGACGGCATTGGTGCGCCTTCTTTCCGGGTCTGGAGTCGCGGTTCGTCCGCGCAAGCCTGTAGAATCTGGTTGTCCCAATGGCAACGGTGGATTGATTTCTCAGGATGGGGCGGCCTACCATGCGGCGACGGGGATGGGGGAACCCCTGGGGCAGATTAGTCGCTTCCTCTTGGGTGCGGCCCTCTCCCCCGAGCGTGCGGCGGCCCTTCAATGCGTGGAGATCCGAATGGGGGAGGTCGTTGCGGCGTGCCTCAATGGTGTTCAGGAGAATGATTTTCTGCTGGTGGAAGGGGCGGGAGGGTTCTGCTCCCCATTGACGGCTGACGGTCTGAACGCGGACCTTGGCATGGCCATGGGCTTGCCGGTGCTTCTGGTGACGGCGAACCGTCTCGGGGCGATCCATCAGACGCTGGCGACGGCGGAGGCCATCACCCGGCGCGGCCTGACCCTGGCTGGAGTGGTTCTCAATGAAGTGACCCCTGTCCAAGACTCCCGGATGGATAACGCAACCGACCTCTCCCGCTGGCTCGTGCGGGAGATCATTTCGATCAGGCACTGTCCCGGTCGGGGGATTTTCTCTTCGAATCGGCTCTTCACCGGCCTTTCGGGGTTGGCGGCCCGGTTGGCCCAGGGTTCGAATATGAAAGATGTCTAGAGAAAGACGAGCCGTTCTCTGGCGGAGGAGGGCTATCCGGGTCTTGCGAAAAGGAATTGGAACCCGAACCGGAGCGCGCCGATATCAGAGACAGAACCATGCCGCCGGTTTCTCCGAAGACGTGTTGGAAAAGGAACCGGCCTCTACAAAAAACTTCAGGTCATCCAACGGAACGACTATCCGGAACAGTGAAGCATTATTCGTAAAAACAAGCCTATGAATCCGGAAAGACTCTCGGAAGACGACATACAAGCTGCTGTTGCACTGTTGCGTGCGGGCGAAACAGTCGCATTTCCGACAGAGACTGTCTACGGCCTTGGGGCGGATGCCGGAAACCCGCTTGCCCTACAGAAAATCTTCTGGATCAAGGGCCGGCCGGCTGATCATCCACTGATCGTTCATATTGCCGATGTCTCCCATCTGGACCTGTGGGCGGAGAGCATTCCCGGAGCGGTATGGCGTCTGGCCGAGCGCTTCTGGCCGGGTCCCCTGACCTTGATCCTGCCCCGGCGGAGCGATGTGCCGAAGGAGGTAAGCGGCGGCCAGGATACCATCGGCCTTCGCATACCTGATCATCCGGTCGCGCTCTCGTTGTTGCGCGCCTTCGGTAGGGGAATTGCCGGGCCTTCGGCCAACAGGTTCGGGCGGGTGAGCCCAACCACGGCACAACATGTGCGCGATGGCCTGGGATCCAAAGTGGGAATGGTTCTGGAGGGGGGGACGTGCCGCGTCGGCGTGGAATCCACCATCGTCAGCCTGGTGAATGGAAATGCGGTTCTGTTGCGCCCTGGAGGGATAGACCGCGAGGAAATCGAAGAGACCCTCGGTCAGAAAGTATGCTCAGGCATTTCCGGTTCCTGCAATGCGCGAGTCCCTGGCATGCTGGCTTCGCATTACGCTCCCGAGACGCCCCTTGAAATCTATCCGGGGGGCTTCTTGGGGCATCGGGCGCTTCAATTGGTCTGGCAGGGCTGCAAAGTCGCCGTGTTGAAACTGGGCGAAGACGGAGAACGCTTCGAAAGCCGCAGGATCATCACCGTTTGCATGCCTCGATCTGCGGCCGAGTACGGTCGCGTGCTCTATTCGACTCTGCATCGCCTCGACCGGGCCGGCTTCGACCGTCTTCTGATGGAAGCGCCTCCCGTTACGCCCGAATGGGTGGCAGTCAATGACCGAATACAGCGAGCCGCTCACGACACGGTCAAGGAAAAAAAATCCGGGTAACTGTTCAGAGGGTATGAAGGTGCCCGGATTGCTGGCAGGATGTCCTCAAGGGCAAGACCCAGCAGAACGTGTCTCATGGTTTCAGCACGCAAGTGGGAGCCAGCCTCTCTTCGATCTCATGAGCTACCCCCTCGCCCTCCGGAAAAACGGCGTCAATATCTATCTTTCCCGGCCCCCACTCCGTCATGAAGGGCAAGGCTGTCTTCCTCTATTCCCGCAACGACTGAGCCTCCGATCCCTTCCGGAAAGCCGAATCCTCTTCCCCCTCGGGGCATGACTTCTGCGCGAGTTTCTTCCTCCAGACCTCTCAGGACCAACGGCTATCTGCGCTCTCACCCCCCCCGGAATGTCGGTCGGGAGGGGTGAGGTTACCATTAAAAATTCAGAGTTGAAAGTGGGGAAGGATTGACAGATGTTTTAGTCTCTCTATAATTGGGGGGTGATTAGTGGGGAAAAGTGGGGGAAAGTGGATGGCATTCTTCAGGGGACGATTTCTGCATAGTCTGGACGCCAAGGGGCGCGTGGCCATTCCGCAGCGCTTCCGGGAGTCCCTAGGGGGAGAAGAGGCGGAGATTCGCCTTGTGATGAGCGTCGACCCCGAAGGCTGTCTCGTCGTCTATCCGGAGGCCGTCTGGCGTGAGCTCGAACAGAAGTGGGAGGCTCTTCCACAGATGAACGACGAGCTCAAAACCTATCTCCGCTTTATGGTGGGATGGGCCTCCGACGGGGCCCTTGACCGTCAGGGGCGCATTCTTGTTCCTCCTCCGCTCCGGGAGTATGCGGGGCTTGATCACGAGGTTTGGTTTGTGGGTGTCCTTCAGAACTTCGAAATCTGGAACGGAGAGCGTCTCGAAAAAGCGACCGGGAGTGACCGCGTCCGCTCTGTCACGCAGAAGCTGTCGGGGCTCTTTTGACTCTCCCGGGGGAGCATCGGCCGGTCATGCTCGCCGAAACGATGGAATGGCTCGACATACAATCCAGTCAGTGGTATGTGGATGCCAATCTCGGAGGAGGGGGGCATACGCGGGCAATCCTTGAACGGGGGGGATCGGTCGTCGCCATCGACCGGGATCGGGAGGCGGTTCGACGGGCCGAAGAGACTCTTCTTCCCCTCTATCCGGGACGGCTTGAGATTCTTCGAGGAAACAATCGGGACATGACGGCCCTCGTCTCGGAAACGGGCCATAAGGTTCTTGGGGTTCTCTTTGATCTTGGATGGTCGACTCTGCAAGGAGAAGATCCGGAGAGAGGGCTCTCCTTTTCTGAGGAAGGTCCCCTCGACATGCGCCTGGACACAAGTTCGGGGCCTACCGCCGAGGACCTTCTCGAATCCTTGTCGGAGTCCGAGCTCGAGAGCCTTTTTTCCGAAGGAGATGAACCGTTAGCCCTTCCTATCGCGAGGGCATTGGTTCAGGCCCGCCGCGAAGGACGTCTTCCCCGGACGACCACCTCTCTTGCCGCATTTGTCTCCGGGGTCTACTACCGGAAGGGGTTCCGGCGGAGCCGGAGACATCCCGCGACCCGGGCTTTCATGGCACTCAGAATCCGGGTCAACGGGGAGTACGACAATCTCGAGGACTCTCTGTGCGGATCCCGCAAGCTCCTCGAAGACTCCGGTGGCCGCGTGATCGTTTTGAGCTTTCATTCGGGGGAGGATCGGATTGTGAAGAGACGTTTTCGCTCGTGGGTTTCGGAAGGGGCGGCTGAATTTCTCTTTCGCCGCTCTCTTTCGCCTAGCGAAAACGAGGTTTTTGAAAATCCACGGGCCCGGAGCGCCCGCATGAGAGGAGTCGTCGTTGTCCCACGATGAGGAGACTCTTCCCTTCTGGCGGCGACGCCCCCTGGCCTTTCTCTATTTTTTTTGCGGCATTTTGGCGCTTCTTCTTGCAATGTCCATTTCGATCGGTTCGGTCCGGATCAAGCGCCGCGTCACAACGCTTGGCCTCCAGATCCAGTCCGGAGAGTCCCGGGAAAAGTCCCTCGAAGAGGATCTTATCGCCCTCGGGCGGGAGTCGCGTCTCAGGGCCTATGCCCGGGCGAATCACCTTGAGAGAGCCCTCCCGGGAGAGGTTCTCTACGTTCCGTAAAACAATCAGGGCGAGGGGATCACCGCAAGTCTCCCTCGAAGGCGCAGAGGATGAAAACTCGGACAACCATTGCAGTGGCATGCGTCCTGATCGGATTTGCGATCGTGTTTGCCCGCCTCTTTACCCTGCAGGTTCTTGACTACCCGCTGTACCAGAGACTTTCCCTGACAGAAAGACAGCGACTCTCTCCCCTAGAGGGTGCCCGGGGGATGATCCTGACTTCCGATGGAAAACCGCTTGCGGACAACCGGATTGTCACAAGCCTTGCGGCCGATCCCGATCAGATCCGGAAGGCAGGAGGAGCCCGTCTTCTCGCCTTTCGACTCGCCCCGGTGCTTGGACTGACTGCTGAGACGATCGAACGGCGCTTGAGCCACCACGGGCGATTCGTCTGGTTGGCTCATGACATCAGCCCTGCGAAACGACGACTGATCGGATCTCGGGTGAGAGGTCTTTACTTCCTCCCTGAAAAACGCCGTATCTATCCCTATGGGAGGATCTTCCGACAAGTTGTGGGGGGGATACGCTCGGACGGGACGCCGACTTCGGGACTTGAAAAAGGGTACAACTCCTTTTTAAAAGGTCACCGGGGGGAACTCGTGAGAGAGGTCTCAGCCCGGGGACGATCCTATTTTCAGATGGAGTCGGAGAGTCTCGACAGACTTTCGGGAGACACCCTTCAGACCACTCTGATCTCGAACCTCCAGTCCTATGCTCAGGATGCTCTTGATGAAGAGGTTGAGGGGACAAAGGCCCAGGGGGGAATCGTCCTTGTCATGGACCCTCGTACAGGAGCGGTTTTGGCGCTTGCCAGTCGGGGGGAGGGACGATGGGCGGGGGCCAGCCCGGGAGTCTCCATCGTCTATGAGCCGGGATCAATCTTCAAGCTTGTAACGGCGAGTGCGGCTTTAAACGAGCATCGCGTTACGGAAGATGAAACCTTCTTTTGCTACAACGGATCGATGCATATTCCGGGTGGGACCCTGCACGATGCCGAACCCTTGGGAACGCTGTCGTTGGGCGGAATCCTGGCCCACTCGAGCAATATCGGAATTGCCCAGGTGGCCCTTCGGCTTGGACCGGAACCCTTCGAACGTTATATCCGGGCGTTTGGTTTCGGGGCGAAAACCGGCATCGACTTTCCGGGGGAGAGTCGGGGATTTTTCCGACCATCGCAAAGCTGGTCCCGGAGGTCGATCTATACGATCGCCATGGGCCAGGAGATCGGGGTGACCCCGATCCAGCTTGCGACAGCCGTCAGCGCAATTGCAAACGGAGGGGTCCTGATGCGCCCCTATATCGTCTCGAAGGTGATCGACCCTTCGGGAAAGGTCGTCGAACGCCATTCTCCGGTGATGGTGCGGCGGGTGATTACCCCGGAGACCTCCCGCAAGCTTCTCTCTCTTTTGACCGGCGTGGTCTCGCCAACGGGGACTGGTGCAAATGCGGCGATTACAGGCTTTGACGTTGCGGGAAAGACCGGAACTGCGGAGGTTTACGATCCGCAACGCCACGCCTATTCGAGGACGCGGACGGTCGACTCCTTTGTCGGTATTCTTCCGGCTTCCCATCCGTCCCTTGTCGTCCTCGTCGTGGTCATACAGCCTAAGGGAATCTCCTGGGGCGGGACGGTTGCGGCCCCCCTTTTCCGGAAGGTGGCGGAGATGGCTCTGGTTCACTTCAAAATCCCTGCCGGTGAAACGGGAGTGTCGACAGCGATGGCGAGAGCCGATGTCGGACTGAGGCAATAGTCAGAAATATTGAAGCTCTTGAACATCTTCAGAAAATCTGGTGCTGGAAGGGGGCGTGATGGCGTTGGCGGAAAGCGAATACGGGCAGGGAGGGGAATGGATTGTTCGCCATCTTCCCCCCCCGCTGACCGGAACCCTCCCGGAACGTCTTTTCGGTTTGTCCGACGACAGTCGGACGGTGGGTCCCGGAAGCCTTTTTCTTCTTAGAGTCGAGGGAGAGTTCGAGAGAAAATATCTTGACGAGGCGATCAGAAAGGGTGCGGCCCTTCTGGTGGTCTCCCGAAAACATCTTCCCGGAGTCCTGGAAAGGCGGGGGGAAGTCGGGTCACACCTTCCTGTGTGTGTAGTGGAAAACATTCAGGAGGCCACGGGCGTGATCGCCTCCGCCTGGTGGGGAAATCCGAGTGCGGAACTATCGGTCGTCGGAGTCACGGGGACAAATGGAAAGACGACATCGAGTTTTCTTGTTCGCAGTATTCTTGAGTCTGCCGGACGGAGGACGGGACTTATCGGGACGGTCTGGTTCGATCTGGGCGGGGGCCTTTCCGAGGCGCCGCAAACGACTCCCGGAGCCCTTACGCTCCAGAGGGCCTTCCGGCAATCTCTCGACAATGGTCTGGCAGGGGTCTCCATGGAGGTGTCATCCCATGCCCTGGCGCAAGACCGTGTGGCTGGAACCACCTTCTCCGCCGTCCACTTCACCAACCTCACCCGGGACCACCTCGACTACCACAAGAGCTTCGAGGAGTACTTCCAGGCAAAGTCACGCCTCATTAACTGGATAAATCCGGACGGAACGATGCCGCCAGCCGTAATCAACACCGACGATCCTTACGGAGAAAGACTGACCAAAGAGGTTGGCCGAAAAGGAGGTCGGAGGGTTCTGACCTACGGCCATGCCAAAGATCGATCTATCTATCCCGACAAAATCAAAATCTCTCTCGACGGAATCGAGGGGAGTCTCGTGGTGCCAGGGGGACGGATCCGCATTGAGTCGCACCTTCCGGGAGACTTCAATCTCCAGAACATCATGGGCGCCGTGGGATGTGCCCTGGCAACCGGCATCTCCCCCCGCGCGATCGAAGAAGGAATCCGTTCTCTTTCCGGGGTCCCTGGACGCTTCGAGCGGGTCAATCCCGGCGGAAAGTTTGCGGTGATCGTAGACTACGCCCATACCGACGATGCCCTGAAAAATGTGATCACGGCACTGCGTCCTCTGACTCCCGGACGAGTGATTACTGTTTTTGGGTGCGGCGGTGACAGGGACAGGGGGAAGCGGCCCCGAATGGGACGGGTGGCGGGAGATCTCTCGGATCTCGTCGTTGTGACATCCGACAACCCGCGGACGGAAAATCCCGATGACATTATCGACGAGATCGAGCCAGGGATCCGGGAAAGTGGACGGGAGTACTATCGGGAAGTGGACCGGCGGACTGCCATTGCCCAGGCCCTTTCGCTTGCAGCGCCCGGTGATGCTGTACTGATTGCCGGAAAGGGCCACGAACCTTACCAGATCATCGGACGAGAAAAAAGTCATTTCGATGATCGTGAGACCGCCCGAGAGATACTTTCTTCGTTGGATCAGAAAAAGTGAGGGTGTCCGTTACCTCCAGCGAATTGGTGGCGGCATTAAAGGGGGCCTGGGCAGGAGATCCTCCTCGAGCCCCCCTCCTCTGGCTTAATGCCGGAACGGACTCTCGGAAAATACTGCCAGGGGAGGTCTTTGTGGCGCTCCGTGGGGCACGCTCGGACGGCCACGATCATCTCCCGGAAGCCACAAGCAAGGGTGCGGTTTTAGCCGTTGTCGAGCGGCCGGTCTTGTCGGTTCAAATTCCCCAGATCGTGGTCTCCGATACAACCGTTGCGCTTAAGGAAATGGCTGTCCTTGCCCTCGCTGCTCACAGAGCTGCCGGACATCGCCTAATCGCACTGACAGGATCTGTCGGGAAAACGACAACCCGGGAGCTTCTGCGGGCAGGTCTCCCTCCGGGAGAGAGCCACGGGAGTGCTGGTAACGAAAATAACGAGATCGGCGTTCCTCTCACGATCCTCTCATGGTCAGAAAACTGCCGCTGGTGCGTCCTCGAGGCGGGAGTGAGAAAGCCTGGGGATATGGACTATCTCGCGCCACTTCTTTCGTCTGATATCGGGATTGTGACGGCGATTGCTCCGGGACACCTTGAGAATCTTGGAAGCGTAAGGGATGTCTGGCGGGAAAAATCGAAGCTATTAAGGGAGGTGGTAGAGGGGGGGGTGCGTATCCTTCCGGCCTCGGTTGCCCGGGGAGAGACGATGGCTATGCTCTTGTCCGACAAATCACGCCACCTCAAGACTGTCTCTCTCGACGGAGACGAAAGTGCCGAATTTCGGGGACGACTTCTGGAGAGTCCGGGAGGTCTTGTCTTGGAGGTTGAAAAAATGGAGCTTTCCCTTCCTCTTCCCTGGCCTTCGGCCGCCATCGGATGGTGCATGTTGATTGCCCTGGCCGCTCTCGAGGAAGAGAGGATCGACCTGGTTGCCGCCGCGAAACGCCTCACCTCCTATCAGGGGTTTCCCGGGCGGATGGAAAAACGGACCCACTCCTCGGGGCTCCTCCTCTTGCTCGACCATTACAATGCCAATCCCGCCTCCATGACCGAGGCTCTCGACTGGCTCAAAAGAGAGACGGGACTCAGGCGGGGAGGAAACGGTTTTGCCATCCTCGGGGACATGCTCGAGCTTGGTGAGGAAAGTGGAGCTTTTCACGAGGAGATGGGACGAAAAGCTGCTTCCTTGAAGATCAAAACCCTCTGGTATCGGGGAGAGCATCTCGCGGATTTTCTGCGCGGATATCTTCGGGAGGGGGGGATAAAGGAGTCTGTTCGTCCGGCTTCGGATTTTGAGAAGGATCTAGAGAAGGGCTTGGGACCAGGGAGTAAGGATGTCGTCTTGGTCAAGGGATCCCGTGGCATGAAACTCGAAGAGGTTGTCGCCCCTCTCCTGGAAGGAAAATAGTCGATGCTTTATCAGCTCTTCTATCTCCACAACAGCTTCCCGGTCCTCAATGTCTTTCGCTATATCACGTTTCGTTCAATCTATGCGACGCTGACCGCTCTTGCCATCGCACTCCTTCTCGGCCCGACACTCATCGGACTTCTTCGCAGGCTTCAGATTGGACAAGAAATCAGGGATGACGGTCCGAAAAGCCACCTGTCGAAGAAGGGGACTCCGACGATGGGCGGGATCCTCATCGTCGGTTCGCTTCTCCTATCGGTTCTGCTTTGGGCCGACCTTTCCAACCGATATGTCTGGATGGTTCTTCTCGCTCTTTTTGCAAACGGGACAATTGGCTTTGCCGACGACTATCTCAAGGTCATAAAAAAGCGTTCGAAAGGGCTTTCGGCTCGCCAGAAGTTCCTCTTGCAGCTCGCCGCCGGAGCCGCTCTTTCGATATGGTACATGTCGACGCTTTCCGGAGACGGACGGATCGTCGTCCCATTCATGAAAAGTCTGAATCCGGATCTGGGGATCCTTCTCCTCCCTTTTCTCGTCACGGTTCTTGTGGGAACGGCCAACGCGGTGAACCTAACTGACGGTCTCGACGGGCTGGCTGTGGGGCCGACAATCGTGGCAGGGCTAGCCTTTGTTGTCATCAGCTACCTCGTTGGGCACCATGTCTTCGCCTCCTACCTTCGGATTCTGGAGGTCCCTGGGGCAGGAGAGCTGGCCGTCGTGATGGGGGCTTTGGTGGGTGCCGCTTTAGGATTTTTGTGGTTCAACACCTATCCGGCGCAGGTGTTTATGGGGGATACGGGGTCGCTGGCAATTGGCGGAGTCATCGGGATGACCGCGATCGTGACTCGGCAGGAGCTTCTTCTCCTCCTTGTGGGGGGGGTCTTCGTGGCGGAGGCCGTTTCAGTGATCCTTCAGGTCGGCTCCTACAAGCTCAGGAAAAAGAGAATCTTCCGTATGGCGCCGATCCATCACCACTTCGAGCTTGGCGGTTTGTCGGAGCCCAAGGTCATCGTCCGGTTCTGGATCGTCTCTGTGGTCCTGGCATTGGTTGCACTCTCCACATTCAAGCTCAGATAAAAGGGGGGGAGGGATGTCAGAGCGCTTTGTCGGGAGGGGGGATCAGGTCCTGGTGGCAGGAGCCGGGCGATCCGGACTTCAGGCGGCACGACTGGTCCTCGAACGCGGGGGGAAGCCGGTGCTCGTCGACGATGATCCGCAGGCATTCGATGGTGCGCCGTGGGCCTCCGTCCTGGCTGAGGGTGGCCGGGTTCTCGAAGGGGCGAGAATCGGCCCATGGATCCGGGAGTGGGCTGGTCCGGTGGTGATGAGTCCCGGGATTCCCCCGATCCTCTGGTCGGGAAAGGCGGTCGCTCCCCCCCTCCCGAATGTGCGAGGGGAGCTCGAGTGGGCCGCGACTCTCTGGGACCTGCCGGTGGTCGCCATCGCAGGGACAAACGGGAAGTCGACGACCACGGCCCTGATCGCCCATCTGCTCTCCTCGTTCGGATTCTCCCCCTTTCTGGGCGGAAACTTTGGAACCCCCTTTTCCGAAGGTGTGAGGCTTCTTCTGGAGGCCCGGAAAGCGGGAAGGAAGGATCCCTACGACGTGGGTATCATCGAGGTCTCAAGCTTTCAGACCGAGTCGATGCAGTCCTTCTCTCCGGATCTCTACCTTCTCCTCAATATCACTCCGGACCATCTCGACCGCTACGACTCATTAGAGCAGTACCGCCAGGCAAAACTCCATGTAATGAGACAATTTTCGGAGACGACCACTGTTGTCTGGAACGCGGGACAACAGGACTGGGAGTCCTTCCTTCAGAATATGAAGGCCCGGTCGGTCTTCGTCGGCGTCGAGTCGTCCCTCCCCGGACCGGGCATTGTCCTGGAGAATGGGATTCTCCGAACACAGGATCTTGAAAGCAATATTCAGGTATCCGCCGCAAACTATCGACTGATTGGCGGAGGAAACCTCCAGAATCTGGCCTTTTCTGTTTTGGCGGCACATCTCTTCTCCGAGCGCTCCAAGCGTTCGCTTCCCCCCGGAAGCTTTGAAAAAGCCATTGCAGCATTTTCCGGCCTGCCCCACAGGATGGAATGGGTGGACACGGTGCGCGGGGTCTCTTTCGTCAACGACTCCAAGGCGACCAATGTAGGAGCTGTTGAGGCGGCATTGTCCGGGCTTCCAGAGACCGAACGCCCGAACGTTGTCCTGATTATGGGCGGACGGGACAAGGGGGGATCTTACCGCCCGTTAATTCCTGGTCTCAAAAAACATGTTCGGGAGGTGGTCATCCTCGGGGAGGCGCGGGAAAAAATTCGCCAAGAAATCGGTGGAGAGGTCCCGATCGAAGAGGCCCAAGATTTCTTTGAAGCGGTGGCGCGAGCGTTTTCGGTGGCCGACCCCGGAGAGATGGTTCTGCTTTCTCCCGCCTGTTCGAGCTACGACATGTTCCATGGGTACGAGGAGCGGGGAGAGCGGTTCCGGGATGCCGTAAGACGACTTGCGGAAAAATTCGGCGGGAAGAGGAGGAACGATGGAGCAGAGGGCAATGCTTGAGGAGCCGGTTCGGGAAAGGGAGGCGCAAGAGGGGCTTTCATCCCTTCGACCCATGAACGGGACGCTCGCCGTCGTCGTTTTTCTTCTCATGATGCTGGGGGCGACGCTCGTCATGTCGGCCCGGTTGGCCATGCATTCCCCCTACCAGCTCTTCTGGCGCCAGATCATATCAACCGGAATCGCCCTCTTCGTCATGCTGGGCGTTGCCCGGCTCGACTACCATCTCTGGGTGAAAAAGAGGGGACTGCTCTGGGGGGCAGGGCTGTTTTCCCTTCTGCTTCTTCTGGTGCCCCATGTGGGAGTCACCCTAAACGGCGCGCGGCGGTGGGTGCACCTGGGGTTTTTTACGCTCCAGCCCTCCGAGGTAGCGCGGGTCATTCTTGTCGTTCTCATGGCGGCTCTTCTGGCACGGGAAAAGGCCGTTTTGCCGGGAGGAAAGGGGGGAGTCTTCAAGATCCGTCCGGACAAAGCGGCGGGATTCGCCCTTTTGATGATCCCCTATCTGGCCCTCATCCTTCACGAGCCCGACTTCGGTTCCGACCTTTTTATCGTAATTGTCATGCTTGCCATGCTCTTTCTGTCGGGGGTGAGCCTCCGTCAGATCGGACTTCTTCTGGGAGTCCTGGGAGCCTGCGCCGCCGTCTTTCTCCTGCATCATGCCTATGCGATCGCCCGCTTTCACAACTTTGCCCGGACCCACAATGCGACTCAGACCTTGGGAACACAACTGGGGCAGAGTCTGGTCGCCATCGGGTCGGGAGGAATCTGGGGGCAAGGGTTGGGACACGACTGGGTGGGGGGCGGGGTCCTTCCTGAGCCGGGAACGGACTTTATCTTTGCGCTGGTCGGCGAGGAGCTGGGGTTTGTCTGGTCGGTGGCGGTCGTCACCATCTTCGTCGTGATCTTCTTCGCCGGGATGAAGACGGCTGCCCGGGCTCCCGACTTTCTCGGTCGCATTCTGGTTCAGGGGCTCACCATGTCGATCGTTCTCGAGGCCCTTATGAATCTTGGGGTTGTCACCGGGATTTTTCCGACCAAGGGAATTCCCCTTCCGTTTATGAGCTTCGGGGGGTCTTCTCTCATGTCGAACGCTTGGGGGGTGGGGATCATTCTTTCTGTCTCCCGCTACCGGGCCCGGGTGCCGGAGTCTTCGGAAGTGCGGGGTGAGGCAGAAGTGGAGAGCCATGTCCCCGCTCTATGATCTCAAGCGGGGGCTCCTCGTCACCGGGGGCGGAACGGGTGGGCATGTAATACCGGCGATTGAGCTCGCCCTGGCGCACAGGAATCTGTCGTCGTCCTCCGTCACCTATGCTGGAACCCCGGGAAGTCTTGAGGAAAGACTTTCTGGACGTCATCAGATCCCATTTGCTGCGGTCAGTGCAGGGGGGCTGGTCGGGAAGTCACTGCTAGGAAAAATCTCGGGAGGGGTCGCCATACTTCGGGGGACTCAGGGTGCGATGGCGTTGATCCGACGCCTTTCTCCGGGACTTGTGATCGGAACGGGTGGCTATGTGCAGGTTCCGGTTATTATTGCCGCAAGGATTCTTGGGGTTCCGTGCGTCCTTCTCGAACCCAACAAGATTGCGGGGCTGGCAAACAAAGTCCTGGCTCCCTTCGTCTCTCATGTCGTCAACGGCTGGGATACTGGTGGCGGGATTCCCCTGGCGCCCGATGTTCGAAAGGCGCCGCCTGATCCCGTGCGATTTTCCCGCAATCCCCTTCGCTTTCTCGTCATGGGGGGAAGTCAGGGAGCCCGCTCAATAAACGAGAGGATTCCGGGGATCGTGGCCTCGGCTCTTCGAAGAATGCCGGAGAGCCGGGTCGAAATCATTCATCAGAGCGGGGATCGATGGCTCTTCGACACAGAGGCGCGCTATAAAAATTTGGGAGTCCCGGCACGGGTAACGGGATTTTTGCCCGGTATCGCCTCTCTTTTCGGAGAGCAGTCGCTTGTCTTCGCTCGCGCAGGGGCCATGACGGTCGCGGAGATCACTGCCTCCGGCACCCCGGCAATCTATTGCCCGTTTCCCCATTCGGCAGGGGGGCATCAAAAGGCCAACGCGCTGGCCGTTTCGGAAGCGGGAGGCGGATGGTGCTGGGACGAGAGCCGCCTTTCCGACACAGACTCCTGTGCCAGAGATCTCGCCGCGATTCTGTGTGACAGAAATCACCTCTTCGAACGCGGACGGAAAGCATGGGAAAAATCTCCAGGAATCCCTGCATCTGAATGGCTTCTAGGATTGGAAAATCTAGATGTCCGATAAGTTTTTCTATTTGTCTGTTTTTTGGATTTGGAAACCTTGGAAAATTCAAGGAAATCCGTTAATATAAACCCGAGATACAGGAGGACCTGATGGGGAAGGCGAAGGGATCGATGGTTCATTTTATCGGGATTGGCGGAGCCGGCATGGCTCCGATTGCGGAAATTTTGCTCGAAAGAGGGGTTCCGGTCTCGGGATCGGATCAGGGGGCAAACGACTGTACCCGGAGGCTGGCAGAGAAGGGGGCGACGATCCTCACGGGCCATTCCGCCGCGCATCTTTCCGACCGGGTGGGAAAGGTCGTGGTCTCTTCCGCCATCCGTCACAATAATCCCGAATGGATCGCCGCCGTTACGCGCGGGATCCCTGTCATTACCCGCGGGGAGATGCTGGCGTCTCTTGTCAATCCGGTCTTTGGAATTGCCGTGACGGGTTCACACGGGAAGACGACGACGACCTCCATGATCGCTTCCCTCCTCGTTGCTGCCGGCCTCGATCCAACATGCGTTGTCGGAGGGCGCGTATCGAGCTTTCCCGGATGCGCGCTCGTCGGCCGTTCTCAGTACTTTGTCACCGAGGCGGACGAAAGCGACGGTTCCTTTATGAAGCTCGAGCCCCGGCTTCGGATCGTCACCAATATCGACCGCGAACATATGGACTTCTATGGAACTTTCGACAATCTCCTCCAGGCCTTTTCCACCTATCTTGATGCCGGCGAGACCGGCGGGATCGGAATCCTTTGCATCGACGACCCCGGTGTCGCTTCCCTAGTCGACCGCATCTCGACCATTCCTCTGACCTACGGCCTCTCCCCCGATGCCCGCGTTCGAGCGGAAAACATTGTTCATGAGGGGATCGGGTCCTCCTTCGACGTCCGGGTCGACGGCTTTCTCTGGGGCCGTTTCTTTCTCCAAGTTCCGGGCCTCCACAACATTCTCAACGCCTTGGCCGCGATCTGTGCAGGAATCTGTCTCGAGATTTCTCCCGAGACCATGCGAGGCGCCCTTTCTCGATTCGAAAGTGTGGGGCGCCGCTTCACTCTTCTGGGGGAACGCGACGGCATCGTCGTTGTCGACGACTACGGACATCACCCGACAGAAATCCGGGCGACTTTGGCGGCAGCCAGACTGGCCTATCCGGGGCGCCGTATCGTGGCCGTCTTCCAGCCCCACCGCTTTACCCGGGTCCGGGATCTACAGAACGCCTTTATCGAGTCCTTCGGAGACGCGGACAAGATCCTTGTGACAGAGATCTACTCTGCGGGGGAAGATCCGATCCCTGGCATCGGGAGCGAAGGGCTTTACAAGAAGATGCGGGACCGATGGGATGACCGGGTCGATTATGAACCCCGTCGTGACCGCTGGGTCGAAAGGCTGAATGGGATGCTCAAATCGGGAGACCTTCTTCTGACATTGGGAGCGGGAGACATTACCCGTCTTGGAAAGGACTTTCTTCTGTGGCAACCGCGATCCGTCTCCGCCCGCGCCTCCGATGCCGTGAGCGCCTGAGCCGCTTTTCCTCGATCCGTATCGGGGGACCGGTGGCCGCCGTGGTCTCCCTCTCCTCGAGCGAGGTTCTGGGCGAGGTCTTCGACATGCTCTGCCGGGGAGAGATTCCCGGTCCCCTTGCGTTTGTGGGCAGGGGGAGCAATATTCTCTTCCCCGATGCCGGACTGGGGGGAACCCTCGTTCGCTTCGAGCACGGGGACGGAGCCTCTGGATGCCGATGGCTTCCCGATGGCTCCGTCGATGTCGATGCCGGACTTTCGCTTCCTGCCCTGGCGCGGGATGCCGCCCGAAGGGGAATTGCCGGCTTCGAGTTTCTGTCGGGGATCCCGGGAACCGTTGGAGGGGCAACCGTCATGAATGCCGGTGCCGGAAGTGGTCAGTGGTCGGACCTTTGCGAGTCTGTCACTGTGACGACGGCATCCGGATCGGTCGAGACTCTTTCCGCCCGAGAGCTTTGTTATGGCTACCGCACTTCCGCCCTTCTTTCGGAGGGGGAGGACGGAAAAGGCCATGCCTTGTCCGGTGCGGTGGTTCTCTCCTCCCGGCTGCGGGGACCATTTGCCGATCCGAAAGAATGTCAGGCGCGGCTCTCTGCCCTCCTCGACTACCGACGGGGGACCCAGCCTCTTGAAGAGCCGAGTCTGGGGTCGGTCTTCCGAAATCCCTCGGGGGGGCCCCCCGGTTACTCAGCGGGACGCCTGATCGAGGAGAGCGGCCTTAAGGGACGTTCGGTGGGAGGCGTGATGGTCTCCCCCCGCCACGGAAACTTTTTCGTCAATACCGGGGGGGGGAGGGCCAGTGATTTTCTTGAACTCATGTACGCCGTGTCGAAGACGGTCAAGGAGACATGGGGTGTCGTTCTCGAGCCCGAGGTGAGAATATGGAACGCATAAGTTTGGAATCTCTGACCGCGAGAGGGATCCGTCGGATTGCCGTCCTGTCGGGGGGGGAGTCGGATGAGGCCGAGGTCTCCAGGGTGTCGGCACGCGCGGTGACCCAGTCCCTTCAGGGGGCGGGGTTCGACGTCATGGAGTTTGAGGCCGATCGCACCCTGGCGGCGACGCTTGCAGGATTTTTGCCGGATGTGGCCTTTCTGGCGACGCATGGCGGGGGAGGAGAGAACGGGACGCTCCAGGGATTTCTCGAAACGATGAAAATCCCCTATACCGGCTCGGGGGTTCTGGCATCGGCCATCGGAATGTCCAAGATGCGGTCGAGGGCCTTGTTTCGGGAGAGAGGATTGGCCGTTCCCCTGACCTACGCGCACCGGACGGGCGACTTGTTTTCTCCGGGCCTGATTTCCTTTGACCCCCCCTACATGGTCAAGCCGGAAGCCGCCGGCTCCTCGCTCGGAGTCCGGCGCGTCTCAAGCCGTTCGGAGCTTTCTGAGGCCGTTGACGAGGCCGGACGATACTCCCGGTGGGTTCTGGTCGAACAGCTGATCCCGGGCAGGGAGATTCAGTCGGCTCTTCTCTCTGGCCGATATCTCGGAGCGATCGAGATTATTCCCGACAAGGCCGAGCCTTTCTACACCTACGCCTCCAAGTATGTTCCGGGGGGCTCCCGCCACATCAGTCCCGCTCCGCTTTCCTCCGAGGAGTCGGCGGAGCTCGCGAGGATCACCCTCGAGGCTTGCCGGGTACTCGATGTGAGGGGTGCCTGCCGCCTCGATACGATCCAGAATGAAGAGGGGGTCTTTGTCCTTCTTGAAATCAATACTCTCCCGGGTCTGACTCCGACCTCTCTGCTTCCGGAAATTGCCTCCCATGCCGGGCTTTCTTTCCTTGATCTTCTTTTCGAGCTAATCGCCACAGCCGCTCTCGATGAGCGGGGGGCGTCCCCCGTCCTCCCCGTCCACTGATGGGCTCCCCGACTCCCGAGTCGGACGTCCCGGGGACTTCTGGAGGGGGAAGGATCCGGCCGAAGACAGGTCGGTACGTTCTCCTTCTCCTCTTCTGGCTGTTTTGGGGAGGGGCGGTTGCCGCAGGGTTTTTCCGAATGCACAGTCGTCCCCTTCAGACCGCTGTGATCGGCCTTCCCGTCCTTTCCCCGGAAACGGTACGGGGGTGGGTGGTCCCCCTCTCCTTTCGGACACTTCCCTACGCCAACAGGGAGCTCCTCGCCGATCTTGTGCATTCCCATCCCTGGATCTCCCAGGCGAGCGTCAAGCTCGTTTTGGGCGAAGGCAGGGTTGTTCGTGTTCGGCTCAAGAAGCCTCTCGCCGTTCTGCTCCCTTCTTATGGATTTTTGGCCTTTCAGGTTCAGAAGCCCAGAGCGGCCCCTCTCCGCTCCTCCTATCTTGTCGAGGGGGGACAGGTTCTCTCCGGAGAGAGTCTTCCGGGGGCCGGAGTTCTTCCCCAGGTGATCGTCAAGTCGCCGCTGACTCACGATGTCGGCCGGCGTCTGGCCAGAACGATCGAGACTGTTGCCCGCTGCTGGAAGGAAGGCTCTCCTGCCGGGAGGTGGTATAGTTTGACCGGTCCTCACGAAATCCGCTTCGATCCCGGCCGTCAGTCTCCGGTCCTTCTTTTGGGAACCGATCTCGGCTGCGCCCCTTTTCGACTCTATGACTCCTACAGGAATCATTCGGGAGGACAGGCCCTGGGGAAGATCCCGGAGGCTGTCGACCTGCGATTTTCGGGAATGCTGATCCTTCGACCGGTTCTGGATCCTCCGAAGAAAAACTCCGGCCACGAACCCGTCTCCCTCCGATCCTGACAGACCTCTCCGGGGTCTCTCCATATCTATTTTGAGTCTTGGTTGAGGGCGAGCCCGGATTGTGCGAAAATGGGCACGCCTGTACGGCTGTGCGGTCGATACGACATTAAAAACGATTTGGGGAATCTCATGACGGAACAACCGATTTTTGCGGCCATCGATCTTGGATCCACGAAGGTATGCGCCGTGGTGGGGCAGGTTCTTGAAGAGGACATGTTCGAGATTGTCGGAATAGGAACGGCCTCCACGCATCACGGGATCAGGAACGGGACGATCGTCGATGTTCAGCAAACCGTAGCGGCCATTCGCAAGGCGGTTGATATCGCCGGACGCAAGGCCAGCCATCCCCTGACCCGGGTTGTGGTGGGCTTTGCCGGGGGAGAGATCGAGGGACAGGATCAGCGGGTGATGATCGCACTCAAGGACCGCGAGGTTCTCGAATCCGACATCGCCCGGATCCTTCAGGAGGCCCGGACAATGATGGGATGCTCCTCCTCAGAGCTTCTCCACACCATTCCCAAGGGGTATCGCATCGACGAACAGGGAGGGATTTTAAACCCTGTCGGCATGGTGGGAGCGAGGCTTGAGGCCCAGGTCCATGTTATCCGTGGTTCGGACATGGTTTTGGCCAACTTGAAGCGAAGCGTGGAGCGGGCAGGTCTTGAGGTGCGCGACGGAGATCTAGTCCTCCAGCCCCTGGCCAGCGCAAGGGCGGTCCTGACCGAAGACGACAAGGAACTGGGTGTTTGCGTTGTCGACATCGGCGGCGGCACGACCGGTATGGTTCTCTTCCAAAATGGCGCGCTTTCGGGAGTTCGCGTCGTTCCCCTCGGGGGGGCGGCCATGACGAAGGACCTAGCGGCCGTTCTCCGGATTTCCCAGGCCGATGCCGAGCGGATCAAGCGAGAGGTTTTCAGCACTCCGGGCCATGCAGAACCCCCCCTCCCGGAGGGCGAGGAGATCGGGACGCTCTCGGCGGAGGAGCTTACGGCTGCCGGACGGCGGGTCCAGGTCCGGGAGGTTGTGGAGGCCCGGCTTGAGGAGATTCTCCGAAAGGTCAAGACCGATCTCGATCGCCTCAGGCAGGGATCCTTTCTTGCCCGGGGAGTCGTCCTCACCGGAGGGGTCGCCCGGATGCCGAATATCACCTCCTTTGCGGAAAAGATCTTTGAAATGCCCGTGTCGGTTGGCCACCCGGGCGATCGGGTCCAGGGTCTTGTCGACCAGACCTCCGGGCCGGAGTATGCATCGGCGGTGGGCCTTCTCTACTTTGCAAGGGACCAGTGGGTTCCCTCCGATGTCCCCGTCCGTGAGGCGGGTCCCCCATCCGATTCCGAGCCAGTCGCTTCTGAGTCGCCCAGGAAGGAAAGGGATGGGCCTCCCGCCGGCGTACGCCTGTGGAACTGGCTTAGGGAAATCATCTAGCAGAAGCGGGCCAAGGGAGAAATCCCGGGCCTTCCGGGAGAGTCGTCATGGAGTCAGAGTGGGGCGATGAGCCCATCATCGATTATAAGCAGTCGGGGATTCTTGGGGCCCGGATCCTAGTGATTGGCGTGGGCGGGGGCGGATGCAACGCCATCCGCTCGATGATCCAGTCGGAGCTCAAGGGAGTCGAGTTCGTCGCTGTGAATACCGATGTTCAGGCGTTGAACCGTATCGATGCCCAGAGAATCCAGATTGGAAGCGCCGTAAGCCGAGGGCTAGGCGCCGGCGCCAATCCGGACGTGGGTCGCCGTTCGGCGATCGAGGACATGGACAAGATCCGGAGCGTGGTCGTCGGTGCCGACATGGTCTTTGTGACTGCCGGCATGGGCGGTGGCACCGGAACGGGCGCGGCTCCCGTCATTGCCCAGGTGGCTCGCGAGGCGGGAATCCTGACGGTGGCGGTCGTGACGACCCCCTTCGGATTCGAGGGGCCCAAGCGCGGGCGCAACGCCGAAGAAGGTCTCCGGGAGCTCAGGCGTTATACCGACACGCTTATCGTCATTCCGAACGACCGGCTCGAATCGGTGGTCGACCGGGGAACCCCCCTGATCGATGCCTTCAAGAAGGCCGACGACGTCCTTCGCCAGGGTGTTCAGGGAATCTCTGACATCATTACCCGCCCGGGGCTTATCAATCTCGACTTTGCCGATGTCAAGACGACCATGTCCAATATGGGGCGTGCTGTCATGGGGATCGGCACGGCCTCCGGGCCGGACCGCGCCCTCGTCGCCGCCCGGGCGGCGATCAATAGCCCCCTTCTCGAGGATAGCTCGATTCGCGGGGCGCGGGGGATCCTCGTGAACTTCCGGGGCGGTTCGAACATGACGCTCAACGAGATCACCGAGGCCTCCCGTCTGATCGAGGAGGAGGCAGAGAAAGGGTCGGCGAACCTTATCTTCGGAACGGTTGTGGAGGACCATCCGATGGAGGAGATCCACATCACCGTCATCGCCACGGGCTTCGACCGGCCGGTCGAGGAAGAGGCCTCGGCGGAGAGCTCCGGGGAAGAGGTCTTCGCGGAGGGGCAGGAGGAAATGCCGGCCTATCTTCGGCGCCAGGCTTCCCAGCATCCCCGCCCTCCCGTCCGGGAACCGGCGTCACCGTCGGTCGCCGCCGAGGAGGAGGGACTCTCGGAACGCCCGGCCATTTGGCGAAAGCGGAGTGACCCCTGATGGACCTTTCCCATTCCCTGCTGGCTCTCTTGGGTGTGGAGCACGGCTTCGGAACCCGATTTTCGGAGGGGGAGACCGGACGGGGGAGGGGAAAAAGTGGCGAGGCGGTCACGCTTCGGCAGGTTCACGGAACGACCGTTCTCAAGGAAAGCGAGAGCGTGTCCTCCGGCGTGCCTGCCTCGGGGGATGGCCTCTTCTCAGGGCCGGGGGGGCGTCCCGTTGGCGTCTGGACCGCGGATTGCCTTCCCATTCTTCTCTCCTCCGCTTCGGGGCGCCATGTGGCGGCACTTCATGCCGGATGGCGGGGGGCGACCGCCGGGATCGCTCGGGAAGGGGTTCTCCGACTTCTTCGGGAGGGGGGCGGGCCGACGCGGGAGATGCGGGCGGTTATGGGCCCTTCCATCGGCGTCTGCTGCTATGAGGTCGGCCCCGAGGTCTGGGAGGCTGTCGAAGAGGGAACGCCCGGCTACCGTCCGGCCTCGCTCTCCAATCTCGACATCCGGGGGCTCGTGGCCTTCCAGCTTGAAGAGATGGGCCTTCTTCCGGAAAATATCGGGAGCCTTTCCCTCTGTACCCGATGCCATCCCGATCTCTTTTTCTCCCACCGGGGCATGGGGGGGGAGCGAAAAGGCCGTTCAATGATCAACTATATTCTTCCCCGACCATGATCGCAGAGAGGGTTGCTGCCAATCTCGCTTCCGTCCGCCGGCAGATCGAAGAGGCGGTCCGGGCCGCCGGACGCTCCGACCTTCCTCGTCTTGTGGGGGTAACCAAGGGGCGAACCTTCCCGGAGTTTTTTGCCCTTGTCTCGGCCGGACTTTCCCATTTGGCAGAAAATCGCTGGGAGAGCTGGATTTCCCGGATCGAAGAGCTTCCGGAAGAGTTCTCTTCTCCGCTCTTCTGGCATTTTATCGGGCCGATCCAGACACGGTCTCTCAAACGTTATTACCGCCCTCTTTACCGGATCGATACCGTCGACAGCCTCTCTCACGCGGAGGCGCTCTCTCGGCTCGCCGCATCGTCGGGGATCCGGCAGGGCGTTCTGATCGAGGTTAACGTCTGTCGGGACCCCGGCCGGACCGGGATCCTTCCTGAGGCTCTAGTTCGCGAGATCGACGCTATGGCGGCTCTCCCTGGGATTCTTTGCGAGGGGCTCATGATCATGGGCCCGGATCCCAAGGACAAAGGCGCTCCTCCTGTAAGGGAGGTTTTTTCGGAGGGGCAGCTCCTCTGGCGGGAGGCCCTGAAGATGCTTCCGACAATGAAGACCCTTTCCATGGGGATGTCGGAGGACTTCGCAGAGGCGATCCGGTGCGGGTCGACCGAGGTCAGAATCGGACGGATTCTTTTCGAGGAAGGGACGCGGTGAGAGAGCCAAAGAAGTCGGCCGGAACGGTCCGAAGAAGCGGGGGGATGGGATCGGAGATCTCGGGACCGGTCTTTGTCGTGGGGGGGGGACAAATGGGGGGGGTGCTTGCTCGGCATCTCTCCGGGCACGACGGCCCCTTCGGTCCGGTTCGCGTGGTCGATCCGGGCGTGGAGGTGCAGAAGAGCCTGAAGGGAGAGGGCATCGATGTCTTTCCCACACTGGCCGAGGCCGCGAAGAAGGCGGACCGCCCCGGGCTTGTGCTCCTGGCCGTCAAGCCGGGCGTATTCCTCCATCCTGGAGGGGAACTTGCCTCCGGACTTTCGCTTATCCCTCCCGGGACGCTGGCCCTTTCGGTCATGGCGGGAGTCTCTCTTGAACGTCTGAGAGCGGGAGCCTCCGGCCTCCGATGGGTCAGGGCTATGACCAATCTGGCCCTTTCTGCCGGGCGGGGGATGACCCTTCTTGCGGCCGGCCCCGATGTCGCCCATGGAGAACAAAGTGCCCTGTATGGAGTCTTTGCCGGGATGGGGCGTGCCCTTTGGCTTCCGGAAGAGTCCTTCGATGCGGCCACGGCACTCGCCGGGTCCGGACCAGGAATCCTTGCTCTCGTCGCCGAGGCGCTGGCCGACGGGGGGGTCCGGGAAGGGCTCTCCCGGGAGACGGCAACGCTTCTTTCTTCGTGGGCTCTCTACGGGACGGGGGCGCTCCTGGCCGACAAGGGGATCCTGCCGGAAGCCCTCAAGTCCCGTGTGGCCTCGCCTGCAGGGACGACGATCGAGGGGCTCGCCGTGCTCGAACGCCTGGGAGTTCGCGGTGCCTTGATCGAGGCCGTCCGGTCCATGACCGAGCGATCCCGGACGCTCTCTCGCTATTAATAAAAAACGAAGGAGGATTCCATTTCGCTCTTTGCTCATATTCTCAATGCGTTTACATGGATTGTCATCATTCGTGCGCTCCTCTCCTGGGTCCGTCCGGATCCCAATAATCCCATCATCCGCTTCATGGACTATGTGACCGAACCGTTTCTTCACCCGATCCGGCGCCTTGTTCCGCCGGAGAAGATGGGGGGGCTCGATCTCTCTCCCCTGATTCTGATTTTTATCATCCAGGCCATCGAACGGTTTATCTACTGACAATGGGGGAAGACCCTCGAGGCCTCCTGCAAAGAAAGGAGACGGCATGATTGACCACACCCGCCTGTCCGAACTTCGAAGCCACGAGTTTTCAAAGAGCCTCCGCGGTTACTCCCCCGGGGAGGTCGACGACTTTCTCCACCGTCTTTTTGACGATGTGGCGGCGCTCCTCGAAGGGGCAAAAGATGCGGCCGGGCAGCTCCGGGCGCTCGAAGAGGAGAGGGAATCTCTCCGAAAGCGGGAGGAGAGTTTGGGGGCAACTCTTCTTGCGGCACAGGCCGCAGCGGAAGAGTGGAAGGCTGTGGCCCGCCGTGAGGCGGACCAGATCCTTCGCGATGCCCGAAGTCAGGCCGAGGAGGTGGCACGGAAGGCGCGCCTCGAAGCCGAAGGGATCCTCCGGGAGGCTCGTGAACGGTCGGGGATCCTCGAGGAGGGGCGCGGACGTCTTAAGCAGGAGCTTTCCCTGACCCTTTCCCGTTTGCGGGGCGAGTTCGATGCCCTCTACGAGGCGATCGACCGATGGGAAAAGGGGATGTCCGATCTGGAAAGGGGGAGGGGTGGCGAAGAGGACTTTCCCTGAAAGATCGGGCCCTGAAAGATCGGGCCCTGAAAGATCGGGCCCTGAAAGATCGGGCCCTGAAAGATCGGGCCCTGAAAGATCGGGAAAGACCCCTTCCAAGAGTGTAAGATCGGAGGAGCCGGTCTCTTGGTGTTTTGTGATTACGGTCAAGCCGGGTCAGTCCAAGATATTCCTCCGTCGGGAAAGCCCGGGAGAAAAAGAGCCGGTCTGGATCCTCGGAGTGAGGGAGCCGGCCCGTGATGGCTTGGCCAATCTCGCCTCCGTTCGCGCTCTTGCGGAGATCCTTGATGTTTCGCCCTCCTCGATTGCGATTCTGAGGGGGCAGTCAAGCCGAACAAAGCGGATCGAGGTAACCGGCATCGAGAAGTCTCTGGGGGAGGCGCGCCTGACTGCGGCGACCTCCCGAACCCCTAGTCGAATGTGACCGTTTCGTTCCGGATTTCGTGGCCATCGTCGATGCGCATCAGGATGGTGATCGAGTAGACGGGAGAGCCTCCGAGCCAGAAGGCCCGAGATGTCTCTTCTTTGGGCGAAAGCGGCTCGAACATGAGGTAGGCCGGAGGGAGTTTGAGGGGAACGATGTCCCCGTTTCCGATCTTGTACCGCGCTCCCAGCATCTGGAGTTTGATCGGAGCCGGACCTTCGAGGGTGTACTTCATGTAGGCCACCGAAGGCGAGAGAAGCATGGACATGTTCAGCCGCCAGCCGTTCCCCTGAATGACCCGGAACGTGGTCCGGGCGCTGATGCTGCGCTGGGAGACGAGCTTGTGGGGTTTTCCTAAGGGGCCGGACTTTAATCCGATGATCGACCCCCCGATCCCTGCAACGAGGAGAAGTCCGACAACGATATAGATGGCTATCGTGACAGGGCTGAATCCCTGCTCCTCCCGGGGGCGGGACGGACTGTAAAGCTCTTCGAACTCCCGGGGGGAAATGTCTTTCGATTTTCCGGGACGTCCTGAGGGGCCTGAGGGGCCTGAAGGGTTTGGTACGGAGGGTGGCTTTTTTTCCGCTTCCGGTCCATTTCCCGATGTCGACTCTGTCATCAAATCCTCGCTAAAGGCTCTGCCTCGAACTCTTATCCGCCATAAAAATCCAGTCCATCCTGAGAAAATCCTGCATGACGGGAAAACTCCTCCCGACTGCATGCATCTTTTAATTCTACTAAAGAATCCGTGATTCGGGCAAGAATTATCGAGACTTTCTCGTGACGAAGCGCATCGCCCCGGAAGCAGCTTTTTCCAGTAAAAACCTTGATCAATGGGAAGATTCCCAGTGGTCAGGAGGAAAGATCTCCGGGGGCGGCCTCGGAGTCGACAAAAAATGTCGTGGGATGTCCGTGGCCGCTCGCCTCCCGCAGGAGCCATTGGGCAGGAAGATCCCCCTCTAAAGAGAGAACTTTTTCGAGTATGGGCCGTTTTTCCTGACCACAGACAAGAAAGATGCGTTCTCCCCCTCCGGCGAGCATGCGGTAGGTCAGGGTGATTCGGGCGAGACGATCCCCTGTCGGGGGGACGGGAATAACCAGTCTGTGGCGGTCGTCTTCGGGCGATGTTCCGGGGAAAAGGCTTGCGGTGTGACCATCGGGGCCCAATCCCAAGAGGAGGATGTCGATGACGGGAGGATGGGGAACGGCCGGTCCGAGTATGTCTGCGAGAAGACGTTCGTAGCGCAAGGCTTCAATGTCCGCATGGGTATTTTCTCCTTCCATGCGGAAGACGCAGCGGTCGTCGATCCCGGCGGGAGCAAACAGGGTCTCTTTGGCCATGCGGTAGTTGCTTTGGGGATCTCCCGGAGGAACACATCGTTCGTCCGAAAAAAACCAGAGAATCCTCTCCCGCTTCTTCTCGGGCCATTCCGAAAACAGGCGGGAGGCCATCTCCCGGAAGACGGGAGCAGGGGTGGATCCTCCCGAGAGGGCGATGGAGACGGTTTCCTGCCGGGAGAGGCGTGCCTCGAGGCGCGCGAGAAGAAGGTTGGCTCCTCCTGCGATCCAGTCAGCTTTCGAGGGACATCGCACGAGTGTCACTCCCGCGTTTCCCGGTACTCCTCCGGAGAGTCTGTTCACAAGGGCCTCCTGTCGTTTTTAGTTTTTTTCTCCGATCGATCGGGCGATCGCGGCCGCTCCCTTGATGCCGATCTCGGGGTCGGTGGCGATCAGAACCGGAACCCTCAGAAGAAGATCCCGATAGCGCCCTTTTGCGGAAAAACTTTCCATGAAGTCCTTGGGATCAAGAAAAGGGGCGATTTTCTCTGGAATTCCTCCTGCGAGTACGACCCCTCCTGTCGCGAGAGCCTTGAGAGCCATGTTTCCGGCCTCTGCAGCGAGTAGTCTCCAAAAGTGGCCGAGGATCTTTTGCGCTAGAGGATTGCCCCGGGCGGCCTCTCGCGAGACACCCTCCGGAACGATTTCGTCGGGCGTGTCCGGGGGAAGGGGATGATCCTTTGGGGGGATCGACCGGATATGAAAGTGATACAGGAGGGCGATTCCGGGTCCCGAGAGAAGTCGCTCCGGGCTGGCATGGCCAAAGGCCTTCCAGAGCCATTCAAGGAGCGGAAGATCCTCCGGTGTGGGAGGCGCCCAATCCACATGCCCTCCCTCGGTCGGAAGAATGACGGGCGTCTTGCCCGAGAATCCAATGATCGCCTCTCCCAGCCCTGTTCCCGGGGCCACAACGACTCGGGCCCCCCCGGCGTCGGAGGCGCCTTCGTTGATGCTCTTGAGATTCTCTGGAGAGGCGACGGTCGATCCCCAGGCGATGGCGACGAGGTCGTTTACGAGAGCCCCAGCGCCTCGGGAAAGCGAGAGCAGGTTCTCGAGAGAGCCCGTGTCGACGATCCAGGGAAGGTTTGTCGTCCGGCAGCGGCCGTTTATGACCGGCCCTGCTACGCCGAAGGCGGCGGAGTTGATTCGAAGGCGAGGAACGATCGGGACAACGTCCTTCATGAACAGGGAGAGGATCGACTCAAGGGAGGGATGGTCCCGGGATGGGTAGGAGCGGAGGAAAATAGGAGGTTCGTCGGGGCTTGTGGCAGAGAAGAGTCCCAAGAGTGTTTTCGTTCCGCCGATGTCGCCTGCCAGAATCATAAGCCGATCCTTCCCGGTTGAGATTCCTTTTGACGTTGTGCGAATGGGTTTGGGGGATCTGTGGCGGCGACCTTCCTTGACAGGAAAGCGACCGCCTCCGTATCATCTCATAATGATCTTAGATTGTCGGTAATTTTTTGTCATCCCTCTTCGGTTGCGGTGATGATTCCGCTTTGTTCGGATATGTCAAATCGGACGGTGCTTCGCATAGGCCTCCGGGAAAGGGTGTTTCTCATGTCCATCCCTATTCAGCAGGCACTGAAGGTCGGCTCCTATGTCATGAAGAAAAAATGGTCGGGGCAGAAGCGCTACCCGCTTGTCCTGATGCTCGAGCCGCTCTTCCGGTGCAACCTTGAATGTGCCGGTTGCGGCAAGATTCAGTACCCGGAAGAGATCCTGAAAAAAAGGCTTTCCCCGGAAGAGTGCTTTAACGCCGTTGCAGAGTGCGGGGCTCCGGTTGTCACGATCGCCGGGGGGGAACCCCTCATTCATCCCGAGATCGGAGAAATCGTCTCGGGGATGATCGCCCGCAAGAAATTCGTCTACCTTTGCACGAACGGTCTTCTTCTCGAGCGTGCGCTCGAGTCCGTCAGCCCTTCTCCCTATCTGACCTTCAGCGTTCATCTTGACGGTCTGCGGGAGACCCATGATCGGCTTGTCTGCCGCGACGGCGTTTTTGACATTGCGGTTCGAGCGATCAAGACGGCCCTTGGCCGGGGATTCCGGGTGACGACAAACACCACGGTCTTTGAGGGAGAAGATCCAGAAGAGCTCAGGCGTTTCTTCGACTTTGCCAGAGATCTCGGGGTCAACGGGATGATGATCTCCCCTGGCTATTCCTACGCATGGGCTCCGGACCAGGATCATTTCCTGAGACGGGAACGGACGGCGGACCTTTTTCGGGCGATTCTGGCCGACAGGGCGGGCAAGGGGTGGAACTTCAACCACAGCCCTTTCTATCTCGACTTTCTCGAAGGGGAGAAGGACTACGACTGCACTCCGTGGGGAAGTCCAAACTACTCTGTGCTCGGCTGGCAGCGTCCCTGCTATCTCCAAAACGAAGGGTACGCAGCCACCTATCGCGAACTCATCGAAGAGACGGACTGGAGCCTTTACGGCCCTTCTTCGGGAAATCCCAAATGTCGTGACTGTATGGTCCACTCGGGATTTGAGCCCTCGGCCGTCGGTGATGCGACCTCATCGCTTAAAAATACGGTGCGGTCCCTTTCAAGCCTCCTTCCGGCAGGCTGACCGAAGGAAGCCCGCGAATGGCCACCTATGTGGTGGGAGATCTTCACGGGCAGTCTCCCCTCTTTGATCGGCTTCTCGAAAAGATCCGCTTCGACCCGATGGCGGACCGGATCATCGCCACGGGAGACGTGATCGATCGGGGATCGGGGACCGGGGACCTTTTGACGCGTCTCTACGAAGGCGCCAAGGAGGGGTGGTTCCTTTCGGTCCTGGGAAATCACGAGGCCTCCTTTCTGCGTCTTAGGGACGGCGACAGCGTTCCTTTCTACGAAGATCCCGAGTTTGGAGGAACCAGAACGCTCGAGTTTTTCGGACGTCTTGGTCATACCCGGGCTCGGGCCTTCGAGTCGTGGCTCAGCTCCTGGCCTCTTGTCTGGTCCGATGCGAATCATATTGTCGTCCACGGTGGACTTCCGGCCGTTCCCGGAACACGCCAGGGCGATATCCTTCTCTGCGAAACCCGCCTCTCCCCTCCGGGGATCCTTCATGAATGCCTCGACCTTCGTCCTCCGAACATCGTTCCTTCCTGGGATGGACGCACTGTGGTCTCGGGGCATACGATTGTCCGGAAGGCGAAGGTCTATCGGGAGGGGATCGTCATGGTGGATACGGGAGCCTATCGCACGGGACGGCTCTCCGCCTACTGCCTTGAGACCGGCAGCTTTCATTCTGTTTTGGGAAGTCCCTGCTGACAGACGGCCTCAGGGGAAGGAATCAGTCTTTCGGTGTGGTCAGGATCTTTTCCGCGGCGCGGACTCCGGAGGTGAAACTCTGGGAGACCGAGACACCGGCGAGATAGGATCCGGCGAGATGCAGCCCGGGGGGAAGGGCGGACTGAATCGACACCACTTTTTGTCCGTGTCCTGGCGTGGTTTGCGGGATGGCCCCTCCCCAACGCTGGATGCGGACGTAAGAAGGACGACCGGAGGTTTTCAGAATCGATTCGACCTCCCCCGTCACAAGGGGGAGGAGCTCTTCGTCGAAGGATGTGGCGAGTCTGGGCTGGTTCATCCCCCCCGCGAAGACGGTCAGAAGGGCGTGGCCTTCGGGGGCTCTTCCCGGAAAGAGGGAGGAGGAGAAGAGGATGCCAAGGATTTTCCGGCGCTCCCGGGAAGGGACGAGAAGTCCGAAGCCGTCGAGCGGATGCGCGATGCGCTCCCTCGGATACCCCAGGTAGACCACCGCAACGGGGGCGTAAGGGATCCCGGCGAGGAGCGTGGCGGCGTCAGGCGCCAGTGGCTCAAGTAGCTCCGCGGCCTGTGGGGCGGAAATGGCAAGAACAAGGTGCCTAGACCGGATGTAGTAGGTCTCGTCTTCGAAGAGGAGGGCCGTTTTAAAGCCCCAGTCGGAGCGGGAGCATCCAATGACCTCGGCGTTCGATCCGGCATCGCTGCCGAGCTCCTCCGCCAACGCGCGAGGAAGGGCTTCCATGCCACCTTCGAAGGAGAGAATCTCCCGGGAAAGCGGGGGAGCGGGTCCTTTATTTTTTCTGGCAAGCGCCAGCCCCCCCTTCACGAGAGAGCCGTAGCGCTCCTCCAGATCCACAAGGCGGGGAAATGTGTCTGCCATGGAAAGAATTCGGGGGTCGGAGGCGAAGACACCCTTGACGAAAGGATCGATTAACGCTTCAAGAAACTCGTCTCCCAGTCGGCGCCGGACAAAGTCCGCCACGGTCTCGTCTTGAGACTGGGCGGGTTCGATTCTTGAGATAAAGGGTTCCTTCAGGAGACGGAGCTTCCCTGCCAGGGAGAGAAAGGGCGAGGTGAGTCCTTCGGAGAGGCTCATGGGAAGGGCGACGGGACGTCCGTTTTTCAGGATGTAGCGTTTTTTCCCCGTGGTGCCGGCCCGCTGAACCTTTTTGTCGAGGCCCATGAGAGAGAGTGTCTCGAGGAGTGGCTCTCCGGCACGAACAAGGAGGCTGTTCGGTCCGGTTTCGATCTGGTAGCCGCTGTCCGAAAGGGTGCGTATCACGCCTCCGAGATGGTCATCTCTCTCCACCAGTCTGACTGTGCGGCCATTTCTCTTCAGGTGGGCGGCACAAGCAAGGCCGGATATGCCGCCTCCGACGACTAGTGTCTCGACATCTTCTATTGGCAAGCGGTTCTCCCAAGGGATCTGTGATGTGAGGAGAGGGGCGGAACCCTCTTCCCCGGAAACTGTATACGTTTCCTTCCGGAAAGGTCAATATCGGCAACTTTTCGGGGGCGGGCGGGTTTTTTCGGAGCCTTCGTTTCTGCTAGAATAAAAAGATGATCTTTTGGAGAAGATTCTGTTGTCGGACGGGGCGTGTGGCTTGTCCGGCGGGAACCGCCTTGTCCAATACTGCCAACAATGTTTGAGGAAGGAAGCGTGTCCGATGGATTTAAAGATCGAGCCGGATGAGGGAGCAAAGAGAAAATTTCAGGTGATCTATACCGGTGATGAGGTCCGGACGAGGGTGGATCGGATGGTGCGTGAGGCACTGAAGGATGTGAAGGTGCCCGGATACAGGACCGGCCACGTTCCGGCCTCCTATGCCCGGACCCGTCCCCCGCTGATGGCCTCCATCCATGAGGATGTGACCCGAAACATCCATGCCGAGATCATCGAGGCTCTCGTGAAGAAGTCCGAAGAAGTCGTTGTTTTTCTTGATCCGGAGGATTTTTCCTTGACCCCGGAGCATGAAAAGACCGGGCTTTCTGTCTCGGGGAAACTTGAGGTTTTTTCTCTCCCCCAGGGGTTCGTCTACGAGAAGATCGCCCTATCGCCTGAGTCTGTTCCTTCCGTCGACAAGGACGAGGTTGAGAAAACGATCGATCTTCTCGCAAGGCGGGGCGCGACCCAGTTCGTGACAGGTCTCCCTGAGGATACGTCGGCAGAGGAGTCCGATGTCGTTGACTTTACCTTCTCCTTTGTCGATCCGACCACCGGACTTTCCCGGGATGGTCGCCAGTCTATCACTGTGGGGGATCCGGCCGTTCCCGAAGTCCTGACCCGTTCTCTCATCGGCAAGAAGGCAGGCGAATCTTTTACCGGAAAGATTCCCTTCAGTATCCCCGGAGAAAAAAAAGGGGCGCCTGGCCGCACCGAGACGCTTGAAGCCACGATCGGTGTCCTTTCTGTCCGCCGCATGAAACCCCTGACTCACGAAGAGCTCCTCTCTGCGATGCTAGGCGGAAAAGAGCCTTCGGAGGGGGAGACACTGGAGAGTCTTGTGGAGAAGCGGCTTGTGGAGCAGAAGGTCACCGAGACTCTGAACCGGAAGACGGAAGAGCTTGTCGTTGAGGTCCTCTCCCGGAACGCAATCCCGGTTCCCGAAGGTCGGGTCGACCTTGAGATCGACCGGATGAAGCGTGCGGGAATCTCTGACACGGAGATCGACAGGGAGAGGATCAAACGGGACACGGTCTGGTGGTTTATTCTCGATTCTCTGTCGGAAAAGATCCCGGTCAATCCCGGTATTCAGAGGGTCGAACAGGAGTTTTTCGCCCTTGTTCAGCGTGCGGGAAGTCCGGGAAAGGACGAAGCCAAGCGGAGGGAGTATATCGAGCAGGCGATGACGTCGGCCCGTAGAAGACTGACCGAGGAGTATCTTCTCAGAAAGTCGACCTTTTCCGGATGGGAAGACTTCTTTGGTCCCAAGGGTCTTCTGGAGACTTTGGGATGGAGCTCTTTTGGAGTTCTGCCCTCTCCGCAAGAGCAGGCCGCTCATGATCACGACCATGACCATGACCACGACCACGACCACAAGGGCCATCGCCACTAGGGCCTCTTGATATTTTGGGAGGCCTTCGGGTCTTCCGTACACATTAGCCGGGGAGAGTTTTTTCGATGCTTATACCAATGGTTGTGGAACAGACAAACAGGGGAGAGCGCGCCTACGATATCTACTCGCGCCTTCTCCGTGACAGGATTATTATCCTTGGAACTCCGATCGACGACAATGTGGCCAATCTCGTCATTGCCCAGATGCTCTTTCTCGAGTCGGAAGACTCGACGAAGGACATCAATCTCTATATCAACTCTCCCGGGGGGATCGTCACTGCAGGGCTTGCAATCTATGATACGATCAAGTTTATAAAGCCTGATGTTGCGACGATCTGTATCGGGCAGGCCGCGAGCATGGGGGCTTTTCTCCTTTCAGCTGGAGCCAAGGGAAAGCGGACTGCCCTTCCCAATGCCCGGATCATGATTCACCAGCCGATGGGAGGGTTCCAGGGGCAGGCGACAGATATCGAGATCCATGCCCGGGAGATTCTGAAGCTCAAGGCCGATTTGAACCGGATGATGGCGGACCATTGCGGACAGCCCGTCGAAAAGGTGGCCCAGGACACAGACCGGGACTATTTCATGTCCGCTTCGGAGGCCAAGGATTATGGTCTGATCGATGCGGTCATCACGTCTCACAGGATCGAAGCGGACAAGTCGTCAAAGTAGGACATAACGGCCAAAGGCAAGAGAATCGGGGGAGATATGGCGAAGGATCGAAAGGACAAAAGCGGGACCGGAGACTCGGGGATCGCCTGCTCATTCTGCGGGAAGCGCCGGGAGGATGTGCGGCGACTGGTTTCCGGACCCGGTGTTTATATTTGCGACGAGTGTATCGATCAGTGTGCTGCCATCATTGCCGAGGCTTGGGAGGCCGAACCGGAAAAGGTCGCGGCACCCAATCTTATGAAGCCTGTCGAGATCAAGCGGGCGCTTGACCAGTACATTATCGGCCAGGACAAGGCAAAGAAGATTCTCTCCGTTGCGGTCTACAACCATTATAAGCGGGCCCGGGCGAACAAGATCTCCGAGGATGTCGAGCTCCAGAAAGGCAATATCATCATGCTCGGACCCACGGGAACAGGGAAGACGCTCCTGGCCCAGACGCTTGCCCGTATTCTCGACGTTCCCTTTGCCATCGCAGACGCTACGACCCTGACGGAAGCCGGCTATGTGGGAGAGGATGTGGAGAACATCATTCTCAAGCTCCTTCAGGCGGCCGACTATGACGTGGAGAAGGCGGAGTGGGGGATCATCTATATCGACGAGATCGACAAGATCAGCCGGAAGTCGGAGAATCCCTCGATCACCCGGGATGTTTCGGGGGAGGGGGTCCAGCAGGCCCTTTTAAAGCTTGTCGAGGGGACGGTTGCCAATGTTCCTCCCCAGGGGGGGAGAAAGCATCCCCATCAGGAGTTCATCCAGGTCGACACCACAAATATTCTCTTCATATGTGGCGGGGCCTTCGTTGGACTTGATGCGATCATCTCTCAGAGGCTGGCACGCAAGACGATGGGCTTTGGTGCAGAGGCGAAGCCGGCCCAAGACCGTGTTCTCTCCGGGAAGCTGTTCATGGAAGCACGTCCAGACGACCTTCTCAAGTACGGGATCATCCCGGAGTTTATCGGGCGTTTCCCGGTCATGGCGATTCTCGAGGATCTCGACGAAGAGGCCTTTCTCCAGATCCTGACCCAGCCCAAGAATGCCTTGGTCAAGCAGTTCGAAAAACTCTTTGCCCTCGAGAAGGTGAAGCTTCGCTTTACAGAAGAGGCCTTGCGCGCGGTGGCCCACAAGGCTTATACGCAAAAGACCGGAGCCCGCGGTTTGCGGGCGATCCTCGAAGAGGTCATGCTCGATCTGATGTACGACATTCCCTCCTTGTCGAATCTCTCGGAGGTGGTCGTAGGCGAGGGGGCGATTACGGCGAAGGAGACCCCCACGCTGATCTGGGGAGAAAAGAAAAAGGACGCCCCCGTCCCGGGAGAAGATCCGGGAACGCTCTCCGCCTGAGCGGCGGATCTATCGAGATTGAAGGACGTGCGAAGCGGGGACCGGCGGCGTCGCTTTGCCCTTCGCGAAGTGAAAGAGAACGTCGGGAAAGTCTCCGGTCTTCCGGCTCATGTGGGCAAACCTGACGGTAAAGTGTTCGGGGCTTTCGATGAATCTTGGAAAGACGAGAATGCCTTTCCTTTCATACCCAGGAAAGACCCGGGCCGAGGGAATATAGGTCATTCCTACAAGCTTTCGTGCGATCCGTATGGGCTTTGCCGCTCCCATAAAGCCGTTGGACAGACCCTCCTGAACCTCGTCGACATTCATGGCCCGGTCGATCTTTTTGGATCCCCTTTCCAGAAAAAAATTCATCGGGTCAAAGTCGATGTAGTCGGCTCCCCCGTTTTTGATCGTGACGAGGAAGGCGTTGAACTCTGCGGCCAAGAGAGAGTTGTAGTACGGAGAATCCTTGGGGATGTATGAAAGCGTGAAGGTAATCCCGTCGATCGTCTGTGTTCCGGGGGTGACCTGGTAGTCGGTATCGATGAGGTGAAACCCCTTGAGATAGTACATGCTTGTAGCGATGCGGTTTCCGATGGATACGACAATGATGACGAGGATCAGAGCGATCAGTGCGAGGGTGTAGTTGATCTTGAACTTCAAGAGGGGCGTCCTTCCTTTTATGTCGGGCAAAATTCCATCGATGCCGCCGCGGCCTTCTCGAACGGGTTTTTTCGCGGTCGCCGTCCCCGAAGGGTCTTCTCTTGCACGTTTGATTGTCGGAGGGACCCTCGCCCTCATGTTTTTTTCAGGCTGCGCCGGGTCAGGGGCCCTTCATCCCCATCGCGGAGAGAAGGGTGTTCTCGTTCCGGTCGAGGATCCCGACGGGCTTATCCCGGACCGTGATGCGCTGACGCTCTACCTGGGAGATCTCTTCAACGCCCGGCGCGACGGAGGCCGTGTTCTTTTTGGCGAAAAGCTGGAAAAGCGTCTCCGACAGTATCAGGGGATCCAGGTAACGGAGATCTGCCGGAGTTTCCCCTGCTATGCCCGGGCCGCGGCCGCATGGAAGAGGGGGTTTATTCTCGAGGCCCGCGTCAGGAAGGACGATGACCGGGCGCACCCGGGCGGGCTTCTCGTTCTGACCCGCTGGTCTGTCTCGCCCCTCTTTCCGAAGACGACCGTTCCGGTGAGATTCCCGATCGATCGGGGCGCTCCTCTTGCGCTTGAGCCCCAAATCGACCGCGCGATATCCCTCATGATGGTCAGGATGGCCCCCCGTCCGAAAGGAAAGATCCGCAAGGATCTCTCCGACGAGATCGCCGATCTTCTCGCCCGTGGAAAGACCGAACTGGCCCTCAGAAAAGGCGAAGAGGCCTTTACGGCCGGTCGGGTGGAACCCGACTCCTTCTACATCTCATTGTACAGCCTCGAAATGAGCGCTGGCAAACCCCGAATGGCTATGATGGTGGGGGAGAGAGCGATCGCTCTTCGACGGATCTCTGCCGAGCTTCTTCTCCGGATGGTCCGGGATGCGAGGGAGGCCCGCGATCCCGAACGGGAGCGGAACCTGCTCTTCGAGGGTCTTTCTCTGTTTCCGAACGACAGAGAGTTCTGGCGGGGACTTGTCCATCAGGACCTTCGGGACAAGCACTATGCGAAGGCTCTCTCGACGATCCGCCTCTACCAGCGACGGAACCCCCCGCGACCGGGCCATTCCCCATTTGTCCGGGAGACCTATGCTGCCCTTGTCGGGCTTGGGCGGGGCGACGAAGCCGACCTGTGGTTTCGAAAGGAGATCGACCGCAACTGGATGGAAGGCCCTCGTCCTTCGCTCGTCTTGGCCCATGCCGTCATTGAGCGCGAACTTCAGAAAGGCGAGTGGGGGAGGGCTGAAAAGGTCGCCCGCCTCCTGGTCGCCCGTGGAGTTCGTTCGACGGAGATCTACCGGGATTGGATGACGGCGCTCGGAGCCATGGGAAATCCTATCGGAGAGGTTCATGCCGGTCGTCAGGCCATTGAGGGCGGATACGGATCGGGCTGGATCCGGAGTCAGGTGACATTTCTCGAGCAGAAGGGGTATTGATCCGAATTTGACAATTCCCAACATTCTTTCAGTTCTGCGAATTCTTCTTGCCCCGGTCTTCTTTGGACTTGTTGCCTATGGCAACATGGTCTGGGCCTTCTGGGTCTTTTTTGTGGGGGGGCTCACCGATGGCCTTGATGGATTCTTCGCCCGAGTTCTCAACCAGCGGAGCGATCTTGGGATCATTCTCGACCCGGTGGCCGACAAGGTTTTTCTCTCCTCGTCGGCACTGGCGTTGGGAATCTATGGGATCATTCCACGCTGGGTCGTGATTCTCTTCGTGGCGAGGGATGCCGTTCTGATTTCCGGAGTGCTCCTTCTCAAGCTGATCGACTGTCCCATTCCCGTCTCGCCCCATGTTTTGGGGAAGGTGACAACCGGCTTCCAGGTCTTCTACCTCGGAACGGCAGCGCTGGCCCTTGTCGGGATGCCCCTTCCCGGGGCTCTTCGCTTTCTCGAGGCAGGAGCGGTGGTCATGTCGCTCATTTCGGGGGGGTACTACATCCACAGGGGCCTGACTTGGGTCCAGAAGGGTAAGAATGGAATCGGCCGAATCGATCGATGAGACCCGGGAAGGTCTCGAATATTCTGAAGCTCGTGGTCTCAGGGTCCGGGAAGTTTTAGACGGAAGTCCGGCATGGGAGGCCGGCATAAAAGCGGACGACAGTATCCTGAATATCAACGGGAATCTCCTTCGGGATCTCATCGATCTTGAGTTTTATCAGGCCGAGTCTCTGGTTCGCCTCCGGTACAGGAGGGGGACTGAGAGCCGCTCTGTCCGCATTCGGAAGGACCCCGACCTCTCTCTGGGGATCGTGGTCGATCCTCCGCCGATTCGCCGATGTCCGAACGACTGTTCATTCTGTTTTGTGGACCAGATGCCCGCAGGCGCCCGAAAGACCCTCTACATTCGGGACGAAGACTACCGGTACAGCTTTCTCTACGGGAACTTCATCACACTTACGAATCTCACCGAAAAAGACTATCTGCGGATCCTCGAACAGCGCCTTTCCCCACTTTATATCTCTGTTCATGCCACCGATCCTGTCCTTCGGCGGAAGATTCTCAAAAACGAGAGGGCGCCGGATGTCATTCCCCTTCTGGAAAGGCTCTGCAAGGGAGGGATCACCCTTCATACCCAGGTCGTTCTTATGCCCGGGGTGAACGACGGGGAGGCTCTTCGGAAGACGTGGGAGGATCTGTCTGCGCTTTACCCGCGCGTGGCCTCGCTTGCGGTGGTTCCTGTGGGGCTGACCTCTCACCGGGAAGGACTTCCCCCTGTTGCCTCAATCGACAGCGCTATCGCGAAACGGATGATTCGGGACGTTGTGGCACTTCAGAAAATGGGCATGAAAAAATGGGGAGATCCTTTTGTCTACCCCTCAGACGAGTGGTACATCATTGCTCAGGAACCCTTTCCGGCTCTTTCCCGGTATGGGGACCTTCCCCAGTTGGGAAACGGCGTTGGACTCGTTCCGCTCTTCCGGAAGGAGTGGAAGGGAGGGATTCGTCGCCTTACGGGAACTCTTCCCCGCCCCCTCGCCCTGGTCACCGGGATGGGTTTTTTTGCCACCCTGTCCGAGTTGGTGACGCTCTGGGAGAAGGGGGCGGAGGTCGGTGAAGGGCGCATCCGGGTGTTGGGAGTCGACAATGTTGCGATGGGTGAGTCTGTGACTGTCGCAGGACTTCTCGGCGCCGGAGACATTTCCCGGGCGGTAAAGAAGGCCGATCTGCCCTCGGACGCCCTCGTCCTTGTCCCGGACGTGGCTCTTCGGGACGGGACGGAGATCCTCGTCGACGACGGGTCGATCGGGGATATTGCGTCTATGACCGATCGGGATGTGTGCGCGGTGCCCTCGACGGCACGTGCGTTTTTCCAGTGGCTGGGGGAGACCTTTCCCTCGCTATTGGCGAAAAGGGAAAAGGGGGGGTGATGTCAAAAACGGTGTATCTGAGAAGTCCGGCCAAGATCAACCTCTCCCTTCTCATCCTGTGCCGGAGGCCCGATGGCTATCACGAGCTTTTGACCGAGATGGCGATGATTGACCTCTTCGACAACCTGAAGCTTGAACGGACGAGAGCCGAGGGGGTGCATATTTCCCTTTCCGGACGTCCGATCGACGGAGACCCCAGGAAAAACCTCGTGGTTCGAGCCCTTGAGGCGCTTACAAAAAAGGCGATGGAAAAAGGGGAGAGGATCTCGGGGGGATTTGCCGTCGACCTCGAGAAGAATATTCCCGTGGGAGCGGGACTGGGAGGGGGGTCGTCCAATGCGGCCATTGTTCTTTGGGGGGGAAATCGCTTGCTGGGAAGCCCTTTGACCCGAGACGAGTTGGAGGCCATTTGTCGGGATCTCGGTTCGGATGTGCCCTTCTTTCTCGGGGGCCCCAGGGCGATGGGCGTCGGACGGGGGGAGAGGCTCGTAGCGCTTCCTCCTCCTGCTCCAGGAACGGTCCTCCTTTGGAACCCCGGGGTTCCCTTGCCGACGGCCTCCGTTTACAAGGCCCTGGATCCGTCGACCTTTCCGGTGCAGGGACCCTGCGAATTGACAGAAGAGGACCGTTCTATTAAAATTGGTAGTCTTTTGAAGTCCGGAAAACTTCTTAACAGCCTCGAGGCCCCGGCTCTTTCTATTTGCCCGCAAATATCCAAGGGAATAGAGTTTCTTGAGCGGTATCGTCCGGGGAACGTGCGGATGACAGGATCCGGTCCGACCGTCTTTGCCCGCTGTGACAGCCGGGAGGAAGGTCAGTCTCTTTCCGGAAGAATTGTCGCAGAGCTCGGCGGATGGTCCGGCGTCCATGCCTACCTCGAGGATCCTCCCGTCTCCTTTTAGAGACTTTCCGGGACCCGGGAGTTCCTGTCATGAAGACTGACTGGGGCGTCGACAAGCGGCAAGTCACGAGATTTTGGATCTCGCATTCCCAGGTTCGAATCCTGGCGCCCCAACCATATTTATTTCTGTCTGCTTTTTTCTGCTACTGGGGTCGGCTTGGCCGTTGACCGGGAGAACAGGATACCGTCGTGAGAGAGATCAAGGTTTTTTCGGGGAACGCCAATATTGCACTGGCACAGGAGATCGTGGACTATCTCGGTTTCTCCTTGTGCACATCGACTGTCTCCTCTTTTTCCGACGGGGAGATTCGCGTCAGGATCGATGAAAATGTTCGAGGGAATGATGTCTTTCTGATCCAGTCGCTGTCCCATCCCGTCAATAATCACTTGATGGAGCTTCTGGTCATGATCGACGCCGTGAAGCGCGCCTCTGCCCAGAGGATTACAGCGGTTCTTCCCTATTATGCCTATGCCCGTCAGGACAGGAAGGATCAGCCCCGCGTTCCGATCACGGCGAAGCTCGTGGCCGATCTGATCACCACGGCGGGGGCCTCGCGCATCCTGACACTCGATCTTCATACGGGCCAGCTTCAGGGATTTTTCAATATCCCGGTGGACCACCTTCACGGGACTCCGGTGCTGATCGAGCCCCTTCGAAGGATCGCCAGCCAGGAAAAGATTGTCATCCTCTCCCCCGATGCCGGTGGTGTCGAGCGCTCCCGGGTCTTTGCCAAGAGGCTTCAGGCGCCCCTTGCCATCATCGACAAGCGGCGGGAAGGTCCCAATCAGTCGCAGGTCATGAACATCATCGGTGATGTTGGCGGAAGGACGGCGCTCATTCTCGATGACATGATCGATACGGCGGGCACGATTACGCAGGGCGCCCAGGCCGCGATTGATGCCGGGGCCAAAAGGGTTGTCGCGGTGGCAACCCATCCGATTCTTTCGGGAAAGGCGCTTGAGCGTCTCAACGCTTCCGTTATCGACGAGGTCATTGTCACAAACTCCATTCCCATCATGGGGAAGGATGAACAGTGTCGGAAGATTCGGGTCTACTCCATTGCGCCCCTTCTGGGCGAGGCGATCCGGAGAATCCATGACGACGAATCGGTCAGTTCCCTGTTTATTTAAGGTGTGGCCCGTCCGTAGACGGGCCGTGTCGTCTCGAACAGTCAATGCAAGGAGGAATGCGTGGAACACAGCAAGCTCAAAGTATCGGTCCGGGAGTCGACAGGAAAGGGCGTGGCCAGGACTCTCAGACGATCCGGTCATATTCCGGCGGTGGTTTATGGATCCGGAAAGGCGCAGTCCCTTTCGGCACTTCTCAAGGATGTGGAAAAGGCGATGCAGGGCCACGCAGGAAGAAATGGTCTCTTCGACCTCGAGATTCAGGAGGGAAAGAAGAACCGGACGGCGCTGACTCTCGTTCGGGATATTCAGCGGGATCCCATCACCGGAAAAATCCTCCACGTCGACTTTCTTGAGGTGTCGGAAAAGGCGAAGATCCGGAACAAGGTGCCGGTCGAGGTCATCGGAACAACCCCCGAAGGGGTCAAGAAGGGCGGCATCCTCGACATCGTCCACCGGGAGCTTCATGTGGAGTGTCTGTCCTTCCAGATGCCGGATCACATTACGGTCGATGGCTCGGCTCTCGACATCAACCAGACACTGCATGTTCGCGAACTGGTCCTTCCTGCCGGCGTCACCGTTCTCGATGACCCGAGTTTGGTTGTGCTCCATGTGATTCCGCCCAAGGCCGAAGCCTAGCCGGAAGGTCGCAGGAGGCAGGCGTGTCCCTGGCTGTGATCGGCCTGGGGAACCCGGGGAGCGATTATGAGGGGACCCGCCACAATGCGGGAAAGATCCTTCTCGACCATGTCGCGTCCCTCGCCGGGATCTCCTTGGGGAGAGTTCAGGGGGAGATCCGTTTCGGTGAGGGGCACTGGTTGGGGGAGAGAATTTTTCTCGTCTTTCCTGAGACCTTCATGAACCTGAGCG
Source organism: Nitrospirota bacterium (assembly GCA_021801345.1). Lineage (GTDB taxonomy): Bacteria > Nitrospirota > Leptospirillia > Leptospirillales > Leptospirillaceae > UBA4572. The sequence goes on from JAJYYA010000031.1 coordinate 41,070, forward strand.
GTCGGGTTGTCCCCTGGCTCAGGCTTCACGGAGTCGAAAGTCCTTCGGAGTGGCTCCTCCTCCACGACGACCTCGATACGCCCTTCGGGATGGTTCGTTTTCGGGAAAAGGGCGGTAGCGGAGGACAGCGGGGGCTTCGCTCGATTCTCGCCGCGGCGGGCTCGGAGACGATCGCCCGGGTCAAGTTTGGCATTGGTCGGCCCCTCTCTCCGGGCGCCGACATTAGTCAGTATGTTCTTTCGCCCTTCACCAAGGATGAGCGGCTCCGTCTTCCGGAGCTCCTCCAAACCGGAGGCCATCTGGTGGAACGGTGGATTCAGTCGCGTTTGTCGAAGGTCAAGGGGTGATGGTGTGGGGTTGTCCTGTGGTATTGTCGGTCTTCCCAATGTGGGGAAGTCCACTCTTTTTAACGCGCTGACGGCTTCGGCCGTCCCCGTGGCGAACTACCCCTTTTGCACCATCGATCCCCACTCCGGGATCGTTCCTGTCCCGGATCATCGGCTTGGGCGTCTTTCGGCGATGTACCAAACTCGAAAGACCGTTCCGACGACCGTCGAGTTCGTGGACATTGCCGGGCTCGTGAAGGGGGCAAGCGAAGGTGAGGGTCTGGGAAACCAGTTTCTCGGGCACATTCGCTCGGTCGATCTGGTCGTGCACGTTCTCAGGGGATTTGAGGATGGAGAAATCACCCATGTGCACGGGGAGGTGAACCCCCTCTCGGATCTCGAGGTTATCGAGACCGAGCTACTGCTCTCAGACCTGTCATCCCTGTCGGCCCGCCTCCCGAAGCTTGAGAAGCAGTGGAAGTCGGCTCCCAAGGAGCAGGAGATCCAAAAGCCCGCATTTACGGCTATCCTTTCCGCCCTCGAAGAGGGGAAGCCCGCTCGCGGGGTGCAGCTTGATCCTCTGGCGGAGAGCTTTCGCAAGGGTCTCGGCCTTCTGACCGACAAGCCGGCCCTTTATGTGGCCAACGTGGCGGAGACGGAGGTTCGCTCTCCCTCGAAAACGGTTCAAAGGCTTGAGGAGGCCATCGGAAAGCGGGGTGGAGTCCTGATTCCGATCTGTGCCAAATGGGAGGCGGAGATCGCCGAGCTTCCCGAAGAGGAGCGGGCTGCCTTTCTTCGGGAGCTGGGGCTCGATCGTTCGGGGCTCGATCGTCTGGTTACGGAAGGATACCGCTCTTTGGGCCTTGTGACCTTTTTGACGGCGGGAGAGGTCGAGGTTCGGGCCTGGACCGTTCCCCAGGGAACGACCGCACCCAAGGCGGCCGCAGAGATCCACTCCGACATCGAGCGGGGGTTCATCAGGGCCGAGGTCATGCGTTACGAGGATCTTGACAGGCTGGGCTCGGAAAAGGCCGTCAAGGAGAAAGGTCTTCTTCGACTCGAGGGCAAGGAGTATGTCGTTCAAGATGGAGATGTCGTTTATTTCCGCTTTCACGTCTAGATCAATTTGACACGCCCCGGAGAGGGTCCGGGGAGAAAAAAGGGGGTTTTATGTACTTCTATGAATGTGTTCTTCTTCTGAAGCCGACGCTTTCCGATGAGGAAGCTCAGGGTGTTGTTTCCCGTTATGAAAAGATTGTCGAGGAAAAAGGCGGACGCCTTCATGCGACCCAACGACTGGGCAAGAAAAGACTCGCCTACGAGTTGCGCAAGGAGAAGAAGGCCGATTATGTTATACTGTATGCCGAGTTCAAGAGTCCTTCCGACCAGCTCGAGATCGAGCGTGTGGCGCGGCTCGACGAGCGCGTCATCAAGAGCATGATCCTCCGCCGCAAGACCCTCGTGGTTCCCTCCATGGACTCTTCGTCGGAGTCGGCGGCGCACAACACAGAAGCGGGTGCGGCGTTTGTGGGGGCACCTGAAGGAGAGGCCATTTGAGCAGCTTCAACAAAGTTGTCCTGATGGGGAACCTGACCCGAGACCCCGAGATCCGGGTCACGGGGGGGGGAATGCCTGTCGGTTCCTTCAGTCTTGCCATCAACAACAACCGCGGTAAGGCGGGAGAAGAGAAGGACGATGTCAGCTATATCGACTGCGTGACCTTCGGAAAGCAGGCCGACTTCGTTCGGGACTACCTCTCCAAGGGGATGCCGATCCTCGTCGAGGGACGCCTCCAGCAGAACCGCTGGGAGCAGGAGGGGCAGAAGCGGTCGAAGGTTGAGGTGATCGTTCAGACGCTGACCTTCGTCGGTCCGCCCAAACGCTCGGGTGGAGGTCACTCGGATCAGGGAGGGCGTTCCCAGGACTCCTACCCCGATCCGGGTTCAGGGTCGGGATTTCAGGTCCCGGAGTCGGATATCCCGTTCTAAAATCATGGGAGTGTCAGTGACACTCCTCACCTTTTCCGGTTTGTCCGGATATAGAGGAAAGGACAGTTTTCCATGGCAGGTCAGGCCCGTTCGTTTCAAAGAAAAAAAGTGTGCCGTTTTTGCACCGAGACGCTTGCAATCGATTACAAGGATCAGACGACCCTCCACTCCTACTTGACAGAGCGCGGAAAGATTCTTCCCCGCCGTCTCACCGGAACCTGCTCCCACCACCAGCGGGCGGTCTCCAAGGCGATCAAGCAGTCGAGAAATGTTGCCTTCCTCGCGTTTGCCGAGGAAAACTGATCTGAACATGCCATTTCCCGCCGCGCCATTTTTGTCGGCGGTTTCCTTTTCGACGGCGTTGTTTTTGTCCCTCCTGACCTTTCCGCGGCTGGGGATTTTTGTGGCAATGTTTGCAGGGGTTCCCGTTGTCCTGGCACAGCTCCGTTATCCCGCACTTCTTCTGGGAACGGGCGCCATGGTGACCTCGGGCGGGCTGGTTTTTCTTGTGGCCTCCCTTCTCAAGACCCCCATGCCCGGACTTTCCGTCCTGCTTTACGTCGGGCTTTGCGGGCTTCCGGCCCTTGTTGTCGCAGCCTCTCTCCAGCGGGGGACAAAGTCGCTCTGGATCATTCTCCTTGCCGCGACGCAGATTCTTGTTTTTCTCGGGGGGATCGGATTTTTCCTCTATGAGAAGACGAGCGGCGAGCTCTGGACCGCCGTTTCCAAGGCCGTCCACCAGGCGGTTCTTCTCGTGATGAATACGGCCATCCAGAATGCCCAGTCGACGCTGACCCCTGACGACAAGACCCGGCTTCTTGCCCTTGAGCCGATGATCTACAAGACATTTCTGGCCTTGATCCCCGGGCTTTTTGCAAGCCTCGGGCTTTTGACTGCCATGGTTCTCTGGGGAACGACGACGGCGCTCCGGGAGAAGACGGGAGAGGCGGTCCGGGGATCCGGGCCGGAGACCCTACTTCTTCCGGATCCGCTGGTTTTTGCTTTTATTGCTGCCCTGGCGCTCTTGCTTGTTCCCTCCCTTGATGTGCGAATCTTCGGCACAAATCTTCTGATGCTTCTGGGGACTCTCTATTCGGGACAAGGGGTTGCCATTTTGGTAAACTACGTCAGAAAAAGAGGCTTCGGGCTCTGGTTCTGGTTTGTCGCCGGCTTTTTCGTCTTGCTTCAGCCTCTCTTTTTGGCGATCTTTGCTCTGGTGGGGATCCTGGATGTCTGGTTGGACTTCCGGGGTCTCCGGGGTTCGCCCGGAGGCGGGAAAAGTGACTCGGAACGTACCGTCGACAATGGAGGGGATCCAAGGGATGTGTCTGGTCCGAAGAATGACAGCCATCGGGATGCTCTGTCTTTTAGCTTCCTGCGCCTCGGAGATCGGAAAGCCCATTTCCTGGGGACGTGCAGGGGAAGATTCCTCCAGCGTCGCTCGATTCGGATCCCAGGACACGGCTGTTCTACCCGGGGAGCCTGGCATGACGCAGGTTGGACGGGCCTCCTGGTATGGTCCGACCTTTTACGGGAAGAAAACGGCCAGCGGGGCCATCTTTCATAAACACGACCTGACGGCGGCACATCGAACCCTACCCTTGGGTACGGAGGTTCGCGTCACGAATCTGGCCAACGGTCGGTCGGTCGATGTCACGGTCAACGATCGCGGGCCCTTTGTCTCCGGGCGAATCATCGACCTTTCCTGGGAAGCGGCCAACCGTATCGGGATTATCGGCCCCGGGACGGGGCTCGTCAAGATTACGGTGTTGGACGTTCCCGGGGGAAAGAGGCTTTCTCCTGCGACCTACCTCGTCCAGGTTGCCTCGTTTTCGGCCTATGATCAGGCGACGCGATATGCCCGGAGCCTTTCCCGATACCCCGATCCCAAGGTCGGACGAGGGACGGTGGGGAGCCGTCGGGTCTATCGAGTCTTTGTCGGACACTTTCGCAATCCCGAGCAGGCCAAAAAGTTAGCCCGCCGGGTCAAGAGCGAATTGGGGCATGCCTTCGTCGTGGAGGCCGATTCCCGCTAAATGCATGAAAAACTACAAGGATGTTTTAAAGGAGGAATGAATGACTAAGGCCGTATCTGAGAAACTCGAAAAAAGAATGTCGGTGACCAAGGAACTTCTTAAAAAGCGCAAAAGCGAGGTCCCGGCGGAGGCCCGGAAGGCCGATCCTGAGCTTCGCCGTCTCAAGAAGATCGTCCGGCGTACTGCAGGGAAGAAGAAGCGCCAGGCAGGTCCCTCGGCCGGAGCTCCTGCCAAGGAAGGGTAGTTCGTGGCGATGAACTGGGAGTACAGGGTTGTCCCCATCAGCCGGGAGCAGGTCGAAAACCAGCTCAACTTTTTGGGGCTCGAAGGGTGGGAGCTTGTTCAGATCGTTGTGATGAACAGCCCCGAGATCCCCTATCAGGGTTTCTTCAAGCGTCTCAAATCCGGCAAGTAGAGCCTCCCTAACGGGCGTTCTTTGCGATCAGGTCGCGGATGCGCTGCTCCACCGCCGAAAGGATTTTGATGGCGGAGCGATCGAGGGCTCCCAGGCTTTTTGTCGCCCTGTCGAGCTCCCCGCTCAGAATAGAGATCTCGCTGGCGGAAATCGCTTTCCCTTCAGAGTTCTGGAGGTACTTTTTCGCCGAGCCGACGGCGGTCCGAGCCTCTCCGAAGTTTTCGTCGAGGGTATCGTGGATGGCGGTTTCGATGCTTGTCTCTGCCATATGCAGGTTGAGGGAGCGATGGAGCCGGTCGTAGGACTCCTTGATGGTCTTGCCCTGGATGCCGAGCTGGGCCTTGAGCGTATTCAGCTGTGACTGCATGTCGTTGACCTTGGCGTTGTCCTCTTTTTTTCCCATCGAATAGGCAATCAAGATGGTGACCGCGATGGCGACCGCCAGAACCAATTTTATGATCATCGCTCTCTTTCCTGTTGATTGGGTGCCGGGGTGGATGGAGATCTTGGGGAAATTTTTTCGATTGTAACATGATCGTAGGTTCTTATGAAAAAAGAGATCAGCTGGAACGAGAAAACCGTGGGGATCGTAAGCCTGGGATGCCCCAAGAACTCCTCCGATACGGAACGGATGATCAGCGATCTCTCCTCCCGGGGCTATCAGGTCGTCCCGGATCTCGAACAGGCTGAGATCCTTCTCGTCAACACCTGCAGTTTTGTCACCGATGCCCGCCGGGAGTCGGTCGAGACCCTTCTTGAACTCTCCCGCTACAAGGAGGAGGGGAAGGCGCGCTTCCTCGTGGGGGCAGGATGTCTTGTCTCCCGCTACCGCGACCAGATGGGGGAGCTGATCCCGGAGATCGACCTGGCCCTGACAACCTTTGACGAGCACCGTCTGGGGGAGATCCTTGACTCTGTCGGCGGGGCGGGCCGTTCCTCCGCACCCATAAAACCTTCTCTTTTTCCGCTCTCCTCTGCCCGACTCACCCCTCCCCATCGCGCTTACGTGAAGGTCTCCGAGGGATGCGACCATCCGTGCACCTTTTGTTCGATTCCCCTGGCGCGGGGGGGGCAGGTCAGCCGACCTCTTGAAGAAGTCCAAGCGGAGATCCGGGAGCTTGCTGCCCGCGGGACCAAGGAGGTGACCCTCATCGCGCAGGATCTGACCCGTTACGGGCAAGATCTTGGGCTCTCTGACGGCTTGGCGGATCTTCTCGAGCGCATCGATGGCGAAGGAGGTGTTCCCTGGGTCCGCCTTCTCTATGCCTATCCGACCCTGGTGACGGAGCGTCTCCTGTCGGTCATGGCCCGCTCCCGAACGGTTCTTCCCTACCTCGACATTCCTCTCCAGCATGTAGAAGAGCGCATTCTTGGTCTGATGAAACGGCCGGGAAACGTCGACTTCATGAAACGGCTCGTCGATCGGGTCCGCACGGCCCTTCCGGGTGTGGTCCTCCGCACCACCTTCATTACCGGCTTTCCGGGAGAGACGGAGGAAGAGTTCCAGTCTCTTATGAAGTTCGCCGAGTGGGCACGGTTTGACCACGTCGGGGTCTTTGCCTTTTCCCGGGAGGAGGGGACCCCCTCTTATGATCTGCCGGGACAGCTTCCCCACCGGATCAGAATGCGACGTCGGAAGGATCTTCTGGCTCTTTGCGGGAGAATCTCGCTCGAAAAGAACCGGGAGCTGGAGGGGCAGGTTCTGCCGGTTTTGATCGAAGGGCTCTCCGAACAGTCGGATCTCGTCCTTTCCGGACGGACGAAGGGGATGGCTCCGGACGGCATCGACGGGGAGGTTCTGGTTCTCTCCGGGCAGGGAAGGCCGGGAGAGATCGTCGACTGCCGTATCGTCCGCGGCCGTCCTTTCGACCTCGAGGCTTGGGAGGTCGGGGTTCCCGAGATTCCGGAGGAATAATGATTGTCGTTCGGGATCGGGGGAGATCTCCGGAGGAGTCTTCGGGGAGGAATGGTAGGCGATGAGCCGTCTCCCTCCCGAGCCTCTTCGGGGGAGAGGAGCCCTCTCCCTTCCCGACAACCGCTTTGAAAATGAGCAACGGGAGTTCATCGTCGATGGCGTCGAGGGACCGTCTCTCGATAACCGCACGCGGCTGATCGCCGAGACGGCCCGGACGATCATTACGGAGAATGACTCTCCCGATGTGGGGTTTTCCCGTTCAGTCAATCCCTATCGCGGCTGCGAGCACGGGTGCATCTACTGCTTTGCCCGCCCCTCCCATGCGACAGTGGGCCTCTCTCCCGGCCTCGACTTCGAACGCACGATTCTCTTCAAGAAAGAGGCTCCCCGCCTTCTTGCGGAGGAGATCTCACATAAAAAATACAAGGCACTCCCCATTGCTTTGGGGATCAACACCGATGCCTACCAGCCTGCCGAAGAATCCCTTCGGATCACCCGGGGCCTCCTCGAGGTTCTCTCCCGAGCCTCCCATCCGGTGATTCTTGTCACAAAGTCTTCCTTGATCGAGCGCGATCTCGACCTGCTCTCCTCGATGGCGACCCGAGGGCTTGTCCATGTCCACATCTCTCTTCCCACGCTCGATGACGGACTCTCCCGTCGACTCGAACCCCGGGCGACCACGCCCTTGCGCCGCCTCGAAACTCTGAAAAGGCTTTCCCGTGCGGGAGTTCCGACGGGGGTTTTCGTGGCTCCGGTCATTCCCGGCCTAACCTGCCACGAACCGGAATCGATTCTCAGGAGCGCCCGGGAGGAGGGGGCTCTTGCCGCTGATCATATTCTTCTTCGCCTCCCTCTTGAGCTTCGCGATCTTTTTTCCGAATGGCTCACGCACCATTATCCCGACAAAGCGGCATCGGTTCTTTCCCGACTCCGGGAGTATCACGGGGGAAAGCTCTATAATGCCGGCTTCGGCGTCCGGATGCGGGGGGAGGGACCGTTGGCGGAGCTTCTGTCGCGGCGCATGGAAATCGCTATGAGGAGGTTAGGGTTTCCTGGCCTTCCTCACCTGAATACGGATCTGTTTTCTCCTCCGGCTCGAAACGCCCCCTCCCGGCTCTTTCCGGACTTCACCCCCTGACTGCCGAGGAGTCCCGTGCGCCAGACGCCCCTTTTTACCGCACTTGCCCTGCCCTTACTCTCTCTAGTCTGGGACTACAACTGGGTCGTCATGAAGAGCGCCCTGGCGGACTGTCCGCCGCTTCACTTTACGGCGATGCGAGTTTTGGGGGGAACTCTTGTCCTCTTTTTGATCCTTTGTGCGATGGGCCGTCCCCTCGTCATGGCGCCAATCCCCTACGTTCTTCCTCTGGGACTTCTCCAGTCGACCGGATTTGCGGGGTGCACCCTCTGGGGATCGCCCTCGCCGCTGTCTGAAACGGACGAAGACCGGCTCCGTTCTATCGGGTCTGACTGTGTCTGTCGTCCTTGCCAAATCCCATAAAAGGGTTAATATAGTACTTGTTAACCTTTTTATGGGGTGAAAGATGAAAACTCTTGTAACGAAGGAGGGACTTCCTCCCAGCTCGAAAATAACTCTTGAAGAACTGGGTCGGCGGCTCCGTTCCCTCAGAAAGACCTGTGGTTACAGTCGGGAGAGATTGGCGGCGTTGACCTTTCTCGGGAGGAATACCATTGTCAGGATGGAATCCGGGGATCCCGGGGTGTCGATCGGAGCATGGGCCCAGGTGATTCACGTATTGGGAAGCGATCGCACCCTGACCTTTCTCCTTGATCTTCCGAAGGAGGACAGAGACGGATTCAAGGGGAGGAAAAATGGAAAATCCCAGGATATTGACGCCCTTGCAGAGTCGTTATGAGCGAGATTATTTACGTTTTTCATACGCTTCCCAAAAACGAGACGCCCGTTCTTGCCGGGGTGTTCCAGTACGATACTCCCGGTGGACCAGGAAAATTTCGATATGTCAGAAGCTATCTCGATCGTGAGGATGCCCTTCCCGTATCTCCTGTAGACTTGTCGACGCTCAATTCGGAAGTCGTTTGGTCCGGAGACCGGAATGAAGGAGTGTTCGGAGTGTTCCGTGACGCGCTTCCTGATTTTTGGGGACGGCTCGTCTATGCCTCGAACAATTCCCTTCCCTCCACAAGTGTGAGCAATGTCATGCTCATGAGGAGGCCGGATCCTCTCCGGATCGGAGCCCTCGATTTTTCAAGCGAGAACCGGCTTCCCGAATCAAAGACGATTACAAATGTTCATGATATGGCCCGTCTCGTTTCGGCCGCCCAAATGATCCTTGATGGGGACGAGGGTGGTCTGAATCTGGAAGAGCGGCGGCTTCTTTTGATGGGAAGCAGCATGGGAGGCGCGAGGCCGAAGACCACCGTTCTCCATGATGGAAAACTGTTTCTGGCAAAGTTCCCTGCAAAGGGCGACCGTTTTGACTATGCACGGGTCGAGAGGGCCATTTCCGACCTGGCCAGGTCGGTCGGGATAGAAACCCCGAACACGCAGCTGATTTCCCTTCCTGACGGAAGAGGAGTATTCCTTTCGGAGCGGTTCGACCGGGAGCCCGTTCCGGGAAAAGCCGGTTCCTTCTTCCGGAAAGGATTCATAAGCGCCCTGACTCTCCTCGGCTTCGACGAGAGTGAGAATCTTTTTGGATCCTATCCTGCCATTGCAGATGCGGCCCGCAGGGCCGGAATCGATTGCGGCTTGGAACTATATCGTCGAATGGTGTTCAATATCGCTGTTCGAAACTCCGATGATCATCTCAGAAATCACGGATTCATTCGGGAAAAATCCGGATGGAAGATTTCTCCGGCCTATGACCTGATGCCGACCCCAGCCGTTCCTGGCATCAGCACCTTCTTCGACCTTTCGATCGGAGTCGGGAAAATGGGGCGAAAGGCGACACGCGAAAATGCCCTTTCGGAGTCGGCGAGATTCGGTCTGTCGCGAAGCGAGGCGGAGGAGATTTTTACGGTCGTCTCCGAGGGGGTGAGTCATTGGCGGACTTTTTATGCCAACAATGGGGTCACAGGATCTGACGCCGAGAAATTCTCGGGGAGCTTTTCGAGCCTTCTCCCGTAAATGCCTTTGGAAGAATTTTAAGGTCTGCCTCTCCGGGCTTAAATATTGGTTTCCTTGAGGGTATTTCTCTGAGCGGAACATTCATAATCGATGGTGCGAGAGGGGGGACTTGAACCCCCACGGGTTGCCCCGCCAGATCCTAAGTCTGGTGCGTCTGCCGTTTCGCCACTCTCGCTTTCTGAGGAGTTCATTCTATGTGGTTTGAGCCGCGTTGACAATCGAGGACGGACAGGGCTTCCAAAAGGGGCTCCGGATCATTGCTCAGGCCAACATCCTTCTTTCGTGTGTGATGTTGGGATATTTCCGCCCGAGGCTGTCTACTCCCCTTTTTGAGTTTCCCCTCCTCGCCACTCTCCATCTCTTTGTCCTCGGAGGGATCCTGCCCCTTCTGATGGAGCGCTGGTGCCCATTTTCCCGAACGTTTCGACTGGCCGTCCTTTTTTCCCTGAGCGGGACCGCCGTTCTCGTTGCGGGGTTTCTCCTGTACCCACGATCGCCTCTCCCGCTGGAGGGGGGCCTCCTCGTCAGCTCCGGCCTTCTCCTTGTTCTTCTGTCGATTCCCCGGGGAAGCCCGTCCTTTCTTTCTTGGGTCTTCTTTTGGATCGCATCTCTTTTGGGGATCTCTTTGGGAGGCGTCCTGGCAAGACCTGTGGTCGACCCCATTCCCTTCAGCGCGATCTCGGTTCACGCGATTATGGGAGCGGGAGTTGGTCTCTACGCCCTCTGCTGGATCGGCAGATCTTTCGGGCGATCCCTGTTTCGGGAGGGCGCACTCCTTCTTGCGACGGCTCTGGGGCTCTTTCTGGTTCTCCGGCACACTCTTGTCGACAGGACGATGGTGGTCTTTTCCCTGGGGGCACTCGGGATTCTCCTGGCGGAGATCCGGTGGGCGGGACGGATTCTGGCCCTTGTTCTTGCGGGGGGAGTCTCTGCCGCCGGCATTGCCGGGCTGCTCCTCCCCGGGACTTGGGTCTCGGATTTGGCTGCGGTTTTTGTGCTGGGCGGGCTTGCGGGCCTTCTGCCAACGGTCAGCCGGCGATCGCCGAGACGACGGAATGCTGAGGTTCGGAAGCCATAGGGGCCCCTTCGGTGAGCTGGATCTGGTTGTCGACGATTCCGATGAGACGCGAACTCTCCGGGGTCATCCCCGCGGCGGCCTGCTCGAGATCCTTGAGCGCGGGAAGCAGAAGGGATTGAGCCTTCCTCTGGAGCTGGGCAAGGGTGACCAGCGCAGGATCGAGCTGATAGGCAATGAAGGCCGGGACCTCCGGATCGACATCGAGAAACCCCTGAAGAGGATGGGTGGCAAGGAAGTCGCTGAGCGTCTGGTAGACGGTTCTCCGGGCGAGGTCGATCAGATCGGCGTCGGTGTATGTGGGAAAGGGGACGATCAGGTCGAGGGTGTTCAAAAGCTCTCGTCCAAAGACCGGAAGATGGGCGAGCCGGCTGTTTTTTTCCGCAAGCTTGTCCAGGATCATGGCGGCGCGGTTGCCTCCCTTGATCTCCTCCATCTCGTCTCCGGAGAAGAGGGATGTTCCCAGGATGAGCGTGCTCCTCGGAACTCCAAGGCGCTTCTTCCCGTTGCTCATGATCCCGTCGGCCACATACTCCTGGAGAAAGTCCCAGGCCGAGGGGTGGGCCTGCTCGATATTGTCGAGGTAGAGGACGGAGTCGGGGCGATCTTCGAGAACCGACAGAAGCCCGACCGGGACGGGGCTCGACGCCGTCGATCCCAGCGGACGCTGGAGCAGCATGCTGGCAAAGAGGCGGTCGGAGAAGAGCCCCATGTCCCGGACAACGAGGGAGGGCTTTTCCGGCGAGAGATACTTGGCCACGGCCTTGGCGGCCTCGAGCTTTCCCGTTCCGCGGGGGCCGGAAAACAGGAAGGCCCCGAGTAGTCCCGAGCCGCCTTTTTTGATTCCGTACCGGCCGGCTTCGAGGATGGAGCGGACCTCGATCTGGGTCTCCGGGCGTCCCGGATAGCCCGGAAGTGCCTCTGCGGGGGGCTGTGCCATGAGAAAGTGCAGCCCCGATTCCATCTCTTCTGTCCCCCCCTCGACGGCTTCCGCCGCAGGCTCTTCGGTATGGTCGAACTCCGCAAAGTTGATCTTGTCTGGTTCGACGCCTTCGAGAACCTTCCCCAGAGCAAACTCCTCGAGTTCGGAAAAGAGCGATCGGCCGAGTTCGGCAAGGTCGAGCAGGGAGGAGAATCTCCGGGCAATGAAGGGGTCGATCTTATTGACATCGTCGGCTCCCCCGATGAGCCAGACGTTTTTGTCCTCGTTGGCCTGGGAGAGCTCCATGACCTTTTGGTTATAAAGCTCCCCGTGGTAGCCGTAGTTGGAGAGCTGAACCTTGGGAAAGAGTTCTTCGACGGGATCGACGAAGACGGTCGAGGGACGGTGTTTCCGGCTCCTGAGCAAAAGGTTCCGGAACTCCGTTCCATCGAGACGCTTCTCGTCGGGTGTCGTCATGAAGGTGTAGCCGACGATCGTGGAGAGTCTCTCGGCAATCTGCCGCCGGATTGTGCGGTTTCGGCCGATGATCAGGATCGATTCATGAGACTTCTTCTGACGTCCGGAAAAGAGTTCGCTCGTCCGACGAATCAAGAACGGCGCCATCGTGTCGTCGTTGAGGCGTGCTCGAACCCGTTCCATGGGCCCTGCCGTCGGGTCCTTCCAGTTCTGGGCCTTTCTCCGGATCGAGACGTCGATATCGAGCTGACGCAAGGCGCGACGGAGCTTTCGTGCATAGTCGACGGCGTGGATGACGACCTCCCGTATGTCCTCTGCGGCAAATCCTTGCATCAGGGCAGAAAGCTTGCCCAGGTCGAAGCCCTGGATCATCTCTGCGGTCAGAAGAGGGACGCTTCCCGGAAGGAGCTCGTTCTTCTTGGCCTCTTCGAGGAGGAATCTCCCGAGAAGGGTCTTCCTCATCTCGATGTCCGGCATGGGAATCGGGATCGTCCAGTGAATGATGGGAGGGGTGACGAAGGTCTTGGGCAACTCGTCGGGATGGTCGGCCGAGGTGATGAGAAGATGGGTCCTGTTCTTTGCCAGTCTTAAAAGAAAGCTCTGGAGGTTGTGGAGACCCTGGGGATTTCCCTGGGCGGCTTTGATGAGATCCCCGTAGTTTTCGATGTAGATCACGAGGGGGTTAAAGGGTTTTATCTTGAAGAGAAAGCCCTTCCAGTGGTTTTCAAAGCCCTGAGCGTCAAGGGTGAGGAGCGAGTCGAGGATGAGGTTAAAGAGGGGACGCTTGTACTCTCCGGCCAGGGCGCGGACGAAGATGGTGCGTCCGATCCCGGACGATCCCGTCAGGAGAATCCCGTTAGGAACGGCGCCGACCGCCTTCTGGGCATTGGTTACCTGATAGAGGATCTGGGCCATTTCGCTCTTGACCTCGGGGTTCCCGGCAAGCTGGGCGAAGTCCTCGGCGGGGACAAGAAGCTTGGTCTTCGTGGCGGCATGTTCGTCGTCGGAGATTCCCATGCGGAAAAGGGCGACCAGGGAGAGAATGGTGGCCCCCAGAAGCCAGCCGGCCCCCGTGCCCATGCTAATGAGTGAGACGATCCCTGATGTGCTGGCGATGGTTGCTCCGGCGACGAGGAAGAATCCTCCGTAAACAATGGCGGAGCTCCAGAAGTAGATCGCCTTGGGGGCCATGCGGACCGGGTTCGGCTTGAAGATGATCTCCCCTTCGGCATTTTCCGAATGAACCTGTGAGGGAATGAGAAGAAAGCACAGGGAGGCCAGAAGGGTCACTCCTCCGAGGATCCAGAGGGCCATGGCAAGTGAGCCGGGCTGGGAGCGGAAGGCCGTTCCTCCGATCATCGCGCAGAGAGCGATGAAGCTCCATGTGACCACGAAGGAGAAGGAAGGGGGAGGGATCCCCTGGCCCCCCTTGCTCTTCTTTTTTTTCGACAGATAGGGGCGTCCGAGATTTCTCCCGATCCCGGCTAAAACGACGGCATGAAGAAGCAGGACCAGGAGGATGACGAGGCTTGCCATCAGGGGCATCTGGTTGTAGAGCGGGTCGATCTCGTGTCGGAAGAAGAGCGCGGCGGAGACCCAGCTAAGCCCCACGAACATGATAATGATGGGCTGAATCATGGCGTTTCCCCGGGAAGAAGGGGAAGGCCGGGAGGCTCCTGGCCCCCCAAGTGTTCTGCGATCCGGGCGGCAAGGGCGACGGAAATGGCCCCTTTCTTGGCGATCGTGTCGGCATCGGCTCCCCGGAGGGCCTCCACCGAACCGAAGGCCACGAGAAGCTGCTTTTCGCGGGAGGGGCCGATCCCCGGGATGTCGAGAAGTCTCGACCGGGTCAAGGCCTCCTCCCGGAGCTTCCGGTGGTAGGTGATGGCGAAACGGTGAGCCTCGTCGCGGACCCTCATCAAAAGAAGTGTCGCCGGGCGATGGGGGGGAAGGATCAGGGGGGCGTCGAACTCCGGGGCGACGAGCCGTTCGAGGTGGCCCGTCCGGCTTCGCTCCTTGGCGATTCCCATCACCTGTCGGGGAACGGGTGTTCGACCGATCTGGTGGAGTGCGGAAAGGGCGGCCCGGAGCTGGGGAAGTCCCCCGTCGATCAGGAGAAGGTCGGGAAGGGGACGGTCGTCGAAGTGGCGGGAAAGCACCTCGGCAAGCATTCTGAAGTCGTCCTGTCCCCGGTCGTAACGGATCCTGAACCTCCGGTAGAGGGATTTGTCGGGAAGGCCGTCCGTAAAGACGACGAGCGAGGCGACGGGAAAGGAGTCTCCCGTATTCGAGATGTCGACGCATCCAATCGTCGCGGGGATTCTGGAAAGACCAAGCATCTCCCGGACCTCTTCCAGGGCTCGGAAGAGGTCCTCCCTGCTCTTTCCCCGTTCTCTCAGTGCCTCTCTGGCATTGTTTTGTGCGAGCTCTACCACGGTCTTCCTCTCTCCTCGCCTGGGGGAATTCACGACGACCTTTGCACCTTTCTTTTCGGCCATCCATCCGAGGTTCTTGAGCCCCTCCTCTGAAAGGGGGTGGGAGAGAAGGATCTCGTCCGGCAGGGCGGTGGTCTCCTGGGAGTAGTGCTGCTCGAGAAAGGCGAGAAGGATCTCTTCCGGATTGTCGAGGTCGTGGTTCTTTATATGGACCTCCCGGCGGCCGGCGATTCGGCCGTTTCTGACGGAAAGAAGCTGGATCTGGGCGGCCCCGTCAAGCGTCTCGAGGGCAATTGCATCGAGGGGATGCATGACGGTGAACTCGACCGTCTGGCGCTCGAGGACGGTCCGGACGCTCTCGAGCCGGTGCTTTGCCCGGGCAGCCTTTTCGAAGTCGAGATTCTTGGCGTGTCGGACCATCTCGTTGTGGAGAAGGGCTTCAAGATCCGTGTTCTTGCCCTCGAGAAAGAGGCGGACCCCATCGGCCATCGTCCGGTAGTCCTCTCGGGAGACCAGGCCGGCACAGGGTCCAAGGCATCGGCCGATCTGGTATTCGATACAGGGTCTGTCGATCGTCTTTCCCAGGTCGAGAGAGCATGTGGCGAGGGGGAAGTTGCGGGAGATCATGCCAAGAGTCTCCCGGAGGGCGCCCGGGTTGGCGTAGGGTCCGAACGTGAGGTCCTGTCCCCGCGTGACCCTTCGGGTGACCGAAAGGCGAGGAAAGTCTTCGGAGTAGGAGAAGCGGAGGTAGGGGTAGGTCTTGTCGTCCCGAAAGAGAACGTTGAATCGAGGCCGGTATTTCTTGATCAGGGTGTTTTCGAGGATGAGCGCGTCGAGCTCGCTCCGGGTTACCATGGTCTCGATATTGGTGACTTTCTCGGTCATCTTGCGAATGCGGGGGGATGTGGGGCGGGTCTTCTGGAAGTAGGAGCGGACCCGGTCCTTCAGGCACTTGGACTTTCCCACATAAAGGACCTCTCCGGCGTCGTCCTTCATGAGGTAAACCCCGGGAGAGTCGGGAAGGAGCCGGAGCTTCTCCTCGAGAAGAAAGGGCGTCTGGTCGTCCTTGTCCATGAAAAGCCTCCCGGTCGGCTATTGTCGGAAAAGAGTCGGGTCTCTTATAATCATTACAAGGATAGAAAAAGACGGAGGCGGGACCGGCCCGTATTCCTTC
Organism: Nitrospirota bacterium; assembly: GCA_021801345.1. Classification (GTDB taxonomy): domain Bacteria; phylum Nitrospirota; class Leptospirillia; order Leptospirillales; family Leptospirillaceae; genus UBA4572. The sequence continues at coordinate 56,942 of JAJYYA010000031.1, forward strand.
CGGGCTTTTGTGCCGGCCCCGGATCTGGCCCCGGCCGATGGTCCCTCAGGACCCCCGCCGAGCCCATCCGGCATCGTCTTATTGTACCACGTCGCCCCTTCGGGGTAAGGAGGGCCCAATGGTCCAGGATCAGGAGAAACGACCTCCGACAGTGCCCGAAGCGCCTCTCGAAAACACGTCCGAAAGCGGCGAACCCTCCCCCCTCCTTTCGGAGCCCATGACCGGGAGGGAATGGTGGGGTCTCGCCCGCTATTTTTTGGGGGGATTGGCCGTGGCCCTCTTTTTTTTCTTTATGATGGCCAACGGTCCGAAAGGGGTCCTTGTGGGAGGGGTTTCGCTTCTGGCAGGTCTTCTGGTCTGGGTGGTCTACCGATTTGTCTTCCGCGAGGTGGACTAGGAATCACCTTCCAACCCCCGTCTCCGGCCTCTTTTCGGGTCACTCCTGCCGCAGGATGGAGCGAACGAAGAGCCGCGGATCGAAAGGCAGAAGATCGTCGGCCTTTTCTCCGACCCCGATGAACCGGACGGGGATCCGGTGGCGTCGGGCCAGGGCGACGGCGACCCCGCCCTTCGAGGTTCCGTCGAGCTTGGTGAGGACCAGCCCGGAGATCGGGGCGATCTTCATGAATTCGTCGAGTTGGGAGAGTGCGTTCTGGCCGATGGTGGCGTCGAGGACTAAGAGGATTTCGACGGGGGAGTCCGGCGCCTCCCGGCTTACCACCGAGCCGATCTTCTTGAGTTCGGCCATCAGGTTCTGCTTGTTCTGAAGACGACCTGCGGTATCGATGATTGCGAGGTCGAGCCCCCGGGCCCGGGCAGCTTTGACGGTATCGAAGGCGACCGATGCGGGGTCGGCGCCGGGCTTCTGGTGGACGACGGGAACGTCGAGCCGTTCGCCCCACTTGATGAGCTGCTCGATCGCCGCCGCACGGAAGGTGTCCGCCGCTCCGAGGATGACCGATTTCCCCTCCCCCTTGAACCGGGCGGCAAGCTTTCCGGTCGTTGTGGTCTTTCCCACTCCGTTGACCCCCACCATGAGAAGGACAAGCGGTGCAGGACGGGCAGGATCCTCCCAGGGCGGCGGGACATCGGGAAAAAGGGCCGACATCGTCTCCTCGAGATGGGCGAGGCTCAGAGCGGGGGAGGCGGGGGATGTGGCCTTCTCCCAACTCCTGAGGTCCTCAACGATCTCTTTTGCAACGATCGGGCCGACATCCGCGGAGATGAGGATCTCCTCAAGCTCCTGATAGAAGCCCGGGTCTCGCCGGTGAAAGAGCGACTCGACTGACCGGGCGACCTTGTCGCGGGTCTTCTGAAGGCCCTGCCTGATCTTTTCCAAAAATCCCATCAGACCGTCTTTCTCCGTTTTTGCGCGCGGTTTTCTTCGGGCATCGTGTCCTTAGCTCCCTCTCCGGGAATCTTTCCCGTCACATGTCTTAGCGCCTCCGGACGACCTTCCCTCTCCCGGATCTCCCGGGCGGCCTTCTCTTCGGCCTTCTTCATGAGGCGCAGCTCCTTGTCGCCCTTTTCGTGGTCGTAGCCCAGAAGATGGCAGATCCCGTGGATGGCGAGGTTGGTGATCTCGTCATCCGGCGGGATGCCGGCCTCTCTGGCCTGACGGAAGGCCCGGGGAAGGGAGATCACGATCTCTCCCAAAAAACGTTCCCCCTTCCCGGGGGGCGCCGGGGGGCCTTCGAAGGAAAGGACGTCGGTCGTGGCGCTTTTTCCCCGATAGGTCCGGTTGAGAAGGCGCATTCGTTTGTCGCCCACAAGAACGAGGGAGAGTGAGTCCTTGCCCCGCCGATGGGCCTCGAGTGTCCATCCGGCGTGGCGGACAAGGCGGTCACGGTCAAAGGAGTAGGTCCGCTGGAGGTTGAGAAGATCGACGGCCATCGGGGTTTCCTCAGGAAGGTTTCCGGGGGGTGCGGGGCGGCCGGGGGCGTTCCCTGTCGGACTTCTTACCGCCGGCCTCGTAGCGCTCGTAGGCCTTGACGATCTCCATGACCAGACGGTGGCGAACGACGTCGACATCGGAAAAATGGGTAAAGACAATCCCGTCGATCCCCTTTAGCACCTCCTGGGCCTCGATGAGGCCGCTGTAGCGGTCCTGGGGAAGGTCGATCTGGGTGGTGTCGCCGGTGATGACCGCCTTGGAGTTGAAGCCGATGCGGGTCAGGAACATCTTCATCTGCTCCACGGTCGCGTTCTGCGCCTCGTCGAGGATGACGAAGGAGTCGTTGAGCGTTCGTCCGCGCATGAAGGCCAGGGGGGCGATCTCGATCTCCCGCCGCTCCATCATCCGGTTCACCTTTTCTACGTCGATCATGTCGAAGAGGGCGTCGTAGAGAGGGCGAAGATAGGGGTTGATCTTCTCGGCGATGTCGCCGGGAAGAAAGCCCAGGCGTTCTCCGGCCTCGACGGCAGGACGCACCAGGATGATCCGCCGGAAGGCTCCCTTGAGAAGATGGTGGACGGCCAGCGCCACTGCCAGATAGGTCTTTCCCGTTCCCGCGGGGCCGATGCCGAAGACGATGTCCTTCGTTTTCATCGCCCGGATGTATTCGAGCTGGTGGAGGCTTTTCGGAAAGATCACCCGTTTTTTACTGTTGATCGGAACATATTCGGAGAGAAGATCCTTGAGGGAGATGTGGGGCGAACTCCGGGAGACGGTGATCGCCTGTCGGATCTCCTCCTCCCGGATCGTGTACCCTGCCGCCATGAGAGAGGTCAGGTCGTCGATGACCCGTGATCCCTGCCGTACAGCCTCCTCCTCCCCCACCATCGTGAGGACGAGTCCATTGACGGAGATGCGGAGCCGGAAGGCCTCCTCAAAAAGATGGATGTGCCGGTTCATCTCGCCGAGAAAGCCCGCCGTATCGAGATTGGGTGGAAGATCGAGGTTCTGTCGGATGGCCATCAGCCGACCGTCACGGCGGCTGAGGCTGCGCGGGGGCGAAGGGCCTCCCCGGTGACGTGTTCAAGGGCCGAAAGTGCGAGCTCGCGGCTCCGGCTCATCTCTTTGAGGACGAGTACGGGAACGGGAGAGAGAGGGAGGAGCGATCCCGGAAGCGATCCCGTTACGATCCGGCTCAAGAGGGAGCGGCCATGGGAGACGAGGAGGATCAGGTCGAAGGGGTGCGCGGCCGCAAGGGCGGCCAGAGTCCGGTCCGCCCGTCCGGAGTAGACCCCGGTCGAGAGATTTCGGGCCACATCTCCCAATGAGCGGGCGATCGCGTCGAGGCGGGCAAGCGCTTCTTGGGCGACAGGTTCGAGAGTGAACCCCCCCATGGCCATCTCGGTGGGAACGTTCTGGAGATCTTCGAGGACAAAGGCCAGATGAATCTCGTCGGGAAGGTCCGAACCCTTCGGTCCGAAGAGCGATCGCATCTGTTGAAGGATGTCCTCAGGAAGAGGCGAGAGGTCGGATGCGACAAGAATGCGACGATAGCATGCTGGCATGAAGCTCAAATCCCCCGGGTGAGGGTCCTGGAAATAGAGGGCAAAGGGGAGAGAACCGTTGGACGCCGGCGGGCCGGCGGAGTCGTCCCCGTCACAGAAATTCTTTTCGGTTATCCTATCACACAAGGCTTGCAAAAGCACTCCTTCGCGTGACCTGTTCGCGCTTTCTGCAGGGGCTTGGGGTCCCTTTAAAGGGTTTTTCTCTGCGATCAGGGATCTATTTTGGTCAAAGCGCATCAAGGAGAGCTCTTTGTCCTCCTAAGATATGCCTGCCCGGTCATAGTGGGAAAGGACGAGGGCCGACCAGTCGAGGGGATGCCGCCCCCGGGCCAGACCCGCCAGAAGGGAGTCCCGGATGACTCCAGCCAAAGGGAGCGGAACCCGGAGGGCCTCCGCGGCATCGAGAACGAGACGGATATCCTTGAGGCCTAGGTCCATCGTGAACCCGGCCGGCTCGTAGCGCTTTTCCGCCATGATGTTTCCGTAGTTTTCATAAAGGGGAGATCGAAAAAGGGCGTCGTTGATGATCTCGAGAAAGAGGGCCGGATCGACTCCAGCCTTTTGAACCAGCGAGAAGGACTCCCCCAGGGCTTCGAGCGCCGATCCGATCATAAAGTTTCCCGAGAGCTTGACCAAGTTGGCGACCGGAGGAGAGTCTCCCAGTCTGAAAACTTTTGATCCGAGGGCCTCGAGCACCGGAAGGACAATGTCGACACTGGCGGGATCCCCTGCACAGAGAACTCGGAGACGGCCGGCGACGACCGCATCGGGCCGTCCAAAGACGGGGGCCGAGACGTACCCCTGTCCCCGCCGGGAGTGTTCTTCCTCAAGTATTTTTGATGCGGCCACGCTGATGGTCGAAAGCGACACGTGGATCGCCCCTTTGGGAAGGGCGTCCAAAACGCCTCCGCCACGGAGAAGAGAAAGTACGGCCGAGTCGTCGGAGAGAACGGTGGCGAAGACGGCGGCATTTTCTGCCGCCTCTTTGGGGGAGTTCGCCCAGAGCGCTCCTTTTGCGATCAACGGATCGGCGCGCTCGCGGGTCCTGTTGGTGACGGTGAGAGGAAATCCTCTGTCGAGAAGACGGTCGGCCATGGGCCGACCCATGTTGCCGAGTCCTGCAAGGGCGATATTCATGGGAGGATCTCCAGGAGTATATGGTTGATAAGGCGGGAGAACCCCGGGGCGAGAAGAGCGGTCAGGGCGCCGAGCGAGAGGAACGGGCCGAAGGGCATCGCAAGGGAAAAAAGAGAGGATCCTGTGCGGCTTCTTTTGTAAAGGCCGTAAAGGTAGATGAGAAGGGTCGCGAAAATGCCGGTTGACGAGGCGACGAAAAGGACGAGAGAAAGGGCTTCAGGGCCAGTATAAGCGCCGATGGCGGCAAGCCAGATGGCATCCCCCATTCCGAGCCCCCGGGGGTAGAAGATCGCCACAAGTGCGAGAGGGAGAAATCCCAGAAGAGCCCCGAGAAGGGCGTCGATGAGTCCGTGCGGTCCCCGGGAGATCCCGGAGGCAAGGATTCCTGCCGCAAGGCAGGGAAGGGTCAGCCGGTGGGGCAGACGGTGGTGGCGGATGTCGATCATGGTGAGCGGAAGCGCAAAAGAGAAGAGTATTGCGGCCAGAAGTCCCCGCAAAACGGATGGGGCAAAGAGAACCGTCGCCCCCATGAAGAGGGCGGTCAGAATCTCTGAGAGAAGGACTTCCGGAAGGATTCGCCCGTGGCAGGTGCGACATCGGCCCCTGAGAAGGATCCAGGAGAGAAAGGGAACAAGATCGCGGGGAGATAGGCGGGTCCCGCAATGGTCGCACCGGGAACCGGGGTGGATGATGGAGGTCTTTCCCGGAATACGGACGGCCAGCACCCCCAGAAAGCTTCCCCAGACCCCTCCTCCGAGAAGGGCAAGCCCAAGCGCCAGCGCCGTGGGCACTCATACCCCCTGTTGTGTTGTCGGGAAAGGGTCCCCCTTCAGGCCGTGACTCCGGTGTCCTGGGTGGCCAACGCGGGGTCCTTGAGCCGGATATTGAAGCCCAGACGCAAAAGGATATTGATGCGCTCCTTCGTGATGCGGTCGCGCTCTTCCTTCGTCGATTTTTTCTTCTCGAGAAAGGCAAGGGAGTTTTTGATGGTGGAGATTGCGTCCTTGATCGCGTCTTTGTTCAGGTCGTTTGACAGAGCGGCTGACTGGTCGACGAGATGGTCGATGTCGATCTCAGTCCATCGGTCGATGTCGGTCCATGTACGGAATCCCATGGCAGGGTTACTCCTTGGAAAATGTGGTCGGAAAGATTATGGAGAGGGGACGTTTTCGATGGTTCCGTTAGGAAAACGACGATGTCCTGCCCCGTAAGGGCGGCACTCGGACCTCCTCCTTGATGCGGCTTCGGTTTGACGATGGAAACTATTCTATCCCGCCCGAAAGGTCGGACTCAAGGATCTGGCCGCAAAGGTTTGTCAGGGTGTTTTCGGGATCGACAAGGCCTGCTTGATCTCGGCATATGTCAGATAGCCCTGCCTCACCTGACCGTCTAGGATAAAGACGGGGGGGGTGGGAACGCCCATCTTGGCGGCAAGGGTATTTCCGGCCTTTGAGATCGTCGGAAGAGGACGACTTTCGTCCATGCAGCGCTTTACCGCTGTCGTCGAAACTCCTGCCTGCAACATGAATCCTGAGAAAATCGGGGTCAACCCCGCCTTGTCGATATCCTTGAGTTCAACGCGTCGGTCGATCTGGTCATGGATTGTCCAGAACGCGGCGGGCTTGGCCTCGAAGGCGCACATTTCGAACAAGGCCGCCGGAAGGGCATTCCTGTGAATCGTGACCTGAGGGTAGGGGATGTAGACAAAACGGATGGAAGGATCTTTTCTGACCGACTCCTCTTCCTTTCTGTTCCATCGTCTGCAGGGCCCGCACTGCTCGTCTCCGAACAATATGACAAGGTGAGGCGCGTCCTTCTTGCCGGTCGATGGGAAGCTGTCGAGATCGAACTCCGTAGACGAAAGCGAGAGTGCGATCGGCTGGGGGGGGGGAATGCTCGGGACGACGGAGTAATGCCGGGCGATATCGAGAAGAGGTGTGGTCACGAGATAGCGATGGTTGATCACGTAGACGGGAAGAATGATCTTCTGTGCGCCCACGTCGACGGAGAAGGGGAGTGCCAAAATGGCGCTGTCGACAACCTTCGGGGCCATCCAGACAAAGTTCTTGTAGGGAATCCTCTGTCGCGCAAGGGACTCGAGGATGACCTTCTTGAGTCGGGCCTGGAAGGTGGCCGGATCGTTCCCCAGAGGCTCCGGGGCAGTGTCGGAGCCCGGTGTCTTTTTTGGGAGGGAGGCATCCTGTGCCAGAACGATATTGTCGGGGTTTTCCGGGAAAAGGGACGGTCCTGAAAGGATCCCGGCAAAAGCCATCATTGTCAGAAGAGCGTTAAGAGAAAGTTTTCGTGGGCGCAGGTCGGCGTGAAAGGGCATGGGCCTCAGTCTTTCTTTTTGGCTGGCGGGGCGAATCGTCCTGTGGTCGGCTATGCCGTATGCCTCTGGTGCGAAGGCCATCAGACGGCAAATGCAGTGAATGGCAGTGATGTGAGGTTTGATGCATCAACACACTACTGATACTTTATAATCCAAGAAGCAGGAAAAGACAACCGGTTTGCGGCCGCTTGCCGTGCACGATTTTCCGTGTCGAACGCCTGTTCGCAATTCTTGCCTTCTGCTGCGTGGGGCAAGAAGGGGGCCAACCGGGCTATTTTTGCTTTTTTTTTCGATCCATGCCATATTTTTCCTGCGACGTGCGTGAAGCATGTGGTCGCATAGCGGGCAACTCGGGCCGGAAAGGTCCAAGGCAAAGCCTCATGCGATCCCGGCCAAGACGCAAATCTCCCAAATCTTTCGCGCATCCACGGTAAAGTGGCGGATGCGGTCGGTGGTGAACCGGATCCCACTGACACCTTTGCTCGGGGACGGGAGAGTTTTCGAGGGCCTTCGGCCGGGGGCGCGTCTCATTCTGTCACCGATTTCTCCCTCCTTCGCTCCTGTAGCTCAATTGGCAGAGCACCCGCCTTGTAAGCGGAAGGTTCTCGGTTCAATTCCGAGCAGGAGCTCCATATTTCCTAGTCATTCTTCGATCGAGCTTTTTTGTGAATTCATTTTTCGAAAAGCGCCTTAATACTCCGGAGTTCAGCCCAGAGATATAAGGCGTAGTCAGTCTGCAAAAAGGCAGGGATTGGGGATCTTCGGTTTCACGATCTCCGGCACTAAGCCACGAGCCGGATCTTTGAAAAGGGTCTGAACCCCAGGCAGGTGGCCGCGATTACGGGGCACAAGACATTGCAAATGCTCAAGAGGTATACTCATTTGAAAGCAGGGGACTTGGCAGAACTGTTGAAGTAGTCCTTGTGAGAACCGGAAAACGTAAAGCCAGGAGAATTCAATTGGATACCTTTACTGCCGTCATCAAGGAATCAGAGAACGGATGGATCGGTTGGATAGAAGAGGTTCCGGGGGTCAACTGCCAGGAGCCAACACACGAGGAACTGATGGAGAGCCTTCGGGTGACTTTGAAGGAAGCTCTCGAGTTAAACCGCAATGAGGCTCTTGAAGCCGCAGGGGACAAGTTTAGGGAAGAGCCTATCGCTCTATGAGGCGTGTTGACCTTCTCCGACATCTTCGTGAGCATGGCTGCCTTCCTCTTCGGGAAGGCGGCCGTCATTCCTGGTGGCATAATCCTACCCAAAATCGCCGTTCGGCGATCCCTCGACATAATGAGATAGACAACCATCTGGCACGTAAAATCTGCAAGGATCTCGGGGTTCCCCTCCTTTAAACAGGTGAACGGCGGATATGCGGGTACGAAAGACACCAGATTCTTTCAGATGGCATGCTTCTCAGGGTTTTGTCATATTCGCCCAAACAAGCGTCCGACCAAGTCCGGGATGTGTTTAAAACCTCAAGGATCTCGCTCAGAGGTCTTGCCCCGAGGGGGAAGAAGGTAAAAGGACTCGTCTTTCCGGAAAGGATTGGAGTATCAGTCGTCGCGGGAGAATGGGATGACATGTTTTCCCTTGTAAGCGGAAGGCTCTCGGTTCAATTCCGAGCAGGAGCTCCATGTATTTCGTGATTTTTCTGGCAGCTCTTCTTTCTGCAACTGACTCTCTTTGAAATTGCAGAGGCTTTTAGCATGAAACGCAATAAAAACCGTCCTCAATGATATCGATTTGTCGGCTGTAGTCCTCGATTTTCTCAATATACGCATTCCACTTTTACCCGCCCATTTCCATTTATGCCGAATTTATATTTAATAGTATAACTTTAATGTAGTTATACCTTGTGGTATAAAAATGTTATAAGTCGAGTTCGCCTATGTTCGAGGAGGGAGGATGGATGGAAGGGTTTACCTTTCACAGGAGTGATCTGGCAACGTTTTATTGGGAAGGGTTGCAGGCACATGGTATCCGTAATTTTAGATCCGGGCTGTTTCTGACCGCCCCCAGAAGGACAGGGAAAAGTACGTTTTTGCGAGAAGACTTTATCCCCCATATTCAGAAAAATGGGGGGCTTCCGGTCATTGTCGATTTGTGGGAGAAACCTGACGTTGACATGGTCACTCTTCTCACGGAAGCTCTTGTGAGAGAACTTGATCTCCATGCAGGATTTCTCTCCCGCGCGGCGAAAAAAACGGGTATGTCCAAGATCAATCTGACGGGGAGACACGATGCTGCGGAATTTAATACCACACAACAGGAGTCTGCCGAAAATTCGTTAATGATCCTTGTCACGAAACTGCGGGTAAAAAGCGGGAAGCCTGTCGCCCTTATAATTGACGAAGCGCAACATGCCCTTCAGACAGAGGCCGGAAGAAACGGCATGTTTGCACTCAAGGCGGCGAGGGACGCATTAAATCTTGGCTCAAAGGAAACCGGTCTTTTCCTTGTTTTTACGGGATCCAACCGTGATAAACTCGCAGAACTTGTCACGAGAAAGAGCCAGCCCTTCTTTGGCTCAGCAATCGAAAAATTCCCATTGCTCGACAATAATTTCGTTTCTTCATACGCGGAACATATGAAAAGGGTGTCGGGCGTCAAGGATTTTGATGTTCCGATCCTGGTGCGCGCATTTGATTGGCTGGGCAAAAAACCCGACACATTTTTTCGTGTTGTGAATGAGGCAATCACCGCAAACAGCCAAGACAAAAACGGGGCACTCATGATCCTGGCAAAGAAGGAGGTGGAGTTGTCTGTCAAAGAGACGCATGCACGGGTCGCCGCTCTGCCGGAAACGCAAAGGATAGTGCTGGAAACTCTGCTGAACGCAGGCAGGGACTTTGCCCCGTTTTCGGCAGATACGCTGGCGAAGTATGAGTCTAGGAAAGACGGCAGAAGAATGACCGTGCCCGCTATCCAGAAAGCACTTGACGCCCTTCGGGAAAAAGGATTTCTGTGGAGAGGGAGTTACGGTGATTACGCTATTGATGACGACGCTCTTTTGGATTGGCACAAAACTTCCAGGAGTCAACACACGAGGAGCTGATGGAGAGCCTTCGGGTGACTTTGTTTGAAGGAATCTCTCGAGTTAAACCGCTATGATGCTCTTGAAGCCGCAGCCTCGCGATAAACCCGTAAGGCATCCGGTGGGTTCTCCCGTGTTCTCACTTTGCGATGGATAGACGGAAAGGTCACACTCTTCACCAGAGACTTCTTTTTCCCCCGCCTCCCGTCAAGAGCCAATTATGTCATTGACAAAAAAGAAGACACCGCACCACGGAATGCCTGAAAGCTTTTAGAAGTATTTCTCGCTGGGTCCATGTGCTGCGACACGGCTTGCGCACACTCCATCTTGCGTAGCCCGGTTTTAAAATATCCGGCTTTTTTTAGCACACGTTCCAATGCCTCCCATGTTCCTCCAGAGATGGCATCGGGATCACGAAAGCCATCCTTTTTGGGAATTGTAGCGAACACACGGGGATAGGCAGCCTGTACCGCCTGCCAGTCGCCAAAGAACCACGCTTCCAGCTCTTCGACGACGATACGATTAGCTACCTGAAAATGATGGTCATTACGTCCTGCGGTCATACTGACGAATCCGGCCTCCGCGACCATTTTTTCCAAGGTTTGCTTCAGCAGCAGACAATCGTCTTCGTCACGATCCACGAGAACGAGAATTGCCCAGTTTGCCGGCAACCAGTTTTTATATCCGCGAAGACGATCAGGCAATTTCCTGAGCAACTCATCCTTGGATTGAAATCGCCGGATTTCGAAATCGGCTTCACTTATAAGTTTTGGCAATAATTGTTCCAACGTCGTTTCCATCGAAGGCTCTTCGACAAACACAATCAGTTTTTCAAGCATCAATCGCGTTTCCGCGTTGCAGCAGGTGCGCGCCCTGATTGACCAGTGGGTCACCTATCCCGAAATGTCCTTCCATCCATAGGTCGCCAAGCTTCGCGCCAGCACGAATAAACTCGGGCACGCCCGGAATGTCGCAAGCACGAACGGATTGAGTGAATCCCTGCTTGTCACGGTAGAGTATCCGCACTTCCTCGGCCTTCATCGCGTTGATCAAGAATGGAGAATGACTGGTAATCAGAAGCTGAGAGTGTTCAGACGCAGCACGGCACTCCTCGGCCAGTTCAGGCAGCAAGCGCGGGTGCAAGAAATTTTCTGGTTCCTTGATGCCGATAAACTGCGCGGGCACGGGGTCATACAATACGGTGAGATAGGCCAGCATCTTCATCGTGCCGTCCGAAGCAAACTTGGACAGTATGGGCTTGTCAAAGGGGGCGTCCTTGATTTGAAGGAGCAAGCGGCCATCTTGCATCGGTTCAGCCTCTACCCGCTCCAAGCGGGGAATGCGACGACGAAGCACCGAGAAGATTAGCTCTAGCCGATCTTCATGCTGCTCTTTCAAATATTGAATGACATTGGGCAAATTCTCCCCGCACTTGCTCAATCGCTCTTGGGGACCCGCTTCCGGCTGACTGCGGGTCTGGTCGATCGAGAGATACGAGACGTACCAGTCGGTAATGAACTCGCGCAGTGCTGCCACACGCGGGTGCTGGGTCAATTGCCCCAGCGTATTTACGGCAATCAAATCAGGTGAGCGTAAATTGGTCTCAACCCGCACATCGGAGGCATCAGGCGTCTCGCCACTCGTAGCCTTGCCGGTCCCCTGGCGAAACTCCAAAAAACGGAAAGGTTGCCCGCGCTTCCCTCGTCGCCATTGCAACCACTCTTCAATCACTTCCGGCCCCTTCTCCCCCTCGTCTATCGCGAGGTGGTAGGTAATAACAGGCATAAGCGGATTTTCCCGGTATTTCAGCTCAAACACAATCGGCCCGGCTTCACCACGCGTTTTCAGTTCTTTGCCACGTCCGCGCCGATCCCATGCATGACGCAACCCAAACTGAAAGCATTCAGACAAGAAATTAAACACATCAAAAATCGTGGACTTTCCGCTCCCGTTTGGGCCGAGCAACACAGTCATCGGCGTGAGGGAGCCGAGTTCGACTTTGCGAAGCGCACGATAGTTCTTGACGCTCAAGGATTCGATGCGAGGGATATCGGTGGTTCTTATACGTCGTTTCTCCGTCATTGCATTCTCCAGCTGACTGTTCCCGAAGGTTTACTGCAAGCCGCATAATGGTTCAGTTTCTTCATCAAGACTCTCTCCAGTGCCGGAACTATGGGATTTTCTCAGTCGTTTTGGAAGACTTTCCATGCCGAATTGTTAACGACAGACCGTCCCGGCATTTTGATGTCGGCGATGGGAAAAGCTGGTAAAACGTGAATCGGGCTCCCGACGGGAAAGAGGGAGTGAAAAAATCTCGGTTTTGCCAATCGCCCGGTCTTGCGTCACTTCCTCTTGAGGCCATCGTAGACCAGATCCAGAAGCAGGCTGGAGAGCTGCTCCTTCAGCTTTCCGTTTTTCAGAATCTGGGCTCCCATGGCGTTGTAGTTGTCGAGCCCCGCGATGATGGTTTCCGTGAGAACATTGGGATAGTCTCCCAGGGCGAACTGTTCCTTGGTGTTCTTCTTGGCCTGTTGGGCCAGGGTGTCGTTTTCCAGAAGCTTTCCCTTGATATGCTCGACATAGGCCACCTTGTCGGCCTCGGACAACTCCCCCTCGAAGAGCAGATTGTATTTTTCGATAAGGCGGGCGATGGATTCCTTTTCTGGCGTATGGGGCTGACCGCTTCCTGAGTCGCTCAGGGGATGCAGGGTCTTGTCTTCTCCATCGGCACCCAGTACCACGTTACAGGATTCCCGGGACCGGATCCGGTGATGCGTCAGGACAAGAGAAGAAAGGTCGAGGTCTTCTTTGCGATTTTCGGATCTGAGAAGGTGGGAGAGGCTCTTGAAGAAGACATAGCGCTTTTCGAGATCGGTCTCCTGGTAATCGATGATCTGGGAGAGAAAGTCGTAGGCCCGGACGTAGGCGCCCAAATCCCGTACAAAGAGCTTCAGGCCGTCGATCGCCAGGGCATCGTCTTTTTCCCTGGCCTCTCCCATTTTTCCACGGTAGCGGTCCACCGCCGGGGCAATCGCCCCCTGGAGGGCCTTCTGAGTTCCTTTCGGGTCGAAATAAACCTTGGCAAAGAGATCGATCTCAGATTGAGTGTAGATTCCCAGGGCATCGAGCTTGTCTCCCAGATCGTGAACGATATTCGGATCGGAGATCCCGGAGAGTTCGGCGGTCCGGTAATAGGGCTCGAACGCCTTCCGGATCTCCTCGGGGTCGTTGACGAAGTCCAGGATGAATGTGGACTCCTTTCCGGGAAAGGTCCGGTTCAGGCGACAAAGGGTTTGGACGGCGGCCACCCCGGCAAGCTTCTTGTCCACATACATGGCGACAAGCTTCGGCTGGTCGAATCCGGTCTGGTACTTGTTGGCCACCAGAAGAACATTGAAGTCCTCGGCGTCGAAGACATCCCTGAGATCCTGTCCATGGAGTCCGGGGTTCATGGAGATCTCGCTGAAAGACCCGGGACCGCTGTCGGGGTCGGTCACCTCGCCGGAAAAGGCGACAAGGGCGGAGATTTCCGTATATCCGCACTCCCGGATATACCGGTCCATGGCAAGCTTGTAGCGAACGGCTTCTTTCCTTGACCCTGTGACCACCATGGCCTTGGCCTGGCCGGAGAGCAGGGGGCGGACCTTCTCCCGGAAATGCTCCACGATGATGGCCACCTTCTGGGCGATGTTGTAGGGATGGAGGCGGACCCAGCGGGCGATCTGCTTCATTCCCTCCGCCTTGTCGACCTCTCTGTCGTCGTACTCCCTGCCGTTGTGGGCAATCCTGTAGGCCACCTTGTAGGGCGTGTAGTCCTTGAGGACATCCAGAATGAAGTGCTCCTCGATGGCCTGCTGCATGGAGTAGACATGGAAGGGTTGGGGTTTGTTGTCGTCTGACGGGGGGAGGGAAGGATCGGGCCGCTGTCCGAAGAGTTCGATGGTCTTGGCCTTGGGAGTGGCGGTAAAGGCGTAGAAGCTCGCGTTGGCGGGAAGCTTTCGGGACGTCTGCTCCACAACCAGAACGTCATCGGACCCGACCTCTTCCCCTTCCTCGATCTGTTCGGCGGTGAGGACGGCCCTGAGCTTCTTGGCGGCCGCCCCTCCCATCGAAGAGTGGGCCTCGTCGACGATCACGGCAAAGGATCGGCCCTTGAGGGTCGCGTTTTCCTGGATCTTCTCCAGAACGACCGGGAAGGTTTGGAGGGTCACGATGATGATCGGAGTATTGTCGGCCAGAGCCTTCAGCAGCTGGTCGGACTTGGCCCCGTACTGGGAGTCGATCCGGCAGACGACCCCGTGTTTGTGCTCGAACTGGTAGATGGCGTCCTGGAGCTGGGAGTCCAGAACCCGTCGGTCGGTGACGACGATGACCGAGTCGAAGACTTTTGCGTTCCCGACATCGTGGAGCGAGGCCAGCCGGTGGGAGAGCCAGGCGATGCTGTTGGTCTTTCCGGATCCTGCCGAGTGCTGGACGAGGTAGGTGTGCCCGGGACCATCGTTCCGGGAGACGCCCACAAGCTGTGTGACCGCCTCCCACTGGTGGAACCGGGGAAAGACCAGCGATTCCCTGATGCCTTTTCCCCCGTCCTTCTCCCAAATCTTCTTCTTTTCGAGGTGGATGAAGTTTTCGAGGATGTCGAGCCAAGTCTCCCGCTCCCAGATGCGTTCCCACAGGTAGCTGGTCCGGTACCCCTCGGGGTTGGGAGGATTGCCGGACCCCTGGTCGTATCCTCGGTTGAAGGGGAGAAAGCGGGTTTCCCGCCCTTCGAGACGCGTGGTCATGAAAACCTCGTCGGTGCTCACGGCGAAGTGGACCAAGGCCCGCCGCTTGAACTCGAGGAGGGGCTCAGGCTTCCGGGTCTCGGGATCCCGGGGCAGGCGGTCCTTCTTGTACTGCCAGACGGCGTCGTCGATGCTCTGGGTAAAGTCGGTCTTGAGTTCAGCGGTGGCTACAGGGATGCCGTTTGCGAACAGGACGAGATCGAGGCTGTTCTGGTTGGAGACCGAATAGTGGACCTGGCGCATGACCCTGAGGCGAACCTTCCGGTAGCGCGCCTCCGTCTCCGCGTTCAAGCCATGGGAGGGCCTGAACTGACACAGGTCGATCTGGGCATTTCGATCCCTGATCCCATGGCGCAAGACCGACAGGGAACCGTCCCGGTCCATGACCTGGCAGAGACGTGCGAGAAATTGCTCCTCGGCTCCTCTGCTGTGCGAGGAGGAGAGCTTCTCCCATTCTTTGGGCTGGGTGTCCCGGATCCAGGCGAAGAGGTCCTCGGGAAAGAGGGCCCTCTCCCGGTCGTATCCGGTGTCGTCCGACGAATAGAGCCAGCCGTGGGAGGCCAGATGATCGCAGATCTCGGACTCAAAGTGGTGTTCCCGATGGAGGTCGGTCATAGGACGGACATTCTCCCGCTAAAAAGGCCTGTGTCGGCGCCGTTCGGTTTCTTTCATGAATTCCTCAAAGTCGGACTCATCCATATCGCTCCAGGCGCCGGCGAAAGAAAGAAGGGGAGGAGACTCCCGAAAGGTCGTGGGAGCGTCCAGAACCGCTTCTCTCCCCTCTTCGGGAACCCTGTCGATCTCTTCCGGGATCCGGGCTCTCGGAAAGTCTTCAGACATACGGCTATCGGCTCTTCAACAAAATCTGTGGGGACCTCCTGGGGGGTCAGGAAGAGATCCAAGTGTATGATACAGAGCGATTTGAAGGTGGTCGAGGGACTTAAATCCATACGCTTTTCGCATCGCCAATTTTG
>JAJYYA010000042.1 GCA_021801345.1 Nitrospirota bacterium
ACGGCGAATGAGGGGCTTTTGGCCGTGAGCCCGTCCTCCCCCGCGACTGCCTCGGTTTAAGGGGGGAAGAGCTCATCTTTTGATCGATTTTCTGTACGATTAGTGTGACTGAGGCGCATTGCGCCAGTTCGAATTCGCTTCTCGTCCGTCCCGATCCCGAAAGGAACCCATGTCCGGCCATTCCAAATGGGCAACAACAAAGCACAAGAAGGCGCTTATTGACTCTAAGCGGGGCAAGGTCTTCACCCGCCTTTCAAAGGAAATCTCCATCGCTGCCCGTATCGGGGGAGGCGACCCTGACGGCAATCCCCGTCTCCGGACCGCCATCCTTAAGGCCCGGGAAGAGAACATGCCCATGGACAACATCAAGAAGGCCGTCCAGAAGGGAACGGGCGAAATCCCCGGCGCGGTCTACGAGGAGCTCCAGTACGAGGGCCACGGTCCGAAGGGCGTTGCGATTCTTCTCAAGGTGACCACCGACAACAAGAACCGGACCATCCCTGAAATCCGCTCTCTTTTTTCGAAAAACGGAGGAGCGCTGGGGGAGAACGGATGTGTCGCCTGGATGTTCGACCAGAAGGGGATCGTCACGACCCCGGCTTCAGGCGTGACCGAAGACCGGATCATGGAGATTGCCATCAACGCGGGGGCCGAGGACGTTCGCCTCGAAGAGGATGTCTTCGAGGTCACCACCGCGCCCGCGGACTTTCCTGCCGTTTGCGATGCGATGCGGGCGGCGGGACTGGTCCTTCCCTATGCCGAGATCACGATGATCCCCCAGACGACCGTTCCCCTCGAAGGGAAGGATGCCCAGGCCATGGTGCGCCTCATGGAAGCCCTCGAGGACCACGATGATGTCCAGCATGTCTGGGCCAACTTCGATATCTCGGGAGAGGTCCTCGAGTCCCTCTCCCGGAATGGCTAGCCCCACATGGCCTCTTCAGACAACACCGGCGGCATCACGCACCTGCGTCAGAAGATCGACGAGATCGACCTTCAAATCGTTTCGCTGCTCCAGGAGCGGGCCCGGGTTGCGCACGAGGTGGGAGTCTACAAAAAGGAGCGAGGACTTCCCTTCCATGTCATCTCCCGCGAGCAGGAGATCTTCGACCGGCTGGACCGGATCGACATCGCCCCCTTCCCCCGCCCGGTCCTCAAACACATCTTCCGGGAGATTCTTTCGGCCTGCCTCTCCCTCGAAGAGCCTCTTGCGGTCGCCTACCTCGGTCCCCCGGCCTCCTACACTCACCAGGCCTCCCTCAAGTTCTTCGGCACCTCGACGCGCCACCTGTCGATGTCGACGGTCCGGGAGGTCTTCCTGTGCGTAGAGAGGAAGGAGGCGGCCTATGGCGTTGTCCCCATCGAGAACTCCACAGAGGGGATGGTGAACTACACTCTCGACACCCTCGTCGAGACCGATCTCCGGATCAACGGGGAGGTCGTTCTTCCCATCCACCATTGTCTTCTCTCCCGGTCCGGGGGGGTCCAGCAGATCACAAAGATCTTTGCGCATCCCCAGTCGCTCGCCCAGTGCCGGGGATTCCTCTCGAACCACCTGCCCCACGTTCCGACCATCGAGACGACGAGCAACACCCGGGCGGTGGAGCTCGCTTTGCAGGACGAGGCCCATGCCGCGGCGATCGCGGGAGAGATGGCCTCCGAGGTCTACAACATTCCGATCCTTCGCCGCCATATCGAGGACCAGCAGGACAACCAGACGCGCTTTCTTGTCATCGGGGAGGGCGTTCCCGGGCCGACATCTCTTGACCAGACCTCGATCATGGTCTCGGTGATCGACCGGGTGGGGGCCCTCTCGGCGATCCTTCAGCTCATCGCCTCCCACCAGGTCAACCTGACTCGCCTCGAGAGCCGTCCCTCCCGCAAGAAGGCCTGGGACTATATCTTTTTCATGGATCTGGCCGGTCACCAAAAGGATCTCCCGATCCAGAACCTTCTCGAAAAATTACAGGACCTCTGCCCTTATGTTAAGATTTTGGGATCGTACCCCGTCTCCGAAGAAAAGAGAAAGTCGGGATAGGGACCGGACCTCCGATGGCCCCGAACACCGGGAATGCTCCGGAGACCTCCGGCTTCCTGCATATAACAATCCAAGGAGATTTTCATGATTATCGTCTTAAAGCCCGACGCGACGCCGGGTGATCTCGAGCACCTTTCCGAAACACTGAAGGCCAAGGGGCTCTCGGTCAACATCTCCCGCGGCAAGGAGCGGACCGTGGTGGGGGCGATCGGAGACGAGCGCGTTCTTGCCGATCTTCCTCTGGGGGCCTATCCGGGAGTCGAGTCGGTCCACAAGATCCTTCAGCCCTTCAAGCTCGTGAGCCGGGAGTTCCGGAAGAACGATACCGTCATCACCTTTTCCAACGGGGTGACCATCGGAGGTCCCGAGATCCAGGTCATGGCCGGCCCCTGTGCGGTGGAGTCTGAGGAGCAGCTCCTCTACGTCGCCGAGCGGGTCAAGAAGGCGGGGGCCAAGATCCTTCGCGGGGGCGCCTTCAAGCCCCGGACCTCCCCCTACACCTTCCAGGGACTCGGGGAGGAAGGCCTCGTCCATCTCTCCAAGGCCCGGGAGAAGACCGGCCTTCTCGTCATCACCGAGCTTATGGACCCGCGAGATCTTCCGGCGATGATGGAGCACACCGACATCATCCAGATCGGGGCTCGCAACATGCAGAACTTCCGCCTTCTTTTCGACGTGGGGGAGGTCAACAAGCCCGTTCTTCTCAAGCGGGGTCTCTCTGCGACCATCAAGGAGTTTCTCATGGCGGCCGAGTATATCGCCTCCCGAGGCAACCAGGAAATCATCCTTTGCGAACGCGGCATCCGCACCTTCGAGACCATGACGCGCAACACCCTCGACCTCAATGCCGTTCCGGTCCTGAAGAGCCTCACCCACCTTCCCGTCCTTGTCGACCCGAGCCACGGGACGGGACGATGGGATCTCGTCATCCCCATGGCCCGGGCGGGAGTGGCTGCCGGATGCGACGCCCTGATGGTCGAGGTCCACAACAATCCCGAGCAGGCTTTTTCCGACGGCGAGGAGTCCCTCATTCCGGACAAGTTCGACCGTCTGATGGGCGAGGTGCGCAAGGTGGCGGCTGCCGTCGGCAGGTTTGTTGCCT
Source organism: Nitrospirota bacterium (assembly GCA_021801345.1). GTDB lineage: Bacteria > Nitrospirota > Leptospirillia > Leptospirillales > Leptospirillaceae > UBA4572. The sequence goes on from JAJYYA010000042.1 coordinate 3,141, forward strand.
GATGGGCTCCGCGGCTGTTCCTTTCAGGACGGTTGCCGTCCTGGGGACCGGCCTCATGGGCGGATCCCTGGCGGGAGCGCTCAAGTCCCTTCCCGACCCTCCAAAGGTTGCGGGATCTTCACGCAACCTCTCTGACGGGGAGGGGGCTCGGCAGCGGGGGTGGGTGGACGCGTTTTACCCCACCAATGCCCTCTGCGTTGAGGGGGCCGACCTCGTTGTTCTGGCCGTGCCCCCGGGGGATGTCGAAGGAGTGTGGCAGGAGATCGCTCCCGCACTTTTGCCGGGAACCGTCGTCACCGACCTCTCTTCCGTGAAAGGGGCGCTTTGTGCGGCCTATAGGGAGAGGTTTTCCCGGCTTCTTCCCCTTTACACGAGCTCCCATCCTATGGCAGGAAGCGAAAAGACAGGCATTACCGCCTCCCGCGCGGACCTTTTTATTGGCCGGACGGTTTTCCTGACGCCCTTTTCCGAAGAGCGGGGTCAGACTGAATCTCTTCATGCCTTCTGGCAGGCTTTGGGAGCAAAAACCACAACCCTCTCTCCCTCCGACCACGACGGAATCGTTGCCTTCATCAGCCATCTTCCCCATGTGCTCTCCTACGCACTTCTCCATCTTGTCGACAGGGTCCGCAACGAAAAGAGGTTCGAAGGCTTCGACTACATGGAGCAAAAGGGGGGAAGCTTCTCCGATATTCTTCGCATCGCGAAGAGCTCGCCGGCCCTCTGGGCGGAGATCTTTGTTCAGAACAGGCCGGCCCTTCTTCAGTCCATCGACCTCTACCAGAGCGAGATCGGGGAGCTCCGCGAGGCCATCGCCTCCCTCTCCGCGGGCGATCTCTCCCGCCTTCTTTCGGCGTGGACGGAGCCTGCCTTCGGGTCCGGCCCCGCATGATTCTCGAGGAGCAGCGCGGAGGCTCGGCACAGGGTCTCTACCGTGTCTCGGGGGCGAGCCGGGTGACGGGGAGCATCGTTCCCCCGGGCGACAAGTCGGTCTCCCATCGGGCGGTGATCCTCGGAAGCGCGGCTCGAGGCCGTACGGAGATCCATGGCTTCCTCGACTCCGCCGACTGCCAGGGAACGCTTGCCGCCTTTCTTGCCATGGGCGTGACTGTCAGGACGATTTCCCCTCACCATCTCATTCTTGCGAGCCCTGGCTCGGAAAGGCTGTCCGAGCCTTCCAACGTCCTCGACTTCGGAAACTCGGGAACGGCCGTGCGACTTATGGCGGGACTCCTTTCCGGGATCCCAGGCTACCGGGTTCTCACCGGTGACGACAGTCTTCGGCAACGGCCGATGAAGAGAGTGACCGATCCCCTTTCCCGAATGGGGGCGCGGATCGACGGTCGCGAAGGGGGCAGCCGCCTTCCTTTGGCGGTCCGGGGGGGGCCTCTCTCCCCGATCCTCTATGAAAACGTTCACCGCTCGGCCCAGGTCAAGTCGGCCATCCTCCTTGCCGCTCTTTCCGCCAGCTCCTCCTCGACCGTCGTCGAGGAGGTTCCCACCCGGGATCATACCGAGCGCCTTCTTCCGGCTTTCGGGGGGAAGGTTCTCCGGGAAGGGGGGCGCGTGACCGTCTGGCCGGCCTCGCTTTCCGGAACGGAAGTCTCCGTTCCGGGGGACATCTCCTCGGCCGCCTTTTTCATTGCCTTAGCCCTTCTGACCCCCGGTTCGACCCTTCTTGTCAGGAACGTGGGGCTCAATCCGACACGAACGGCCATTCTCGAAATCTTGCAGAAGATGGGAGCCCGCATCGAGGTCGAGCCTTTGCCGGAACGTTCGGGGACCGAGCCGTCCGGGACTCTTCGGGTCTCCTTCTCCGAACTCTCCGGCATCACGGTTCCCCTTTCGCTGATCCCCGGGGCCATCGACGAGATCCCTATCCTTTCCGTTTTGGCGGCATTCGCCAAAGGGCGGACCGAGATCCGCGGCGCATCGGAACTGCGCGTAAAGGAGTCGGACAGGATCGCCGGCATGGCGGCGGCCCTCCGCGCCGTCGGGGTAGTTGTCGAAGAGTTTCCGGACGGGCTCGCCATTGAGGGCGGAGGCCCCGACAGGCCTCTTGAGGAAGGATCGGTCGACAGTCTTCACGACCACCGGATCGCCATGTCGATGGCCGTCCTCGGAACCCGTCTTCCCCGAGGTCGCTCGCTTTCGATCTCCGGGACCGACTTTGTGAGCACCTCATTTCCCAACTTTCCCGACCTTTTCAACAGCGTGGTGCACCCGTGACCGCTTCCTCTCCCGCGGTCGTTGATGCGGTCGCCATCGACGGGCCGGCCTCCTCAGGGAAGTCCACACTGGCGAGGGAGGTTGCAAAACGGCTCGGATTTGTCTTTGTCGATACCGGCTCCCTGTATCGTGCCGTTGCCCTGGCCCTCGACCGGGCCGGGGCAGGGGAGGCGACCTCAGACGACCCGTCTCTTCATGCGGCATTGTCAGATCTTTCGGTCTCTCTTCTCCCGACACATTCGGGTGTTCGAGTGAGCCTCTCCGGCCTGGATGTCACCCCCTTTCTCCGGGAGGAACGGATCGGACGGATCGCCTCCCGGGTCTCCGCATTTCCCGCCGTCAGGAAGGCGCTCTTTGACCTTCAGCGGAACCTTGCACTGGCTGGACGGATCGTCATGGACGGCCGCGACATCGGTTCGGTCATTCTCCCCGAGGCCCGTCTTAAAATCTTCCTCGAGGCCGACCCCGAAGTCCGGGCCAGGAGGCGGCTGGCCGATCTCGAGCGTTCGGGTCTCTCTGTCTCCTACGAAACCGTTCTGGCCGACATTCTTGACCGGGACACCCGGGATAGGACCCGGGCGATCTCCCCGCTGGTGATGGCTCCTGGTGCTCTTCTTCTCGACACGTCCCGAATGACAGTGGAGGAGGCTGTAAGCTGGATCGTCGCCCGCTACCGGTGATCCCCCCCCCCGGCACCGTTTTTGGCTCTCGTGCCTACCGCACGGCGCGCCGCGTCATGGGGGCGATCATGACCACATACCTTCCGACGACCCTTGTGGGGTGCGAGAACATTCCTGCCACGGGTGGGGTGATCGTGGCGGCGAACCACTCCTCCCTTCTCGACGTTCCTCTTTTAAGCTACGCCATCGGCCGGGAGTCCCGCTTTCCCGCCAAACCCGAGCTTTTCTCCCGCGACCTTCTGGCCCGATTTCTTCTTTCTCTCGGGGGTTTCCCCATCGCCCGTGGAGAAGGGGACAGGAAGGCGCTCTCTTTCTCGGAGAGCGTGATCCGGGAGGGCTGTGTACTCGCCATCTTTCCCGAGGGGACCCGATCGAGGGACGGCCGGCTTCACCCCTTTCACCGGGGCGTGGCCCTTCTTGCAATGAACGGGAACGTCCCCATCGTTCCTGCCGCAATCACGGGAAGCGGTGCGAGCTTCCCGGCTGGCGCCTTCTTTCCCCGTCCCAGCCGGATTGTGATCCGGTTTGCCCCCCCCGAATGGCCCGCCCCCGGCCCCTTCGACCCGGCCTCCCGCAAGGCCGAGAGCCTGCGGCTTACCGAGCGGGTCCACGAGCGGGTCCGGAGCATGCTCTCCCTTTCCGAATCAGATTGATTTCCCCAGAAGTCTGTCTGGCTTTGACGGAGACGTTCTCTTAAACCGGCTGGGAGACTTTTCTTTCTGGTTTTTCCGCGATACACCTACCCTCTGCACACTCAAATCGGAACTATTTTGAGGACGAAAGAAGCCCCTCTGCCTCGTGATTGGTCGCTGTGATAGAATCCTTTCGGGGGAAGGACAAGACGTTTTTTAGGGGACGTTCCGATTCCGGATCCGAGACAAGGAGGGGTTTCTTGGAGTGGGCTGAAAAAAATCTCGATGACGCACTTTTCTCCTCGATGCTTTCTCCGGTCGTCAAGAAAGCGTTCGAGAGTCTCTTCCTCCTCCCGGAGAGACCGGCTCCTTCCCTTGTGGCCGTTCTGGTCTTCCACCGGGAGCTCGGTCTGGTCCTTCATAGCGACACCACCCGCCGCCTACTTCCCAAGGCGAACTTCGGCAGTGCCTGGAGCGATATCGCCAAGACCGTCGAGGAGGCGCTCCCCCCCCCCGTCCGCTCCTCCTTCAGAACCTCCCTTGGCGCTTCCCCCGTCTTTCACGGAGCTTACCCGCTCCTGCCGGACCGGATAGAAGAATGGGAGGGAGTTTTTCTCTGGTCGGCCTCTTTCGACTGGGGATGGGCGCTTGCATTGCGTGTCTCCTCCCTCGATGAGGCGACCTTCTGCGACAAGGAGTTTTCTTTTCGTGCCGACTCTGCGGAAAGATCGCTGCGCCCTCTCCTTGACAGGTGGATGCAGGATGCGACGCTCGAAGTCTTCTGGTCGAGGATCATGACGAACATCGGAATCGAGTTCCAGCCGCTTCCGGGGAACCTTTCTCCGGAGTGGATCCGGACGGTCGCCATTTCCGGATCGGAGGAGGGCAGGATCTTCTGGGGGGACTATGTCAATACGCCGGGGCGGGGGTGGCAACGGCACGCCAAGCTTCTTCCTCCGGGGAAAAACCCGGCAAGGCAAAGGCGATCGGGCGTGGGAGAGGCGGGCAAGACGCTCGATGTTCCGGTTGACTTGTGGGGAATGCAGTCCCTGGGAACGGTCCATATTCCCGTGGCGCTTCTTCGGAAGATTGATTCCCGGGACTTTCTCATGCGCGTTCGCGACGCCCGGTCGCTTGCACTGCGCTCCCTCTACCGCCATCTGATCTATCCGGGGCCTCTCGCCTTTCTCCTGCGATGGAACCCGGAGGCCGAGAGCTTCGATCTTGCTCTTTTGAAGGAGCTTCCGACCTATGCCGGCAAGGAGGTCCTCGGGAATGCGGTCCTGACGGTAAGGCTCGAGTCGAGGGGGCTCGCTGCCTCTCTTCAAAGAACAGTTCGTCCGGGAGACATGATGTTCTCGGGCGGGGCGGGAACGGCCTCGCGGACACTTTTTCTCCCAGGGTGCGATCCGGAGATGGCCAGGTCCTCAGTTCTCCCGAGAATCCTCAGAATCGAAGGAATCGAGGAACGGCACATGGGAAAGATCGTCTCGCTTTCTGAATACCTTTCGGAGGAGGGCGCTCGAAAATGAGCGAGCTTTCGGGACGCTCCTTCCGATCGACTGCTCCGCTCCATCCGTGTGGCGCTCTTGATGGATTTCCTGCCCTCTCTCGGGAACTTCTTCGGGTCGAGGGTGTCGTCCGTTCCGGTATCGGAGCCGATCTGACCTTTTCGGACGGCGCTCTGGGGGAGATCCGTCTCGATCTTTCCGGACTTCGGGCCGGTCTCTTTGTTGCGCGACGGGAGGAACGTTCCTGGAAGCGCTTCCTTCGTTTCAATCCCTCCATTATCGAGCGAGTGGGCGAAGAGGCCTTCCTTCCGACCGTGGCCCACGAGTATGCCCATGCGGTCGTTCATGTCTTCTCTGTGCATCGCGCACGATTTTCCGGAGGGGACTTCTCCTCCCACGGAGCCCTGTGGCGCTCCCTGATGGAGCTCTTCGGCCATGAGCCAAAGAGATGTCACGACTATCCGGCAAAGCCCGCCCGCTCAGTCAAAACCTTCCGCTACCGCTGCCGGGACTGCGGGAAGGACTATCGTCTGGGGCCGGTGCGCCACGGGCGGCTTGAAAAAAATCCCGGATATCTCGTCTGCGGGAGCTGCCGTGGAGGCATCGTCCATTCGCCGGAATGATGGGAGCATTCTCTCCAATCCACGGCTTTGGACAAATGCACAGCAGCCGCCGCCATTTGGGCGGGGAGGGAGTGCGGGACAGCAGATCTGTCCTTTACTTTGAGGGGGCTGACATCGACCCCTTCCCCAAGTCGCTCCCGGTCGCTTGAGAGAGTTTTTCCCAGTCCGCGCCTTTGGGCCGCAGGCCAAGAGGGAGCGATCGGACCATTTTGCCATTTTTATCGAAAAGCGCCGTATAACTTCGGGGTTGTGCCCGGAGATATAAGGCGTAGTCAGTCTGAGTGTTGTTATCTAAGCATAGATTGGGTAGCGTCCCGGCCAAGAAGAGACTGCGCGTCTTCACATTCCGGATCTGTCCCACGCCCGAACAGGAGAGCCTTCTCTCCCGCCACGCCGGATGCACGCGGTTCGTCTGGAACAAGGCTCTCGACCTCCAGAAGCGGCGGCTCGAGGCCCAACTGCCGCTTCTGACCTATGGGGATACGGCCAAACTTCTGCCCCTCTGGCGGGAGAGAGACGCGTACGTCTTCTTGGCCCTGGCCCCGTCCCAGTCCCAGCAGCAGACCCTCAAAAACCTCGACCGGCGATCCGGGAGGCCCTGGATAAAAAGAACCCCAGACGTTTCTCCCGGTTCAAGAAGAAGGGCGAGAAGACCTCCTTTCTCTATCCCCAGGGAACGAATCTCGACCTGAGCACGACCGGCCCGGAGGGGCAAACGGTCCTTCCGCTCCTAGCTTTTCTGTTCGACCAGGATCACAACCTCACAAAACTCTTCTCCATGCGACTGATTTCCCTTGCCTTCAGCCCCACTTCCTTGGCGACTTCCCTCCAACTCTCCACTCCGCTCCTTATGCGCTCAAACTCCTCGATGGCGTTTTTCTCCTCGTATCTGAAATACGGAGCCAGGGACAGGCACACCTTTATGTTTGGCACATTTGTCCGCCCGTCGAAGCTGAGAACATGGGCTCTCCTTTCGAAAGGAACCTCTGTGGGGTTTAAGTCATACGCAGGAGCGAGAACCCATCCTGCCCCTGTATGCAAGAAACCGTGGTTGCGCAGATGGTCATCGATGTTTCCCGTCAGAACATTGAACAACATTCGGCGCCAAAGTTGTCTGGCATCGGCAACCGGGTTGGCGGCAACATTTAAGAGGGTATCGACCATCTCTAAATAGCTCCCTGAGTGTTCGCTGCTTTCGTGACGAGCAAGAAGTGTCATCGCCGACATGAAGGGAATTCGCCCCCCTGTCAAGGTTCGATCGAAGCGCTTTACCAGAAGAACCGGCTTGTTCTCTGTGATGGCAATAACTTTGAATCCTGGTGTTTTTATCCCAAGATCCCCGGCCAGTTTCAGCATCATGGCCTCCCATAGGGCCGTTCGTTCCGTGTCGTTTATGGAGGGAAACTTGGCAATCCACATAGACCCTTCGTCCTCCACGATCGCCTTCGGTCTGGCGCCGCCCAGAGATCCCCCCGGCTGGAGAAGGAGCTTGATGTCGTCTGGAGTTTCCTTGTCGTTCTCGAGATTTTGGATGGCTTCCATCAATTCGCCGATCGTCACCAATTTCGGAATCTTCGTGTGCGGAGACAGGAAATTCGAAGGATCCTCAGCCGTACTGATCCGCAGGGCTCCCATCCGCATGGTGTCGCTTACTCCAAGCATGAAAGAGCTCTCGGAGAGATAGGCTCCGTGCGCTCTTCTTTGCAAAAGACGCCCCCATCGATCAGGCGAAATATCCTGGAATGCGCCCCAAAGGCAGGATGATGTGTAGGGGACTCCTAGGGCAAGCGGAAGCGAAGGGTCAATGGAAAACCTGAGGGGATGCCCAATCCAGTCCTCGCTATACTGAAATCGGTAGTGTTCTCTCCCCCGGACTTCGAAAATATCCAGGGTTCCGATTCTGTGGGTAACACTTTCCTGTTCGATGCTGACAATGTACCTAGGCATGAGGGTTCTCCGATGGATTCTTTGGGGCTTTTCCTTCGCTCCGGGAAGTCGCCGGGATCTTCGTATGCGGTGAGCGGATTCTTTGGGGAAGGATTTCGTCCATCAGGTCGAGCCCTAATGGATCTCTTGTTCGGTCGACCAGCATTTCGAGATCATCGAGTTTCCCCAGAACATGGAGGACCATCGCATAAGCGCCCATATTGACCCTTGGATCTCCCTTTTCGATGCGACTTAGTGTGACTCGTGTGATCCCCACTCGTTCAGCCATCAGGATTGTCGAGATCCGGCGACGTTTGCGGGCGTCACTCATGTCCTTTCCAAGTTTTTTCAAAACACTTTCAACTCGAAATGATTTTATCACAATGCATCCTCCTGAATTCGTATAATTATATAATGACTATTACTGAATGCATTAAAATTGTAAAGTTCTTCGTCTTCAATTGAGTGCCGCTCATATCCATATCCGGAGAAGCATACAAGGGAGGAGAGGAGTGGGCTGTTCAGGAATATGGTACAATTCCTCCTGTTTCAGGCGGGCAGGGGCTCAATAATCCACAAGAAGGAACTTCTGGACGATTGGGAGCTCTGCCGTCAGAGACTGCAACCCCGAAAAATTCAACCTCTGGAGTGATCGCGATGAAATGGGATGTTATGGATGTGAAGCCCGAAAAACATCTTCGTCTTCTGATTGCCTTTTCCGATGGAACATCCGGGAGGGTCACCTTTTGCGATGACCACCTGACAGGAGTCTTTGCGCCGCTCAAGAACCCCGAGTTCTTTTCGAAGGTATTTATCGATCATGGTGCCGTTGCATGGCCTGGTGATATCGATCTGGCACCGGATGCCATGTACCGGGAAATCAGGGAAAAGGGAAAATGCGTATTAGGTTGAGAAGCACCGGAACCCCTCTAGGACTTTAGCAGTGGGGGGAGGGATAAACAGGCTGCGCTGGACTTTGCGATCACGGTCGACCGCCCTGCCGTGAATGTGTCGGAGGGATTTTCGACCATGCCTGTAAAGTGTTTGAGAGCGGTCGGAGTCGTCATGAGAAGGGCGCTCCTGATGGATGAAAATGGGGTATTATCGGTCCTGTATTCCGAGGCAGAGTTCCTGCGATAAACGCCAATAACAGAGATCTGATCGTGGACTCTGTCACTTTGTCGGGGCGGTGCGCCCCTCAAGTTCTTGGGGAAGAGTGTTCCCCGAAAGAGGATCTCCGGAATCGTCCGGATAGTACATCCAGATATACTTGATGGCCGTATAGAACGCATAGAGAATCGCCAGAAACAGCCCTTCCCGTCCATCCCGAAATCCTTGTTTCACGACATACATCTTGAAAAAGACGAATGGAGGCCTCAAAAGAATCTTCAGGATTCCCGGTCGATGTCCCTTTTTTTTCTTTTCCATGGCAGACAGAGAGGCGTATCTTGCGGATTTCTGGAGGTAGGCATCGATCGATCGATATGTGTAGTGGAGGAGAGGGGAGGAAAGTCGTTCCACCTTCCCCGAGACGAGGATCTCTTCATGGACGAGGTTTTCTGACGTCCGACCTTCCCCATTTTTAAAAAGCCGCACGACAAAGTCGGGAGACCACCCGCTATGGAGGATAGCTCTTCCCATGAAAAAGTTCACCCTGTTTATTGCATAGCCCTCGGCACTCCCTTCCTTCTCAATAATTGAGCGTATTTCTGCCAGTAAAGAGGGGGTTGCCCTCTCGTCGGCATCGACGACAAAGATCCATCTCCCTGACGCAATATCGATAGCCCGTTGTTTTTGGCGGCCGAACCCTTCGAAAGGGGATATGCTGAATCGGGCGTTGTACTTTGCCGAGATCTCTTGTGTTCTGTCCGTGCTTCCCGAGTCGACGACGACGATTTCGTCGGCAATTGGAGCAAACGATGAAAGACAGTCGTCGAGATTTTCCTCCTCGTTGTATGTGATCAGGCAAAGGGAAAGTTGATTTGCGCTTTGTGATTCGGCCACGCCGGTTCCTTTCGAACAATGACGGTAGTGGGGAGATTTCCGCAGGTATAATTCTATTCTCCGATTTGTCTGTGCGAAACAACCTCAGTGGAAAGATATGGGCCTCCGGAAACTCTCTACGGATGTCTATCCTAGCATTGTCGTTTGAGACTTCTCAATTTCTTAAATCACTTGCCAACGCAGGTTGTACTTGTTCTTGGAAAACGAAAATCGAGCCCCCCCCCATTTTCATCTTGCAGGGGCCCACGACTTATGCCGATCGAGGTGGCATGAGTCCCTTGCCCATTGGATTCGATCCAGACGCTTGTCTGCTTTCCTGAAACGGAGGGATAATATCTTTAAGTTGTTTTTATTGTTAATTAAAATAAGCGTTTTACAAAAGATATATCCTCTCCCCCGTCTTGTCTTCCGGCCTCCTTCTGTTGTAGAGTGGTAGGGTTTTCATCGATCGCTCTGCCCCTCTCGTCCTGCACGGAACCTGAAGGTGTGCCGGTCCCTCTGACTGCCTTCCTCCCGTCTTGTCCGAGACGCAACCATCCTGTCCCCTCGCCGAAGGGGGGATCACCCTGTTCTTAAGGAGACTCCCGTCCATGAAGAAACAATATCTCTTGGCTCCCGGTCCCACTCCCGTTCCCCCGGAGGTTCTGCTCGCGATGTCTGCCCCCATGATCCACCATCGCTCGCCGGACTTTATCCCGGTGATCCAGAAGGTGCGGACGGGTCTCAAGTGGCTGTTTCAAACCAGCCAGGAGGTCCTTACCGTCGCAGGCTCGGGAACGGCCGGGATGGAGTCCTCCGTGGCCAACTTCATGAGCCCGGGAGACAAGATCATTGCCGTCAACGGAGGAAAGTTTGGCGAGCGGTGGCTTAAGATCGCGAAGGCGTTCGGCGTGACCGCCATCGAGGTTCCGGTGACCTGGGGCGAATCGGTCGACGTCGCCAAAGTGGAGGAGCTTCTCAAGAAGGACCCTTCGATCAAGGGCGTCTACGTGCAGGCGAGCGAAACCTCGACAGGAGTTTGGCACGACATCAAGAGCCTGGCCCAAATCACCTCGCGTCTATCCGGGACGATTCTGGTGGTCGATGCCATTACCGCCCTCGGCGTCGTGGACATCCCGATGGACGCTTGGGGGATCGATGTTTTGATCACCGGCTCCCAGAAGGCCCTCATGCTTCCCCCCGGGCTGGCCTTCATCGCCGTTTCGGAAAAAGCTTGGACGCTTAATCAAACGGCCAAGTGCCCCCGTTTTTACCTCGACCTGAAGAGGGAGAAGGATAACATCCTGAAGGATTCGAATGCGTGGACCCCGGCCGTCTCCCTCTGGATCGGTCTCGGAAAGGCGCTTGAAATGATGCAGAAGGAAGGTCTCGAAAATATCTTTGCCCGCCACAAAATGCTGGCCCAGGCGACCCGGGAGGGCATCAAGGGATTCGGTCTTTCCGTATTCGCCCGCCAATCCCCCTCCGATGCGCTTACGGCGGTGGTGGCCCCCGAAGGCTTCGACGGGGAGATCATCTACAAGAACCTCCGAAATCAGTATGGGATTACCGCTGCCGGCGGACAGGACCAGCTCAAGGGGAAGGTCTTCCGCATCTCCCACATGGGCTATGCCGATGTTTTCGATATCATCACCGCCATTAGCGGTGTCGAGATGGTCCTGGCCCGCATGGGATACAAGGGGGCCCCGCTGGGATCCGGCGTTGCCCGCGCCCAGGCCGTCATGATCGGACAGTAGCCTTTAAGTCTTTTCGGAAACATTTCCGGAGCGAACCCAATATCAGGAGACCAGAGCGTGAGCACGCAGCAAAAGATTAAAATTCTCGTCAGCGACCCCATTTCCGAAGAGGGGCTCAATATATTCCGGAACGCGGGCTTTGAGGTGACCGTCAAGGCGAAGCTTTCTCCCGACGAGCTCAAGCAGGAGCTGGCACACTACGACGGCCTCGTCATCAGGAGCGGCACCAAGGTGACCGCCCAGGTTCTTGAAGGGGCCACGCGGCTCAAGGTCATCGGCCGGGCCGGGGCCGGACTCGACAATGTCGATCTTCCGGCCGCCACAAACCGGGGCATCGTCGTCATGAATACCCCTGGAGGCAATACGATCACGACCGCAGAGCATACCGTCTCCATGATGATGTCGATGGTCCGGAAAATCCCCCAGGCCAGTGCCTCCAACAAAGGCGGAAAGTGGGAAAAGAGCAAGTTCATGGGGATGGAGCTTGCCCACAAGACCCTGGGGATTCTCGGCATGGGGAAAATCGGCTCCCATGTGGCCCATGTCGCCCAGGGGCTTCTCATGAACGTGGTCGCCTACGATCCCTTCCTGACGCCCGAGGCGGCGGCCAGACAGGGAGTGACCCCGGTCTCGGTCGAAGAGCTCTTTGCCAAGGCCGATGTCATTACCGTCCACACCCCTCTCACCCCGGAGACGACAAACCTGATCTCCTCCGCCACGATCGCCAAGATGAAAAAGGGCGTCTATATCGTCAACTGCGCCCGCGGGGGGATCATCAACGAAGCGGATCTGGCAAAGGCGCTCGAGAGCGGCCAGGTTGCCGGGGCGGCCTTCGACGTCTTCGTCGAGGAGCCTCCGTCCCCGGACAACCCCCTCCTGAAACTCGACAACTTCATCTCGACCCCCCACATCGGGGCGGCGACGAAGGAGGCCCAGGAGAACGTGGCCCTGGCCGTGGCCGACCAGATGGTCGACTACCTGGCCAAGGGCGTGATCCGCTATGCGGCGAACCTGCCCTCCATTCCGCCGGAGGATGCGGCCCGGGTGGCGCCTTACCAGCAGCTGGCCGAGGTCATGGGCGGTATCCTTGCCCAGATCGCCACAGAGCCCTTCTCGAAGATCTCCGTCGAGTTCAGCGGAGAGGCGGCCACGCTTCCCACCCAGATCGTCACCATCGCCGCCCTGAAGGGGGTTCTGACCCCCATGCTCGATGTTCGGGTGAACGAGGTGAATGCGCCTCTTCTGGCCCGGGAGCGGGGGCTTGAGGTCGTCGAATCCCGCTCGAGCCAGCAGGGCGACTACGTGGGGCTCATCACCCTTCGGACCTCGACGGCCAAGGGGTCCCACCAGGTCTCCGGCTCCATCTTCCAGAAGAAGGACTTCCGGATCGTCTCCCTCGACACGCTTCCCGTCGAGGTCGTTCCGGATCCGATCATGCTCTATCTCACCAATCAGGACCAGCCCGGCGTCGTGGGTCTTGTGGGGTCCCTGCTCGGCTCTCACGGGATCAACATCTCCCGCATGCAGTTCGGGCGGGATTTCCCGGGAGGAAAGGCCGTCTCCATGATCGGCGTCGACACGGAGCCTCCGGCCTCCGTTCTCGAGGAGATCCGGAAGAATCCGAAGATCATCGCCCTCAAGCTCCTCCGTCTGCCCTCGCTGTCGAGATAGCTCCGGAGATGAAGAAAACAAAGGGGGGGGAAGGGAGAGTGCTCCGGTCCCCTTCCAAGACAACCCCCACAGGTGTTTCTCCGGTCTTTTCCCGAACCGCCCGATTCCGCCGGGAGACGACAGACCGTCTCCTGGCCCTCTTTTCCCTTTACGGATACCGGGAGATCATCCTCCCGTCCTTCGAGTATCTCGATGCCATCTCCCCCGGGATCGATCCCTCCCTTCTTCCGCGTCTTTACTTGATGCAGGACAGGGGGTCGGGGCAGGTCCTCGTTCTGAGACCGGACGCCACAGCCCAGATCGCAAGGCTTTCGACGCAGTCCTTCCGGGACAGGATGCTTCCCCTCCGATTTTCCTACAGCACCTCGGTCTTTCGTGACGAAAATCGCACCGCCTCTCTCATGCGAGAGATTCATCAGACGGGACTCGAGCTTCTGGGGGATCCCTCCTTCCATGCCGACATGGAGGTTCTCGAACTCTGTCTTCGCGGAGCCCGTGTCTTTCCCCTCGACAGCCCTCTCCTCGTCCTCTCCCATGCCGGACTCCAGGAGGCCTATCTGCGTTCCCCCGCTCTTTCCCGGGAGTTGCAGGCCTCTCTTCGGAAGGCTTTCCATGCGCGCGACCAGGCGACGGTCGCCGGATTGTTTTCCGAGGCGGGTGATACGGAAAGAGCCGCACTGGCTTCCGAGATTGCGGGTCGTGTTCTGGCTTTGTCCGAGGCGCTTGTGATCCTTGAGTCGATGGCCCGGACGATCCCCGGGCTTTCCGGTCACGATGGAGGCATTTCCGACTTTTCTGCCCTTCTTCGGGCCCTCTCGAAGACCCGGGAGGCCTCCGACATCCGGGTCGACTTCGCCCTCTCTCCGCCCGGTCCCTACTACACGGGAATGTTCTTTCGCATGTTTGCCAGGGAGTCCTCCACTCATATGGCAAGCGGCGGTCGGTACGATCGCCTGGGAGAGGCCTTTGGCCACGATCTCCCCGCAGTCGGGTTTGCCTACCAGATCACTCCTATCGAGGAGGCTGTCAGGCGACGCGACGGGGATTTCCAGGAGGCTTCCCTCGTTCTTGTGGTCCACCGGGAGGGAGAGAGTGCTGACTTCGAGCCCGCTATCGGAGCTCTTCGCTCGGGAAAGGTTCCGGTCCTCTCTTCGCACTCTCCAAAGGGGGCGCTTCCTTTTTCTCCCGAGGAGGCTCTCCGCGAGCACGCGGAGATCCGGGCCGTCCTCTGGAGGGATCGGGAGGAAAAGGATCATTTCACCTTGCTCTCTCGCGACCGCCCCGTCCGAAGATCGAAGGATGTCGGAGAGCTCGTCGCTCACCTTCTTGACACCCACCCGGGTTCCTCCCGATGAAGCCCCGCTCCTCCCGGGAATCCCGAAAGAACCTTCCCCAGACCATCGAGGCTGAAAAGTCCCTTTTGGGTTCGATCCTTCTCAATAACGAGGTTCTGACAACCGTCGGAGACATGGTGGCCGACGACGACTTCCTGCTTGAGTCCAACCGGCGGATCTTCATGGCCATGAAGGAGATGTCCGACCGGCATGTCCCCATCGACAGCCTGACGCTCTCCGACTATCTGGAGAAAAAGGACTGGGCTCAGATCACCGGGGCACCGGACAACATCTATGAGCTGGCGGAGATCGTTCCCACCGCCGCCAATGCCGTCCACTATGCCCGTTTGATCGTTGAGAAGGGGATCTTTCGGAAGCTGATTCTGGCCTCGGAGGAGATTGCTCAAAAGGGGTATGACGGGACGCTGGACACGGACGAGGTTCTCGACTATGCCGAAAGAAAGATCATGGACGTGGGAGCCCGGCGGTCGCGTTCCGAATTTGTTCAGATCGGGGATCTCTCCTATCTCGATACCCAGTTCAAGCACCTTGAAGAGCTCAAAAACAGGGAGATAAAAGAGCTTGTCACCGGGCTTCCCACCGGATTTGTGGACCTCGACCACATGACGACGGGTTTTCATCCGTCGGAGCTCATCATCGTCGCCGGCCGCCCCGCCATGGGGAAGACGGCCTTTGTTCTCTCGATCGCCCAGCACATCGCCTTCGACCAGAAAAAACCTGTCGGGATCTTCAGTCTCGAGATGCCCAAGGAGCAGCTCTTTCTTCGTCTCATCAGCTCCCAGGCCCGGGTCAACCAGAAGAACCTCCGGACCGGCCACCTCACATCGGAGGAATGGGAGCACGTCATGCAGGCCTTTGGCGAGGCAAGCGATGTTCCTATCTATATCGACGATTCGGGCGATCTCACCATCTTCGAGCTTCGGACCCGGGCCCGGCGGCTCAAGAAACTGCGCAAGGATCTTTCGATGATCGCCGTCGACTACCTTCAGCTCGTCCGCGGATCCCAGCGTACCGACAACCGCGAACAGGAGATCTCCGAAATCTCCCGTTCGCTCAAGGCGCTGGCAAAAGAGCTCCAGATTCCCGTCATCGCCCTGGCCCAGCTCTCTCGTGCCGTCGAAAATCGTCCCGGGTCAAAAAAACCGACTCTTTCCGACCTTCGCGAATCCGGAGCCATCGAGCAGGATGCGGATATTGTCCTCTTTATCTATCGCGACGAGGTGTACCACCCGGACAACATCGACTCTCGGGGAAAGGCGGAGATCGTTATCGGAAAGCAGAGAAACGGCCCGATAGGCTCTGCAATGCTCGCCTATCAGGGATTTTGCACCCGGTTTGAAAATCTTGCGGTAGGGTATGACGACATCTCTTCCGAAGGCTTCGGGTGAAGGTTCTGCTTCTCCGTCATGCCGAGGCCGAGGACGCACCCTATCCGGAGACTCTTCGCCCCCTGACTTCGGGCGGGCGAAAATCGGTCAAGGATCTTTCACGGGAAATCGACAGGTCGGAACTGCGCGTTGACGCGATCGTCTCAAGCCCCCTGACCCGTGCGGTTCAGACGGCCGAAATCCTTCTTTCCCGTCTTTCAGACAGCCACCCCGTTCGCCGGGTGGAGTGCCGCGTGGAGCTCGCCTGCGACTTCCTTCCCTCGAGTTTTTCCCGCTCAACCTTTTTGGCCTTTCTGGCCGGGAGCGGATCCGACGGACTTGTCCTTGTCGGTCACGAACCCTCTCTTCTTCTCTTCGCATCCTGGATGGCTCCTTCCCGGGCCCGTGCGGGAGATTTTGCGGGGATCCGGAAGGCTTCAGGTCTTCTTTTCGAGTGGACTCCCGAGTGTGAGGGCAGCTTTGAGGGGCGCATTTTTTCCAAGCACTGACCTGTCGCTTCCGTTGTATAAAAAAAACAGGAGATTCTCTTCTTGCATTTTCCTGTCGATGGGTGTATACATTGAGCGATCATGACAATGGATGCGGGAGCCATGTGCCATTATTATCTCCTTCATGCGACCAGCGTAGTGGGGCTCCGCACATTGCCAGTTTGGCCATGTTAGGGTGGATTTGGGTTTCGAACTGTTCCGGGAGCCTTCCGGGACTCCGGCCGGGACTCCGGTAGCAGACCTTCCGAAGGAGGACACTTTGTTGCACAAAGGACAGCAGGGCAAGAAGATGGCAGGGAGAAAGGCTTCGACAAAGGCAGTGGTTGCCTTGGGTGTTGCGGCAGGCCTCATGGTCGGCGTTGCGGCCCAGGCCCATGCGGCGAGTGTCACTACCATTGCCGGGGAATTCCACGAGCGTGGCGCGGTCGACGGTACCGGCAGCCAGGCTCGTTTCGAGTATGTTCAGGGAATCGTGGCGGCTCCGGACGGGACTCTCTATCTGGCCGACACTGGTAACGACCTGATCCGCAAGGTGACTGTGAGCGGAGGCTCTGCCACCGTGACGACCATTGCCGGGGTGAACCATCACGCCCGTTTCCGCGACGGGAACGGCACCGCGGCCCGTTTCAACAATCCTGAAGGACTTGCCATCTCTTCCGACGGCAAGACCCTTTACATCGCCGATTCCCGCAACAACCGGGTCCGGAAGATGGATCTCGCCACAGGAGCGGTTTCGACCCTCGCCGGCCGCGCCTTCCCCGGATCGAATGACGGAGTCGGTACTGCGGCAGCCTTTTACGGCCCCCGGGCTCTTGCCCTGACGCCTGATGGCAAGACCCTTTACATCTCAGACTCGGGCAACAACATGATTCGCAAGCTCGACCTGACGAGCGGAGCGGTTTCGACCGTTGCCGGTAAGGGTGCTTTGGCTGCCGGTCTTGACGATGGCATCGGGGTTGCCGCGAGCTTCCGCGATCCCCGTGGCATTGCTCTGAGCTCCGACGGAACGGTTCTTTACGTGGCCGATACCCGCAACAACCTGATTCGCAAGATCGTTCTGGCGACCAATGCCGTCTCCACCCTGGCCGGCCATCCCGGTTTCCCCGGGATCGAGGACGGGGCCGGAAGCTCGGCCTTCTTCAACCAGCCCGTGGCTCTTA
The DNA here is from genome assembly GCA_021801345.1 of Nitrospirota bacterium. GTDB lineage: Bacteria > Nitrospirota > Leptospirillia > Leptospirillales > Leptospirillaceae > UBA4572. The sequence goes on from JAJYYA010000042.1 coordinate 20,544, forward strand.
CCGTGAACGGAAACACCCTTTATGTGGGTGACTCTTCCAACGCGTCGATCCGGGCGATCGATCTTTCGAGCAACAACGTTACAACAGTCGCCGGCGGCGTAAAGTCGATCGGTCTTCCGGTCAGCGGCAAGGATGACGGAGATGTCTCTGTCGCCCTCTTCCAGTACACCGGTGCCATCGCCTACTCGAACGGCGTGATCTACATTGCCGACATCCCGGCCGAAACGCTCCGGATGCTGAAGCTGTAGATCAAGACGGAATCTACTTAAAAGGGGAGCCTCTGGCTCCCCTTTTTTTTTGCTCTTGGCGGGAGGTGTGGAAAACAAGAGAAAGACAGGAGGGACGATATCTCGGAAGATGACAACAACATTGGCCGTACAGCGGACGAAAGCTGCCCGAGGTTGGCTGGACAATAATCCGACGGGCCCTCGAAAAAAAAGGTTACAGACGCGCCTTCGCCCCCCCCGGGGCGAACCCGCAGGAAGCTACTGGAAAAACAGCGCGATAACGTGTCGCACTGCGCATTGCGATTTTATCTTCCGAAAAACACTCGCAACTCTTGTCTTCTCTTGACCATCCCCTCAAAGCTCTTGTCTAGGCCGTTCCGATCGTCTCTTTTGGACAAACCCCGCAGTCGCAGCGGCATCGGGCACAGTCGAAGCAGCCATCGGCAAGCGACTCCTCCACCAGATGCCGAAGAGCGTCGATAAAAGAGGTCTGTACATTGAGGGCCGGGGCACGTTCGAAGTGAAGGATCCGGCATTCTTTCGCAAGATCCCGATAGGTAATGTCCATCTCGTAGAGGGTTTCTTGATGATCCGAGACGAAGCTGACCGGGACAAGGACAAGGTTGACGGTCTTGTGGGAGTCGGCAAGGGTTGCAATTGTCTCTTTCGTTTCTGGCCCCAGCCATTTCAAGGGGCCGACCCGACTCTGGTAGGAGAGGTGGAACCTGAGAGCTCTGTGAGGAAGATTTTTTGTAAGCCAGTTCCCGACTAATCTGACCGTCGTCTCCGTGTCGGCCTGATAGGGATCGCCTTGCCGGATTCTTTTTTCGGGAATCCCGTGCGCCGAGAAAAGAATGTCCACCGGATTATGTGTGTCGGGAAGTCTTTCGACCGCCTTTAGCACGGTTTCGGAGAGGGCCTGTATATAGGGGGGGAAGGCGGGCCAGGCCGGGACGACATAAAGCGGAAGAGTGGCAAGCGTTGGATGGTTCTTGACCATTTCGGCGAACTCCCGGAAGGAGGAGCGGGTCGTTGTGGTCGATCTCTGGGGGTAGAGAGGAAGGAGGATAAGCCTTTCGGGAGCAAACTCCTCAAGGGATTTGAGGGCGGCAGAAAGTCTCGGATGCGCGTACCTCATGGCCACAACGACCTTAACCGTCATCTCTTCAAAAGATCGGGAAAGGGCCTCTTCAAGAAGTGCGGCCTGAGAGTCGGTGATTTGCCGAAGGGGAGAGCCCCCCCCGATCGCCGCGTAGTATGAGCGGCTTTTCGGGGCTCGCCTCCTGGCCAGAAACCGGGGAAGAAAGGTTTTTACAAGAGGAGGAAGATCCATGATATCGGGATCGGAAAATAGATTTTCAAGGAAGGGGAGGACCTCTTCCTGAGACTCGGGACCGCCGAGATTGAAGAGAAGAATTCCGAGACGGGACTTTTCCGGCATTGCGACTCCTTTTTTCTTTCTTGTAAGGACTTAGGAGATGGATTAAACCCTGTTGACGGAAGAGAGAAGGCTCAGCCCCATGATGAAGACCACGATGTTGGCAAACCAGGCGGCGAGGAGCGGGGGGATGACTCCCCCCCGCCCAAGGGCCAGCCCCATCGAGTAGAGGGTCCAGTAGGAGAGGGAGAGCAAGAGCGCCACCCCGAACCCCCGGGCGATCCCGACCTGCCGGCCCTCCCTTATGCCAAAAGGGATGGCGAAGAGGACCATGAGAAAGGATGCGGCAGGAAAGGCCAAAACTCCGTCGCGCAGGACCGTAAATGTTGTGTGGGGGAGGCCATTGGCCTTCAGAAGGTCGATTGTCCGGGAGAGTTCGGAGTAGGTCAGGTGGGAGAGGTGGTTTTTCCGGATGAAGAAGTCGGTGGGCCTTCTGTCGAGAGGGAAGGGGAATGTCGCGAAGGGAGCCGTCGTGAGCGTTCCGTTCCGGTGGAAAAAGGTGCGGACTCCCTCGTAGAAAATCCATCCGCCGTTCTCGTAGCGAAGACTTTTGGCTTCGATCGTCCATCTGAGGCTTGCCGTCCGGTTTTTGTGGTAGATGGTGACGTGGTCGAGAAGTCTGCCTCCGTCTTCAATTTTGGCAATCCGGAAGATCTCCCGGGATCCGTGGCGGAACCAGACATTCATTCTTACTTGATTCGACCATCCGGCTCCCTGACTGATCCGCTCCTCCATGATCACATCGGTTGTCTGGTACGCATGGGGAACGAGCCAGAGGTTCAGGAGTAGCTCGATCGCGGAAAGAAGGCCTCCGAAGAGGATGATGGGGAAGGTCGCCTTCCCGAGGCTGATTCCTGCGGCCCTGATCGCGGTAATCTCGTGGTTCTTCGAGGCAATCCCCAGCGCCAGGATGGTGGCGAGAAGGGCCGACATCGGGATAACGCGAAAGCCCACTTCGATGGAACGCCAGGCAAAGAACTCCCCCATCATCGACCAGGGGGCATGGTGAGCCAGAAAGTTTTTTATCTTTTCCACGGAGTCGATGACGAGATAGATCGCCTCGAGAGAGATCAGGGAAAGGAAGTAGATCTTGAGATACTCACCCATAATATGGCGCGTCAGGATCTTCACGAGGCTTTTTTCCTGAGCCAGGAGGGCAGAGAGATACGGGGAAGATGGGAGCGGACGTCGACCTCTTTGAAGACCATGACGAGAAGGGCCGACATGAGGGCGGCCAGGACGATGTCGGGGGCAACTGCCGCGGCGGCCGGTCCCAGAAGACCCTTTGAGACCATCAGGTCATCGATCGTGTTCATCATGTAGAAGAGGATGATGGTGACAGTGGCGAAGACGAAGCCGGCAAGGCGCCCCGAACGCATGGTATAGATGCCATAGGGGATCCCCAGAAAGGCAAAGAAAAAGCATGAAAAAGGGTAGGCGTAATTCTTGTAACGGTCCTCGAGTGCCCGGAAGAGTGCCGGATCGGGGGAGGGGGAGCGCGCGATTTCCGCTCGGATCTCGTCGATCGACTTGACCCGGATCCGGTCCTCTGTGTGGTGCCCCGTGATCGTCAGGTCGTAGGAGCCAAAGCGGATGTACTGCTGGGCCGAACCCTCCTGGAAAAAGGTTCCATGGGAGAGCTTGAGCCGAAGTCCGGGAGGGTGACGCTCGTTTAGGATTTCTCCGCTTCTGGCAAAGATGACGGTTCGGGGCCCCGTCTTTTTTTCCTTCTGGTAGATAAAGACGCCCTCGATATGGGAGAGCGTCGGCATCCTCTCCACATAAATAATGAATCTTCCCATGAAGTTGTTGAACGACTGGGGCTTGATGGCAAGGGAGAGCTTTTTCTGGAAGACCCGGACAAGAAGGTCCTGGAGTGAAAGTCCTTGAGTCTCCATGGCCTTGAGGGAGAGATAGAAATTACTCCCGAATCCGATAGCCGCAAAAAGAAAGAGGGGAAGAAGGAGTCTCGAGAGGCTGATGCCCGAGGCCTTGAACGCGATGATTTCTCCGTCTGAGGCCAGTCTATGGAATGTGGCAGTGGAGGCGGTAAGGACCGAGACGGGAATGATCATGCTCAAAAACTGGGGGAAGATCATTGAGAGGAGCCGGAAGACCGTTTCGACGGAAAGGCCCTTGTTGACGAGAAGGTTCATGATGAGGAGAGCCTGCTGAGTCAAAAGGAGAATAACCAGGACCAGTAGACTCAGAAAAAACGGAGTCAGAAGTTCGAAGAAAATATATCGGTGGATGATTTTCATCGGGGGCCCGCACGGTCAGTCGTTTCGATCTTCGAGGAGGCAATTTTAGCACAATCGGAGGGTGAATTGGCGAAAAAAAACGTTTCCGAACCTTGCGTCGATCAGAGACTGCGAGAACAGCTTTAAAGCGGAATGGATAAAAGAGCTGAGATCTGTGATTCTTTAACCCGACAATCCTGCCCTCGGCACCAAAGAGAGGCGGTTTTGCAAAGCTGTCCGAAGGCCCATTTTCCGAATCGTTCCCGCTGACTATGTCTAACCGTGACCCCGTCCCGGATTCCCTTGAGGTCTTCAAGGACAATCGCCCGACAGGTGCCTTTTGCCTTGGAAACGATGCGTAGAGACGCCGGATCTTTTTGGGGGAGAGGAATGGAGAATGTTTTCTCACTTGAAATCCTCATGGAGAATGTTTTCTCACTTGAAATCCTCGTGGAATATCTTGACCTTTCTTGACAGGATATGATTTTTTCATTAGATTTTCGTGATTTTATTTTTTTATGATCGATTTTACTGTTTAACCAAGGAGAGTGCGTGGCAGGAAAAAGAAAAAGAGGTCCAGGCTGGCAACCTCACGACACCATGGTCAAAAATGCGCTTTCCGATCCGGCCCTTCTTGGGAGCTTCCTCGAGAGGTTCGTTCCCCCTCCCGTGGCCCCGCTCCTTGCGGGGAGCACGATCCGCTTCTGCGACTCCGAGGCCGAAGGGATCCGGAGGACGCGACGCCATTTCGACCTGGTCGTTGAGGTCGTGGGGAACGACGGGAGCTTCCGGGTGCAGATCTTAGTCGAGCACAAGTCCTGGCGGGATCCCGGGAGCCTCTTCCAGATCCTCGAGTACAAGGTCGCCCTCTGGTCCCGGCAGCGGCGACAGGGACGGGCCCTGACTCCGGTTCTTCCGATTCTCTTCTACCACGGGGAGACCCCCTGGGGACTGTCGGGAAGCTTCCAGGGGGTCTACGGATTTTCTGAGGAGTTCCGGAGCGTCTGCGTCGACTTTTCTCCGGTGATCGTCGATACCGCCTCCGAAGACGAAAGCGCTCTTCTCGACGGAGTCGCCTCCCTCAAGACGGCGCTTTTTCTCGTCGCGATGAAGTACGCCCGGGACAGGGAGCGGATGGAGCGGGCCATCCGCAAGGTTCTGGAGGAGCGATTTCGGGGGGAAGTGCTGGACCCCGATTCGGTCTTTTTGGTCGATATGCTAAACTTTTACGCAAGTGTTTTCGAGGTGGACGACCGTTCTGAACTTGAACAGGTCTTTGGATCGCTATTTGGAAAGGAGGCGGCGATGACAGCCGTGGAGAAGATCCGTCAGGAGGGAATTGAGACGGGCCGGATGGAAGGCCGCCAGGAAGGCCGGATAGAAGGCCGCCAGGAAGGCCGGATAGAAGGCCGCCAGGAAGGCCGGATAGAAGGCCGCCAGGAAGGCCGGATAGAAGGCCGCCAGGAAGGCCGGATAGAAGGCCGCCAGGAAGGCCGGATGGAGGGGAGTGTGGAGACTCGGGAGGACTTCGTGAAAAAACTCTTGGCCAAAGGGACGATGAGTCCGGAAGAGATCTCCCGAACTCTCGATCTCGACCTTCTGTGGGTGAAGGAACTGGCGGATTCCCTCCGGAAGGCGTGATACGAAGCGAAGGTCCTGTTTCGAGTGCCGAAACGGGAAGAACCCCGTTCTGAACTCGAACAGGTCTTTGGATCGCTATTTGGAAAGGAGGCGGCGATGACAGCCGTGGAAAAGATCCGTCAGGAGGGGATTGAGATCGGAAAGGAGGCGGCGATGACAGCCGTGGAGAAGATCCGTCAGGAGGGAATTGAGACGGGCCGGATGGAAGGCCGCCAGGAAGGCCGGATGGAAGGCCGCCAGGAAGGCCGGATAGAAGGCCGCCAGGAAGGCCGGATAGAAGGCCGCCAGGAAGGCCGGATGGAGGGGAGTGTGGAGACTCGGGAGGACTTCGTGAAAAAACTCTTGGCCAAAGGGACGATGAGTCCGGAAGAGATCTCACGAACTCTCGATCTCGACCTTCTGTGGGTGAAGGAACTGGCGGATTCCTTCCGGAAGGCGTGATACGAAGCGAAGGTCCTGTTTCGAGTGCCGAAACGGGAAGAACCCCGTTCTGAACTCGAACAGGTCTTTGGATCGCTATTCGGAAAGGAGGCGGCGATGACAGCCGTGGAAAAGATCCGTCAGGAGGGGATTGAGATCGGAAAGGAGGCGGCGATGACAGCCGTGGAGAAGGTTCGTCAGGAGGGAATTGAGACGGGCCGGATGGAAGGCCGCCAGGAAGGCCGGATAGAAGGCCGCCAGGAAGGCCGGATGGAGGGGAGTGTGGAGACTCGGGAGGTCTTCGTAAAAAAACTCTTGGCCAAAGGGACGATGAGTCCGGAAGAGATCTCACGAACCCTCGATCTCGACCTTATGTGGGTGAGGGAGTTGGCGAGGGGACTCCGGAAGTTGTAACGAATTTCCCTATTGGGCTTCATAGAACAGGACGATTCCGCTCGTGTATAATAAAAAAATCCCAACTGTCCATACCTTCTTCGTACTTCTTGACGAAAAGGGGGGAGTGGCTTCCTCTCCCTTTGGAGGTAGTCGTGGCGAAAAGTATGGGCATTTTTTTCCAGCCACCTCCAAAACTACCGGGGGATCCTTTGCCACATCTCTTTGACCATCATCACGTTTCGAAGCTTCACGATCCCGAACGCAAGAAATTTCAGGATCCGACCCTTCTTTTTCCCCTGATCCGTCCTTTTGAAAAGGGAGAGTCGGCCGAGATTGGCGCAGGCTCGGGCTATGTCTTCTTCCCCATGGCCGACTATCTCTCCGCAAGGGGAACGTGCTATGCCATCGATCTCCAGCCCGAGATGATGGAGCATTTTAAAAGCGAGCTCTCAGCCCGGGGGGGGCCGAAAAATATCAAGACGCTCCTTTCCGGGAAGGATTCGATTTTGCTCAAGGATGGCAGCCTTGAACTTGTCTGGATGGTGAACGTCTTTCACGAACTGACTCATCCCCGGGAAATTTTCTCTGAGATCTTCCGGGTCCTTTCTCCTTCGGGTCAATGTCTCGTCGTGGACTGGAAAAAGGAGGAGACACCCAAAGGGCCGCCGGTCTCTGAGCGTGCCTCGGATCTGGATCTCTATGAGGTTCTGATCGAGGCGGGATTTTCAAAAATCCGCTCCTTCGACACATATCCCTATCACTATGTGGTGGAGGCCCTGAAGGCGTGAGGGAGAAAGCGCCTATTCCCCGAAGCCCCCGAACGGAGATCCTCGGCATTCCCTGGCTTGCCCGGGCGGTCGACAAGGGACGGATGCACCTTGCCGGGACTCTGGGGGACTATGAGTTTCCTTGTCCGGCCGACGTCTTCATTCTTCGCCTTCTGAAGCTTTCTCTCGCCGACTTTCTCTCTCTCCTTGCGGCCTCATCCAACGACGAAGGACTCGACCTCACCCTTGCGCCCAGAATTTCTGACCTCACCTCGCGAGAGCGGATCTCTCTCGAGGTTTTTTCTATAAAGAACAGCCGCCTCTTTGATTCGCTCGACATAGAGGAAGGCCGAAAGCCCATGCCGGAAAAGGTTTCCTCCGAAGAAAACCTTTCCGGACCGAAAACAAGGACCCAGTGAATCATGGAGAAATCCCTTCCCAAGTCCGTTGAGCAAACCTGCCATATCCGTACCTTCGGCTGCCAGATGAATGTCCACGACTCCGAGAGGATGGCCGGGCTGCTTTCCTCTGCCGGCTATCGTCTTGTCGATGACCCGGCGGTGGCCTCTCTGATCGTCGTCAACACCTGTACTGTTCGGGACAAGGCCGACCAAAAGGCCCTGTCCGATCTCGGCCGATTGCGGCTTTTCAAGAAGGGGGAAGGGGAGCGGATCCTTGCCGTCACGGGATGCATGGCCGAACGGGAGCAGGAACGCCTCCATCGCCTTATGCCGGAGATCGATCTTGTCGCCGGCCCCGCCCAGGTCCGGAACATCCTCCCGATGGTCGAACGGATTCGCTCCGAAAAAAAACATCTGTTGGGCCGAGACTTCGACCTTCCAGAGATGACAACACCACCCGCCCTTCGTCCGGCAGGAGTGACGGCGCTCGTCACCGTTCAGGAGGGGTGCGACAAGGCTTGTAGCTACTGTGTTGTTCCCAGGACCCGCGGTCCGGAGAGAAGTCGCCCGGTGGATTCGATTGTCTCCGAGGTGCGGGGGCTTGTGACGGAAGGATTCCGGGAGGTGACCCTCCTTGGACAGAATGTGAACGGGTACGGCAAAGGCTCCGGGATCGGTGAAGGCTTCGCCGCCCTTCTTTATGCTCTCGAGGAGGTTTCCGGGCTTGTCCGGATTCGGTTCACCACCTCGCATCCTTCCGATCTCGACGACGCCACAATCGAGGCAATGGCCCGTTGTCGGAAGGTGATGCCCCATCTCCATCTTCCTGTTCAGTCGGGTTCGGACAGGATGCTCTCGCTCATGGAGCGAGGCTACACCCTGGCGCAGTATCGCGAGAGAATCGCCCGCCTTCGCGAGGCCCTTCCGGAGGTCTCCCTGACCACCGATCTGATCGTCGGATTTTGTCACGAGTCCGAGGAGGACTTTAGCCTGACCCTTGAAGCGGTCTCAGAGTTTCGCTTCGACGGAGCTTTTTGTTTTATCTACTCCCCCCGTCCGGGAACTCCGGCTTACGAATGGACCGGTCTTCCCGATCGGCCTGTCGCCCTCGATCGCTTTCGTCGACTGGAAAACATGCTTTCCTCGATCGTTCTTGAGAAAAATCGAAGCCGGATCGGGAAGACGGAGGAGGTTCTCGTCGAACGGGTCGATTCGGAGTCCGGCCACTTTTCCGGTCGCTCCCCCGGGTTTCGCTCTGTGCGGGGACGGGTGGAGGAGAGAGATCTCCTTCCCGATCCGGGTCAGGTGGTGAAGGTTCGCATTGACGACTGCACCAAGGCGGGACTTGCCGGTCTCATGGAGTAGCGCGAGCGCGGAACGAGACGATCTGCCGGAAGAGCTCCCTCGTCTTTCACCTGGAGAACGGCTTACGGCACAAGAAGACCCACCCCGGGATGCTTCCTCTCGTCCGGGCTCTCCTGCACCAAGGGGACTTCCGCTTCCTGTCATTTATCGAAAAGCGTCGTAAAACTTCGGGGTTCCGCCCGGAGCTATAAGGCATAGTCAATCTGTTGTTTTGTTGACATAGATTGGGTAGCGTCCCAGCCATGAAGAGACTGCGCGCCCTCACATTCCGGATCTGTCCCACGCCCGAACAGGAGAGCCTTCTCTCCCGCCACGCCGGATGCACCGGTTCGTCTGGAACAAGGCTCTCGACCTCCAGAAGCGGCGGCTCGAGGGCCAAATGCCGCTCCTGACCTACGGGGACACGGCGAACCTCTGACTCTCTGGCGGGAGAGCGACGAGTGCGGCTTTCTGGCCCTGGCCCCCCTCCCCGCCCCAGCACCAGACCCTCAAAAACCTCGACCGGGCGATCCGGGAAGCCCTGGATAAAAAGAACCCCAGACGTTTCCCCCGGTTCAAGAGGAAGGGCGAGAAGACCTCCATTCTCTATCCCCAGGGAACGAAGCTCGACCTGAACACGACCGGCCCGGAGGGGCGAATGGTCCTTCCGCCGCCCTGCGGGATGCGCCCGGTTCGTCCTGCAACAAGGCCCTCGACCTCCAGAGGAGGAGGCTCGAAGGGGGGATCCCCCTTTTATCCTACGGAGACTTGGCCAAACTCCTGACGCTGTGGCGGGCGACGAATACGGCTTTTTGGGATTTGGTCCGGTCCATCCGCAGACGTGGGCCCTCAAGTTTCTGGACCGGGCACTGTGGGACGGCCTGACGAAGAAGAAGGGCTTCCCCCGGTTCAAGAAAAGAAAGGGGACGGAGACGCTCTCCGGTTTTCGGATGCCCTCCAGATCACGTTCGACAGGGCGGAAAAAGATCCGGACGGACGAGGCCTCTTTCCCCGGATCTTCGTTCCCACGTCGGAAACTCCTTCTTAGCCGTTTTCCGACAAGACGGAAGAGGGTTTCTCGTCTTATATCGCGCTAAGGCGACGCTCAGTCTGAGAGGGGATCTGTCCGGTCGGAGCCTTCGACCCTGAGAAGTCCCGAGGAGGGGGGGGCATTTCTCAGGGAGCGCCAGGCGGAGAGAAGGAGAAGACGGTCTCCGGGAAGGAGGGGGATGTTCGGACCGAGTTCGACGGAGAGGCCTCCTCTTAGGGCCGTTACCGGGACCGTACCGTCTGAGGCCGCCGTCTTCCGGATATCGGCGATCGAAAGACCTGCATAGGGAGACTCTTCCGTCACGAGGAGTGTGCGGGGAGTGACGGTGCGTCGTATCAGGCTTTCCTGGAGGTTCGAAAGCACGGACGAAACCTCCCGGTCTTCAAGGTATTCAAGCCATTCGCGGAGATGGGTTTCAAGGGACTCTTCCTGGGCGATCCGTTCGATCAGCTTCGACATGTGGGGGGGGCGGAGGGGGGTATTGGGCCAATGGGCTCCCGTACCGTCCTCGGCCGCAAGCCTGCCCAGCTGGGAAAGAAGCCCGGCCTTGCGCCGGGACACTCGTCGGAGACGAAACCAGACCCGAAACCATTCGATTCGGGGATAAAGAGCGTCCCGGACGCGGGAGAGCGTTTCTTCGATGACCGCAAGGGGATGGCCGACGGAGGGAAGGGGCGGCCTGTCTCCGGGGTCGGAGGAGAGGATCATCGGGGGGCTCCTTCTTGGGTGGTCACCTGCGGGTTTGGGGACCGACAGGGGGGATCAGGGTCCCTGCCTGTCGAAGAGTCCGTGCTGGACCCTCTCCTCCTGAGAAAATGCAATCGGATAGTTCCCGTCGAAGCAGGCCTTGCAGTAATGTCCCGGCGTCCGGCTCTCCCCCTCCCGGAAGGTCTGGCTCTTTTGCACCTCCTCCTCCATGGCCGCGGTGGAGAGATAGGCCAGGGAGTCCGCCTTGAGGTAGCGGCGGATTTCGTCAACCGTGTGGGTGGAGGCGATCAACTCTCCCCGGTTGGGGGTGTCGATGCCGTAAAAGCAAGGGTAATGGATCGGAGCCGAAGTGATCCTCATGTGGACCTCTCGGGCTCCGGCCTCCCGGATCATCGAGACGATCTTCCGGCTTGTGGTGCCGCGCACGATGGAGTCGTCGATAACGACGACCCTTTTTCCCGCCAGAAGGTCGGGGACGGCGTTGAGCTTGATCTTGACCCCGAAATGGCGGATCGACTGCTGGGGTTCGATGAAGGTTCGTCCCACGTAATGGTTCCTGATAAGCCCCATGTCCAGAGGAATGCCGGATTGCTCGGCATATCCGAGCGCAGGAGCGAGCCCTGAATCCGGGACCGGAACAACAAGGTCGGCTTCGACGGGGGAGTCCAGAGCAAGCCTCCGGCCGAGCCTTTTTCTGGCCTGATAGACCGGGATGCCGAAGACGCGGCTGTCGGGACGGGCGAAGTAGATGAGCTCGAAAATGCAGGCGGCCTCGGTAATGCGGGGGAAGAGGCGAAAGTGTTCGATGCCGGCCTCGGTGATCACAACCATCTCGCCGGGCTCGACATCCCGAAGGTATGTGGCTCCGATCAGATCGAAGGCGCAGGTTTCGGAGGCCAGAACGAAGGATTCTCCGATCTTGCCGATCGAGAGGGGGCGGAAGCCGTGGGGATCACGTATCCCGATCAGGGCGTTCGGAAGAAGTGCCAGAAGAGAGTAGGAGCCCTTGACGGAGGCCAGGGCGGACTCCATGCGGGAGACCATGTCTTCGCCGCGGCTCCGGGCGATCATGTGGACGAGAACTTCGGTGTCCACGTCCGTGGTGAAAAGCGCCCCCTCCTCCTCGAGTTTTTTTCTCAGGTCGAGAGCGTTCGTGAGGTTCCCGTTATGGACCAGGGCCATCGAGATGTCGCTGATGTAGGCCGTCAGCGGCTGGAGATTCCGCTGGGACTCCGACCCGGCGGTAGAGTAGCGATTGTGGCCGATCGCGGCGGTTCCCCGGAGATCGCGCAGGATCGATTCATCGAAAACCTCGGAAACAAGACCTTCCCCCTTGCGGATGATCATCTTTCCTGCGTCCATGGAGGCGATGCCCGCACCTTCCTGCCCCCGGTGCTGAAGGGCATAAAGGCCAAGATAGGTGAGGTTGCCGGCTTCCGGGTGGTTGTAGATCCCGAAGACGGCGCATTTCTCCTTCAGGGAGTCGAGCGGGAATCCTGAAGGGTCGGAGAGGGAAGGGTCCATCAGGGAAGGGTCTCCATAGGGCCGGAAAGCGCCGAAAGATATTTTTTCTTGAGCGATGAGAGAGGGAGAGCGAGCGCCTTCTCCTTCCCGTCCCTGTCGCGGTATGTGAGTGAAAAGCGGTGAGGGGCGGTCTGCCCGAGATCAAGGAGAGGGACGCCAAACTCCCGGGCGGTGTCGGCGACAACGGGGCCATTTTCAGGAGCAAAGGCCAGGACGATTCTTCCCGGGGCCTCGGAGAAAAAGGTTCCGAGAGGGGTATCAAGAAGCGGGAGCCGGAGGTGAAGTCCGGTCTCGTCCGAATGGGCGACCATGCTCAGAAGAGTTCTCAGAAGGCCCCCGCGTCCAATGGCTCGGGTCGCCCTCAGAGCCCCCTTCTCGATGAGAAGGGCCAGAAAGGGTTGAAGGAGGACAAGTCCCGCCCAGTCGACGGAAGGAACGGGACTCTCCTCGAGCTCTGGAAGGATCCAGTCGAGATAGGATCCACCGAGGGAGAGATCGGCGTTCGAGCCGGCCATGACCAGCCGGAGCCCCCCCTCCCCGAGAGAGCCCGGTGGGGCGTTACGGGGGGAGGCAAGGACACCGCAAGTCGCAAGGATGGGTGTCGGAGGGATGGAGACGCCGTCCGTTTCGTTGTAGAAGCTGACGTTTCCGGAGACGACAGGGATGTCGAGGCGGCGAGCGGCATCGGCGATGCCCGAGACGGCCATGACAAAGTCATGCATCGTCTCAGGACGTTCGGGATTTCCGAAGTTGAGACAGTCGGTCAAACCCACCGGCCAGGCGCCGACGGCGGCCAGGTCGGTGACCGTCTTTGCCACAAGGAGGGCTCCACCCCGGGCCGGATCGCGGAAGACCGGATGGGAGGAGCCGGCCAGTGCGATGGCAACCCCGCGGTCCTCGGCCCGGAGATCGACGATGGCTACGTCATGGCCCGGTCCCAGAAGTGTTCGGGTCCCCACCTCGTAGTCGAACTGCCGGAAGATCCACTCGGCCGATCCTCCGTTGGGATGGTCGAGAAGACGAAGAAAGATGTCGGCAATGGCGTGGCGTCCTGAGGCGGAGGGATGGGGCGGGTGCTGCGGAAAAGAGGCGGTTCGCGGGCTTTGCGGGCGGTCGTAAAGAGGAGCTTCCCGCGTAAGATGAGAGACCGGAACCTCCCCGTAGACCGTCTCCCCTTTCCGGACGCGGAAGACCGGCTCGGGGATAATGTGTCCGATGACCCCTGCCGCCACCTGGCTCTCCCTGGCGATCTCGAGGATGGACGGTACCTTGTCCTCCTCGACGAGCAGGAGCATTCGCTCCTGGGACTCGGAAAGAAGGATCTCCCATGGCTCCATCGTCGGATCCCGCAGAGGAACCTTCTCTACGTCGAGCTCGATGCCCATGCCGGCCTTGTCGGCCATTTCGACCGAGGAGCTTGTGAGCCCGGCGGCCCCCATATCCTGGATCGCGCCCGCCAATCCCCGGCGGATGATCGTGAGTGTCGCCTCCATCACCTTCTTTCCGACAAACGGATCGGCGACCTGAACCTGGGGCCGGAGATCAGACTCCTTGTCGGAAAAGCTCCGAGAGGCCATTGCCGCACCGGACACCCCGTCGCGGCCCGTTTTGTTTCCCAGATAGACAGCCAGGAGGGGTTTCGCGGGAGGGATGGCGCTCATGATGGCATCGTCGGGAACAAGTCCCAGGGCGAAGGCATTGACCAGAATATTTTTCGCATAGCGCTCGTCGAACCAGATCTCCCCGCCGACAGTGGGGACACCGATGGCATTCCCGTAGGCGCCGATTCCTGCGACTACCCGTCGAAAAAGGGTCATCTGGCGGGGTTGGCGAAGGGATCCCATGACAAGGCTGTTCGTAAGGGCGATAGGGCAGGCTCCCATCGCGAAGATGTCCCGAAGAATGCCGCCGACCCCTGTGGCTGCACCCTGAAATGGCTCGATGTAGCTCGGGTGATTGTGGCTTTCCATCTTGAAGGCGATTCCCAGACGGCTTGTGACGCGGACAACGCCGGCGTTTTCGCCGGGTCCCATCAAGACTCGGGGTCCCTTCGAGGAAAATCGGCGGAGGTGGATACGGCTTGACTTGTAGCTGCAGTGCTCGCTCCAAAGTGCCGAGAATATTGCCTCCTCCGTGATATTGGGATGACGGCCCAAAAGGGAGAGGATGCGCTCCATTTCCTGAGCGGGGATTCTGAAGCGGGATTTTTGAGTGTCTGTCATCAGGCGTCGTCCCGGGATGAAAAGGCGAGGGAAAGGGGAGAGATGTCCCGCTCCCCCGTGAGCCAGGCGGCAAGAGACTGGAAGAAGGGAAGACCATCGCTGGTCGATGCCCCCCTCATGCGCCGTTCAGGGTGGGGCATGAGACCTGCGATGGTGCCTTCGGGGCTTGTCACTCCGGCGATGTCCCGAAGCGAGCCGTTCGGGTTGGCGTTGTATCGGCAGAGGACCTGTCCCCTCGCTTCAAGCTCGACGAGCGTGTCGGGGTCGGCATGGAAGCGTCCCTCCTGATGAGCGATGGGAAGGCGGATGCGGGCTCCCGGAGAGAAAAAGAGGGTAAAGGGCGTCCGTGTCTGTTCCACGGAGATCCGCTCCTCCCGGCAAAGGAAGGTGCGTCCGGAGTTTGGAAGAAGTGTGCCGGGAAGGAGCCCCGCTTCGGCCAGAATCTGGAAGCCGTTGCAGATGCCGAGAACAGGCTTGCCCTTTTCAGCAAATTGTCCGATTGCGTCCATGACGGGGGAGCGTGCGGCGATGATTCCTGTCCTCAGATAGTCTCCGTAGGAGAATCCTCCCGGAAGAATCACGGCATCGATGCCGTCGAGCGAGCGGTCGCGATGGGAGATCCATGTGGGCGCAAGTTCCGGGACAAGGGCGACCGCCTCCCATGTATCGAGGTCGCAGTTGGTCCCGGGAAATCGGATGATTCCGACTCGAAAGCATTCTGGCATTGGGTGTCCTGGTTGTGTTGTGGCTCGTCCGCCTCAGGTTGATCGGATGAGGTCAAAAAGAGTTCTTTCAGGCCTGACTATCGAGTCCTGTCCGGGACGATACGGTGATGGCCCTAGAGAGTATGGGGAATAAGGAGAAACTCGCAGAGGGTACTTTGTGATTTTACAATGGACAGGCGGCAAACGCAATCGTCTTTTCGTCCCCTGATATCGGAAGACGAGGTTTGAGGTTTCCAAGCGGTCTTTCTTGTTCCGCATTCGCATCATTGTTCATTTGCTTGTCTGAGCGAGAGGGCAGGGCCGATTGACGTGAAACGGGGAGGGTGCTAGATTCATTAGTTAATTGGTCAATCAGTCAATTTCGGGCCGATCTGATCCCGTCGGCCTGATCACGTCGGAAAGACGGCCGATAAGCCATCGAAAAAGGGTCGAGCATGTTCCTCCAGGAGAAGCGATTCGATTCGTGATACGACAATCCCCTTTTCCCACAAGTTTTTTTGGCGCAGAGGCCGAATATCCCGCCTTGGTTCGTTTTTGGTCGACATTCTTCCTTCCGGGGGCGCCGACTCTTCTTTGTCGTATTCTCCAGGCGGGAGGCGTCATCCTTCTCCTGGCCCTCCTTGTGACGGTCGGAGGCCCGGCCGATTCCCTGGCCGCCTCTTTGGGGCCGCAAGGAGAGGCCTCGGAGGACGGCGTTTCGGAGCCCTATGCCTCCCAGACGGGGCGATTCGGACTTTCCGTGATCTTTTCCTACGATGCTCTCCAGACTCCGGCTCCGGTCAAGCTTTATCAGGACAGCGTCGGCGGTGTCGGAGAGCTCTCCTGGGGCCTCCTCCGGGGAATTCGTATCCTGGGCGGGGCCGGCTTCAATATGGGCTCCCCCCACATCGCTCCCCCGCTCAATGCGAAAAAGCCTTCCGGTCCCTCGATCTCCTATGTGCCGGTCTACGCTGGCCTTCAGGTCGAGCTGACGCGCTGGTTCCCCTCCATGATCAGGTACCAGCCGTGGTTTCCCTATCTCCGGGGCGATACGGGAGGGGTCTTTACCAGCGTGAGCAACGACGGACCGGCGAGCCTGCACACCAATGGCCTCATGGAAGATTTGGGTTTCGGGATCGAAGCCCGTCCCCGGGCCGTTCCCATGGCATTTTTCGGAGAGATCAGGTCCCAGTGGCTTTTTCTTGGCCCACAGATCATCACCGTTATACCGGTCATGGCGGGAACGACCTTTTATTTTTGACAGGCGGGGCAAAGATGATGTCGAGGGATCTTGCAAAAATAAAGAACGGCAGGGGAAGAAGGGGCAGGAATCTTCCCTCTCTCTCCTTGCGGACTCTTGGCTTTCTTCTTTTTCTTTGGACCTTCCTTGTGTATTCCATTCCGGCGCGGGCGCAATCCTTCGATTCGAACACCACAATCCTCGCCCCCTCAAAAGAGCGCGCGCTTGCGATTCCTCACCATCTGACACTTCTTCAGGCGATGGAGATCACGATCGACCGGCATCCCCAGTACAAGCAGGCTCTCCATACGGCCCAGGCCAACAAGGAGGTCATCGGGGAGGCTTTTTCCAATTATCTGCCGCATCTCTCCGCCGGGGCCGGCTACAACTTCGAGACCGGGAACTTCGTCATCTCCCCGGGGATCCCTGCCTCCTTTTACGCTGTCCTTCCGGCCAATTCAAATCAGGCCTACAACTTCTACCAGGCCTCCTTCAATCTCACCCAGACAATCTATACCTTCGGTCAGCGGGTCACTCAGCTCCGCCAAGCCAAGTACTCCTATAAAGCCTCTCTTGACCAGGCCCGATGGACTCTCGTCAATCTCCTCTACGGCGTGGAGACGGCCTACGACACCTTTGCCCAAAATCTCCTGCTCGTCGGTGCCGCAAAGAAAACCGTCGACGACTACACCGCACAGCTCCAGGTCGCCCAGGCGGAGTTCCAGATCGGCATGGCGGCCAAGTTCGATGTTCTTAATGCCCGCGTCAATCTTTCCAACGCAAAGCTGAACCTCATCACCGCCGAAAACAATGTCTCGACGGCCCGGGTCGCACTTTCCAACGCCATGGGGATCGAAACAAACGAGCCTTACACGGTCGACACCGACCTTTCCTACGCCCCTTTTGACGCCGACAGCACAAAGCTCGTCCGGACGGCTCTCGAAAATCGTCCTGACCTCAGTTCGGCCATGAACCAGAAGCTTTCCGATCTCCAGAACGAGCGCTACTATGAAAGCACCTACATGCCGTCGATCGGGATGACCGGCGGCTATACCTATGCCAGCATGTTCTTTCCTCTGACCTATAACTGGTCTGCGGGAGCGACGATCTCGATCCCGATCTTTTCGGGCTTTCTGACGGTCCACCAAGAGCGGCAGGCGCAGAAGACGACGCTGGCGGCTCGTGATGCCGAGCAGAATGTCCGGGTCGGGATTGTCTCGGCAATCCACCAGGATGTCGACAATCTCAGGACGGCCTTGCAAAGGATCCGCACGACCCGGGACCTTCTCTCCCAGGCCAAGGAAAGCTTGCGACTTGCGGCAGGACAGTACCAGGTCGGAGTGGGAAGCGCCGTGGCGCTGACTCAGGCCGAGGCGGATCTCGCGGCTGCCCGGGCGCAGGTCGTCTCTGCAGTTTACGGCTACAAGATTGCCCGTGCAGCGCTCATCAAGGATGCTGGCCTCGACCCCCTGTCCCAGGCCAAGAGACGGAAGAATACGGAGGAGAGAAAAAAGTGAATCGTCGCGGAACCCGTCTGACCCTGTTTCTTGTGGCCGCTTTCATTCTGGTCCTGATCGCGGTGCGATTTGTGCACCATTCGGGGGCACCTTCCCGCACTCGCGGCAAGGTGGCGGCTCCCGAGGTGGTGGGGGTCGTGCCCGTCAATCTCCGCGACATCTCCCTCGTCATCACGCTGACGGCCGATATTCAGCCGATCAACCAGGCGGCGATCTATTCCCAGGTGAGCGGCTACCTCGACAAGATCACCGTCCGAAGAGGTTACCGCGTCAAAAAAGGCCAGCTGCTGGCCCATATCAACGACACCACTTTGAAGGCCCAATACCACCAGGCCCAGGCGAACCGGGACTATGTATGTCTCAATGCCACGCGCTACAAGGCGCTACTGGCGAAGAACCTCGTTTCCAAGGATGCCTACGATCTGGCGAACTCCCAGTGCCGTCAGTCGCAGGCCACGGTGGACTATTCCCGGAAGATGCTCTCCTATGCCGACATTGTCGCTCCCTTCGACGGGTATATCTTCAATCGCATGGTCGATCCGGGCGCGACCATCCCGGCAACGACCGCGGCCCTTTCCTCCGGCTCAAATCCCCTTTTTACCGTGGTCGATACCCATATCGTAAAGATTGTCGTGAATGTTCCCGAGCGCGACATCCGCTACCTTCACCTTGGCCTTCATGTCATGGTCCATGCCGACGCCTATCCCGGAGAGACCTTTACCGGGAAGATCACCCGCATGAACCCGGCGCTGGACACTTCGACGCGCACACTGGCGGTCGAGATCGATATGAACAATCCCGACGGTCGTCTCAAGCCCGGGATGTTCGCAAAGGCCGTCCTGAACCTGACGACCCACAAGGATGTTCTCCAGGTTCCGAAAATCGCGATCCTGTCGCGCCAGGGCAAGAGCTGGGTCTACACCCTCGAGCCGGGATCCGTCGTCAAAAAGCGCGAAGTGACTCTCGGGATTCTTGGCCAGAGAAATGCGGAGGTTCTCTCCGGTCTCTCTCCGGGAATGAGCGTCGTGATAGCCGGCCAGGAGCATCTCGAAGACGGTGACCATGTTCAGGCCAAGGTGATCGATACCGGACTGCCAAACTTCTAACGTCCGAACGGAAGGCGTCCCTCTGCCATGTGGCTGACCCGTATCGCACTTAAAAACCCCATCGCGGTCTTTATGGCCTCGCTCCTTCTCGTCCTGGTGGGGTCCCAGTCCGTCAGCAAGCTTCCCATCGACCTCTTCCCGAACCTTGCCGTTCCTGTCCTGATCGTCGGGACCCTTTACCCCGGTGCCTCACCGGTCGACGTCGAAAGAAGCGTCACCTACCCCCTCGAAAAGACGCTGGCCACCATCGACGATGTCAGCCATATCCAATCGCAGTCTCGCATCGGCGTCTCCTCGATCCAGGTCTGGTTCAACTGGGGCAAGGATCTCAACGGGGGGCTCGTCCAGGCGGTCCAGAAGATCTCCCAAATCCAGAACCAGCTTCCCCCGGGCATTCAGCAGCCCTTTATCCTCAAGTTCGACATTGCCAATATCCCGGTGGTCTCCCTGACGGTCTCCGATCCCGAAATGAACCAGATCCAGCTCTACGACCTGGCCTACAACACGATCGAACCGCAGCTCGAACAGCTGCCCAACGTCTCGCAGGCGACGGTGAACGGGGGGAAGGTTCGCCAGATCAATATCGATGTCGACCCCCGCGAGCTTCTGGCCAGGAACCTGTCTATGATCCAGGTCGTGAATGCTGTCAACCTGGCCAATCTGATCCAGCCCTCCGGCGACATCAAGATCGGGAGCAAGGACTACAATCTTTTTGTCAACACCCAGATTAGCCGAAACCTTGTCGACGTCCTGAGAAATGTTCCCGTGGCGACGCAGGCGACCCCGGACGGGCGGACTGTCCCTGTCTTCGTCAAGGACTTTGCCCGGGTCGCGGATTCGGCCGAAACGCAGACGAACCTGGTGCGGGTCAACGGAGAGAACGCCGTCTATCTGTCGGTGAACAAGCAGCCCGGGTCGAATACGGTCGCGGTCGTCGATGCGGTCAGAGCGGTCATTCCCCACCTCCGGGGAATCCCCAAAGGCGTCCACCTCGACACCTTTTTCGACCAGTCCACCTATATCCGCGAGTCGATCCGGGGGCTCTACCACGAGTCGGTCCAGGGGGCGATTCTCGCGGTCATTGTCATTTTGCTCTTTCTCGGGAGCCTTCGGGCCACCTTCATCATCGGAGTGGCGATCCCGCTCTCGGCCCTGGTGGCCCTCATCTTTCTCTACTTCACACACGAGACTCTCAATATTTTTACCTTCGGCGGACTGGCACTGGGGATTGGGCGGCTCGTCGACGATTCGATCGTCGAGCTTGAAAATATCTTCCGCCACTTTTCTATTCGCGAAGAGAGCCGTCCCGTTGCCCTTCTGACGGCGGCCCGCGAGGTCGCCATGCCGATTTTGGCGTCCACGATCACGACGGTGATCGTCTTCTTCCCCATTGTCTTCATGGAAGGCATCGGTCGCCTTCTCTTTACGCCCATGGCGCTGACCATTACCTTTGCTCTCTTTGCCTCCTTTTTTGTCTCGCGGACGGTGACGCCTCTTCTGTGCTACCGGTTCCTGAAGGGAGGGGAGGTTCCTTCCGGAGCAGGCAAAGAGAGCCGTCTTCGCCGTTTTTTTTCCCGGCTGGAGAGTGGCTACCAGGAGATCCTGATCACGTCACTGCGCCACAGAAAAAAAGTTTATGTGGCGATGACGGTCCTCTTCTTTCTCACGCTTCCTCTCGTCAAGGGGATCGGGACCGAGTTCTTTCCCGCCCCGGACGAGAGCCAGTTTACGATCAATATTCAGGAGCCCCCCGGCACGCGCATTGAGATTACGAGCAAGACCGCCCGACAGATCGAGGATCTCGTCAAGAAAACTCTTCCCCCCGGCGAGATCCGCCTTATCGCTTCGAACATTGGACTTCGCAGTACGGCCGGCCGGGGGACAAACGGCGCCGCCTCGGTCTTCACCTCCAACACCGGCCCCGATACCGGGTTCGTCCAGGTGAACCTCGTCGACCCGGAAAAGCGCAGCGAAAACTCCGACCAGGCGATGGAGCGGGTGCGGAAGGCGGTTGCCGGCCTCTTCCCGGGGGTGAGGATCTACTTTATGCCGGGGGGGCTCATCGAACGGATTATCAATTTCGGCTACCAGGGGATTATCAACCTCGAGGTCTACGGGTATGATCTGAAGACGGGAGAGGATCTCTCCTACCGGCTGGCTCGGGAGATGGGGAAGATTCCCGGAGTCGGGGACATCCAGGTGCTTCCCAACGACTTCCACTATCCCTCCTACAACGTGAAAATCGACCGGGTGAAGGCTCGCATGTTGGGTTTGTCGGTCTCCGACATCGCCTCGACCGTCCTGTGGAGCTTTGTCGGAAACGAGAACAATCCCTCGATCTACACCGATCCCGCTACGGGAAACGAATACAATATCGTCGTCGAGTTCGACCGTCCCTTCCGCCACTCCCTCGAAGATCTCCAAAACGTCTTTCTCACGA
Organism: Nitrospirota bacterium; assembly: GCA_021801345.1. GTDB lineage: Bacteria > Nitrospirota > Leptospirillia > Leptospirillales > Leptospirillaceae > UBA4572. The sequence goes on from JAJYYA010000042.1 coordinate 41,930, forward strand.
CCCCTTCCGGCGAGCCGGTTCTTCTTCGCAATATCGCGACCATTGAGAAGGGAACCTCGCCGAACGAGGTCGACAGGAAGTTTATGACCCGGCTTATCACCATCACCGCCAATCCCGTGAACCGTTCTCTCGGAGAGATCGCCAGAGATCTTTCTGCGATGCTCGCCAAGACCCCACTTCCCGACGGCTTCAGTGTCACCATGGCCGGACAGATCGCCGAACAGAAGGGAACCTTTCTCTCTCTCGGACTGGCGCTTCTTTCCTCCCTCTTTCTTGTCTACATGGTCCTTTCGATCCAGTTTCGCTCCTTCCTCGACCCTTTCATCATCATGTTCACCGTTCCCCTTGGGCTCATCGGGGTCATCTGGATGTTCTTCCTGACGGGAACGAACTTTTCCTCGATCGCCTTCATGGGAGTGATCGTGACGGGAGGAATTGCGGTCAGCAACGGGGTTCTTCTGGTCGACTACACCAACAAACTCGTCCGGGAGAAGGGGAGAGACCTGAAGGAGGCGGTGGTTCTGGGCGGCCGGACGCGTCTTCGGCCGGTTCTTATGACGAGCATTGCGACGATCACAGGGCTTATGCCTATGGCCATCGGACTTGAGGTGGGAAGCTCGAACAGTATGCCGCTGGCCCGGGCGGTGATCGGAGGGTTGAGCTTTTCGACGGTCTTTACTCTCGTGCTCATTCCCCTCGTCTACGTCTCTCTCCACGAGTGGCGAGAAAAGCGGCGAAGCAAGGGCACGACCTTCCCCACTCCGGCGGAGTGGGAGAAGGTCGCTCCTGCAAAAGAGGACTGATCGAAGGCTACTTTTTTTCCTTGAGGGGAGATTCGGACCATCCCGACGCCAGGATCTGGAGGGCGACCTGCTTCGTCGTCAGGTGGTGGATATCCGGCTCGTGCCGGGCGAAGGCCGACAGGGTGCAGTCGAAGGAGACCTCGTCGATGGAAAGTCCGATGAGCTCCCCGCTTTCGATCTCCTTCCTGAAGATACTGTTGGGAAAGATGCCGACGCCAAATCCGGAGAGCAGCGCCTTTCTCAGGACATCGACCTCTCCCGTGTCGATCCCGAGCTTCGTTTTGAGGCCGAGCTTATGAAGCTTCTCCTCTATCGGCCGCCGGATCAGGCTGTCCGGGGGCGGAAGCAGGACGGGAAAGTTTTCGAGGATCCGGACATTTCTCTGCCAGCGGTCTTTTGAAAGACCCGGCGACCCCAGTACGAGGGTTTTTGCCCTGTCGACGGGCAGATTGCGGATTTCGGAGGGGTTGGCGAAGGGGGAGGGGGTGTCATTCATGTGGTAGAACATGACGATGTCGGCCTGACCGCTTTCGAGTTCTCCAACGAGCTCCCGCTCCGCTCCATGAAAGGATTTCACAGGGATTCTTTTCTGGAATGTCCCGTGAAGATAGTGCTGAAGGAACCTTTCCCTGTTCTGGGGGGCTCCGAACCCTGTTCCGATGCGGAGGGAGTCGGTCTTCGCGATCGGGGTAAAGGAGTGGAGAAGTGACTCCGAACGGTTGACCCGTGCTATGATTTCAAGAGCGAGTTCGCGAAAGAGAAATCCTGCCTGACTCAGATAGACCCGTCGTCCGATCCGGTTGAAAAGGCTGACCTCGAGCTCCCTTTCAAGAAGCTGGATCTGCGTGCTGACAGCCGGCTGGGTGACGGAAAGGGTCCGGGCCGCCCTTGTAAAGTTCAGGGATTCACCGACGACGAGAAATGTTTGAATCTGCGACAGGGTCATTCTTTAGTCCTTCCGAGTGTTAGGCTCCCGAAGATTCGGCAGCGGGGATCTTTTTCGGGCTGAAAACCGAAATTTTGAACTTCTTCATTATACATTTCTTCCGGTTCATTCTTCAATAATTTTTTTTTGTCATAGTGGAGTCGAGCAAAAAACGGATGCCCGAGAGGTTCTGTTGAATTTTTATTTTCGTTCTTTTCCGATTCTTTTTATCGTGACCTTATCGCTTTCGTCTTATGCTTTACCCATGGATTTTCCCGGGGCATTGGCCCATGCGGAGGATCTTCCGGGGAGCCCAGACGGCTCCTCCGCTTCTTTCGGCAGGCCGTTTCGGCTGACTCTTCGGGCCGCTCTCGGGATCGCCCTCAGGTCCTATCCGGGAATCGGGGCCGCCCAGCAGGGAGTTCTTGCTTCGAAAGCCGGAATAGGCGTGGCCAAGAGTCAGTATTATCCGACCCTCTCCGGGGCGACGACCTATACGCGGGAGACGGGAAATTTCGGTCCCCAGCCGGGCTTCCCCTTTACCATTCCCGAGTCCCCCGTCTCCTTCGACTTCTACCAGGCCCAGCTGACCCTTTCCGAGACCCTCTTTTCCTTTGGTCGCCGGCGCTCCCAGGTCAGCCAGAATCGCCATCTCTACAATGCCTCCAGAAGTCAGCACAGGCGGACGCTCCAGGACACCGCCCTCAATGTCGAAAAGGCCTTCTTCCTCGTCCTGAAGGACCAGAATCTCGTTTCGGTTGACGATTTGACGATTGCCGACTACCGGATTCAGGAGGAGGTGGCTCGGGTTCGCTACAAGGATGGAGTGGCGACCTCCTACGATGTGCTCAATGCCCGGGTCAATCTCTCGAACGCCCGCCTCTCCCGGGTGACGGACAAGAATCAGGAGCGCATTGACCGCCTCGCCCTTGATCGGGCGATGGGCGTGGTGGCCCACGCCTCCTATCGGGTGGTCGCTCCCTCACATCTCTCCTCTCCGGATCTAAACCCCGACAGAGCCGTTGCGCTGGCTCTTTCCCGCCGGCCAGACCTCAAGACCCTGACCGAGCAGGCGCGTGCCCAGAAGCAGGTAGTCAAGTTCGATCAGGCGCAGTTCTTCCCGACGGTTCAGACGGTGGGGGCTTACAGCCTCGACAGCGAATTCTTTCCCCTCGTCTACAACTGGTCGGTGGGGACGACTCTGACCATTCCCATCTTCAACGGGTTCCAGTTCGTCCACCAGACACAGATGGCCAGGGCTCAGATGCGCCAGATGATATTTCAAAGAGAAGACCTCCGGCAGCAGGCGATCGTCGAGGTTCGCTCCGATATCCTCAATATCAAGACATATCGTGAAAAGGTCGCGGCCGACACGGAGATCGTCGCCCAGGCCCGACAGAACCTCTTTCTGGCGGAAAACCAGTTCCGTGTCGGGACCGGGACCTCGGTCGCAGTCACCCAGTCGGAGCGGGATCTGGCCAGTGCGCGCTCGAATCTGGTCAGGGACAAGGCGGATCTTGCGATCGCCATCGCAACGCTTCGGCACGATCAGGGAGTGAACCTCGACCCTGGAACCCACCGCATTCCCCGGGATCTGCCATGAAGCTCTCCGGCAAAGCGTCGCGATGGGCGCGTGTCGTCTTCGCGGGTTTGATTCTGGTTCACCTTGTTTTCCCTCTTCGCTCCCGAGCGGATTCGAATCCTCCGATGCCTCTTCCCGAATCCCCCGGACTTCCCCGTATCGCAGGAACGCACTCCGGGCCGGCCACCGACCGATGGTCTCTTTCCCCGACCTATTCCTACTACCTTCTCCCCGGGGGAGGGCTTTCGCGGACCATCGACCAGGCGATGGGGGTCGGAGGCGAACTCTCCTACCGCCTGGGGGACCTTCCTTCCGGGGGAACGCCCGAGAGCCTTTCTTCGCACTTTCGTATACTGGGCGACTTTTCCTACTTTCAAATGACGCCGGGAGCCAACCTGGCCCCTCCGGCCTCCGGAGGATTTTTTTCCTCCTCCTCGCCCTCATCTGTCCCTCCCGTTCCCGGATCGCCCTCCGTCACGGGCTTTATCGTTCGTGCGGGGCTGGCCTACGACCTCTTCGGGATGGTTCCCGACTCCCTGGGGATCCACCGGATCCTTGTTCCCTATGTGCGCATTGATGCGGGGGGTGTCGACTGGGCGGTCTCGAATGTTCCGGGGATCTCCGGGCACCCTTACGGGGGGGTGGTCGATGCCGGAGCCGGACTCGCACTCTCCATCCCGGGCTATCCGCTGGGGGTGTTTGGAGAGGCTGACCCGACCCTCTTCGATCTTTCGAACAACGTCATGACCATTTTGCCGCTCGTTGCTGGTATTATGGTGAGGTTCTGACGGAGCCCCAAGGGGCATGACTCTTTTGGAGACTATGCATATGGACCAGAATGAGACAGAGAAAAAAAGTGGACCGGAGAAGAGTTTTCGCCTTCCCAAGAGCTTCATCGTTCTCGGGGGGGGATCGATCCTTGTCATGGCGGCCGGGGTTGTGTACACGATTTTCTTTTACCTCTCCCTCCCCAATCACCACGATCTCGACTCGGCGGGTCAGGCGATCCGGCATGTTCCCCTTCCGGTTCCCCCCACGAGCTTCTTTCCCTCGGGGAAGGGGCCGGCGGTCGACAGCTTTGGGTCGAAGGACTTCGATCTGCACATCGGAGGGGTAAGCCGGACTCCGGACGGCTTCGACGTGTCGATGGTCTTTACGGCCAAAACGGACGGGGCCGACGGCGACGGTCTCTCTCTGGCTGTTGCGGGGACGCCCCGGTGGGTCGACTCCCGAAGGAACTCCGGAAAGGGGGCTGCCTCTCTCTCGACTGCGACACTCTTTAAAAAAGGGCTTCCGGGGAGTTTCACCGTCCACTTTTCAAGGATGCCGACGGCTCCGGTTTTTGATCTTTATCTGGGCCTCGTTGGAACTCGCGGCATCAAGGGAGACCGCTTCCTGATCCATTTCAAAAACATATCGACTCCCCGGACGCGCTCCTGATGGGAGGATCCGGAGAGAAGGTGCTCGTTTCCGAAAAGGTGTCCAAGCGGTATCTTCCGGGGGGCCCCTTTGCGGTCAAGGAGGTCGACCTAAGCCTCCATGCCGGGGAGGTCGTAAGCATGGTGGGCCCCAACGGCGCGGGAAAGTCGACCCTTGTTCAAATGATGCTGGGGCTACTCATTCCCGATGGGGGAAGCATCCGGATCTTTGGACAGGACGTCGTCGCCGACAGGCGTCGGATCGCCCACCGGATCAACTATGCCTCGACCGACCTGAGCCTTCCCTACGCGCTGACCGTCAGGGAAAACCTTTTGACCTACGCCCTCATCTACAACATGAAAAAACCTCGGGAGAGAGTCTCTCGACTCCTCTCCCTTCTCGGCCTCGAGTCGTTTGCCGACCGGAAGGTCGGGGCTCTTTCGACCGGACAGGTGGCGCGCATGGGGATCGCCAAGGCTCTTGTCAACGATCCGGAGATTCTCTTTCTCGACGAGCCCACGGCGACCCTCGATCCCGAGGTTTCCGCGCAACTTCGCCAGCTTCTTGCCGAGATGGTTCGGGAGCGGGGGATGGCCCTTCTCTATACTTCCCACAATATGCGGGAGGTAGAGCGCTTTTCCGACCGCATCCTCCTCATGCGCGAAGGCGAGATCGCCGCACAGGGAACGGCCTCATCTCTCATGGATCGCTACAAGACGCAGGATCTCGAGGCTCTTTTTCTTCTCGTGGCCGGAAAGAAGGAGGGGGCCGTTGTCTGAAGGACCGGAGCCGGTCTCCCTCTTCTCCTGGCGTCCGCTGGCCGGAATCCTCTACCGGCAGGCGGTCCTCTATCGCCGTTCGCTTCCGAGGTGGATGGAGATCTTCTACTGGCCCCTCCTCGATCTTCTCGTCTGGGGGTTTCTGACGCTCTATCTCAAGCGCATCCCCTCCTTTCTTCCCTCGGCCGTCGTCTCCCTTCTCGGGGCACTTCTTCTCTGGGACATGCTCTACAGGGCGCAGCAGGGAATCTCCGTCATGTTTCTCGAAGAGATCTGGTCGAGGAATCTGATTCATCTTCTCGTCGCGCCCATTACTCCCTATCATGTCGTTTTCGCAGCCATTGTCTCGAGCTTCGGCAAGGTTCTCCTCTCCTCGACGGTGGCCGCGACCCTGGCCTACTTTCTTTTTTCATTCAAGATTTTTTCGCTCGGGATCGACCTTCTTTTTTTTGTCGGAGCCCTGCTGACCATGGGGTGGGCCCTGGGCATCATGACGACGGCGATCATCCTTCGATTCGGGCAGGAGGCGGAGGTGTTGGCCTGGGGGATCATCTTTCTCTTCCAGCCCTTTTCCGCCGTCTTCAATCCCGTCGCCGTCCTTCCTCCGGTCGCGGCAACACTGTCCCGGTTCGTTCCCGCCTCCTATGTCTTCGAGGGGATGCGTTCTCTTCTGACGGTGGGGACCATGCCCTTTCGGGACCTTTTTATGGCCTATCTCCTTGACGCCGTCTATATGGCCGGAGCAGTCTTTCTCTATGCCGGTGTGATTCGCCGCGCTCGCAGAAGGGGGTTTCACTTAAAGCTTGGATCTTGAACTCCGGAGATTTTTTCGACCAATACTTTAAGAGAAAGGATCGCATTTCATGGCTAAGCGCCCTGTCGTCTCGGCCGCTGTTGCGGAGATCATCCGGGAAACGCCCCGGGTTTCGACCTTTGTTCTGGAGTTTCCGAAAGGAACGGATTTTGATTTCAGGTCGGGGCAGTTCGCCATGCTCTCGCTTCCGGATTTTTTAAACGACAAGGGCCGTCCTGTCCGCCGGGCCTACTCCATCGCGTCCTCACCGCCCGAGTTGCGTGACCGAAGGATTGCCTTCACCATCACCCGGAAAGGGGAGGGGGGGTATTTCTCCAACCGTATCCACGAATCCCGCGTCGGGGACTCCGCGCTGGTGGAGGGCCCTTACGGAACATCCTTCGTTCTTGACCCCCTTGACCCGAGACCCCACCTCTTTCTTGCGGCAGGGAGCGGAATTGCCCCCTTGCGCTCGATGATCCGGACACTGCTTTCCGGGGAGACTCCTCCTCCGATCGAACTCCTCTACGGATTTCGCGACCGGGAGGACTTCATCTACGCCGAGGAGATGAAAGAGTACGAGAAGGCCGTTCCCGGGTTCACCCTTCGGGTCGCCCACTCCCGCCCCTCCCCGGGATGGACCGGTCATTCGGGGCGGGTTCCCGAGATTCTCCCCCGCCTGTATCCGTCGTACCAGGGGCAGGTGGTCTATATTTGCGGACATCCGGAGATGGTAATATCGACGGTTTCATGGCTCAAATCCGCCGGGTTTCCGGAAGAGTCCATCCGCAAGGAGCAATGGTAGATCCCCCGATGAGGAGTTCTGACATGGAAAACAATCCCTTTCCCTTCCAGGAGGATCCTTCGGGAAGGGGGCCCTCCACCCGGCGTTCTGCTTGGCGGAGAACGGTCGGGGCGGTCTTTCTTCTTGTGGTCCTCCTCCCCGCCCTCTTTCTCTTCGTCTTCTACTATCGGGAGGTCTCGGTCACCTACTATATGACCAGAAACCCCCTAGAACCGGCCGCTCTCCATCTCGCCTCCCGCATGGAGGCGATCCTCCTGGGAAACATGCGGGCGCTTTCGGCCGTATCAGACCAGATTCGATGGTCAAACTCTCCCCCCTCCGAAGAGTCCTTGAGGAACGTGCTGGGGCGGTACATCCGGGAGGGAGACCTTGCGGCCTATGGAGGATTTGCCGTGCTTGACGCCCAGGGAGGGGTCCTGGCCCTTTTGGACCGGCGCGATATCGATCCCTACGTTCAAAGAGCGCGAAAGCTTGCTTCAGACCTTGTCGCAAGGGGAGGGCGCTTTCTCGTCGAGACGATCGTGAGCCCTGGCGCTCACCCCGAGATCATTTTGATGACGGCTGTCCGGACCGGACAGACCGCTTCGGGCGGAGGGGGAGTCCTCGTGGCGCTCCGGAACCTGTCGGGGGAGATGAGCAAAAATCTTCCGGTTCCGAGATTTCGCGGGACTTCTGGCCGCTCCTATCTGCTCTCTTCAGATGGCCTTGTCCTGGCCTCTTCCGACCCGGCAATGGTCGGGCTCGATCTTCACAACGCCGGACGGGCGGCCCTTCTTGATGTTTTTGCAAAGGGGCGGGCAGGGACGGTGACGGCAACGGTCGACGGCGTCAAGACCACCTTCGGTTCGGCGCTTCTTCTCTCCTTGACGGGGATTTCTTCTAAGCCCTGGTTTGCGGTTCTCGAGGCCCCCCAAGCCTCTCTCGACGATCAGGCCGCCCGGACGCGCCTGAATATGGATCTGATTGTCTTTCTTCTCGTTCCGGCTTTCTTAATTATAATCCTTTTCATTCTCTACAAGAGCTTTCGGCCGTAGGGTCTTGGGGTTATCCCCGCTTCTCTTCCCGGCAGATGGATGCTCCCCGCGCCAATGATTGACGGGAGATCCGAGGATGGGTCGAAAACGTGCGCCATTGGCGTTGTATTTTTGAGTGTAAGGCTTCGTCTCGTCCTTGACACCGGTTTCAAAGGTTGGTAGCATTCCAACTGTTGTGTGCACTGGCATCATTCTTATTAAGCTTTTTTCTGCCCTCTCCTGAAAACTCTCTTCCTGAGAAGAGGATTTTCGGGAGGGGACGGAAATGTGTTCACTTCGCGGGAACGCCCGATTGTGTGACGCGATAGACGCATCATGATGGGAGTTCCCTCTTTCGGCAATGTGTTGTGCAAACCAGGAGGTGATTTAAAAAATGAAAAATGCAAAGATGACTGTTCTTTCAACTGTTTCCGCTGTGCTCTCTGGTCTCGTCCTTTCCGCTTCGATGATTCTTCTTCCCGTTCAGGGTGCTGTGGCTGCTGATGCCGCCAAGGCAACTGCCAAGGCTCCTGCCAAGAAGGCTGCCGCCAAGAAGGCCATGAAGAAGCACGCTCCTTCCGCTTTCTGGAAGAAGGTCCAGACTGCCCTGATTGCCAAGGGAGCCAAGATCAAGGCTGACGGCTTTGCCGGACCTGCCACCCACAAGGCGATCCTTGCGTTCCAGAAGGCCAACAAGCTCAAGACGACCGGCAAGGTCGATGCCGCCACCAAAAAGGCGCTTGGTCTCAAGTAGAACGAATTTCTTCAGGTTTTGAAAAGAGGGACATTGAGTCCCTCTTTTTTTTTGCCGTCTTCTATGGGAGTCTTGGCACGGACGCCTTAGAACGCATGGTCGCATCTCTGAAAATGTGAGGATTTCTATGATCCGCATCCAGTCCGGACGGCTCAAGGGGCGCTCCCTGCCGCTTCCCGACCCCGGAAAGGTCCGGCCGACGACGGGGAAGGTCCGGTCGGCAATCTTCAACATGCTTCAGACCGACTTGCCGGGGACGCTTTTCTGGGACCTCTTTTCCGGATCCGGGGCGGTCGGACTCGAGGCCTATTCCCGAGGGGCCGAAAAGGTCCTTTTCCTGGAAAAGGATCCGGATCTTGTCCGGCGTCTTGCGGCCTGGATCGGGAAAGAAATCCCAGAAGGCTCTGACGCATTCGAGCTCGTCTCCGGGGAGGCCCTTTCTTTCCTGGCGACCCGCCCGCGCTCATCTCCGCCGGGAATCCTCTTCCTCGATCCTCCTTACGGCTACTCAGATTGGCCGGCTCTATTGAAATCATTGCACGATAATGGTATACTCGACCACAATTTCATTATGGTTCTGGAATATCATCGCAAGGACTCCCTTCCGTGGGAGTGCCTCCCTGACTGGGGTTGCCGCATCTTGTCTCATCACATTTATGGAGAAAGTGGCGTGAGCCTGCTTCTTCCTTCGGTCCGATGATACGCAGGGCGGTCTACCCAGGCACATTCGATCCGGTCACGAACGGGCATCTCGACATGCTTCATCGGGGGCTCTCTCTTTTCGATGAGATTGTGATCGGGGTCGCCGACAGTCCCCGCAAGGCCCCTCTGTTCTCCCTCGAAGAGCGCATCGATCTTCTCAGGAAAACCATTCCCTATCCGGCCCCACGAGTCGTCGTCAGGGGGTTCGATCATCTTCTCGTCCATTTCGTTCGTGAAGTCGAGGCTCTTTGCATTCTTCGAGGCGTCAGGGCGGTGGCTGACTTCGACTACGAGCTCCGGATGGCCCTGATCAACCAGAATCTCGACCGGGACATCGAAACCGTCTTTCTCATGCCCTCCGAAAACTATATGTTCATCACCTCCACCGCCATTCGGGAGATTGCCGAACTTGGCGGGGATCTCTCCCACTTTGTTCCCTTGGCGGTGGAAGAGGCTCTCAGGCAAAAATACTCCCGGAGAAGATAACGCACATGCCCCGACCGCTGTCCGATATGCTCGCTTCCCGTCTTTCTCTTCTCAAACCCTCCCCGACGCTTCTTCTTTCCTCCAGAGCGCGAGAGCTCAAGTCGAGAGGGATCGACGTTCTGGACTTTTCCGGAGGGGAGCCCGACTTTGATACCCCGGATCCGGTCAAGCAGGCGGCGGTCAAGGCACTCTCGGAAGGCTTCACAAAATATACGGCCGTCGGAGGAATCCCCGACCTGAAGGAGGCCATCAGGGAGAAGTTTCTTCGGGATCAGGGGCTCAACTTCTCTCCCCGGGAGATTGTTGTTTCAAATGGGGCAAAGCATTCTCTCTTTGAACTTTTTCAGGTTCTCGTCAATCCAGGGGATCAGGTTCTGCTTCCCGCACCGGCCTGGGTCTCCTATCCCGACCAGATCCTTTTAAACCAGGGGGACCCGGTTCTCGTTCCCTGTCGGGAAGAGGACGGCTTCCGGCTCGATCCGGACGCGCTGGTCTCTTTCTTGACGCCAAGATCGAAACTTCTCGTCCTGAATTCGCCGAACAATCCGACCGGGGCCATTCTCGACAAGAAGCGTCTCGAGCGGATCGCCGAAATCGTCCTGAAAAATGATCTTCTCGTCGTCTCCGACGAGATTTACGAGAAGATCAACTACACATCCTCCCCGGTTCCCTCCATCGCCTCTCTCGACACGGCTCTCCGGGAGAGGACGGTGATCGTAAACGGAGTTTCGAAGACCTATGCCATGACGGGGTGGCGAATCGGCTATGCGGCGGGACCCCGCGAGATCATGGAGGCGGTCGATACGGTCCAGAGCCAGACCGCTTCGAATCCGAACTCCATCGCACAGAAGGCAGCGGCCTTTGCCATCCGTTCCGGAGAGACCTTCTTCGCTCCCATGCTCGAGGAGTACCACAAGCGCCGGGACTGGGTCGTCACGGCCTTCAACGGGATTCCAGGGATTCGTTGCGCGCCGCCGGAAGGGGCATTCTATGTCTTTCCGAACGTCTCGGGTCTCCTCGGTCGCTCCTACAAGGGAGTTCCGGTCCAGACTGTCTATGAACTGGCCGAGTTTTTTCTTGATGTGGCCCGCGTTGCGATCGTTCCGGGGACGCCGTTCGGAAGTCCCCTTCACATGCGGCTCTCCTATGCCGCCTCTCTTTCTTCTCTCCAGGAGGGGCTTCGGAGGCTTTCGGAGGCGGTTGCGCTTCTCGAGTGATCCTGGGCACTGTGTCGGATGGGCGAAGCTTTTGGGTATGCGCGAAGATGTTTATGATTGGCGCCGGGCCGAGGTCTTTAGTATAATCGAGGAAGAGAGAGTCAGGACCAGAGACATAACCCCGACGTACGACAAGGAGTCACTCATGCCGCTCTACGAGTATTCCTGCCAGAAATGCCATACGGTTATCGAGGAAATCCAGAAGTTTTCAGATCCGCCGCTCGAAGTCTGCCAAAAATGCGGGGGTCCCCTGGTTCGGCTGATGGGAAAACCCGCACTCCAGTTCAAGGGCTCAGGTTTCTATATTACCGACTACGTCAAGAAGAGTGGCGAGTCCGGAGAAGGAGCCCCGAAGTCGGGGGACACGGCGGCCTCCCCGGCGTCCGCGCCTGCTGCGCCTGCTGCGCCTGCAACCCCGGCCTCCGCTCCCGCGGCAACCGCCGCTCCGGCCTCGGGCGGGGGAGGGAGCGCCTCTTCGGAGTAGCAAGAAAAGTCTTTTTTTCCGCCCGTCTTTAGCGGATCTGCCCGTCGTCCATGGCGATCGAGCGGTCCGCTTTTTTTGCGAGCGTTTCGTTGTGCGTCGTAACGAGGCAGGTCATGCCGAAGCGGCCTGAGAGGGTCTTGAGAAGCGTGAAGACCTCGAGACCCGTGTGGGAGTCGAGATTGCCGGTCGGTTCGTCGGCCAGAAGAAGGGCCGGCTTCATGACGAGGGCCCGGGCTACGGCGACCCTTTGCTGTTCTCCTCCCGACAACTCCGACGGTTTGTGGTCGAGCCTCTCGCCGAGCCCCACCTCCCGGAGAAGCTCCCTGGCCCAGTCTCTCTCCTCCTCTTTCTTTCCGGAGATCCACGTCGGCATCAGGACGTTTTCCAAGGCGGAGAATTCCGGAAGAAGGTGGTGAAACTGAAAGATAAATCCGATCTTGGCGCTCCGAAAGGCGGCCAGGTCCCTGTCCTTTTTTTCGGGAGCGGGGAGTCCGTCGTAGAGGATCTCTCCCGACGTGGGGCGGTCGAGAGTTCCCAGAAGATGGAGGAGTGTGGACTTCCCGGCTCCGGAAGGTCCTGTCAGGACGGTAAAGGAGCCGGGCGTGAGGGCAAGGGTGATCCCCTTGAGAACCTCGATCGTCCGTCCTCCCCGGAGGTAGGCGCGGGCAAGATTTGTGGCGGAGACGGCAAGTCCGGCCATTATTCGTACCTCAGGGCATCGACCGGACTGAGTCGTGCGGCCTGCCGGGAGGGGTAGATTGTCGCCAGAAAGCTGATGCCGATGGCCGAGAGCGAGACGGCGAGCAGATCCCTCATGCGGATGATGACCGGGATGTGGCTCACGAAATAGACGTCGTTCGGCAAGGTGTAGTAGTGCTCGAGAAGAAAGGTGATGAAATAGCCCAGAGGCAGTCCCAGAAGGGTTCCGGTTCCGCCTATCAGAAGGCCGTCGAGGATGAAGATGGCCATGATCTGGCGGTTCGACGCGCCCATTGTCTTGAGGATCGCGATTTCCTTGCCCTTGTCGATCACGATCATCGACAGGGTGCTCACGATGTTGAAGGAGGCGACGAGGACGATCAGGACAAGGATGATGAACATGACGAGCTTCTCCAGCATCAGGGCCGAGAAAAGATTCTTGTTCATCTCGAGCCATGAGCGGGCCCAGTAGGGGAAGCCCAGGTGTTTTCCGATCGTGTGGGCCATGCCGGAGGCGGCAAAGATGTCGTGAACCCGAATCTCGAGGCCGGTCGCCGATCCGACGGGAAGTCCGAGAAAGCGGGCGGCCTGGCCGATCTCGAGCAAGGCCAGCGTATTGTCGTATTCGTAGAGGCCCGATTTGAAGATGCCGGCGACCCGGAAATGCCGGATCTTGGGGATCATCCCGAAGGCGGAGGGGGTTCCGGTGGGGCTGATGAGATCGACCTTGTCCCCGAGGTCGACCCCCAGGCGATCGGCCAGGTCCGATCCGAGAATGACTCCGGGAAGAGCCTCTTCCGTCTTCTTCGTATTCGCCAGAAGAGAGGAGAGGTGTCCTTCGACCATATAGCGGTCGATGCGGGTCACCTGGGGTTCGCGCTTTGGGTCCACGCCCCGGATGACCGTTCCGGAGACGGTCTTGTCGGCCGAAATCATGGCCTGCCCGACAATGAAAGGGGAGAGTGCGACTACTCCGGGAAGAGTGGCAACGGATTTTTCGATCTGCCCCGGATCCAGAATGGGGGCGCCGCGACCGTCGGTCAAGACGATGTGGGAGTTGACCCCAAGGATCTTCGACCGAAGCTTGTGCTGGAAGCCGGTCATGACGCCGAGAGTGGCCATCAGGGCCGCCACCCCGACAGTCACCCCCGCGACGGAGATCACGGTGTTGAGCGAGAGGCGCATCTTTTCGCTGCGTGAGGAGCGAAGGTAACGCAGGGCCACCTTCAGCTCGAAAAAGGGGGTCACGCGTCCGGCCGAAGAAGGGGGAAGAGGAGAACGTCCCGGATCGAGGTCTGGTTGGTCAGAAGCATGACGAGCCTGTCGATGCCGATTCCTTCCCCGGCGGTCGGAGGCAGGCCGTATTCAAGAGCCCGCACATAGTCGTAGTCGGGAGGCGGCGCCTCGAGGTCTCCCGACTGGCGTGACTCCTGTTGGGCGAGGAAGCGCCGAAGCTGTTCGTCGGGATCGTTGAGCTCGTTGAAGCCGTTGGCAACCTCGATTCCGGCGATGAAGAGCTCGAAGCGGTCGGTTACCTCCGGATCGTGCTCCGACGAGCGCGCCAGGGGCGAGATGGCCTTGGGATACCCCGTCACAAATGTCGGCTGGGTGAGCTCCGGCTCGATCGCCTCTTCGAAGAGGGCATTCAAAAGCAGTGCGACATGGGGTTTTCCGGGGCGCGGCTCCGGAACGGGGATCCCCTTCGACTGGAGAAGGGCGATAAGGCGGCCGTCGTTAAAGTAGTCTTCCGGCGCGAGGCCGAAGGCCTGTCCGATCGAGTCGAGGTAGGAGATCCTCCGGAACGGGGGAGAGAGGTCGATCTCGTGGTCTCCGAAGGGGATGCGGGTTTTCCCGTGGATCTTCTGGGCAAGATCGGAGAAGAGACGTTCCGTCAGGGCCATCAGTTCCTCATAGGAGGCATAGGCGGCGTAGAACTCCATCATCGTGAACTCGGGGTTGTGGCGGGTACTGACTCCCTCGTTCCTGAAATTCCGGTTGATTTCGTAGACGCGGGTCATGCCTCCGACGATCAGCCTCTTGAGATAGAGCTCCGGCGCGATGCGAAGAAAAAGTTCGATGTCGAGCGCGTTGTGGTGTGTGGCGAACGGCCGGGCAAGAGCCCCTCCAGGCGTTGGCTGCATCATCGGCGTCTCGACCTCGAGGAAGCCCTCTTTGTCCATGAAGTTCCGGATGAACCGAACGATCAGGGAGCGGGTGATAAAGACACGGTGCGTGTCGGGGGTGGCGATGAGGTCGACATATCGCTGTCTGTAGCGGGCCTCGGTGTCGGAGAGTCCGTGCCACTTGTCCGGGAGAGGGCGGACGGACTTGGCCAGAATCGTCAGGGAGGCGATCTGGAGCGTCGGCTCCCCCGTCTTGGTAAAAAAGAATGTCCCCTCGACCCCCACGATGTCGCCCAGATCGAGAAGTTCTGCCCAGATGGCATAGTCCTTGAGAAGGTCGGCCTTCACGTAGATCTGGAAGCGCTCTCCCTCGTCCTGGAGCGTGGCGAAAAAGGCCTTCCCGAACCGTCTCATGAGGACGATCCGTCCGGCGATGCGGGCCGAGGGAGGGGGATCGGGAAGGGACTCCGGGGAGAGGCCCTCTGTCCGTTCGCGAAGATGTGCGATCGGCTCCCTGTCGGGGAAGGGAGCTCCATAGGGGTCGATCCCGCGCATAAGGATCTGGTCGCGCTTTGCCCGGCGAACCCGTTCGTGTTCGCTCTGGTCGAGTGGTCCGGTCTCGGCGGGAGTCAGGGGGTCCATGGTCACCTTTCGGCTTTCGGTCAGGAGGCCGCCCGGCCGGAACCGGACAGATAGGCGGAGAGCTCGTCGGGGCTAAAGACTCCGCGTTCGGTGATGATGGCGGTAATATTGCGGGCTGGTGTGACGTCGAAGGCCGGATTGTAGACCGAGACTCCTTCGGGGGCCATCCGTCTCTCCCCCTGGTGGGTGACCTCCCGGGCGGAGCGCTCTTCGATCGGAATCATTTGTCCGGTTGAAGTCCGAGGATCGATGGTGGAGAAGGGGGCCGCGATGTAGAAGGGGATCCCGTGTTCGCGGGCAAGAACGGAGAGGCCGTAGGTTCCGACCTTGTTTGCCGTGTCTCCGTTGGCGGCGATCCTGTCGGCCCCGACGATGACCGCGTCGATCCTCCCCTGGGCCATGACCATGGCCGCCATGGAGTCGGTGATCAGTGTCGTGGGGATCCCGTCGCTGGTAAGCTCGTAGGCAGTCAGCCGGGCCCCCTGAAGGTAGGGGCGTGTCTCGTCAGCGTAGACCGAGATGTTCTTTCCCGCCTCAACCGCTCCGCGGATCACTCCCAGTGCGGTTCCGTAGCCTCCCGTGGCCAGAGCTCCTGCATTGCAGTGGGTCAGCACTGTCGCCTTTTGCGGAAGGAGCGCCTGTCCGTGAGATCCGATCCTCCTGTTTCGTTCGATATCGTCGTCTTTGATGGCCTGGGCCTCCGTAAAAAGGACACGGGCCCGTTCGGCGGGGGGAAGATTGGCCGCCTTCTGCCAGACGGGGCGCATCCGTTCGATGGCCCAGAAGAGGTTGACCGCAGTGGGTCGGGTTTGTCCGAGCGTCACCGCGACCGATTCCATATGGTTTGAGAAGGCGAGCCCTTCTGTGGGAGCGGTCTCTTCCTGGGCTCCCAAGGCAATGCCGAAGGCCGCCGAGATCCCGATGGCAGGAGCGCCGCGCACGACCATCTCCCGGATGGCATCGGCCATCTCCCGGTGGGTCCGGCACAGGAGCTCGATCTCCCGCGAAGGGAGCTCGCGCTGGTCTATCAGGTGGACGAGCGTCTGCCCGTCCCTGTCCGTCGTTGTCCAGATGGCCTCGACCATGTCAACCTCGTACTCTGGTATGCCGGAGGAATCTCTCCGGTTCGGTTTATTTTTGAGGAGAAAGAGGCAGCGGCTGGGTCGTCGCCGGTGGCGTCACGCCGTTTTTCATCAGAAACGGCTCCGCCTCGGCGGCCCAGGGGGACGCGGGAAAGTCCGAGACAAGCTTTTTGTAGTTGATGATCGCCAAAGCGGGCTGGCCCAGAATCTCATAGGTCTTGCCAATGTTGTAGAGGGCGGCATCGGCCAGGACCTTTGAGGGAAAGGCGATCACCTTCTGGAACATAGCGATCGCCTGGTCGTACTGGCGGGACGACATCATAGTCAGCCCCATGCTTTCGTAGTAGAAGGGAAGAAGCTTCATGTTGCCGGCATTTTTGTCGAGACCGCGGTGAAGCCATTCGATCGCCTTGGCGGAATCCTGAGGGGTCTGAATATTGATGATGGAGGCCAGAAAGAGGGGGGCGACGCGAGCGGAGGCGGTTTCGCCATAGGAACCCATGACCTTGAGGAGAAGATCCTTGGCCTTGGAAAGCTCCGGTCCGTTGCTCTGCTGTCCCTGGGAGTAGAGCTGCTCCGCCTTCGTTTCGAGGGCCGCCGCCTCCGATTCCCGCGCGACCTTCTTCGAATGGATATGGTAGACGACTCCGACGCCGATAAGGAGCACCAAAAAGATCGTCCCGGCAAATCCCCACGCATGGCGCGAAGGCGAGACTCCTGAGAGTCTCGCCGCCATGGATTCGGTTCGGGCGGAGACGGAGGGTGTGGGGCTCTCAGGAGGGCCGGATTCGTTTCCCGATGTGTTTTTCTTTCGGATGCGGTAAGCCATCAGTTTTCCTTTCAGTGCGTCTTTGTCTTCGCCGGACTGTGCGAAGGGGTGTTTGCGTCCAGTCTGAATGCGACGTTTCCGGAAAGGAGGTCCTCTTTCTTCGACCGGATCCCTTCGAGAAGGGTCGACGTCCGAGCGTCGGTCATGTCGGAGAACCATGTTCCGTCGGGATAGAGAAGGACCATCGGTCCATTCTCGCACATGTTGAGGCAACCCGTCTTCGTGATCAGGACCGTGGAGAGTTCGGGTGTCCTGTCGACGATATTCTGGGCCAGGATCTTCATCTCTTCGCCGCCCTTCCCCAGGCATTTGTTTCCGGTGCAGAAGAGAATGTGGCGGGTGATCGGGGGCCGGTTCATCAAGGTCGGATCCCCAGAAGGAAGACGGTCGGGGGCCTATCCACGAGCGGACGCTTGTTCTTGAGGAACAAAGTGATCGTATTGCCAGGACGGGATGCGCCGGGGACGACTCTCTCCGGATGCGGCGATCTCTTCGCGAAGAGCGGGAGAAAAGTGTTCGAGAAGAGATTCGGCCATAAAGGCCGAGGCGGTGATGAGACCGCAATTTCCGCGTCCCTTAATCATTTTTGTCACCTTTGCGATCCGTTCGAGGATCTCTTCCGATCCCGATCCGTTTTCAATCCGCCCGAGGAGGTCGTGCAAGGATTCCGTTCCGAGCCGGCAGGGGGGACACTGCCCGCAGGACCCTTTTTCATAGAAGGCTGCAAAGGAGGACGCGGTGGCAAGAACGGAGTCTCCCGAGCCCAGGACGATGATTCCGGCTGAGCCCAGACCTGTTCCCTTCGCCCGAAGTGCATCGTATTCCAGGGGCGTATCGATTTCTCGTGCAGGAAGAATGCCGAAGGAGGGACCTCCCGTAAAAAAACACTGGAAGCTTTCTCCGGGGAGAGGTCCTCCGGCATAGTCGTAGAGGAGACGCTCGAGAGAAAACCCAAGAGGAAGCTCAACGACCACAGGCCTCCTGACAGACCCGGAAACGGAGAAAATCATCGTTCCTGGACTTTTGGGGGTCCCTCTCTCCCGAAACCATGCGGGCCCCTTGGCCATGATGCGCGCCACATGGGCGTATGTCTCCACATTGTTGACGACCGTCGGTTTCCGGTGGAGGCCCATCTCCGTCGGATAGAAGGGAGGCTTGGGGCGAGGTCTGGGCATCCGGCCCTCAAGGGCCTCGAGAAGGGCCGTCTCCTCTCCGGCGATGTAGGCGGCGGGGCCGACGAATATCTCGATGTCGACGGAGAATCCCGTTCCAAGAATGTTGTTACCGAGAAGTCCCGCTTCAAGGGCTTCTTCCCGGGCCTTCTTGAGGATCTCAACGCCTTCGGGAAAACTTTCCTTGACGAAAAGATGTCCGCTTTTGGCCGAAACCGCAAAGCAGGCAATGATCATTCCCTCGAGGATCTGATGGGGGGATCGGGAGATCAGATAATGGTCCTTGTGGCTGCCCGGCTCTCCTTCGCTCCCGTTCGCGACGACGTATCTGACGGGAACACGGTGATGGGCAACTTTTTCCCACTTGAGAGCCGTGGGAAAGCCCGATCCTCCCCGACCGCGAAGACCGGACTCCTTGATCTCCGCGATAACATCCGTCGGAGAGAGGGCAGAGAGGACCCTTCGGAGCCCTTTGTATCCGCCTCCCTTTTCGTAGGAGACAAGCGAAGGGTCTCCCATGAGCGCGGGGTCGGTGAGGACCCGGTCGGGCCCTTCCATGATGGTCATATCCATAAAATTGAAGACCTTGCGGGTTGGAAGCCTTTGTGGCCCCCAGGAAAAAAAAGGCCGCTCAGGCCTTCTCGTTTCGAGGGAGAATTGACGGCTGAAAATGTATCCCAAGAAGAAAATTCTACCGCGGTACTGGTTTTTTTTCAACCGGGACGCCCTTCCCGGAAGGGAGGGCGGAGACATTTTGGTAGAGCCGGGTCAAGATCGCTTGGGAGAGGTCGGTCGATTCGCGCAGGGTCTCTCCGAGAACGGTGAAGTGACCCATCTTTCGTCCCGGACGGGGAGAGTTCTTGCCGTAAAGAGTCAGCTTGGCCCGAGGTTCGGAGAGAATGGGGGAGAAGTCGGGAAGAGCCTCGTCGGGCCAAAGATCCCCCAGAAGGTTGCCCATGGAGCAGGGGGAGAGGAGGCGGGGAGAGGCCAGAGGAAGACCGCAGAGCGAGCGCACCTGCTGGTCAAACTGGCTGGCGACGCAGGCATCGATGGTGTAGTGGCCGCTGTTGTGGGGACGGGGGGCCATTTCGTTGACGAAAAGGCGGCCGGATTTGTCCAGAAAGTATTCGACGGCCATGACGCCCGTGTAGTCGAGTGCCTGGGCGATGGCCTCCCCGATCATCCGGATCTTTCCCGAGACCTCTAGGGGAATGTCGGCCGGGATCGCTGAAAGATGGAGGACCCCCCTTTCATGGAAGTTTTCGGAGACCGGATAGAGGGCTGTCTCTCCGTCGGCGCCCCGGGCGATGACGAGGGAGAGCTCTCGTTCGAGGTCGAGCTTTTTCTCGAGAACAAAGGGTCCGGCAAGGGTGTCGGTCACAGAAAAAAGATCCTCGATGGTGGCGATCGGCCACTGTCCTTTGCCGTCGTAGCCCTCGCGGCTGGTCTTGAGGATCCCCGGGAGAAGGGGAACGATCGTCTCGGGAGCGGGACGGTCCCCGCCGGCGACGACGATAAAGGGAGCGGTTTGAAAGCCGTGCTCGGAGAGAAAGGTTTTTTCTCGGATCCTGTCCTGGCAGATGGCGACAGGGAGGGCCGAGGGACGCACCACGCCCCGTGCGGCAAGAAACTCGAGCGAGGCGGCAGGAACATTTTCGAATTCGGTCGTGACGGCCTGACACGACTCCGATAGTCGAAGAAGCGCCGCCGTGTCGTCGTAGCGCGCGACGATCGTCCGGTCGGCACAGGCCATGGCCGGAGCCTGGGGATCTGGATCGAGGACAATCGTCCGAAAGCCTGCGCGTCGGGCAGAGAGCGCAAACAAAAGTCCAAGCTGGCCTCCGCCAAGGACGCCGAGGGTGGCTCCAGGTCTGATCAAGGGGAAAAGGCTCCTATCCCTTCGGGAGGGTCATTTGATGGACCTGTTCGACAAGTTCTTTCCGGTAGTCCTCGAGTCGCTTGAAGAGTCCCGGGTCATGGTTTGCAAGCATAGAGACGGCAAAAAGCCCCGCATTCACAGCTCCCGGTTTTCCGATGGCGAATGTCGCTACGGGAACCCCTTTGGGCATCTGCACAATGGAGTAGAGAGAGTCGATTCCTCCCAGATGCGCAGAGGGAACCGGTACGCCCAGGACGGGGAGTGGCGTCAGGGCGGCGAGCATCCCGGGAAGATGGGCCGCCCCTCCCGCCCCGGCAATGATGATCCGAAGACCGCGTTCCCGGGCGGTCTTTGCGTAGTCGACCATGTCCAGCGGAGTGCGGTGGGCGGAAACCACCCGGCATTCGTGAGAAAGAGAGAACCTGTCGAGGATCTCTGATGCTCCCTGCATCGTCTCCCAGTCGCTCTGGCTCCCCATGACGAGGCCGATCAGCGGGCTACTCAACGGTCGTGCTCCTTTCGTTTAGACATCCTCGGCAACGAGGGTCTCCCCCGCCAGGATAAAAAGCTCCGCATTCCGGAGACCCCCGATAAAGACCCTGTCTCCCCCGGCGTTGGTGAGAACGAGCGTGGGACGGGTGCTCACGCCCTCCTCCCGAGCACGGTCGACATCCTCTTGCAAAGATGCGGCGACGGAGGGGGTGTTCTCGAGTTCCTCCAAGCGTTTCGCATCGAGTCCCAGGCGGGTCGCCTCCCGGTAAAGGAGCGCCCGGTTGTCGATCGCCTCTCCTTCGACAAAGGCCAGAACGCGCATTCGGGAAAGAAGGAGATCTCCTTTCGAGGGATCCAGAGTCAGAGCGGCCTTGGCGAAGAGACAGCACGTCTCCGTCGATCCGGGAGCCCGTCCGAGCTCCCAGACCTTGGGGCTCATCGGAATGCCCGTAACAGAGGAGACCTTGAGCACTTTCGGAGCGAATTCCGCCTGACTCGACAATTCGTGGCGGGCGAGAAAGCGGGCGAGATCCTTGTAGAGGGGGAAAAGACGGTGGCGAAAAAAGAGGCGGGCTCCGAAGTGTTTTCGGAATGTCTCAATCGCCCCTTCTGCCGCATAGCTCCAAGAGCAGAAGGGATCGGTATACCAATCGGCAAAGAGAACCGGCTCCATCGGAAGATCTCCTGTCATTTCGTGGTGTCGAGAGTCCGAATATTTTTAAGAATAGCCTGAGCCTTGAGAATATACTTTTTGGTCTCTCTCTGGGAAGGGTCGATTCGGAGGGCCTCCTGCCAGAGGCGGATCGCGGTCTTGAGATGCCTGTGGCGGTAGGCGACAAGGCCCTCGCGCACCTTTTGCTTTACGAGAAACTGAAGGCGATTTTCGATTCCCCGGGCCAGAGAATTGTCGGGATCGAGCCGAACCGCCTGTTCGGCAAGTCCCCGGGCATCGCCCAACCGATTTTCCTTTTCTCTCCTCCCGGCCCATTGGGCGTAGGCAAAGGAGATAAATTTGCGTCTGGACTCTGCGAGGGGTTGGGGCAAAAGGCGCGCAGTTCTGATGGCAAGCCTTTCGTCTCCTGTTTCGACGAGAGCTTTGAGCACCCTCTCCCGGTGAAGAGGCGAGAGAATTCCGAGCAAGAGCGAGACATCGCGGGGATCACGGTGGTAGAGAGGTGTTATCGAGGCGGATAAAGCCTGGAGATTCATTCGCGAGAGGTCGGCGAGCGCCTTTTTCAAAAGTTGTCGTTCCTCCTCCCGGCGAATCAGAAGGGCGAGGGATCTGCTTTCTTCAGAAGAGGGCATTCTGCCAAGAAGTTTTCGAGCTTCTGTCAATTTATCCGAAGAGAGAGCCTCCACGACCTTCTCCAAGGTCCTGTCATCAGAGGAAATGGGGGCAGGGGAGGGCGAAAAGGGCGGATGAGAGTCGAGAGCGCATCCGCCGAGAAGAATCGGGATCGCCAGGCATAGTGCGAAAAAAAAGAGCCTCAGAGAGAAGGGGAGGGGGAGAGGCATCGTCTGGTTTTTGGCTCCGAAAGTGGGCGCCTTCGTTTGTCGAAGGCTAGAGGACATGGATCCGGATCGGTTGGTCAAGCCCTTTTGGCAAAAAAGTCCGGGAAACAGAAGGCTTTGGTCGCGATCTTTCAGGGATCCGCTCCCAGAGATGATCCGAAAGGAGGATCTCACCTGGAGCCGCCTCCTGCTCGATCCGGGAGGCCAGATTGACCGTTTCCCCTACGATAGTATACTCCATGCGGGCCCGGGATCCGATATTTCCGAGAATGCCGGATCCCACATGAAGTCCGAAGCCGAACTCCACATGAGGTTTTCCCTCTTCCATTCGTTCCTTTGAGAGGGCTTCGATGGCCTCCCTCATGGAAAGCGCGCATTCGACAGCCAACTCAGGATGATCCGGGAGATACTCGGGAATTCCGAAGACGATCATCAGGCCGTCGCCCATGATGTTGTTGACCGAGCCCCGATACTTGAAGACGAGGTCGATAAAGGCATCGAAGTAGCTGTTCAAAACCTCGACGACCTCTTCGGGAGGCAGTCGGGAGGAGAGTCGCGTAAAGTTCCGGATATCGCAAAAAAGAATGACCGCTTCCTGTCTGGCGCCCCCTAGATGGATCAGTTCGGGATGGCCGATCAGGGATTCGGCGACGTCGCGGGAGACATAGCGCACGAGGGCCTTTTCGAGGAGATCCTTGTGGAGGATTCCTTCGGCCATCCGGTTAAAAGCCAGGACAAGATCGCTTGTCTCGTCGGCAAGAAGGGGAGGCGGAACCGGGGTAAAGTCTCCCTTGGCCAGTCGCTCCGTCGCATTGCGGAGGTCCCGGACGGGACGGGAGATGAAGGCCGCGAGAAAAAGGGACCCTGCCAGCGCCAGGAGGGCGCTTCCCCCGCCCAGGAGAAGGAATGTCTGGAGAATTTTTCTTTTAACCTCCCGGTAGGAACTGTCGGAGACGGAGAGCTCGACGGCCCCGACCGGGATTCTCTGAAATCGGACCGGTGCGCGGAGCCGAAAGAGTCGGCGCGAAGGAATTGCCGTAAAAGTGATGCCTTCGGAGTTTTCGGTTACCCTTGCAAAATTGGATTGTTTTCTTTGGGGAGTTTCCGTTCTATGATGAGTGGAGAGATCTTCGGCAAGATTTCCGTTGCGGTCGTAGACCCGAATATCGAGGACGCCTTTTGTATCTTCGAAGAC
Organism: Nitrospirota bacterium; assembly: GCA_021801345.1. Classification (GTDB taxonomy): domain Bacteria; phylum Nitrospirota; class Leptospirillia; order Leptospirillales; family Leptospirillaceae; genus UBA4572. Next base: position 65,317 of record JAJYYA010000042.1, read on the forward strand.
TCCAATGTTGTCTTCGATGGCGAGACGGTCATTTTTGAGAAGGGGAAGTGCGAGAGCCCGGGAAAGTTCCCTGACCAAGAGAATGTTGTCCGATTCGATCTGTCTGCTCGTTTCGAAAAGCATCGATCGCTCGAGAAGGAGGGTTCCCAGTCCAAGGGAGACCCCCAGGACGGCAAGCGAGAGCCCGAAGATTTTGAAGAAGAGAGAGATTCTCATGGATGCATCATTTTCCCGCAGACCGATCGACTTCGCCCGGAGTGCAGAGAGGGGGGAAGATGCCGAAGAGTTTCTGTAGGGGGTTGTAGAATCGGAAGGGAGAATGTCTGCCGGTCAACTACCCCTCGCTTTCCGGGAGGAGCTTGAAAGATCCAGACTCCCGATGCCATGGGGATCGATCGGTTCACCGATCCCCTAAAAGAAGGGCAGGATCGACAAGCTTGGTTGACCAGGGTTTGCGGCGAAAGCCGCTCCGTCACGGACAGGTCGGCAAGACCCACCGGCGAATGCTTCCTCAGTTCGCCGCTCCGGAAGGTCCGGATCATGCTGGCGAAAGGCAAAGCGCCGAAGGTCCGGATCGCCGCGCAAGCGGGAGCCGGTTCGTGACATTCCCGAGGGAGACGCTTCGCAAGAAGCGCGTTACGGACGCAAGTCCGGCGCCCAGTAATGGGCAGAGTCGCAAGACCCGGCGGGTGGAAGGCCCGCTCCTCTTCAAAGAGAAAGGAGAGCGCATTCCTCCCCGGCACCAATGCCGGGGTCTCCAATGCGCGCTGAGGATGAAATATGGGTTCTGGCCGCTACTGGTCATCTTTTCCCTTTGTCTGTACTGGGCCTCTCCGTCGGCAAAGAATCCGCAAGCCGTATGCGACGGGTGTGGCTCATCGCAGGGGAGTGTCTTTTCTCGCCATGCAAGCGTGAATGATCTGAAAAAATCCGAACAGTATCTGCGAAACGACCTGGGGCTGTCGCCCGCTGACGAAAATCCTTCAGAGCCTCTTTGGGAGAGGTCTTTCAAGGCCCACCCGATTCTTGTCTTTCTTGGCGGGGTCATGTTCGTTGGCGGGGCTGTGGCCTTTTTCATGATTATCAGCCGTCAGAACAAAAGGGTCCGGGAGGGGATGGAACTCGTCCGGGAAAACGCCGGCCGGTTTGGCGGGGGAGGGTACGGGGGCTCCATCGCGCCTCCCCGCCCCCTCCAGGAGGTCATCAAGGCAGAGGAGGAGGAGGTCCGGACGGCCAACGAGATCCCCCCGGAGAAGGCTGTCAGAAAAATGGACAGCGTACTCGACTCTCTCCGCCAGGCCCTCGGGGCCGGGAGCCGCTCGTCACGGCTGACCCTCTTCCGTTATGACGAGCCCGATGACCAGTTCCGGATTTGCGGCGTCAGCAACGGGGAGGACTTCAAGCTTCTCGGATCGGCAATCTCCCCTCCGGAGATTGTCTTTTCAAGTCCTCTGCGCATTCTTTCTCCCGTTCCCAAAACAGGTATCTCATCCGTCGAATCCTGGATCTATCCCTTCGGTGGAGATGGCGGGGAGTTCTGCGTTCTCCTCCTCGAAATGATGATGTTGCGTCCTCCCGACAACTGGCAGGAGAGTCTCCAAGGATCTCTTCACCTTCTTAAGGCCTTGATCGGGAAGCAGGAAAAAACGGGCCTTGACCCCACGCTGACGACGCGGGACTCCTCCGGGTCGCTCGACTACCGGGCGACCATGAATCGACTGATGGAAGAGCTCGCCAAGACGAAAAAGATGGGGATTCCCTTCTGCATGATCGTCTTTCGCGTCGACAATCTCGACGAGGTCGAGAAAAGATATGGGTCCGCTCCTCTCGAGACGGCCTGGGGCCGGTTGACTGCTGCGGTCTCGTCGACCCTCAGACCCACGGACTGGGTCATGCGCCCCCGGGCAGACCTTTTGATGGTCCAGGTTCTGGAGGCCGGAGAATCCGACGGACAGGTGGTCATGGCCCGAATCATGAGGTCTCTCGCGAAGTACTCCCAGTCGAAAACCCTCGAAAAGGGCCTGCACTTTCGAGGGGTTCTTGTGCCCTATCCCGCCGAATCGACCCTGTCGGTCGGAACCTTCTTTGAACAGATTTTACACAAGGTCGAGACGCAAAATACCGTTGAGGGAACCTTCTACTACTCCTGACCCAGTCCCGTGTCAAACCACGAGCCGAGGATCACCCGGATCTCCTCCGGAGGAATTCCCCCGACCTTTGAGGCGAAGGAGGCAATAAAGGCAAGATCCTTTCGTGCCTGCTCCCGGTTTCCCAGAGCCTCTTCGATCCCAGACGCCTTGAGCATCTGCCTTGCCGCAACCTTAAACTGACCCTGTGACGAATGGACAAGCGCCTGCCCTTCGAGGTCGAAGGCCAGGCCGGCATGATTTCCGAGTGAGGCGTCGATCTCTCTCGCCTTCCCGAAGGAGTCCATGGCTTGTGCTGTTTTTCCGGCAAGAAGATCGGCTCTGCCCATCCCGGCAAGATCGGAGGCGACGGCGAGCCTGTCGCCACGAGCTTTGTCGATCGTCAGCGCTTTCATGAAAAGAATGCGCGCCTGACGGTAATTTTTTTCCTCAGACTGGCGATTTCCTTCAATTCCGTAAAGGGAGGAAAAAAGTCTTCGTTTCTTTCCGTCTCCGCTATCGGGAAGGGCCTCGATCGCTTTGCGTGCCTCTCTAATCCAAACGGGGTATCTCACTGCTCCCGCGATCCTTGCGCCAAGAAGCAGTGTCTCGGCCTTCCTGTCGGGAGGTCCCCCGACAGTCTCAAGAAGAAGGGCACGGTCGATCCAGACTTTGGCCCTGTCTTTATTTCCCAGAATCAGCGAGAGGCGGGCAAGACGGTTCATATCGTCGATCGTTCCCGGAAAGTCGCCTGACAGTCGATGGCGCTTCAAGGCTTTCTTTACGGAAAGGAGAGCCTGATGGGGATGATTTCGCTGAAGAAGTGCGTGCGCGTTTCCGAGATGCTCTTCGGCACGAAGCCGGTTCGGATGCGTGATAGGGGATCCGGCACATGCGGAAAGAGCCCCTAAAAGAGGAAGGAAAAACAGTGTGGATTTGAGGCGACTCATCATGCTCACGGGGCGGATCCTCCCTTGGCAGAAGGCATGGGCAGGGGGGTCCGCTGGCCTTGCCCAAGAGTGTCGAGAGGGGAGGACGGCGGAGGTATAAGGTTCTTGACAGGCCAACTCTGCTTGACCCCGTTAAGAATCGTTTGGGTCGTATGAACCGTTCTGTCTGTGGCGGAAAGGACGGATGCCGTCTTACGGGTAATTTCGGGGAGTTTGGGTGTGGACTTCTTGACGTCGTCGACGACCGACTGGAGCTTCTTGATGAGATCGGGAAGGTCGCGGCTCATAATTTTAATATTCTCGGAGGTTTTTTGAACATTGAGAGTCGTCTTCTGAAGTTCATCGTAGATCTCGGGCTTCCTGAGAATCGCCCCGACGGTTCCCTTCCCGCGGTCGACCGAACTTGAGAGATCGGCGATATTCCGGACAATCCGTTGAATGTCGATAATCGTCGGATTGAGCTTGGCCATGATCTGTTCCATTGTAAGAGGGGTCTCGGCGCGGATGTTTGCATTCGCCGCAATTTCGGGTAGCCAGGGGGTTCCGATGCTGATCCGCAGAGAAACGTCTCCGGAGATGATTCCCGACTTCTTGACGGTGACGAAGGAGTCCTTGCGAATAAGGTTCTCGTATTTTTTCAAGATTTTCATGGAGACTCTGATCTGGTTGAGCTTTGTAAAGTCGATTGTGTCGACCTCGCCGACCTCGAGTCCGGCCAGCTTGACGGGGGTGCCGGGAACGATCCCGTAGGTCTGGTCGAGAGTGGTGTAGAGATGGAAGCGTTTGTCGAAGACGTGCTGATGGACTGCGATCTCATAAAGACCAAAGATGAATCCGATCAGGGGGACAAGCAGGAAAACGCCTGCGAGCTGTTCAATCTTTTTTTCATTCGTGCGATGGGTATAGTGAAGCTTCATAAAATCTCCGTCAGGCCGTCTTGGGTGAGTCTGAGAACATTCCTGAAGTAAGGCGGCCTGACGACGCCCTTTCGTGAGAGCGCCAGGATGGTGGTCGCGCCTTTTTCCGCAATGTTCTTCAGCGATCGATTCATTTTTTCAAAGCCCTCGTCGTCGAGCCCCTCGTAGGGATCGTCGAGGAGGAGAAGGTCCGGATCATTCAGGATCGCCCTGACAAAGCCGATCTTTTTGATCTGGTCGATGTTCAGGTCGCAGGGGTAAAGGTCAAGGAGAGGGGCAAGGGAAAACTCCTCAATGTAGGGCTCGAGCCGCTCCCTGACCTTTTCTGCCGAATGAAAATGTCCGAAGCGCATAGGAAGGGCAATGTTCTGAAAAACGCTCATGTTCTGGAGAAGGATCCCCCGGTCCGGAAGAAGACCGATCTTTTTTCGGACATAGGAAAGCAGCGGCTCCGAGGGGCTTTCCATCCCTCGCTCAAAGGCCCTGTACGATCCTTCCCAGAGAGAGAGAATCCCCATGATCGTTTTGACAAGGGCCGATTTTCCGACCCCGCAATGGCCAACGATCATTGTATGGTCCCCCTTTTTGAGGAGCATCGTCAAACGGGGGATAAGGGGAGCCTCGCGGGAGTAGCCGATGGTCGCTCCCTGAAACTCGATCAATGTCTCCATAGTGACTCCATGACAGGGAGAAGATCCCTCCTTTTTAAACGGGGCTCCATCATGTCAAAGAGGAGAATATCAGGTACAGGCTGAGCGTCACAGTCGACAAGGCCAGGGCGCTTACAAGGGCAAGCCGTGTCTCTCTGGGAACCTCCGCAGGAGATCTTCTGACGCGCAATCCGTGATAAACGCTTACAGTAGAGATGATCAATCCGTAGAAAAGCCCCTCGAAAAGGGGTAAAAGAAGATCGGATAGGCGAATGCTTGTCTCAATCATCCGGACGAGGGTCGCAATCGGCATCGAGAGTCCCATCAGGGCCATGGCGAAGCCTCCCACCATGGCGACGATTCCGAAGTAGAAGGTGAGGGCAATCGTTGAGACGATGATTCCGACCATGTTGGGCGTGATAAGAAGGTAGGAGAGGTTGACTCCAAGCATTTCGATGGTATCGATCTCGCCGGAGACGCGCATGTTGCCGATCTCGACGGCAAGGCCGGACGTGGAACGGGCGATGACGATCAAGGCTGTGGCAAAGGGGCCGACGATGCCGAAGATGACATGGAGAACGATCGCTCCGACGAGATTCTGGATGCCGAGTTTCGGCAGCTCGATCCCCGTTTCGGCTACGATTCCCGCTCCGACAAGAAGCGCGACGATGGAAATGATCGGAAGCGCACTGAGTCCGGCAGTCACGATGGCGTGCAAATAAAGATGGAGAGAGAGCTTTCTTGTCAGTGCAAGACGGAGAAAGTCATAGGCACTGGTCAAGATGATCTGAAGAAGATCTCTGAAGTAGTGATAGAGCCTCAAGGGGCTGATATATGCGACGATGCCGATCGTTCGGTCCTAATCCCAGATGCACGGGAGGTGTGGATTCCCGGCGATTGTCAGGGTTGATTTTTCTCGAGAGCCGTTTCTCCGGTCAGGGAGAGCAGAAAGTCGACAAGTTCGTTTTTTTCCTGTGTTGTCAGATGGAGGGGGACAAGAAGGGGGTCTTTTGTCTTGAAGCCCGAGTTGCCTCCCCCCTGATTGTAAAAATCCACAACTTTTTTGAGGGTCCGAAAGGTTCCGTCGTGCATATAGGGTGATGTCAATGCGACATTTCGGAGGGGAGGAGTCCTGAATTTTCCTTTGTCGGCGGGATCGTGGGAAATCGCATAGCGTCCTACATCCACGGCGAGCGTTCCTGTCTGGGGGACCCCCAGATTATGGTAAGACTGGTCGGAAAGAAGGGCTCCGGAGTGGCAGAGGACGCAACGGGCCTTTCCCTTGAAGATCAGAAAGCCTTTTTTGGCATTGGGGGAGAGCGCTTTCATGTCGCCCATGAGAAATCGGTCGTAAGGAGTTTCGGGAGTCACAAGCGTTCTCTCGTAAGCGGCAATCGCTTCACCGATATGGTCAATGGAGACATCTCCTCCAAAAACCTCTTGAAAGGCTCGTCTGTATGAGGAGATTTTTCGAAGTCTTTCGACAACGCTTCGATTGCTGGGATTTTTCATCTCTACGGGATTTGTCAGAGGCCCGATGGCCTGCTCTTCAAGACTTCCGGCTCTCCCGTCCCAGAACTGCCGGTCGAGGTAAGCGGCGTTGAGGACGGATGGAGCATTTCTTCCCCCTCTCTTCCCTCCAACGCCAATCGAAACCGGACGCGGATCTGCATACCCTGCCTTGGGCATGTGGCAAGACGCGCAACTGATGGATCCATTGACGGAAAGCTTCGGATCGAAAAAGAGTGTTTTTCCGAGTGAGACCTTTGACGGAGTCTGCAGATTGGAAAGGGGAACCGGTGGGGAAGGGAGGAGGGGGAGGAGCTGTTGGGCACCGACGGTGCCGGCGGCAAGCAATCCTGAGAGAATGGGGATAAAAAGGCCCAGAAAAATTCTCAGTTGCATCGTTTTCCTCCACAAGGTGTCACTTGTCCAGTGATTGCCAATACAAGGGCGACTTTAAGGATATCCTAGCACAGAGCTCGCTTGGTTTCCATGGAAACGTCAAGCGGTTGCCTTAATTTAAAAATGTCTTATAATCTTAAGTAGGATTTAATTTCATATTTCTTACTATGGAGGCGGCGATCATGCCATTGGTGA
>JAJYYA010000073.1 GCA_021801345.1 Nitrospirota bacterium
AGGAGGTTCAAGGGGATTCCGTTTGGGGGAGCGTTTCGGACGGAAATCCGTAAACGAACGAGGGAAGGGCAGGAGGCTCTTCCGAAGATTGTTCTTTCATAGGGTATGAAAGCTTTCATGGAGAATGAAACATTTCATAGGCTATGAAAGCTTTTGAAAGCAGGCTGTGGAACCTATTCCGACGCGTCGAAAAAAACTTTTCGGCATCCTGGGACTTTTCTCCGTCCTTCTGATTACCTTTTTTCTTTTCCGCCACTTCTCCGGTCAGGAAACCGTCCCCCCTCCGCCCGCCCCGGCTGGCAAGACCCCGTCCGCCTATAATCCGGCGCGCTTCCGCACAGGCCACGTCACATACCGCCACTTCGAACTTTGGACCACGATTCCCGGGGTCATCCACGGTTTTCGCAAAGCCATTGTCTATGGGCACGTTCCCGGATATCTCAAATTTTTGAACGTCGACAAGGGGGATGCGGTCCGCCGGGGGCAGGTCCTGGGATACATCTATGATCCCGAGCTCTACCAGAGCTGGCAACGGGCTCTGGCAGAGGCGGCCATCGCCCATGTCACCTTTCTTCGGACCCTCCACGTCTGGCAGGCCGATCACCGGGTGATCTCTCTCGAACGGGTCCAGCGGACCGAGGCTCTCTGGAAGGAGCGGGAGGCCAGGGCCCGCTACTATCGCTCCCTCGTCCGCTACAAAACCATCGTCGCCCCCTTCTCCGGGGTGGTGACCCGCCGCTATGTCGATCCCTGGAACCTCGTCTCGACGGGAACGGGGGGGACCACCCCCGCCCTTCCGATCGTCAAGATCGAGAATCTCGACACGATGAGGCTCTATGTCGGCGTTCCCGAGCATTTCGTCCGCTTTGTCGTCCGGGGTCTCCCGGCGACGCTTTCGGCCCAGGGTCTTCCGGGCCGGACTTTTGCCGCCCGCGTCACGCGCTTTGCCTTCCGGCTCGACCCCGGGACCCGGACCATGCGCACTGAGATCGACGTCGCCAATCCCGACCATTTGCTGATGCCCGGAATGTATGTGAAGGCCCGCATCAGGCTTCATGTCTATCCCCATGTGCTCTCCGTCCACCACATGGCGGTGATCGAGGAGCGCCACGGCAACTTCATCTATGTTCTCGAACACGGGGTGAGACAGAAGCGTCCCATCGTCGTGGGCTACCGCAACGGAGACTACTCGGAGATCCTTCAGGGGCTTTCCGGGTCGGAGACCGTCCTCGTCAAGCTTCACAAGACCGTATTCTAAAGAAGAGATTTTCAAGGGATCGCTTCGGCCGTCCGGCGGACGGAGCGTGAACGACTCGCCAGGGAGATTGCATGTTTCTCGTCAAGATGTCGCTCAAAAGCCCCTACACGATCGTTGCGATGGCGCTGGCGATCGTTCTCCTCGGAGCCCAGAGCCTCACCTCCATGAACGTCTCCATCCTTCCCCGGATTCCCCTTCCGGTGGTGGAGGTCCTGACCGTCTTCCCGGGGATGAACGTCTACAACACCGAGATGGACATCACCGAGCAGATGGAGCGCATCATTTTGCAGGCCCCCTACATCCGTTCGGTGAAGTCGGAGAGCCTCGTCGGCATCAGCATGATCCAGATCCGCTTCCGCTCGAACTATCCTCTGTCCTCCGGCGTTTCGATGGTCACCTCTTTGGTCTACTCCTCCCTCAAATATCTTCCGCCGGGGATCTTTCCGCCGATTATCATCCCCTTCGGCATCTCCGCTATCCCCATCGCCGATCTGGTGCTCTCCTCCAAGGAGCTGACCCAGATGCAGATGTTCGACATCGGCTACTTCAACGTGCGCTCCCAGATGGGAACGGTTCCGGGGGTGGCGGCTCCCCCCGTCTTCGGAGGGCTTTCCCGCCAGATCCAGGTCTTTACGAGCAACGCGGCGCTCCTGGCTCGGGGGCTCACGATCTGGGACGTGGTAAACGCCCTGAACCGCCAGAACATCGTCTGGCCGGCGGGATTTGCCAAGATCGGGGACATGAGCTACAACGTCTTCGTAAACGCCCTTCTCGGTCCGGTCAAGACGATCGGGGACGTTCCCATCAAGGTCGAGCACGGACAGCCCGTCTACATCAGAGACGTGGCGAAGGCGCGTGACTCCTACCGCATCCAGACCAACCCCGTCCGCGTCGACGGCCGAAAGTCGGTCTACATCCCGGTGCTCAAGCAGGAGGGCGCCAACACCGTCAAGGTGATCGACGCGACCCGGAATGCGATCAGCACCTTCTACGGTCTCCCCAAGAGCCTCGACATCTCGCTCGTCTTCGACCAGTCCGTCTACATCCGGGACTCGGTGGCCTCCCTCGAGCGCGAGGGGATCGTCGGGATCCTCCTGACAGCGGCGATGATCCTTCTTTTTCTGGGGAACGTCCGCTCGACTCTTATCATCACCACCTCCATCCCTCTCTCCCTTCTGGTCGGCTTCGTCATGCTCAACGCCACAGGGGAGACGATCAACATCATGACCCTGGGAGGGCTGGCCCTGGCGATCGGACGGCTCGTCGACGACGCGATCGTGGTGCTTGAGAACACAAACCGCCATCTCGAGATGGGCAAGGCTCCCGCCCAGGCGGCCCTCGATGGGGCCGGAGAGGTGGCGATGCCGGTCATGGCCTCGACGATCGCCACCATGATCGTCTTCTCCCCGGTCCTGTTTCTTCTGGGCAAGGGGAAGTACCTCTTCACCCCTCTGGCCGCAGCGGTGGCCTACTCCATGATGGCCTCCTACTTCGTTTCGATGACCCTCGTTCCCGTCCTCGCCGCCTGGTTTTTAAAACCCGAGTCGGCCTCAAAAGCAAAAAAGACTCTCTTTGCCCGGGGAATCGAGAGGTTCAATGCGGCCTTCGAACGGGTCAAGGCCTTCTATCGCGACTACCTGAAGATCGCCCTCCGCCACCGCGGGCCGGTGTCGATTCTCATCTTCCTGGCCTTCGTAGGCTCCTTTTTTCTCTTCTCCCAGATCGGCACCCAGTACTTCCCGCCCGACGACACCGGAGCCTTCATCGTCCAGATGCGCCTTCCCGACGGAAGCCGGATCGAGAAGACCGACGCGGTGAGCGCGCGGGTCGACGCCGCCATCCGGCGGGTCATTCCGGCCAAGGATATCGTCCACGTCGTGATCAACGAGGGGGTCCGTCCCGGCTGGGACGCCATGTACACCACCAACCTGTGGGCCCACATGGCCTACGTGCTCGTCCAGCTCGCCCCCTCGAACGAGCGCAAGCGCTCCATGTGGGACTTCCAGCGCGAACTTCGGCCCTATCTTGCGGCGCACTTCCCGAATGTCGAGTTCTACTTCGAGTCCTCCTCCATCATCACCCAGATCCTGGCGGGTTCGGGAGAGGCCCCCATCGACATCCAGCTTTTGGGCGCCTCCTACCGTCAGCTCGGAAAGATCGGCCATGAGATCGCCGACCACATCCGGACCTTGCCGGGGGCGATCGACGTGCGCGTCAAGCAGAATATCCACTATCCTTCGCTGTATATCGATGTCGACCGGAGCAAGGCGCAGTTTCTCGGGGTCTCCGAGCTCGATGTGGAGAAGAATGTGATCACGAGCCTCGTCACGAATGTGGCGATCGGAGAGAACTTCTGGGTCGACCAGACCACGGGGAACCCCTACTTTCTCACCGCGCAGTACCCCGAGGACAAGATCACCTCCATGGACGCCCTCTCGAATATCCTGATCCGACAGCTGAAGGGGACGGACAGGGCCGACTCGGGAGAGAAGAATCCGCCCATCTACCTCCGGGACATCGCCGACATCCACCGCATCACCATCCCCCCCGCCATCTTTCACTACAACGTTCAGCGGGTGGTCGACGTGCTGGTGAACGTCTCCCATGCGCCCGGGGTCTCCCTCGGCGGGGTGGGGAGCAAAATCGACGACTACATGGCCCACTACAAGATGCCTGAAGGCTATTCCTGGCGGGAATCGGGGATGCTGGCCTCCATGCACCGCTCCTTCGGATCGATGGGTCTTGCCGTCATGCTGGCCATGGCGCTCGTCTACCTGGCGCTCGTGGCCCAGTTCCAGAGCTTCCTCGACCCCTTCATCATCATGATGTCCGTGCCGTTCGGACTGATCGGGGTCTTCGCCATGCTCTACGCCACCGGTACGGGGATCAACGTCGAGTCGCTCATCGGGGTGATCATGGATATCGGAATCGGGGTCTCAAACTCCGTCCTTCTCGTAGAGTTCGCCATCAGGCTCCGCGAGCAGGGCGCTCCTCTCTACCGGGCGGTGGTGGAGGCAGGGTCCACGCGCCTTCGGCCGATCCTCATGACGGCGATCGGAACGATCCTCGCCATGATTCCCACCGCCGTCGGCATGGGGGTGGGGTCGGGGGCGGAGGAGCCCCTGGCCCGGGCGGTGATCGGAGGGCTTCTTGTAATGACGGTTCTGACGCTCGTCCAGGTTCCGATTTTCTATGTGATCCTCCACGGATGGGAGGAGAGGTGGAAGGCCCGGAAGATGGCCCGCTAGAAGGGCGACTCTTCCGGCGAGAGAGGAAGCTCGGCGACCTCGAAGCGGTTGCCCTCGCCGTCGACTAAGGCAGTTCCGGTCTCCCACTGGCCCCGCTTGAGATAGGCGAGGCCCACGAGGGTCCCGCAGAGATCGGATGAGACAAGGCTTGTGAGAATGCCGGCCTCCGAGCCGTCGCTTGCGGCCAGAAGGGGGCGGGGCAGGGGACCCTCCGCCGGGGCCGATCCGGAAAATCGTACGCCGGAAAGCTTCCGCGAGAGCTGGCCCTGGAACTTGAGGCGGGTGACCGGCTCCTGTCCGACATAGCAGCCCTTGTTGTAGGAGACGGCGAGGCTGTCGAGTCCCGCTTCGGCGGGGAAATGGCCTAAGTTGAGTTCTGCCGGAACGGTCGGGATTCCGCGTTCGACCCGGTAGACCTCGATTCCTGCGTCGTCGAGGCGTTGCCCTCCCCGGTCTGCGACGCGTTCGGAAAGGGCCGCAAGAATTTTATCGGCCGCATCTGACGGGATCCAGAGGTCGATCCAGGGTCCCCGCCCGCTCTCGAAGGCGGAGGATGAGGGATGAAGGAAGGCAAAGCCTCCGGAGGCGAGGGATTTGAGGCCTTCCATACCGCTCTCCTCCGAAAAGAGAGGGGCCGCGAGGGTGGGCGCGTCAGGACCTACGAGGGTGGCCATGACGAACCCTCGAGTCAGGGAGGCGAGGGCGGCCCGGGTCCGGAAGAAGAGATATTTCTTCAGATGGGCCAGAAAGGCCTCCTCTCCGGACGGGGTAAAGAGGGAGGGGGAGAGAAGGATCCTGTCGGGCAGCACGCCGATCCAGCTGTCGAAGAGGATCCGGGCCTTGGGGTTTAGGAAAAATCCGTAGCGAAGGGTTCCGGACGGCTGTCCAACGACGTCCTGGCAGAGAAGTCCCTGGAGAAACGAGGCCCGGTCCTCTCCCGAAACCGAAATCAGGGAGCGGGGGTGCGAAGAGACGTAAAGCCCCGCATGGGCGTGAGCCGGACGGGTATCGAAGGCGAAAATCATGATGTGGCGCTCCTTCCTTGGGGGTGCCGGGTTCCGGTTCCAGTGTGGCTGTGTAAGAGTCGGGCGGAGAGCGACGTCTTTCTAGTCGGCTCCGGTCCGGGCTGAAAAACGGGGGGTTGCTGCCCCGTCTTCTGATGGTAGGGAGAGAATGCGAATGGTGTCAACAAATCCGGTCGGATGTCCGGGGAGAGAGGCGTCGAAATGAGCGAGTCGGCGGGTCAGCATGGCGGCTCCCCGGGCCAGCCCCCGAAGGGAGAGTTCGAGGACCACGAATCCTTTCGTCCCGAATGGAAAAGCGAGATCGACCTGACCGATGTCCACCTCTCCCGGAAGGTCCGAACGGGAGTCCTGGCGGTCTTTGCCCTTCTGATCGGAGGGCCGGTGATCCTGTTTGTCTACAAGTGGCTCAACCCGCCGGTGCCTCCCCGGATCCCTCTTCCCACCGTCCAGGTGATGGCGGTCCGCTTCCGGACGCTCCACCACAAGGTCACCGTTCCCGCCGGTGTCGAGTCCTTCCGGAAGGCGGTCCTCTACGCCCACGTTCCGGGCTATCTCAAGGTTCTGAACGTCGACAAGGGGGACTACGTTCACAGGGGACAGGTTCTGGCCTATATTCAGGATCCCGAGCTTTACCAGAGCTACCAGAGGACGGTGGCCGAGGCGCGGATCGCGGATCTGACCTACCACCGGATCAAGCGGGTCTGGCTCGCCCATCCCGCCCTCATCTCGAAGGAGCGGGTCCAGCAGAAGTTCGCCGTCTATCTGAAGGCGGTGGCCGAGATGCGTCACGAGGAGGCCCTTCTGTCCTACAAGACCATCGCCGCCCCCTTCGACGGGATGATCACGGAGCGCTTTGTCGATCCCGGCAAGCTGATCTCCCAGGGGACCGAGGCGACGGCCACCGCCCAGCCCATCGTGACGATCGAACAGGTCGATACCCTGCGCTCCTATGTCTGGGTCCCGGCCGACCTGGCTCCCCAGATCCGGAGAGGGCAGAGGGTCGAAGTTCACCTCGCGGGACTTCCCGGAAGGACCTTTTGGGGGAGGGTCACCCGCTTCGATACGGCGGAGAACCCCCGGACGCGCACCATGCGGACAGAGGTCGACATGGAGAATCCGGACTTTGCGATCCATCCGGGAATGTACGGAAAGTTCACCTTTTATCTCGCGAAATACCCGAATGCGATCGTGATCCCCGGGATGGCGATCATGGCCAGACGGGACAAGCCTCTCTCGGTGATGGTCGTGAAGGACGGGAAGGCCCTCGAACTCCCGATCACCGTCGGCATCGACGACGCCAAGTGGGTCCAGGTGCTCTCAGGGCTTTCCGCGGGAGACAGGCTGGTCGTCGCCGGAAAGTGGCACGTCCGTTCCGGGGAAAGCGTGCGGGCGGTCCCGATGAAGCCTGTGCCCTTCAGGCCGGCGCGTCAGCTGTGAGTGTTCGCAAAGTGGCGACTCTTGAGGAAGGACGATCGATGGAACGTGCAAGAACCTTGACCGGGTTCGGTCTCCGAAGGGGGGGGCTGATGGAGAAAGGAATGGCGCTCCTCCTCTTTGGCGGGATCGCCGGACTTCTCATGTTGGGCGGGGCCCCCAGAGCCCGGGCGGAGAGTGCGCCAAAAATGCCCGACAGCGCGGTGCCGCCGGAGAGGCTCTCCGTCGACGCCGCGGTGGGCTTTGCCCTGGTCCACCATCCGAAGCTCGACTGGTTCCGCCACCGGGTGGCCCGAAAGAATGCCCACGTCAAGGTCTCCCGCTCCCACTTCTACCCGCATGTGGGGGTCGGCGCCCTTTACGGGGAGAGCAATCCGGGCCTTGGCAACCAGTCCTTCAACAACATGAACTTCGTGACGCCGATCTTTCCGATGGACTATGCCAAGATGGGACCGGTCTCCGCGCCCAACGAGCCTCTTGGGGTGGCCGCGGTCGGGGTCAATCAGCTTCTCTTCGACTTCGGAAAGTTCGAGCATCGCGTCAAGGAGAGGCTCTCGGGCCGGAAGGCCTCGGAATACTGGCTCTACAGCAAGGACGCCTGGGTCATTCTCCAGGTCAAGCAGGCCTACTTCCGGGTGCTTCTCGACAAGAAGCTGATCGAGGTCTACCAAAAAAACCTCGACCAGAGAAAGCTCGTCATGGACCTGACGCGCTCTCTCTACGAGTCGGACTACCGCTCCCGGCTCGACTACGATCTCGCACGGGTCGACTACGAGAAGGCCCGGGCGCTCCTCGAGGTCGAGAGGGAAGACCTCGAAGCCCGGATCTCTCACCTCAACGACGCGATGGGACTCGGGCAGGCCGGTCGGGACGACTATCTCCTCACCACGGCTCTCTCCGGATCCGCTCCGGGGGAGGACCGGGATCTGGCCTCGAGGGATCAGGCGATCACCCGCGGTCTGACCTACCGTCCGGAGATCAACGCCTACCGGACCCTCTTTCGCCAGGAGAGGGAGAAGACGAAGTACGAACAGGCGCAGCACTATCCCCTGATCTCGGCCTTCGGAAGCTACGGGTTCATGGGAAACATGGTCTCGGGGCAGAGCTACGCCCCCGGGGGGGGATGGTGGTCGGGGGGAGGCTCGCTCACGATTCCCCTCTATACGGGCGGAATGATCCGGGGTCTAACCGAGGCGGCGCGGGAGAAGGCTCGCGAGCGAAAGTACGGGATCTCCGACTGGTCGCACAACATCCGCGACCAGGTGATCCGGGCCCGCTCCCATGTCCTGGCCGACCGGGCCTCCGTGCGGGCCTACGCCGAGGCGGTGAAGGAGGCGGATCTGGCCCTGGAGCTTGCGACGAAGCGCTATACCGCCAACCTTGTCTCGATCGTGGACCTGACCCTGGCCGAGGTCTACCTTCTCGACACCGAGGCGTCGCTTGCGACCTGGCAGTATCGCACCCAGGCCGACCTTGCGGCCTTGCGCTTCGCCGAGGGGATCGACTATCTGGGCTTTTTGCCGGAGGTCAGAAAGAAGGTCGTCGGGAGCCGTCCTTCCGGGAGATAGGCGGGAAGGTGTTTTGGCGGCGCTCCGGTTGACCCTCTTTTCGCCTCCTTGGTATTGTTAGGAGTCGGAACGACCGGACGGGGGTATCGGGCCGCCCGGAACACTCGAGAGTTTTTTTTGTGAAGGGATCGCTCTTTGGAAAAGGTTGTCATACTTGGAACGGGTCCTGCGGGACTGACGGCGGCACTTTACACTGCCCGGGCCTTTCTGTCGCCCCTGGTGCTCGAAGGACCCCAGGCGGGAGGCCAGCTCACAATCACGACGGAGGTTGAAAACTTTCCGGGATTTCCCGAGGGGATTACCGGACCCGAGCTGATCGAGCGGATGAGGGCCCAGGTCCTCCGCTTCGGGGCGCGGATCGAGACCGCACTCGTCGAGAAGATCGAAAAAATGGCCGACGGCAGCTTCAGGATCGCGACCGACCAGGGAACTGAGATCCTCTCTTGGACGGTGATCGTGGCGACGGGCGCCTCCGCGAAATTCCTCGGACTCTCCTCGGAAAAGGCCCTGATGGGCGCCGGCGTTTCCGCCTGTGCGACCTGCGACGGCTTCTTTTTCAAGGAGAGAGAGATCGTCGTGGCCGGCGGAGGGGACACCGCTCTCGAGGAGGCGATCTTCCTGACCCGGTTTGCCTCGAAGGTGACGGTGATCCATCGCCGGGACACGCTTCGGGCCTCGAAGATCATGCAGGAAAAGGCTCTGGAGAATCCCAAGATCGGTTTTATCTGGAACAGCGAGATCGTCGAGATTCTCGACGTGAACAAGGGACAGGTAACGGGAGTCCGGATCCGGGACGTGAAGACGGGAGCGGAGTCCATCGTGGCGTGTTCGGGGTTTTTCGTGGCCATCGGCCACAGCCCCAACACCGGCTTTCTCGGAGGGCTTGCCGAAACCGATCCCACGGGTTATCTGAAGACCGTGTCCGGCTCGAAGACCTCCGTTCCTGGGCTTTTCGCGGCCGGAGACGTCGCCGATCCCGTCTATCGGCAGGCGATCTCGGCGGCGGGTTCGGGATGTATGGCCGCCATTGATGCCGAACGCTATCTCGAGTCCACCGGGGTCGAAAAGGCCGACGTCAGGGAGGGGTGACCGAGTGAACGTTCTCAGGATTCTCTCTTTGCTTGTTTTTGTCGGGCTCGTCTATCTCGGCGGCGACCTGATCGCAAACAATGCCGCCTTCACGAACGCTCCCGGAGCCCTCGCCCGGCTCAAGGTCTACTTCACGCTCAACCGTTCCTGGACAAACGGAGGCTATCCCCTGCCGGAGGTGGCCTCCCGGATCTTTTCCGGGGATCCCGGAAAGCTCAGGACGAATATCGATCATGCCATCGGGGGCTTTTCCGGTTGGCGCGTCAAAAGCCGCGCGGAGGACCGGATCGTGGTGCGTGTCTCCCCCTCCTTCTGGCACCGGGGGTCGACGATCGAGATCGGGCTTTCTCCTGTCCCGGGAGGTCTCCGGATGGAGGTCTCCGCCGTCTCCGACTCTTCTTCCGCCGACCTCGGGGCCGACCGGAACTATATTCTGAACCTCTATCACGCGATCGGAGAAGAGAATGCCATCCATCCTCCGGTCTGATCGACCGGTCTTCCCGGGCCGCCTTCTTCTGGGCGCGCTCCTGTTTGGTGGGCTCGTGTCGTGGGCGGCCTCCCCGGCTTTGGCAGAAGAGCTCCCTTCTTCCCAAACGGGCTATTCGACGCTGGCTCTTCCCGTGTCGAACTTCGGCTTTCGCGGGGTCGCCCGGGACCGTTTCGGGACGCTCTACCTCGCCTCCACCCTCAAGAACGGGCTTTTTGTGCTGCCTCCCTCCTGTCGGAGCGAGGACTGCGCAACGCTGGTCCCGCTGGCTCCGGCCCTCTCCGACCCGGGGGACGTGGTGGCCGATCCGGTTTCGGGGGGGGCCTATGTGCTTCTGAGGATGGGGGATCGCGTCGACTATCTTCCCAAAGGATGTCTCTCGGCCTCCTGTCTTTGGGGCATCCCCTTGCCGGAGCGCCCGGCCTATCCCTTCCGGGCGGTCTACGATGCAAAGAGGAAGAGGCTTGCCGTTCTGGACCGGCTCTCCAACCGGATCCTTTTTCTTTCGCACGCTTGCCGGACCGGACGATGTCTTTCCTTCCTTCCGCTTCCCTCCGGAAGCGGCTCTCCGTCCGGACTCGCCTTGGATCCGAAAAGGGACGACCTGTGGGTCACGTATCGCCAGGGCCTTCTGGCGCGAATCCCCTCCTCCTGCCGGCGGCGCTCTTGTGAAATGTCCTACCCTCCTGCCGTTTCGGGCCTGGCCCTGTCCTCCCCCGCCGTCTCCGGGGCGGAGGACAGGCTGTATCTTTCGGCGAAGGACGGAGGGGCTCTGGGATGGGTCGATCTTGCCGAAATGGCGCCCAAGCTTCGCATGACGACGCTCGAGCCGACCTCCGGCAAGATCGTCCGCCTCGCGGCGCTTCCCTCGGGAGGGGTCTATCTCGTCACGGGGGGGGAGCATCCCCACGGAGGATTCTTCAGGGCGTCGACTGCCTGCAAGGAAGGCTGCTTCGATCTTCGCCTCTTTCCCGTCTCCAACGGAACGCCGTCCTCCCTCTCGCCCGGAGGCCATGACGATCTCTGGATGACCGTCGACGACCGGGATGCCCTCTATCGTCTTCGCCTCTCCTGTCGGCGCTCCGGAGCGGTCCTCGCAAAGCCGTGCGTGGAGACGATCCCCTTCGAAAAAATCGAGACGCTCTACCACGCCCGCTACCACCAGGAGATCCAGGTTCCCTCCGAGCCCTCCCCCGGTCTTTCCCGCCCCTCCGACTAAAGAGAGTCGGCCGGCCCCTCTCTTTTGTCGACGGGGCACCCCTTCGGCCTGTCCGGAGGTCCGGGGCTCTCCTCCGTCTCGATGGTTAAGGAACGATCGGCTCAGAACAAACAGGTCGGTTGTCTGAAGGTCCATGCCGCTGAAACTGTGCGCGACATTCGGGGCAGGGCAATCTCTTGGTCATCACCCTAAATGGAGAAGTCACGGCCGTGAGAAAGGACATCGAAAGCGATGAGACAACCCAGGAGACGATGGCTCTTCTGAAAATTCTTGCGCTCGCCACACGCCAGGTTGAGGAAGGCAAAGTGCAACCCGCCGGTGATGTCGTCGGGCGACTTCGAGACCGGAGCAAGAATCGCTGATGGCTATCCAGGCACTCCTGACCGACGATGCGTCCCGGAACCTCGAGGAATCGGACGAATCGTTTCCCTTTCGGTGACGGAAAGCCGGGAGATCGGATTGGGCCATCCCCTGTCCGTCTGGAGGCTTTCGGAGACCAAACCCATTTTTGAAAATGATTGAGGGGACTCCTGATGGCCGCCGAATTTCCCGACTTGTGGCAAGAGTCTCTCTCCCGGATCGATCCGGCCCGCCTCAAACACCTTGTCGAAAGCCTGCCGGCCCCCCGCCACAGGGACTCGTTTCCCGAGAAGATCCTGGGGGCGGAGCGGATGATCGCGGAAACACTGGAAGCAGAAGGGTGGAGCGTCGAACGGCGCCCCTTTTTTTCGGTCAGATCCGGGGAGGTCCCCGGAGAGTTCTGCCCCGCTGTTCCGGAACGATCCTTTTCCTCCCTGCTCCCTCCCGGACTCTCCGGAACCAACATCCTGGCCGTTCGCAGGGGAAGGCGACGACATGAGGCGGTGTTGGTCGGCGCCCACTACGATACCGTCCCGAACTCTCCGGGGGCGAACGACAACGGGGCCTCCGTCGCCGCTCTTCTTGTTCTGGCAGGGCTTCTAGGCAGGCTCGATCCCGAAAGGACGCTCCTTCTCGCGGCCTTCGACAGGGAGGAGGAAGGGCTGGTGGGCTCCCGCGCCCTCGTCCCGGATCTGGCGCGGGAATACGCGATCCGGGGAGCGGTCGTCTTCGAGACGATGGGCTCCGTCAGGACCGGACCCCGGACCCAGTCCTTCCCCCAAGGGGCGGGGCTCCTCTATCCCCGGACGGTGGGAAGGATACGGAGGCGCGGATCGCCCGGAGACTTCACCGCGGTGATCCACCGCCGAAACTCCCGGGAGATCGCCCGATCCTTCAGGGAACGGCTCGTCTCCCTGACAGGAGAGGAGAAGGTCGTCGGGATCAGGGAACCGGGGGATCTTCCGGTGGTCGGACTCCTTCTCCGGACCTTCCTTCCGGACTTTCCCAGGCAGTTTGCCCGGAGCGATCACCAGGTCCTCTGGGAGGAAGGAGTTCCGACCATCATGGTGACGGATACCGCTAATTTCCGCTACGAACACTATCATCGCCCCTCGGACACGCCGGACAGGGTCGACTTTCACCGGATCGCCGCGATCGTCTCCGCGACGGCCGCTCTCGTTCTGGAGCTGTCTACCGGGTCCCTCTAAGAAGAAAGAAAAAAGGGAGAGGGATCCGCCTCCCGAAGACGAACCGGATGGTCCGGAGCGGCTGTTCCGCCACACCCTCCCGCGCAAAGAGGATTGTCAGAGAGGGGACCAGCATCGCGAAAGCCCCGATCAGTGTCTCCGATCAATCATACGGAGGGTCCAGAGATCTCCCCGATCGCGAGTGGTGTCCCTCGCGTCTTTTTTTTGATTTTTTCAAGGGATCCTCCTAACATAGAGACACGTTCAAGTGTCGGCTCCAAAGTTGAAAGGGGTGACGGCCGCGGCCGGGAAGGGTCCGAAAATGGCACCACGGAAGCACCGATGGGAGGAGGAGCACTACCGCTTCGAGGCGATCTTCGCATCGTCGGTCGACGCGATCCTCGCCGTCGATCCCATGCGCCATATCGTCCTGGCCAGCCCCTCCGTCTCCCGGATTTTCGGCTACGACCCCTCCGAGCTCGTCGGCCGGTCGATCTCTGTCCTCTATGCCCGGACCGACGACTTTATCGAACAGGGGCGTCTCCGGTACTCCAAGGAGGCGGAGGAGAGTCTCTCCTCCTATGAGGTGGAGTACCGGAGAAAGGACGGGTCGACCTTCCCGGGGGAAGCCTCGGGGCGCAAGATCCTCTCCTCGAAGGGAAGCGGGGCCATCGCCGGCTACATGGTGACCATCCGCGACATCTCCCGCCGGCGTCAGCTCATGAACGCGCTCGCCCGGGAGAAGGAGCGGTGGCTTGTCACCCTCAAGAGCCTGGGGGAGGGTGTGATCGTGGCTGACGATGCCGGCTGCGTGACCTTCATGAACCCGGCGGCGGAGCTTCTGACCGGTTGGAGTTTTCTCGAAGCGTCGGGACTTCCGGTGGACCAGGTCTATGCCGCCGTGGAGGAGGAGAGCGGAGAGAGACGGACCGATCTGGTGGCGCGCTGTCTTTCCACCGGCCGGATGGTGGGCCTGGCCAACCATACCTGCCTTCTGACGCGGGATGGACGGCGGCTGTCGGTGGAGGACTCCGCCTCTCTCGTCCGGGACGGGGAGAGAACGAGCGGAGTGGTCCTCGTCTTCCGCGACGTCACGGAAAAACGCGAGATGGAGCGACAGCTTGCCCGCCAGGCCCGCTACGACTACCTCACCCAGATTCCCAACCGGGTCCTCTTCCACGACCGGCTCGAGCAGTCTCTCTCCCGGGCGAAGCGTTCGGGAACGCCTCTGGCCCTCCTCTACATGGACCTCGACAGCTTCAAGGAGGTCAACGATACCCTGGGTCACGCGGCGGGCGACATCGTCCTTCGGGGGGCCGCCGACCGCCTTTCAAAGGTAGTGAGGGCGGAGGACACCGTGGCCCGCATGGGGGGCGACGAGTTCACCGTGATCATGACGGGGTTCACCACCCACGAGGAGGTCGTGACCGCGGTCGGGCGCATCTTCGAGAGCCTTTCCGCCCCTCTTCTGGTGGGGGGGCAGGAGATCTCCGTCTCGGCCAGCGTGGGAGCGGCGGTCTTTCCCGAAGACGGCGAGGATGCGGACAGGCTTCTCCGAAACGCCGACATCGCCATGTACAAGGCCAAGGAGCGCCGGGGAAACGCCGTGGAGTTTTTTCGTCCCGAGCTCACCTCCGAGCTCGAGGAGCGGGTGAGTCTCTCGGGAGCCGTTCGGCAGGCACTGGACCGATCCCAGCTTCACCTCGAGTTTCAGCCCGAGGTAGAGGTGGCGACCGGGAGGATCCGGGGTGTGGAGGCGCTCGTCCGCTGGCATCACCCGACCCGGGGGAGACTTCTTCCCGGGGACTTTCTCCCGCTCGCCGAGAGGGCCGGGCAGCTTCCCGAGATCACGGACTTTGTCCTGAGACGCGCAACGCTTGCCGCCCTGAACTGGCAGACGCCTCCGGGAGGGACTCCTCCTGTCTCGGTCAATCTCTCAATTCGGGACCTCATGGGGGCGCGAGCCTTCCCGACCCGTCTTCGGGAGATCCTCTCCGAGTCCGGGCTCTCTCCCGAGCGCCTCGAAGTCGAGATCGCCTTTCCCGACGGAGCGATGGAAGATCTGGCCCCTGTCCTTCGGGGGATCCGGGAGTGCGGCGTGGGGATCGTACTCGACGACTTCGGACAGGGGAGTTTCTCGCTCGAGCTCCTCCGGTCCGGCCTCTTCGACCGGATCAAGCTCTCCCGGACACTCTCTTCCGTCTCCGGTCTCGATCCGGCGGGGGCGGCGATCCTTCGGGCGGTGACGGGTCTCGGCCGGGACCTGGATGTCCCGGTCTCGGCGAAGGGGGCAGAGAGCCGGGAAGCGGTCCGGCTTCTCCGGGACCTCGGCTGCCGGATCGTCTCCGGGAACTGGTATTCTCGTCCGCTTCCCGAAGGGGAGATCGAAGATCTTCTCCGGTCGGGAAGACGCTTTCCCCTGTTGGACGATCCGGTCCAGCGAGGAGAATGAGCATCGAGTCTGTGTCGGGGAGGGAAAAGGGCGGGACGATCGAGAGGATCGAGCGGTTTTTGTCGGCCTTTCTTCTCAAGAAGCGGAGCGTCAGGTTCCCCTACATTCTCTCCCTGACCGTCGTGGCGGTGGCCTTTGCGCTCAGGCTCCTGATCGCCCCCGTCACGGCGGGCCTCCAGTACATTACCTTCTTTCCCGCCGTCGCCCTCTCCGCGATCCTGTGAGGATTTCGGGCGGGGCTCATCTCCACCCTCCTCTGCATTCCTCTGGCGACATTCGTCTTTATGGTTCCCGCGTGGAGTCTTTCCTGGGATCTGGCGGAAAGGAGTTTCTGGCCCAATCTCGTTTTCCTGACTGACGGCATCCTGGTCTCCTTTGCCGTCGCTCTCATGCAAAGCCTTCGAAAGAAGGCCGAGAGCCGGTTCGAGGGGGCGAGGGAGACCCTCGAGAGCCTCACCGAGAAAAGAAACGGTCGATCCAGATGATCTTCGACAATATGTTTCCCTATGTGGCCCTTCTCGACCTCGATGGCAGCATCGTCGAGATCAGCCGGACCCTCGTCGAAAAGGAGGGGCTGAGGGCGGAGGATCTCGTAGGAAAATCCTTTCGATCAGATCAAGATCGACCGCTCCTTCGTGAAGGGGCTTGGGGAAAGCCGGGAAGACCGGACGATCGTCTCCACCATCATCGTCCTGGCGAAGGCTCTCTCGCTTGAGATCGTGGCCGAAGGGGTCGAAACAAAGGCGCAGAAGAGGGTCCTCGAGGAGTGCGGGTGCTCCCGCTTCCAGGGCTATCTCTTCGGCAGTCCTGTACCCGAGAAGGAGTTTTTGGCGAGGCTTTCCGGGGGATCTGCCCCCTCCTCTCGAGGGCGACGTGCGGGCAACGGAAGTTCTTGGGTTCGGGTCGAATCTTTTCAAGCGGGAAGGGGGTTGAGCTCTGAAATGGAAGACGGTCATATAACGGGCCCGCAGGTCGGGCGATGGAAAGAGACGGATGGACAGGACAGGACAGGACAGGACAGGACAGGACAGGACAGGACAGGACAGGACAGGACAGGACAGGACAGGACAGGGCATTCTTCCGAAGATCTTCTTCTGGAATGAGAACTTCGAGACGGGCTACGCCGAGATCGACCGACAGCACCGGGGGCTCGTCGAACTTGTCAACCGGCT
>JAJYYA010000026.1 GCA_021801345.1 Nitrospirota bacterium
CGCACTCCCGACGCCTATGTCCAGCCCCCCTCGCTACCCCCCTCACGCTCCGGTCGTCCCGGATTTTGAAGCTCTCCCCGACTTGTGGGGAATAGGCAGTCCTAGTGAGGATGTAGTCGGTGTACAGGACGAGGTCGTGCAGGAACCGAAGCCTGCGGGCATGCTGGTGTTCCCTTGGGGCTCAACGTTCGCGTAAAGCGAGTTCTTGATCCGAATATCAGGCGTAATCTGGTCCTTGAACCCCAGGTCGAGCATGAAGCGGGCGTAGTCCCAGTTCTTGAAGAAGGGAGAGTTGGGCGTGTTACCGGTGTTCGAGGTATTGGAAAAACTCGGCCCCCCGTTGTTCGTCGCCCCATAGGCATTGTAGTTGGTGAGACTCATGGAGGCGCCCCGATCATAGGTCTTGTAGTTGGCCGTGGCGAGAAGGTAGAGCTTTCCTCCGGTAAGATACTTGGTGACATTTCCGTAGTACTGGTACTCGGTCAGGGGAGTAAACTGCTGGAACCCGTCCTGGTGAATGATGGAAAAATCGTTGTAAGCTCCTACATTCGTATCCTTTCCGATCCCGGAGTTGTTGATATAGCTCGTGTAGTAGAGGCCGTAGGATCCCCCGCCCGAGTTGATTGTCTGAAAGGACTTGGCCGTGGGGTCGACGAGGTTGAAGTTGATGGAACATCCGGCCGCATAGTTTCCGGTTTCGCGCGAGGTGGTCACGCCCCGGTTGACGGTCGCGGACTTCACATCGGCGTTCATGATGCCGAGATCGTAGACTTCGCCCCCGTCGGCCTCGATATTCATGGGAACGCCCTCGACCGACATCTCGATTCCGGCGTTGCCGTTGGGGTTGGTGTTGGCTCCCCCCACCGTATAGCCCCGGCAGGACATGTAGTTCATGCCCCCCGAAATCCCCTGGCTACCGGAGCGGGAATAGTACTCGATGCCCGGCGTGTTCTGCATGAGGGTATACGTAGCTCCGGTCGTGAGGTTCTGCTGGAACTTCTTCTGATCGACCACGGAGATCGCTCCGGTGGTCTGCCGGATTTGCTTGTCGCCCATCGCCCTGATGCTGGCCCGGGCCATGCTGTTGATGTGAAGCCGAATCTCCTCGGTCGTATGTCCGTTGACCGCGAGCTTCGACGAGAAAGGAAGGTATCCCGACTTGGTCGCCTCGACAAGATAGTCTCCTGACGGGATGTTGCGAAGGCTGAAGTGTCCCGAGGGGTCGGAGACAATCTGGTAGACCTCCTTTGTGGTCAGGTTCTTGACGGCAAGGCGCGCCGCCAGAGGCACCCGTTTGTCGCCGTGCCCTTCGAAGATGGTCCCGAGGATTTCGGAGGTCCCCTGGGAGAGGGGATTGACGGCAAAATTCATCTCGCCGACCATGCCGCCCTTCAGGCGACCTTCCTTCTGCTGGATAGAGAACTTTCCTCCTCCGACTTTGACCTTGTAGTCGCCCGGGGGCAGATTCGAAAAGATGAAGGCTCCCTGCTGGTCGCTTGATTTTTTCATGACCTGACCGGTCGACCGGTTTTCAAGGTCGATCGGAACACCCGACAGGGTCGTCTGGTCCTTTGCCGAACGAATCACTCCGTATAGAACGGAGGGAGCCGACTGGACAGCAGCAGGAACGCTCGATTTCTGGCCGGAAGGATCCTGCGCCGACCACACGTCTGTGGTGACGCCTCCCAGGATCAGCCCCGGAATGACAAACCAGGCCGCATCACGTACCTTAACGATCATGAAAGTCTCCTTAAATGTCATGCGAAATTGTTTTTGTATGATCGGGACACCTGCCCCGAGGGAACGATTCTGGGGGAAGAAAATGTCAGAATTATCAAGAAACAGTAAAAACTGTAAAACGAGAGAGACACAGTTTATTCGTCGAAACGGCGAAGGATCGGATTCTGGCGAAGGGAAAAGGCACCAAGGAAGGCAGTTTTGAAAACGGAGGAGAGGCCTGGCGTGAGTCGTCGTCTCAGACGAGCGGAGGAGAATCCCGCATCCGGTATCCGAACCCCCGGATGGCCTCGATGAAGGGCGCCCCCGAAATCTTTTTCCGAAGGGCGTGGACGAGAACCTTCAGGTTTTCCCTTCTCCGGTCGGAATGCTCTCCCCACACAAAGCTCAGGATCTCGTCATAGGAAAGGGCCCGTCCCGGTCGAGACAGGAAGAGAACCAAAACCGTAAACTCCTTGTAGCTCAGCTGGATCTCCTGGCCATTGTGGGAGACCTCGAAGCGGGCCGTATCGACGACCAGCCCTTCGATCTCGACCCGTTCGAAGGGCCAGTGGCCTCTTACGCCAGCCTTGCGCTCGGACCTTCTGAGAAGCGCCACGATCCGCGACTCGATCTCACGAGGGCCGACGGGCTCCCGGAGACAGTCGTCGGCACCCGACTCCAGGAGATCGATGCATTGCCGGGAATCCCCTTCCTCGGAGACGATCAAAACGGACGCCTCGGACAGGCGGGGGTGGGAACGGACAAACTGGCAAAGTTCGAGGCCGGTCCTGAGCGGAAGAGTGAACTCCGTCACGATCACAAGCCGTCCGATTTCGGCACGGGAAAGATGCTTCCGAAGGATCCAGAGGGCCTCCTCCCCGTCATAGGCCGCAGACACGGAAAATCCGGACCTGAGAGCGATCCGTTCCTTCACTTTCTGAAACCTGTTCTCCCTTGAACAGAAGAGGACGGTCGTATTGTGACGATCTTCATTGGCCGGCCCGACCGTCTTTTCCGACAGGTCTGCCCCGATCCCCGAAATCGCCTTCCCTACACTCTTCATCGACTTTGCTCCAAGCCCCAAGGCATGTTCGACCTCACTCTCAAATCCCGCACTTCAAAAGACGAAGACCCCATTTGGAAATCGACAAAAAAACCGATCCGGCCGCTTGCGCTACAAATCGCGCCTTTGCCGGAGAAGTCTTCTCAAGTCATCCAGACGTGAGTCCCCCAAAAACGCATACTGTCTCCCTATCCACCATCTCCGGACGGCATACCGGCATAGTTCTCCCCCGTCCGAAAGGCTTTGAATACCATACCTCCCCTGGGGTCACGGGACGGTAAACGATTCGTGTCGAACGTATGACATTTCGGTAAAGAGTCATCCGAGCGCAGGGACTTTCAGGGGCGACGTTCGTAAGAATGCGAGAGAGGGCGGGAAATAGAGCGAAGAGATCTCAGGGCATACGATCGGGGAGTCCTCCCCGATCGTAAAGGCCTATCGTAAAGAGGACTGCGCTCATTCAAGAATACTTGCCTCAAGCGTGCACGATAGTAACATATACGATACCATTAACTATGACCCTTCAAGTTCATGAACTTCTGGAAGAAGACGGTTCCAGTCCTTATGCCGAATGGTTTAAATCGCTGAATCCGACCGCTGCCGCGAAGATCGCCGTTGCAAAGATCAGAATGGAGCAGGGGAATCTCTCAAATGTCAGGTGGTTTCGAGGGATCGGCGAATACAGAATAGATTGGGGTCCAGGCTATCGAATCTATTTGGCGAAGGAGGGAGAGAGACTCATAATCCTTCTAGGCGGAGGAACAAAGAAGGGCAGGCAGGACGATATCGATCGAGCGGTCAAGTTATGGGAAGACTATAGGAATCGAAGGAAAAATGGTCAGAAAAGGAGTCCTTGATGGTTTTAACCAGAGATTTTAAAAAAACCGTTCTCGCCCGCGCAAAGAGCGATCCGGACTTTGCAAAGGCCCTGCTCGACGAAGCCCTCACCCTGTTTCTCAATGGGGAACCGGACACGGCAAGGCTCGTACTGCGAGATCTTGTCAACGCCACAGTCGGGTTTGAAGCCTTGGCGGAGGATCTCCACAAATCCAGCAAAAGCGTTCACCGGATGCTCTCCCTGTCAGGCAATCCCACCATGGACAATGTCTCGGCTATCATCACTGCCATAAAAAAATCCCTCCGAATCGGCATCAAAGTGAATGTCGTTCCAGGATGACGTTTTTAAAAAACACTGGAATGAGAAGACTTTTGCGCGAAAAGGTTCGACTTCGCCTTGAAAGCCATTCCGTCCAAGGTCTTCGATCCTGGTCTGGACGGCCGAAAAACTCGGCTCGGGGACATTTTCAGGGATTGTCGGAGCAGGCGGCGGCGAGGAAGACATCTTCCCTGCCCCGGGAGAGGTTGCGCGCCCAGACGTTCATGGGAAGGAAGGAGTCCACCCCCGGGGCCGCCTGCCAGGTCGCCTCCACCTCGGCGGGGTGGTCGGGGGGATCGCCCATGGGGCAGGACTTCATGTGCGGAAGTTCGAAGCGGATCAGGACATTGATCGGATCCTGGGGCGTCTGGTGGTCGATCACGATTCGGGTAAAGGTCAACCCGAACCGCTTGATGACGGAACGGATTCCGAGCGTCCCGTCGGGTCCGGGCAGGACGTCGAGGACGGCCTGGTTGTCCCCCGCCTTTTTCTTGGAAGCCGGCTCGGCCGAGGCCAGAGGGGCAAACGATGAGAGTCCGGCAAGACAGACAACAACCAGGCAACCGGTCAGCAACCGCCTACGCATGACCCCCTCTACCCGTTCCGGATGCGGAAACGGAAATTCAGCTGGAACTTTCCTTCGACCGGCTGGCCCTTGTTGGTGGCGGCCCGGAAGCGAAGCGTCTTCAACACCTTCTTCGCCGCGGCGTTTAAGTCGTCGTAGACGGAGGGAATCACCATCTTGGTCCTCTCGATACGGCCCTTCGCGTCGACCCACACCTCGATCACCACGTCCCCTTCCTCGTCCGAATCCTTCATCTTTGCCGTATAGAGGGCATCCGTATCGACCTTCGTCAAAAGGACCGGGGGCGTATAGTCCGACGGCTTGCCGGTGACGGGAGCGGAGTCACCCCATCCGAGAGAAACACGGTCTCCCACCTCGGCGGCGAGAAGGTTCGTCGAGGTCGCCGTCGCCTTGGGAAGGACGAGGGCCTTGGGCGGTACCGGCTTTGAGACCTTTTTGGGAACAGGGTGGGGCTTGGGCTTGACCACCTTGGGAGGCGCGGGGGGAGGGTGGACCAAAGAGATCCGGATGGTCTGACGCCGATCGGAAACGATCGGCTCCGGAGCAATGTGAATAAAGAGAAGAAGCGCCGTCTCCATGGCCATCACAAGGGCCAGGAGTCCGTAGAGACGGACCGAAGGGTTCTCGAGAATGTCCGCTTTCATTTTGGATCGGTCCGGATGGAGAGTTTCGAAAATCCGAGCCGGTTGCACAGGTCCATCACATCGACCAGCTTCTGGAGCCTGGACTCGCGGTCGCCGCTCACGATGATCTGCTCCTTGTCCTGGAGCCCCTGGGCCTCGAGCTTTTCAAGCTCGTCCTGGAGAGCCTCCATGGAAACCGGCACCTTGTCCACGAAAATGCTCCCGTCCTTCTGGATGGAGATGTTCATGACCTGAGGCTTCTGGTCGATCGGGGCGGACGACGCCTTGGGAAGATTCAGCGTCACCCCGTTGAGCTTGATCAAAGATATCGAGATGAAGATAAAGACGACCAGGAGGAAGAACATGATGTCGATCATCGGGATCAGTTCGATCCGGGCGCGCTCTTCCTCGCCATGGTCTGAAAACAGCCGCATAACGTGTCTCCTGTCCGATCCGTAGAGGTTCCGAGTTTAACGCGTGTTGAATGCCGGCTGAGCCTTGGCGGCAAAGTCTCCGCCTGCGGAACTCGATGTGGCGCCAGCAGGAAGCCCGGGAGCGTTGCTCAGACGGTCCTGAAGATGGAACAGAAGCCGGGCGGAGGACTCGATGGCATTCCGGATCTCCCGGATGGTCGTATTCAGATGGTTGTAAAATCCGAGCGAGATAATGGCGATGACGAGTCCGGTCGCCGTCGCGATCAGGGCTTCCGCAACGCCGCCTGTGATCTGGGCCGGCTTTCCGAGCCCCGAGACCGACATGACATGGAAGGAGGCGATGATGCCCATGATGGTTCCAAGAAGACCCAGAAGGGGCGCCATGGTCACAGTGGTGTCGAGAATCCACATCCGCTGCTTGAGCCGCTTCTCCTCGATCAGGGCTTCGGCCTCCACCAGATGTTCGAGGTCGCCCTCGGAGAGCCTCCGGTTCAGAAAGAGGGAGAGGATCTTTCCCACGATCAGGTGTTTCTGGTTGCACTTCTCGAGGAGCTTGCGGATCTCTCCCATTTCCTTCTCGCCCAGGGCGCCCTTTCTCAACACCGAAAGGATCTCGAAGGTTCCCTGCTTTTCCCGACGCAAATACAGATATCTCTCGATGATGACCGCCATCGCCACTCCCGACATCGGGAGAAGGATGTACATGATCGGTCCGCCACGCATCAGATATGCCAATCCATTCATTTTCATGCCCTCCGAAAACATTGTCCCGAGACTTTCTTCTGCGAGAAACAGGATCCCACGGGAATGTTAATTTCAGGTAAAGAAACGGTGAGTTTTGTAAAACAGAAAGGTCAAGGGAGGGATTGCCCCCCCCTTGACCCTTTGAGACTTTCTGAAGCTAGAAGGTCATAGTGACCCCTCCGAAGACGTTGATGGGTTCTCCTGGGTAGACGAACATGGTTTCGAGATTGTTTGCTCCCGGAGACAAAAAAGCCGGTTCATAGTAATTGGTGTTCAGAAGATTGAAGGCGTTGAAGAAGAGCTGGGCGCTCTTGTACCACGAGACCTTCGGGAGATCGTAGGCCAGAAGAAGGTTCGTCGCCCAGTATCCTGGGGCGTTCATCTGAATATTCGCTGTTCCGGTTGGACCTCCGCTCGTATCGATGACATTCATCATGCCGGTGTAGCGTTCGTTGACCGTGGCGTGCCAGTTTCCCTTGGTGTAGTTGAGGTCGAGGTTGGCCAGCATGTTGGGAACGAAAGGAAGGGGATCCCCCGAGTTGCTCAGGACCGTGGAGGTCCCCAGTCCATACTGGGCGCTCACGAAGTAGGCGTCGACCGCAGAAAAGCTTCCGTCGACGCTGAACCCGGCCGGAAGATCCCGCTTGAACTCGGCTTCGACCCCCCGCATTTCGGCGAGTCCCGCCGTATCAGGAACGGTATTGGTAATATTGCCAGGAAGAAGCTGAAGAGAAGTCGTAAACATGTTGTTGATGTAGTCGTTGTAGATGTCGAAGGCCACAAAACCCTTGTCGGTCGAATACCGGACTCCCGCCTCGACATCGTTGACAATTTCAGGTTTGATGGTCATGGCATTGGGTCCCTGGCCCACCGGAACCTCGAAAAACTGGAGGCTGGGGGCCGAGTAGGACTGGCCCGCGTTGACGTAAACCTTCCAGTGGTCGCTGGGATACCAATTGGCCCCGACGTGGGGAAGGGGCACGACGAAGTTCTGACCGGCACTCTCGGCATAAGCGGCATTTCCTGTTGGACCATTTCCATTGCCTGCAGCATTTGTCGCCGTCTGGGCTCCGGACATCATCGAATTGACATACTGCTGACTGACCGCCATCACCCGGACTCCGGCTGAGAAGAGCCAATCGTCGGTCGGCCGGTAGTGATCCTCGACATATCCTCCGACGGTGGCCATGAGATTCGATCCGCCGGCGTTTCCTGTGATTTTTGGTGTTCCGATCGGCATATTGCCATATTGGGTGTTGTTATAGGAAAGACGGGCCCCCATGTGGACCTTATTGCCCTTGAAGGTCTGGATCGCGGTTTCGGCGATGTCTCCCACCTTGTACCCTTGACCTTGAATGTAGGTAAAGTTGAAAGGATTGGCACATTCAGACGCTGAACCTGCAGAAGTATTATTACAGGCCCCTCCATAACTTGGGACGACATTCTGAAAAGCCGTTCCACCGCCCCCCTGAACTGGGCTCCCGTCGATTCCGACCGGGACCATGATGATACTTTCCGGCATAACCAAGGCAAAGGCGTTGTTCTTGACCCAGACGGTGGGGTTCAGCTGATCTTCGCCCTGAATCGTGACCATGTAGCGCTGAGAAAGCCAGTTCTTGTAATAGGGAGAGTCCGGAGTATTGGTGCCGGACGCATAACCGGTGTTTTCGCCGTTGGGAAGACCGTTGTAGGTCGGTCCGAACTGGTTGAAGTTCTGTAGCGAGGTCGAAGAGCCCCGGTCGTAGTTCTTGTAGGCTCCGGTGAACATGAGGCTGATCTTTCCGGCCTCAAGGTACTTGGTAAGGTTGGCGTAGTCCTGATATTCCTGGAGCCCCGTGAATTCCTGGAATCCCTGCTGGTTGATGAGGGAGAGGTCGTTATACGCTCCGACGCCGGTTTTTTCGTTGATCCCGGTGTTGGAGATGAAGGAGGTATAGTACTGATTGTAGGATCCCATTCCGCTCGTGATCTGGGAGAAGGCGTCCTTGGTGGGCTGCATCAGGTGGATGTTGACGTTGCACCCCGAGGCATAGTTGTAAAGGTTGGCCGATGTGGTCACGCCCCGCTGGATGTCCACAGAGGCGATGTCGATGTTGAAGAGGTTCAAGTCATAAACCATTCCTCCATCCTGGTTCTCGTTGAAGGGTACCCCTTCGACCTCGAACTCGATATTGGATCCGCCCGAAGGAGCGGTATTGGATCCGCCTGTGGAGTAACCGCGGCAGGTGAAGTAGTTCATGCCGCCCGTGACGCCGTTGGCGCCGGACCGGGAGTAGTAGTTGATGCCGGGCTGGTTCGAGAGCGCGAACCCGATGCCGGTGGTCTGCCAGGTTTCGAAGGTCTTGTGGCCGACGACCGTGATGGCGCCCGTGGTGTCCTTGATCTTCTTGCTGGTGTCGGCGTTGATGTCTGCGGAAGCCAGCTTGTTAAGGCTCAGGCGGAAGTTCCGGGAGGTCTTTCCGTTGACCGCAACCTCTTCGGAGACGGGAAGATAGCCCTTCTTGAGAACCTGGACGAGATAGCGTCCGGCCGGGATCTTGTCGAGCGAGAAGGTTCCCGACGGACCCGATCCGATGGTGTAGACCTCATGGGTCTTGACGTTCTTGATCTGCATCTGGGCCGCAAGCGGGATCTTGCGGTCCCCGTGCCCCTCGTAGATGCTGCCGAGAAGCGAGGAGTCGCCGCTCGAGAGAACCGCCACCCGGAAGTTCATCTCTCCTACCATTCCGGCTTTCAGGACGCCTTCCTTTTTCTGAAGGGAGTAGCTTCCGCCCCCCACGAGGATCCGGTAGATCCCGGCGGGAAGGTGGTTGAAGATGTACGCGCCCTGGGGGTCGCTCTCTTTAACGATGACCTCCCCGGTCTGCGTGTTCTTGAGAAGGATCGGAACTCCCTTGAGCGGCGTCTGATCCTTCGTCGAGACGACGGCGCCGTAGATGATCGCCGTCGGCATTGCCGCGTCCGGCGTCTTCCCCTGATCGGGCTGCTTCGACTGACCGGCGTCCGCCTGGGCCAAGGCAAGACCCGTGTTTCCGTCCATGCAGAGAAGGGCGACACCGAGGGCCAGCGCCTTTCTCATCCCCTGTCCAAAGATGTGCATCAAGAATTCCTCCAAAGAGTTTGTCCCTAAAGATCCTTCCTCCGGGTGAATGCACCCGCCGCCGGATCCCGAATGAGGCCAACAAGATCTTGGCTTCGAAGGACCACTTTAGAGGCGACGAATAACGTCGGCGTGAGCTCCAGGTAAAGACGCGTCACAGAACCTTGAGGAAACGGAAACCCGGCACGGACAAACGGACGCATGGCGACAGGATCCAATCTCCAAGATCCTCGCGTTCTCTGGAAAATCGAAGGGAGGCGAAAAGAGGGAAAAGGAAATCAGGAGGAGACGGGGGAGGGCGACTTCTTGAGGCGATACCCGAATCCCCGGACCGTTTCGATGAACCGGGGTTCGTGGCTCGAGTCGCCCAGCTTTTTCCGGAGGGTGGAGATGTAGACCTTCAGAATGTCCTCCCCCACAGGACCTCCTTCACCCCAGAGAGCGCTCAGGAGATCCTCCTTGGAGACGATCTGTCCCTGCTTCAAGGCCAGAAAGTGAAGGATCCGGAACTCGAGACGGGTGAGGCGGATTTCCCGCTCCCCCACGAAGACCTGAAGCCTTTGGGTATCGAGGAAAAAGGGGCCAATGGAGAGCATGACAGGGGGAAGACTGGTTTCGGCCATTTCCTGATACGAGCGGATCAGCATCCGGATCCGGGCCAGGAACTCGCGCATCCCGAACGGCTTCTGAAGAAAGTCGTCCGCGCCGTCCTCGAGGGCCTTGATCCGGACCTCGATCTCCCCATGGCCCGAGATGGCCAGAATCGGGGTTCTCTTGAGATCCTTGTGGGCGCGGATAAACGAGAAGATCTCCGACCCCGGACGGACGGGAAGATTGAGATCCACGACGGCGAGAAGGGGGGACTTTCTCGCAAGGACCCGCCGGAGAACCCAAAGGGCCTCCTCTCCGTCCCGGGCGACCGACACGGGAAACCCTTCCTTTTCGAGAAAGTGCCTCAAAACCCCCGAAACGTCCGAATCGTCTTCGACAATGACGATGACGGGCTTCGTTTCAATCAGGGGGTGCGTCACATGACTCATCAGCTCCCCGGTAAGGACTGGGCGATCCCCTTCCCCGAACGAAAAGAGATTGCCAAACCCTCGTCAGATGTCCGGAACATCGGCCTTGCGTACGATCCTTCGAATTCGGCGACGGATCGACCTTCCCCGAGAAAAAAATCATCCCAGACCCGAAATATACTGGAGGTACATTACGCATTGGTAAAAACGAGGTATGAATACTTTAAGGCGGGAGTCCTTCGGAGGCCGAGCCGTTTTCCCGAAAGACCGAAGCCCCTGCCAAGGGACTTCATGCGGGAACGGATGCAACAACAGTGACGGCGGGATCCAGAGAATGAGGGGGGGAGGAGAAGAGGGAAATCTCTCTCGACCGCCCCATCTCAGTGCACTGATCTTGGCGTCTTTTCAGATTTTCTCCAGCAGGAGGTTGGGAGTCGGCGCACACTCTGGTCGAGGACTTGTTGAGGGATCTGGGACAATCGTCTGTTTTGCCAAATTCACCGATTCGTCAAAATAAATAATACACTATTATATTTGTATTTTGTGATTTACATTTTTAAATATCACATAGTTAAATAAGCTTAATTTATAATTTTATATTGATATTCTGAAATCGACTCCATAGTCTTAATTCTCGATTGCCCCCCCATTTTTGAGGAGCCTATGCCCGAATCCCATTCTCATGTTCCCGTCGAATCCATCACATCCCGGATCTTTCTCGTCGGGGGCCAAAAGGTCATGTTGGATTCCGACCTGGCCGAGTTGTATGGGGTCAAGACAGAACGGCTGATCCAACAGGTCCACCGAAATCCCGCCCGTTTTCCGGAAAAATTCGCCTTTCGCCTCACCTAGGAGGAGTTCTCAAGCTTGACCTTGCAAACTGCAAGATCAAGATCCTGGGGAGGGCGACGGACTCTCCCTTACGTATTCACGGAACATGGCGCAGTCATGCTATCGAGCGTCCTGAGAACCGAACAGGCCGTTCAAATGTCGATTCTTGTCGTCGAAGCCTTCGTTCAACTTCGGGAAATGCTATCCACCCACAAGGGACTCGCCCACAAGCTTGAAGAACTGGAACGGACGGTCGGGGTCCACGATCAAACCATCGTCCAACTGATCGAGGCGATCCGGCAACTGATGGAGCCGCCATCGAAAAAAAGAAAACAGATTGGATTTACAACGGAAAAGAAGGGATGATGTCTGAATCTCCTCTTCCCTCCATTCCCGTCGAATCCATTACCTCCCGGATATTTCTTATCCGTGGTCAGAAAGTTATCCTCGAATCCGATCCAGCCAAATTGTACGGAGTTGAGCCAAAGGTATTCTTGATTGGAACGATTGCGCAGCCGGATCCCTACAGTCAGCTTCAGACAACGATTTCGGTTCATGACTTTGCAAAAATCACCGATTCGTCTGGACCTTGAAAATTCGGACTTCAGGTCACAATGACTATGACTTGATTTCCGCCCCGACCAGATCCATAGTTCTATGAATAATGCATCGATCGGAGGTTTGCATGACAACTGTGACAGTCTCACCCAGGTTTCAGGTGGTCATCCCCCAAAAAATCCGGGAAAGTTTAAATATTCAAGCGGGGCAGAAAGTCCAGGTTGTCTCCTACAAGGGACGTATCGAATTCATTCCTGTCAAACCCCCGCGAGAGATGCGGGGACTTCTTGCCGGAATCGACGCGACCATCCCCCGTGACCGTGACTGCCAATGAGGATGACGGACCAGGGACAGGACTTATGATTGAGCGCCGAACAAGGGAGATCTGGGACATGATCCGTGCGCCACTCGCTCATCAAGAGCCGGCTCGACCGGTCTCGGACGTCTTGAGCCCCTTTCCGCCGATACAGCTCTGTCTCGGCCAAGCCCATTCATAAGTCTCCCGAAGCTCTATGGGGTTCTGCGAAGAATAAGGATCAAGGAGTCGGAGAGAAGGTCCCCCAAAAATCAGACGGAGGCGACCGGAAGGCGGGAAAAAAGGAGCACAGGGAGCCCCGCTCCCCTTACCACCTACACCATGTGGCGGATGATCTTTCCCTCGACCATGTACATGATGATCTCGGCCACGTTTGTGGCGTGGTCGGCAAAGCGCTCGAGGGAGCGGGAGATGAAGAGGATCCGGATGATCGGACTGGTCTCGCCGGTATGCTGGCGAAGGCTCTCGACGATCGTCCGGACCAGGTTCCGGTGGAGGACGTTGACCCGCTCGTCCTCGAGCGTCACCTGTCGTGCCATGGCGGTGTCGCGCAGGACAAAGGCCTCGAGGGCGTTGGTCAGCATGGCCCGCCCGATGGTCGACATCTCGACGATGGCGGGAGGAACAGGCACCGCGGGCTCGTCAAAGAGCTCGACCACCCGCTCGGAGACGTTCGAGGCCAGATCGCTCATCCGCTCGAGGTCGGTAATGATCTTCATCGCGGTGATGACAAAGCGCAGATCCCGGGCCTCCGGCTGATGCAGCGCGATCATCCGGACGCAGTCCTCGTCGATGCCGACCTCCATCGCGTTGACATTGTGGTCGCGGTCGATCACCTGCCGGGCCTTCGCCGGATCCCGGTCGACCAGGGCCTCGATCGACTCCTGCATCTGAAGGTCGACCATCCGTCCCATTTCGGTGATCCGGCCCTTGAGCTGTTCGAGCTCAGCATCGAGATGTCTTTGCACCCTCTCCCCTTCCCTTAGCCGAACCGGCCCGTAATGTAGTCTTCCGTCCGCGAATCGTCCGGGTTGGTGAAGATCCTGGTGGTTTCCCCCACCTCCACCAGTGCGCCGTCGAGAAAGAACGCGGTGTAGTCCGAGACCCGGGCGGCCTGCTGCATGTTGTGCGTCACAATGGCTATTGTATACCTGTCCTTGAGGTCCTGCATCAGCTCCTCGATGCGGGCGGTGGAGATGGGGTCGAGGGCCGAGGCCGGCTCGTCGAGGAGGATCACCTCCGGCTCGACCGCCAGGGCCCGGGCGATGCAGAGACGCTGCTGCTGGCCTCCCGAGAGGGAGAAGGCCGAGCCTTTCAGTCGATCCTTGACCTCGTCCCAGAGGGCGGCGGCGCGAAGGGACTTTTCGACGATGTCGGAGACGAGCGAATGCGCCTTGACCCCCTGGATCCGGAGGCCGTAGGCGACATTTTCGTAGATCGACATCTGGAAAGGGTTGGGCTTCTGGAAGACCATCCCGATGCGCTGGCGGAGAAGAACCGGGTTGACCCCGGGCCCGTAGATCTCCTCGCCGTCGAGAAGGGCGGCCCCCTCCATCCGGAACCCCGGAATGAAGTCGTTCATCCGGTTCAGGCTCCGGAGGAAGGTGGACTTGCCGCACCCCGACGGACCGATCATCGCCGTGATCCTCTTTTCGGGAATGGCGAAGTTCACGCTTTTGAGCGCCTGGGTCTTGCCGTAGAAGGCCGAGAACTCCCTCACCTCGATCTTGCGCGCCACAGCTTCGGAAACGCTCTGTTCCACAGGGGCCTCCTCAGGCTTTCCGGGCATATCTTCGGCTTCCCCACGAGAGGAGCCGGATGCCCATATCGAGCAGAAGAACGATCACGGTCAGAACCAGGGCCGCGGCCATGGCCTTCACATGAAGCGCCTTCGACGGCTCGTGGATATAGATGAAGATCTGCATCGCGAGATCCCCCACCGATCCGTTGGAGCCGACGAGGGAGTGGGGGATGCCCGTGTTGTAGTAGTTGGTGAAGACAAGCGGCGCCGTCTGGCCGAGAACGTTCAGCACCCCAAGAAGGATGCCTGTCCCGATCCCGGTGATCGCCGCAGGGATCGCGAGGTCGCGCATGACCTGAAAGCGGGTCGCCCCGAGGGCGAGGGCCCCTTCGATGTAGCTGCGCGGCACGTCTCGGAGGGCCTGCTCGGTGACCCGGGTCACGATGGGGATCATGATGAATCCCAGGGTCAAACCTGCCGCGAGCCCCGAGAACCCCCAGTGGAACCCGAACCCCGTGTTGGTCGAAAAGACATAGTAGCCCACCACCCCCCAGATGACCGAGGGGACTCCCAGAAGAAGATCAGAGAGGAGCCGCGTCGCCCCGGCTAGGCGCGTGTGGCCCTGGTCCCAGAGGTAGAGACCGGCCCAGACCCCCACCGGCACGGAGAGAAGACTCGCCAGGACAATGAGTATAACGGATCCGGCGATGCCGTTTAAGACCCCGCCCTCGATGCCCACGGGGAAGCCCGAGGGCATGGTCGTGACGAAGGAGAGCGAGAGCGCTTCCTTCCCGCGGTCGTAGGCCACATAGATGATCGCCAGGAGCGGGGTCACCGCCACTAAAAAGGCGATCCCCGTCAGCGATCCCAGCACGAAATTCCGGATGCGGCGGTAGAGGGTGAGCCCCTTTGCGGGGCGTTGAGGCTCAGCCACCGCCCACCGACCCTGCAAGGCGGCCGCCCATGAGCTTTAAAAGAAGTTCGCGCCCCACCGTGTTGACCACGAGGGAGATGACAAGGAGGATGAGGCCCAGCTCGATCTCCGCCGCAGAGAAGAGCGGGTCGATCACCGCGTACGTAAAGGTATTGGCCAGAAGGGAGCTGATCGTATAGCCCACATCCTGGATCGAGGCCGGAACCGAGGCCTGGTTGCCGATCAGGAGAAGGACCGCCATCGTCTCTCCCAGGGCGCGGCCGAAGCCCAGGATCACAGAGCCGATGATCCCCGGCACCACCGCGGGAAGCTTCACGAAGTAGACCATCTCCGCCTTGGTCGACCCCAGGGCGTAGGCCGCCTCGACCGTCTCCCGGGGCACCATGACGAGCGAGTCCCGGGTCACCGTGGCCACGAGAGGGATCACCATGATCCCGACGACGAGCCCCGCCGAAAGGATCCCGTAGCCCATGGCGTCGCCGGCGAAAAAGTCGAATCGCCGCCCCAGGGTGTTGGCGAGATAGGGTTCCACATGGTCGCGCATGAGCGGGACCACGAAGATGATCCCGAAGGCCCCGAAGACGATGGAAGGAATCCCGGCCAGCATCTCCATGAGAGTCGAGACGCCGCCTACAAGCCATTTCGGGGCGTAGTCCGAGAGGAAGAGAGCCGAGAGGATGGCGATGGGAATGGCAAAAAGCAACGCGATGCCGGTCACCCAGAAGGTCCCGACAAGATAGGTCCAGGCGCCGAAGATGTGGCGGTGGGGGTTCCAGGTCGAGCTCCAGAGAAACGACCAGCCGAACTTTTCGATGGAGGGCCAGGCCTCGACGACGCTCACCCCGAGAACGGTGGCGAAGAGAAGGAGGATGAAAAGTCCTCCGAGACGAAGCGAGAGGTGGAAGAGGCGCTCCGAGCGGAGAACCTGGGCATGGGTCGAACGGCGGAGGCTCTTGAGAGGAGTCTCCTCGGTCTCCCGGGCAACGCTTTCCGGGCCCTCCAAGGAGGTGTCGTCCTTGGGGTCCGGCACGAGAAAGGACAGGGGCGCGACAGCGGGCGGACGATGCTCTCCCCCGACCAGAAGGGAGTCGCCGTGTTCGTGATCGTTTGCGGCCATTGTCGCCTCCCTGTTCATTCTCTTAGGATTTGGTTCGCCCCGTTCTCTTCGATCGGGGACGAAGCCTTCCGGCAAAATGAAGGGGAGGACGATCCGCCCTCCCCCAGCATGAAGTCCCCCCGCCCTCCGCCGCGAAAAATGCCGACAAAGAGACAGGGATCAGGTTCCCGAGGATGCGTTCGAGCCTATCCCCCGCTCTGGATATCGAGGGAGTTGCCGGGAAGAAGATGGTTTAGGATCTTGTTGAGACGAGGCTTGAGCGGCGCGAAGGGAAGCGGCGCAAATCCCGTCTTGACCGTATAGGTGCTCTTCTGGCCCTTGGTGAGCGCCCAGACGATGAGGTTCTTGACCTCCTTCATGGTCGATCCCGGAAGGGAGGTAGAGACCATCCAGAACTCGAAGTTGGCGTCGGGATAGACGTCCTTGCCGTGGAGCTTCCAGACCATCGACTGGTTGAAGTCGTCGGGGAAGGAGGGGTCGTGAAGCGCGGCGCGGCCGGCGGCCTGGATCGTCTTGACCGAACCGACCACATAGTAGCCGTCGAGGTTCTTGAGGGCCATCGAGGAGAGTTTGTATTCGTTGATCCATCCGAGACCCACGTATCCGATGGAGCCGGGGGTCGCCAGGACCGCCGCCACGACCGCGTCGGAGCCGTTGTAGCCCGAGCCGGTCGGCCAGGCGGGGGAGAGGTCGCGGCCGATCTCGTCGCTCCACGCCTTCGAGGTCTGGGCGAGGTAGTCGGTAAAGACGAAGGTAGTCCCGGAGGCGTCGGCCCGGTGGATGACCTTGATGCGGCTGTGGGGGAAGGTCACGTCGGGATTGATCGCCCGGATGGCCTTGTCGTCCCAGAAGCGGATCTTGCCCATGTAGATCCGGGCGAGGGTCGGTCCGTCCATGCGAAGCTTCGCCCCCTTCGAAAGGCCCGGGATGTTGTAGATCACCTGGGTGTCCTCGAAGGCCACGGGGATGGAGACCAGGGCGGGATAGCGCTTTTTGAGGTCCCGCGTCAGGTAGGCGTCGGAGGCCCCGATGGTGATGTTGCCGTTGGCGGCGTTGGAGATGCCGAAACCCGACCCGGTGGAGGCTACGGAGATGTGGGTGCCGGGATGGCTCTTCATATAGGCCTGGGACCAGACCTGTTCGAGCGGGAAGAGCATGCTCGACCCGGAGATCGACAGGTCGGCGGCTCCGGCCTGGCCGACTCCGGCCGCGGCCACGAGGCCCGCCAGGGCGACCGCCCCGGCCGTACGTTTCATGAAGCTCATGAGTTCCTCCTTGGGATTGTTTTAGACTATCAGCTCAATGCGACATTCGTGTTACAAAGCTGTTACAAAACGATGACAATTTGTTTTTTGCGTCCGTTTAAGAGGCGGTGTCCCGAACCCGGTATCCGACCCCCCGAACCGTTTCGATCACGGTACAGGGTTTGTCGGCCGTCGACAGCTTCTTCCGGAGTCCGTGAATATGAACCGACAGATTGTGGTCCTCCACCTCCCAGTGCTCCCCCCACAGCATGGCCATGAGCTCCTCCCGGGGAAAGACCTTCCCGGGCTCCCGGACCAGACGGACCAGGATGCGGAACTCGAGGGGCGTCACCAGAACGCGTCGTCCTTGCCAGCGCACATCGTGGCGGTCGGTGTCGACGATCAGCTCTCCCACCACATAGCGGGCGGAGGCATAGGGATCCTCCGAAGGGCTCTCTCCGCGACGCATGAGCGCGTGAATGCGCGCCACCGTTTCGCGGGGCGGGCAGGGGATGGCCAGAACCTCGTCGGCTCCGGCCTCGAGCACCCTGACCCGGGCCTCCGGGTCTTTCCCTTCCGTCAACACCATCGCGGGGACCTTGCGCATATTGCCCCGGCCGCGCGCGAAGGCGATAAAGTCGAGAACCTCGCCCTCCCGGATCGAGGCGTCGAAGAGCAGAAATCCGACCCTCTCCCCGTTTGCGGCGACCCGCCGGACCGTCCAGACCCCTTCCTCGGAGGTGCGAACGGCCACCACCTTGGGAAAGAGGCCCGCAAGATGCCTTCGGGCGTTCTCTTCCCGGCCGTCCCCGTCGGCAAAGAGCAGGGCGATCGCCGGCTTTTCCTTTTTGTCTGCCACCATGATCGATTCCTCCATGGGGGAAGGATACCCCGTCCGGATGACCTCCGTATGACGAAACGGTTTCATTTCGGTGACAGTCCTTTCAAAGGTCCCGGGAAGGACGGGCCTCCCCGGGAGTCGTTCCGTCTAGAACAGGTAGAACCAGCTCATCATGACCCGGTTGTCGAGGGCGTTGGCGCCTCCGACATAGACCGCGTCGTACTGCCCGAACTCGAGGCCCGCCCGCACCTGGGGGGTGAAGTCGTGCCAGAGGTCGGCGTAGGCGAAGGTCAGATGGGTGTCGGGCTGGAGGTAGGTGTATATACCGTTAGCCCCACCTCCTCCTCCGAGGCTCGTTGGTCCCACCACGTTGGCGATCTGCTGAAGATTCGAGGCGTTGTCGACGGCGATACCGAGGACGACCGAGGTCCGGGCGTCGTCGGGGAAGTAGTACTGCAGGTCGGCGTTGTAGGTCTGGATGTCGAGCGGCTCGAATCCGTTGTTCATGACGACGCCGTTTCCGGTCAATCCCTGAGAGGAGCCCACCACGTTGACGGAATTCCCCCCCATCCCGAAGGAGAGGTTCGGGAACTGCCAGGCGTCCCCCTGGCCCCAGGTGTACTCGGCCTGAAGTGTCAGATTGTTGCCGGGCTTGCCGTCCTTGATGGGGATGATGGGAAGGATCAGGTCGACCGCACCCGCCGCCGTCCAGGAGTTGAAGCCGGAAGAAGCTCCCGTTGTCCCTGCTGTCGTCAGGGCACTAGTACTTGTATACCCCGAGTAGTAGGTCTCGATCCCGGAGATCGAAAGCGAGGCCGGGAACTGCCCCTTGCCGGTGTCGCCGATCATGAGCTCGGTCATCAGGTTGCTGTCGGAGAGCTTGAGCGCCTCGGTAAAGGCCGGAAGGGAGCTCTGGATTTCATTTGGCATCATCACCGCCGCGGCGGGCTCGAGCATCAATCCGTCGTTCATCTGGAGGTTCTTGTACCACCGGATCTGGGGGAACCGACCGTAGGCCGTACCGGGGCCCGGAGCGATCTGGAGGTTGTTCTGGATGTTGTAGGGCTGCTCGCCGAAGAGGGACCAGTACTGTCCCATCAGCACGTTGCCCCAGGAGGGGGTCGTCACGTCGAAGAAGAAGTGGCGGATGCGGAAGATCGGGTTGGTGACATATCCGTCACCTACACTACCAAGGCTCTGTCCGCCCGGGCTCGCCAGAAAGTCCATTTCAAGCAAGGCCCGGATCTTGTACCCGTTGTAGACGGGGGAGGAGAGGGCAAAGCCGATCCGGGAGTTGTTCACATCCATCCCGTAGCGGCCGGAGTTGAACTGGGAGGCTAAACTTCCCGACAAAGGATTGTTAACCGTATTGCCAGATGAATTCTTAGTAGCTGACTGACTATCATACATCACGCTCGGATTGCCCGGCGCCGAGTTGAACGGCCAGTTGTTGTAGCTCTGGTTCGAGTCGTAGACCGTGTCGAGCTGGACGAAGCCGTACATGGTGGTGACCCACTTGCCCATCATGGTGGAGTAGCCCGGGGGCGGGGCATCGGGGATCAGGTTCTGGAAGGAGTTGTGGAACTCCGAGTTGAACTTGTCCATGTCCGCCTGGCTGGCCTTCTGCGAGCCGGAAGAGGATCCCGACTGGTTGGAGGCCGACTGTCCCGGCTGGGAGTAGGGAGAATCGGGAGAGAGGTTGTCGGCAAAGGCCGGCGTCCATCCTCCGGCCGCGAGAAGAAGGGCGGCCAGAAGGGCAAGACGGGCGGTCCTGCGTTTTCCGGTGATCATCAGGAGCTCCTCCTTAAAAAGGATGGGGTAGTTAAGACCCGAAATTTTTATCCCCGGACCCGGCCCCCGATAGGGATAGGGATCCGCGGGGGATTGTCCGAGAGGCTCCGACATGCGCGGAGGCCACCCCGGACGAAGGCCATCCTACCGGCCCCATAAGAACGGAATCTCAAGACAAAGTGACAGAACAGTGAACTTTTTCCTGACCCGCTCCGAAGAGGCGATCGACACATTGGGGGAAACCGTAAACAAGGAGGACATACGCCGATATTTTCGAGGGCGGGATCTTTTTCGGCCCCGAGGCGCGACCTTGCCGCGGTCGAACATTCGCGGAGAGATCTCCCTTGAGCGCGACTTCCTCCTCACCGCGTATGCGGCGGGACGGGGGCTCGGGGGGTCTTTCCGTCTCCCCGTCGACGGTCCGGACGATCGTTTCCGGAGGGCGGGAGTGCGGTGCGGAGGCGGCGCGGAGCATTGTCCCGTCTCGCAAGGGACGGGGCGGGAGCAGGGTTTCCCTGCCCTTTTAGTCTGCCGCTGCATGCGGCTCCGGTAACGGAACCGTGCGAAGCCAAGGGGAACGTACGGCACGAAGACGCTCACGTCCTTTTTCTGCAATGATCGACTGCAAGGAGGGAACCCGCCGTTTTGTCGGCGGGCCTATTTGTAGGAGATCGCCTCCGGCAAATCCTGGAGCTCCGGAGACTCTTCTGCGAGCGGAACGCCTTGATCCCCCGCGGAGACGGCTATCCGAGGAGATTCGATCAGCCGGTGCAGGAGTTCCTCTTTCGACGAAGCGTCCGATTTCGAAGAAAAGTGGATTGAAGTCATGAAGCACTCGGCATCGGGGTTCTTCGAGCAAAAGGTTTCCGCGAGACTTCGATAGCGATTTTCGATGGCGATCTGACGGGAGTCGTCCTGGTCGGGGAAAAAAAGGAGAAGTCCTTCCGGAGTCCGGCATAAGGCGTCCATTCCCCTCATCATCCCTGCAAGAAATTTCTGGAAGGAGGAAACGCGTTCTATCGGGGTCATTCTGAACAACAAAAGGACAAATTGCCTGGGAGTTCTCCTGTTTATCATGCAGTCGACCAATTCCATGAAGCTTTCCTCTCCGAAAATCCCATCCTGAATGCCGTAACGGGGAAAGAATCCGAGAGAAGCCCGGACTTCTCCCAATTCGTACCCCAGTCCCCGGATCATCTCTTCGAAGTTGAGGCGGTCGTATTTAATCCACCAGGCAAGATTCGGCATGGGAACACCAACCCATCCCATGATATGGATATGCCATGTCAGGGGAAAAAGTATTTCATATATCCAATTCCTTTCCGTATGGATGACCATTGCGGGCCTCGGTCCATACTCGACGAGACGTTTGAAGAAAATCCGGGTTCCATAAAGAGGCTGATCGTGCTCCATCCGG
The DNA here is from genome assembly GCA_021801345.1 of Nitrospirota bacterium. Classification (GTDB taxonomy): domain Bacteria; phylum Nitrospirota; class Leptospirillia; order Leptospirillales; family Leptospirillaceae; genus UBA4572. The sequence continues at coordinate 21,235 of JAJYYA010000026.1, forward strand.
ATCTCATCGTTCGGGCATTCGTACCGAAGGTAAACCGGAGAGGACTCCTCGGACAGTTCGGGCCCATTGAGAAGGATGACGCGGTTGGAGCGAAGGAGAGGCTCTTCCCATTCCATGAGTTGCCGGATTCCCGACGACAAGCTGTCCTTGTCCGAACAATCCATCAGAATTCGGAGGGAGGCGATCTCGACCTTTTTGAGTTTTTTCTGGATCAGATGGTCGGTGGCCGTTTGCAGGGGATTTTTAGAATCCGGGGAGTCGGACCTGTAGAAAAAATATATTCCCGAAGGATGGGGAAGAAATCCCAGAGGAAACCCCCACCAGACGATCGATCTGTTTTCCCCGTCGATCTTTCGGATTTCCCTCCTACCGAAAAAGTCATCGGAGAGAGGCGAGGAAACGGCTTGCGAAGGCTGCCCGTTTTTTCGAAGGGACTGCCAGATCTCCTCGGTAGACATTCGGAGGGCATTTCCGGAAGAAATTCCGGCGATCCGCGGAAGGTTCTTGTTGAAAAGAACGATCTTTCCCGAGATATCCGAAACAAAAAAACCGATGATCGAGGAATCGTCCGCGTCGTCCAGAATCTTTTTCCACGGGGAAAGATCGCGGATCGGAGAGAGATTGGAAAGGACGACCATGGCGCGATCTCCCGGCTGTTTCTACCAGTCGTTGTTTGTTTCTTCCGGATCGTTCGCGGGTCGTTATCCATTGACAATAAAGGACGAATCTGGCGAGAAAATCGAAGAATGCATCCTGCTCCGCTCCTGCGACGATAGGTCGACCCGAAGCCCCCAGCATCAAAAGAAAGGGAACAGGATGCTTATCGTTACTATCTCCAATCTTGTTCTGAAATTCAAGTCATTCGTCATCGCCAAGGCCCGACAGGCTCCCGCGGAGAAACGAGCCACAAGGATCTTGGTCGGACCACCTTCCAAATCAATAACCGGCAACTCCTTGAGGCGCGGCGGGCTCCTTCCTCCCCTCTACAGACCTTTACGAGGGGACACGCGGGGAATGGACGGGAGGATCTCACGCGAAGAGCGGCGCCAAAAATGCCCCTCGCATCCCTCCCCCTTCCCCTCTCTCTTGTCTGACCTTTCCCTCCCCTGTATCATGAAATGAAGGTTCCCTCGAAGCGGTCCTGACCGGCCGAAGACCCGGGACCGACCCACCGATATGTCCAGGAAAGGAGCGCCATGTCCGTCCTTCTCGAATTTTCCATGACCCCTCTCGACAAGGGAGAGTCCGTGGGCGCCTACGTCTCCCGCTCCCTCGACATCGTCGACAAAAGCGGGCTCGACTATCGTCTAAACCCCATGGGCACCGTCCTCGAAGGGGAGTGGGACGAGGTTCTTTCCGTCGTGACCCGGTGCTACGAACGGATGAGCCAGGACTGCCGCCGGATCAGCGTCTCGATCAAGATCGACGCCCGGAAGGAGCAGAGCGGACGCCTTCAGGGCAAGATCGCCTCCGTGGAAAAGCACCTGGGGCGGCCGGTCAAACGATCCTAGGAGGGCTCCCCCCGTGGAGACCATTTTTTTCTGGACGCTCCTTCTGGTCCTGACCATGCTCCTTCTCCTCGAAGGCGCCTCCCTCACCCCTCCAGGCCGCTTCCACACACTTCTTCTCGGGGGACTTTTTCTTCTCGCCCTCCTGGTCGTTTTCGGGGCCGGAGGAACCCTCTTCCTCCAACAGCTTCCGACCTTTTCCGCAAGCCCTCCCACCTTCTTTTTGGGCGCACCGTCATGAGGTCTGGAGCTCTTTTCCCCGAACCTGCCGGAAAGGGGCGAACCGGTCCAACCCCGTCCTCTCCGGGAGACTTGATTTTTCGACCGACCGGCTTGCAAAGGACAGCACACACCTTCTTCCGGAACCTTTTCCTCTTCGACTGGCCGGACCTTCTCCTTTGGTGGCGTTCGCAAGACGGTCCGTTTTTGCTCTGCGCGCCCCCCCCTTTCTTCGACGCCTCCGCCGCCCCTGCCGGAGGATCTACCCGGACCTCGCCCCGGCGGAACGGGTGAACCGACCTCAGAGCCTCCAGTGGCTTCGCTCCCCCGGGATGCTTCTCTTCACATTGATCCTGGGAACGACCCTTCCCCTGGCCGACACCACGAGCATGAACGTGGGGCGCTTCTTTATCGCCCGGGGACTCGACTCGACCCCCGACGAGACCCGCTGGCTCACCGCCGGCTACAGCCTCTTCGTCGCCCTGGGCGTCCCCCTCTCCTACCGCCTCCGGGGCCTTCTCGAGGAGAGCGCCCTCTACATCCTCGCCACCGCCGTCTTCATGGCCGGATCGGCCGTCTCCATGACGGCCCACTTCATGCCCCTCATGATGGTGGGGCGCGCCCTCCAGGGACTCTCCGGAGGGGTCCTGATCCCCCTCTCCCTCACCCTCATCGCCGAGAGCTTTCCCCCGGAACGGCGGGGACGGGCACTGGCCCTTTTCGCCGTCGGCAACGCCCTGGCGGTGAGCCTGGGCCCCACGATCGGAGGTCTCCTCGTCGATACGGCCGGCTGGCGCTGGACCATGGGGATCCACCTTCCGGTGGGTTTTCTCACGATCCTTCTCGCCTCGCTCTCGCTCGAAAACCATCCCCGTGCCGAAAAGCTTCCCTTCGACCTGCCGGGGTGGCTCCTTTTTTCCGCCACGGGATTTTTCACCATGTATACCCTCATGGAAGGGGAACGGTTCGGCTGGCACAGCCGCCTCATTCTCGGAACGGCCCTTCTCTCTTCGGCCCTCTTCTTCTCCTATTTTCTCCACGCCGCCCGGCACCCCCGCCCGATCCTTCCGCCTGAGCTCCTGCGCCACGGGGGGTACCTGCTTTTGACGGCCGCGAACTTCCTGCGATCGACCGCCATCTTCGGGCGCCTCTACCTTCTCCCCCTCTACCTTGAGATCTTTTACCACTTCCAGAGCCACCAGGCCGGCATGATCATCTTCGCGGGGGCCATCACCGAGATCCTCATCCCGGTCTTCGGCCTCTTCCTCCTCCCCCGAAGAAGTTTCTTCACCTGGGGCTTCATGGCAGCAGGCTCCGTCCTCATCGCCCTGTCCAACCTGGCCTATCTCTCCCTTCCGTCGAACGCCTACTCGCCCTCTCTCGTCCTCCTCCCCCAGATGGTCTTCGGCATCGGGGTCGCCCTCACCCAGGTCTCCCTTCAGCCCCTTGTGGTCCGGACGCTTCCGGCGCCGCTCCATCGCGTCGGCATGGTCGCCCAGCTCGTGGTGCAGTTTCTGGGGGGAATGTTCGGAACGATCTGGGCCCGTCACATTTTAAACAACGCCGTCCCCCTCTTTTCCCAGGAGCTTCTCCCTCCCCCCATCGCCCTCCACTTTCGGACTCCCCCGGAGGTCTCCCGCGTCGCCGCAGCCTTCTCCTACAACCTGGACTTTCTTGTCCTGGGAGGTGTCTCGGCCTTCGCGGCAATTTTCATTCTCCTTCTTCCCGCCCTCGAACGCATGAACCGACCGTCCTCTCTTCGCCAGCCCTCATCCTGAGCGCCGACAGAGCCCTCCTCCGGTTGCCGGGAGACGCCTCTATCCCTCCCAGCTCCCGCGCCTTCTCCCGCCGAAGGAGGAGACGCCGCTTCCTCACTCCGCAAACCACCGGCCTCCTCTCTCCTACGCGGATCACCGATTCGTCGGCGCCCACTCCGGGTGCCTTCTTCCGATCCTCCCGGAGTGCTTGAGGATCCTTACCGAAGGCCTCCGGCATCAATCGGTCTCCGAACCGGGAATGTGAGAGAATGGGGGCAATTCTTTCTGGGCAAATCAATCGGGGCGGAGAGGGAGGATCGGGCAAAATGGGTGAAATCATCCTGTTTCAGGACAAAAGCGGAAAACTGAACCTCAACGTGAAGCTGGACAAGGATACAGTCTGGCTGACGCAGCAGCAGATGGCGGATCTGTTCGATACGACACAGCAGAACATTGCCCTCCACCTGAAAAACATCTTTTCCGATGGCGAGTTGGACGCAGGAGCAACTCACAAGGATTTCTTGTTGGTTCGGAATGAAGGCGGAAGGGATGTCAACAGAAACGTCGCGCACTACAACCTAGATGCCATCATTTCCGTCGGCTATCGGGTGAACAGCAAGCAGGCCGTGGTCTTCCGTCAGTGGGCGACCAATGTGCTGAAGGACCATCTGGTCAAGGGATTTACCCTGAATCCGAACCGTCTGGAGTCCATCGGAGTCAAGGAAGTGCGGAAATCCCTTGAAATGCTCTCAAGAGTCCTCGATCGACAGCCCGAATTGTCGGACGAAAGCCGCCAGATCGTTCGGCTGATCGACAATTATGCGAAGACATGGACGACGCTTTTCCAGTATGACGAGGGGACGCTGCGGATCCCATCGGGAAAACCACCTGTTGGAGGGATCGACTATACCGAGGCGATCCGGGACATTCAGACTCTCAAACAGACATTGGTCGAGAAGGGGGAAGCCGGAACCCTTTTCGGCCAGGAACGCGGGAATGCGTTCGAGGCGATCATCGGGAATGTCGAGCAGGAGGTGTTCGGGGAACCCTGCTACAAGAGCGTCGAGGAAAAGGCGGCGACCCTTCTCTATTTCATCGTCAAGGATCACCCGTTCTCCGACGGGAACAAGCGGATCGGCAGTTTCATGTTCCTCCGATATCTGGAACTCCAGGGCGTCCGGCACGATTTCGGTCCTGGGGCGCTTCCCGCGCTGACTCTCCTCGTCGCCGAGTCATCCCCGGCAAACAAGGACACGATGGTCCGGATCGCGATCAATGCGATCGCGGACGCCGATGCGGCGGACAAGTTGGAAGATGAGGGCGACCACAAGGGAATTTCCTCCCTTTTTCTGGACAAGGAGCCAAAGGAGCAGGACCGGAAGGACCCCGAGCCTGGGATGTAACGCTCAAACAGCAAGGAGGAGCCCTGTATCTCGATGCCACACAGGAGATGATCGACGAAATCGAGCGGGAGGGAATCGACATCATTCCTCCCGACGAACGGGCGCGTTCGATGTCGCGGGAGGGCCGGACGTATGGATAAGAATAGCTTGAATACCGGGACGTCCACCAGGCGGTGACGGACCAGATCGTCGCCTCCCTCGAGGAAGGGCGCATGCCCTGGAAGAGACCGTGGAACGCCGGAAAGCTTGTCGGGTCGGAGTCCCTCCTCCCGAGAAACGCCGCGACCGGTCGTCCCTGCCCGGGCGTCATCCTCCTGCTCCTTCGAGGCAAGCCCTGTGGTTCCACGTCCAATCGACCCCGTCTGCCACCTTCTACATCGTCACGCTTTGAAAAAACGACGTCAACATCTTCATCCGGCATCGCCTCCGCCGTGAAGGGCAAGCCTGTCATCCCCTTCTTCCGCGGCGACCGACCGATCCTCCGATCCCTTCCGGAAAGCCGAATCTCTTACCTTCTCCTCCCTCGGGGCAAGACCTCTGCGCGCGTTCCGTCCTCCCGATCTCTCGGGACCAAAGGCGATCTGCGCCCTTTCTCCCATCCGCCCTTCAAGATGAGCGGTCGGCTCCCCCCGGGATTGTCGGTGGGGGGGAGAGGTTGCCCTGATGAGAACGATTGCACAGCAGGACGAAGTCACGGTTCTGATGTGCCCAGTTCCAGGACGCCCGGGAGTCGACGCGGAGGCAGGGCCATGAACCGAAAGCGCCGCCTGAAGCTGACCATAAGAATCCGGCTGAGCAATCGTGTGATCAGGAAAAAATATTGAGAGCACAAAATTGCTTCACTCACAAATTTTTGGTACCGTTTTCATAAATGCGCCCCATCGATGATCCCGCCCCCCTGTGACCGATCCCCGGAGGCGGCCGAAGAGTCGGGAACTCGAGGGTTCCCCCCTGCACAGGGAGGCCTCATGCAGGAACTCAGCCTTTTCGTCACAAAAACAGCCAGGGAGCTCGAGGACCTCGAGCGCTCCATCACTGCCCTCCGGGAAGATGCGATGCGCACCCTCGAGGGGATTCTGGCAAAAAACGCCCATTCTCCCCTCCCTGGACCGCTCTCCGGAGACAATATCGGCACCAGGGCTCTGGTCGACCCCTACGGAACATTCGCGGCCGAATGGCTGATCCCCGAGCAGGGGAGGATCGAGGGGCTGAGCCGGACGATGGTCGACCTTTTCTATACGACCCTGATGACGCGCCCCGACGCCCGGACCGTCCTCGACCTCCTGGGCCCACCGGAGCTCGAGCGTCTGAAGTCCGGGCAGGTCCGCTACCTTGCCACAATCCTCTCCCCTGACCTTTCGAAGCCTCTCCACGAAAAGCTTGCCAAGGAAACGGGGGAGCGCCACGCCATGGTCGGTCTCGTTCCGTCCACTCTGGCCGAGGCCTTTTCCCTCTATCGCCACGAACTCGAGCGCTTCTTTCCCTCGGAGGAACGGCGGGACGCCCTGGTCCGGGGCATCGTCATCGAACGTCTGGCCAACGACCTCTCCTGGCAGCTTGTCGCCTTCTCCGAGATCGAACATGAGCGAGCCCGTCTGACGGACGAGTTCCTCCATCTCTTTTCGACCGCCCCGAACCGCCGGGACCTCCTCAAGGGAGTCCTCGACCGGATCGTCCAGATCCCCGGCATCGCCGGCGCCTCCGTCGCCAGCGTCCTCGACGGACACAGAATCCAGTGCGAGGTCCTCTCGGGTCTCGTATTAAACGGGGTCGAATGCCTGAGGAACCACCTCCCCAAAAAGACGGACGAGAACAACCTCGCGCGGAAGGCCTTCGAGGAGGAGCGCCCGATCCTCAGAAACACCATCCGCGACGCCATGCTCGACCCCGCCGAGGCGGAAGAGGCGAGACTTCTCGGCATCCGCTCCCTGGCCGCCTGGCCCCTCCTCTCCCAGGACGGGGTCCCCATCGACATTCTGAACATCTACAGCAAATGGCCGGGATACTTTCATTCGGGAAGCCAGCAGTTCTTCTGGACGATCCTGTCGCGATCCCTGGGATCGGCCCTCTCGAGCCTCGAAAGACAGCCCCGCCTCTCCGGAACCCGTTCGGTCTCCCTTTCCGACAACCGGAAGTACCGGAGCCTCCTGCAACAGGGGGCGGTCGAGATGTGGTACCAGCCGGTCGTCAATGCCCACACCCGGGAGCTCGTCAAGTTCGAAAGCCTCGCCCGGCTCAGAGACAGCGACAGGATCACCTCCCCCGGACAGTTTCTCCCGGCCTTAGGGACAAACCAGCTGCTTCTCCTGTTCGATCTGGGGATCGACAGGATCAAGAAAGACGTCGCCGCCTGGACCGAAATCCCCGGGAAATACTTTACCTCCCCGCGCATCTCCATCAATCTTCCCGTCGAAGCCTTCTCCAACAGAAGCTTCATGGACCGTCTGCAGGAATGCGGCGCAAGCGGCGTCAGCGCCGACTGCTCCGGTCGGCCCGTGGAGCTGACGCTCGAACTCGTCGAGGCGGGATTTCTCGACGAGCGCTCCGCTCGGAGCCGGATGTCCTCGCTCAAGGAGGCGGGCTACCGGATCGCCCTCGACGATATCGGGACGGGAGACTCCTCCATACGGCGGCTCAAGTCCCTCCCGATCGACGAGATCAAGATCGACCAGGGCTTCGTCCGTACGCTCGACAGGAACATGAATCATCTCGAGTTTGTCTTCTCCCTGATCGACCTGGCCTCGGGTCTCGACATCGACTACGTCCTCGAAGGAATCGAAACGTCCACGATCTTCGACATGGTCGCCATGACCGGCTCCCGGGGGTTGCTGCAGGGATATGCGATCGGACGGCCCATGCCCGCGGGCGAAGTCGGCGCCTGGTGGGAGCGCTGGCAGACGATGCCGGCCATGAACCATCCCTGGTCCCTTCCGGGCTGGCTCGTCCAGCAGGAGATCCGTCTTCGCTACAGCTGGATCCTGTGCGCCCGGGGAGCCCACGAGATGATCGACAGCGTCCCCCTTGCAGACGCCGACCGGTGTCCTCTTTCGAGATCCCTGTCCGCGCTGAAGATCGACGATGACCTGAAGAGAAGAGTCGAGCGTCTTCATCGCGACTTCCACCGCGAAATGGAACGCGAGGTCGTCGGGCCGAGACCCCTGAGCCATCCGGAGACTCCGCTGGCCTTCGAGAGGGTCTGGAGGACCTACCGGACGGCACTCATCGACCTGATGCCCGGAGAGGGGAGAGAAGAGAGAGGAGCCGATCCGGCAACGGAGACCCGGACCGGAGATCCGGAGCCTCCTCCGCTTCCCGGACGATGAGAGCGCCTCGAACGCTCCGACAGACGGAGCCGATCCCCGTTTTGTCGAACGAGAGCCCCGCCCCGAAACCCGTCTGTCTTCGCTCCCCCGTTCTTCCTTGACAGAGGGCAAACCTTTGCCAATAATGAAAGCTTGCTTGCTCCGGACAAAAAGGGGCCCGTCCCCGTCTCGGACCACCGGAGAGACTTCACACTGCAACCGATAGGCCTGTCGCTCATGCCGAACCTGATCGTCCTGGGCACCCAGTGGGGTGACGAGGGCAAGGGAAAGATCGTCGACCTTCTCACCGACCGCGCCGACGTCATCGTCCGCTACCAGGGGGGACACAACGCCGGCCACACCATCGTCTCGGGCGGGAAAAAGTTCGTCCTCCACCTGATCCCTTCCGGGATCCTCCATCCGGAGAAGCTCTGCGTCATCGGAAACGGAGTCGCCCTCGATCCCCAGGCGTTCGTCGAGGAGCGGGAGATGCTCCGCACCCGAGGGATCGCCGTCGACAAGAATCTTCGCATCAGCGACGCCTGCCACCTGATCCTCCCCTACCACCGGGCGATCGACAAGCAGTCGGAGCTCTCCCGGGGCTCGCGCCGCATCGGAACCACCGGCCGCGGCATCGGCCCCGCCTACGTCGACAAGATGGCCCGCATCGGCATCCGGCTTGGAGATCTCCAGTACCCGGCCCTCTTCCGGGAGAAGCTCGTCCAGAACCTGGCCGAGACGAATACCTTCCTCGAAAAGCTTTTCACCGCGCACGGGCTCGATGTAGAAAGCATCTACTCCGAAACCATGGCGCTCGCCGACCAGATCCTTCCCTTCGCCGACGATACCGCCCTGACCCTTCACCGGGCCATCCGCGACGGCAAGACGCTCCTCTTCGAAGGGGCCCAAGGGACCCTCCTCGATGTGGACCACGGAACCTACCCCTTCGTCACGAGTTCCAACGCCTCGGCCGGCGGAGCCCTCACCGGAACCGGCGTGGGCCCCACCGCCATCGACCGGGTCGTGGGCGTGACCAAGGCCTATACCACCCGGGTGGGATCGGGCCCCTTCCCCACAGAACTCATCGACGAATCGGGCGAGTACCTCCGGACCAAGGGGCAGGAGTTCGGCGCCACCACCGGACGTCCTCGGCGCTGCGGATGGTTCGATGCCCCGGCCGTGCGCTACGCTTGCCGAATCAACGGCATCTCGGCTATTGCCCTGACGAAGATCGACGTGCTCGACGCCCTGCCCACGCTCAGAATCGCCACCGCCTACGATATCGGCGGAAAACGCTACGAGGAGTTCCCCCGGAGAGTCGAGCTTCTCGACCAGGCCCGACCGGTTTACGAGGAGCATCCCGGCTGGGCCGGAAGCACGGTCGGCGCAAAGAGCTTCGACGACCTCCCTGAAAACGCGCGGCGTTACATCGCCCGCATCGAGGAGCTCATCGAGGTCCCCGTGACGATCCTGTCGACCGGCGTCGGCCGGGAGGAGACCCTCATCCGTCAGGACCCGTTCGCCGCCCGGTAAAGGGGCATCAGGCGATCGATTCTGTCCTCAATTTCCCCGACCGTCGTCTCGAAGGCGACCGGCCAGCCAATATCGAGACTGGCGCTCTTGAGGCGGACAAGACGCTCCCCCGTCTCCCGAATTTCCCGGGAAAAGACCGGACCGATCTCCCCGCTTCCGTGGACCGCGCCGAAGTCGCGAAGATCCTTCTCCCGGGAGAACCATTTCCGGGCTCCGGCATCTTCCTGAAGAAATCGTCCGAGCCGCTCGCGCGCCGCCACGGCCTCGTCCTTGACGACAAACCGGACCGAACACCCTCCCCGTCCGATGAAGACCCCCATATGTCCGTAGGCCTTGTACCCCCTCTTTTCGGGACCGAGAGCCAGCCAGGTTTCATTGGGGGGGTTGACGCGTCTTCTCATGTGGCTCGCCACATGGGGAAAAATCCTTTCCCCCCTCTGCGTCCTCTCCTCCGCAAGCCGCCGGGCAAGCGCCCCGAGTCCCGGACGGACCCTCTCCCGGATGGCGGCCATTCTCTCTGCAAATCCAGGGATTTCAAAGATCTCTTGCGCCGCAGGTTCAAGATAGTCCAGAATCTTGTCCATCGTTCTCCTTATTGGATTGGGTTGATCGGCGCCACATCCCTGGGGTCGATCTGTCGTGTCCAAGGGGGCCCGAAAAGACTCTCCGGGAAAGCTCCCGAACAAAAAACACCAGCCAAGATCTTCCCACGAATATACCTTCAAGGGGGGGTTGTCCGTCAGTCATCAGAAGCGGCCTCCCCCCTCCCGAACCCTATCACAGTACCACAACAGGCTGTCTCGGTCAGGTCCTCATGCAGATATAACAGTCGCACAAAGGAAAGCCGATCCTCCATTGCAGCTCTTCCGACCTGATGGCACCCTCCTCCCCTCCCTCCAAACTCCCTCTCCGGGCCTTGGCCCGAAAATGACGCCGACCGTCGAAGGGACGAGACTCATTTGTTAAAACGGATCACGAATCTCTCAAGGAGCCTCCTCCTGCACCCTCCGAAATTGAGCGGCGGAGTATCGGGCCATTTGAACATTTGTCCGCGCATGCCCCTTCTTAGGCCGTAGGCCAAGAGGGGGTCAAGCGGACAAATGTTCAAGGAGAAAAAGATGACGAGTGTCGTCGAGCTGTTCAAAGAGAAGGGTTTTCAGGAAGGCCGGCTGGAAGAGCTCAGACACAGTATTGCCCGCCTCCTCTCAAAAGGACTCTCCCCCGAAGAGGTCTCAGGCCTCCTCGATGCCGACCTCTCCCTTGTCCGGGAGATCGTGGCCTCTTTGCCCCGCTGAAACTTGAGGCTGCGGAGGAGAGCCTCCTCCACCCGTGCAGAAAAGACTCCTTGTCCTCCCGCTCGGAGCATCTCTCTCGCCCCCGATCAGAACGTACGCCCTTTGGACCCCGGAGCACATCGGATTTCTGACGCCTCGCCTTTGTGATGGATCAATCCTGAGCGGCCCACAAGTGGGCTCTTTTTCGAAAAGTTCCTTTCTTTCGATTTTTTCTCAGGAAGATCGACTCATTCTCCACGGTCCATCCACCCGCTTTGATCCACACTCCCCCTTTCGATTCGATACGGGGCCCTCTGCTGATTTCTTCCTGAAAAGGCAGAATCGAGGATGATCCCGGTACCCGCTCCATGTATAATGAAATCACAGTCATAGGGAGCCTCCCGGTAAGGAGGGAGCTCCTCTCGTTTTACCCTGATACCTTTCCCGGAGCCGGGCCCCCTGTGGCTTTCGCTCCGGGCCCGGAGATTTCCTTGGACCAGACGACCCCGCTCTCCTCCGCCGCCCTTTATTATCAGGAGGAGACCAAATACAGCCGAACCACCATCCATCGTTTCCGTTCTCTGGACTACTCGAAAAAACCTCCACAATTCAAAGACTTTCAGTCTGACAGCACTATCAGCCTCGTCCCCTTTCTCCCCTTCACGCATATCCCTTTTACCAGGACTCCCATCCCCACCCCTCCTCCCCAACCCCCCTCCGCTTGGGGGCTGGCCGATCTCTCCCGGCTCCTTTTTTTCTCCTACGGCGTTACCGCCATCATGGACTCTCCCAAAATGGAGAAAACCTACATGCGGGCGGCCCCGTCGGCCGGAGGGCTGTATCCTGCCGAGATCTACCTGGCCATTTGGGATCAACCCTTCATGGCCGACGGGATCTATCATTACCAGGGCAAGGAGCACCACCTTGTTCCCGTCTACGAAGGATCCTTTCGGGAGAAGCTTGCCGCAAGCTTCCTTCACGCCCCGGCGCTCGAAGAAGCCGGCTTTCTCCTGATCGTCTCCGGCATCTACGAGCGTTCCTCCTGGCGCTACGGAGAAAGAGGCTACCGCCGCATACTGCTCGATGCAGGACATCTCGTTGCCAACATCTCCCTTATGGCACGGGAGACGGGCTTCTCGGCCTATCCCCTGTCGGGATTCCAGGATGCCTTCCTGAACTCCCTTCTTTTCTGGGGAGACCAGACCGAGGTCGCACTGACGGGACTGGCCATGGTCTACGAGGATCTTTCCTTCGATCCCATTCCCTGCAAGCCCTTTCTCCCCTCGCCTCCCCATCCGGCTTACTCCCCTCCGGAGATCCCGGAGACGGGAGACCTCTTCCGGGATCTTCACCGGCTTTCGGCAATCGGTCCCGAACCTTATATTCCTTCGCAGACAGCGCTGCCGGGAGACGACGACTACGACCCGACCGTCCTCCCGATCTCCCGTTTTGCCCCCCAGAGAGATCCCGTCCTTCTCTCCTCCCATGAGGCCGATCTCTCCGAGACGATCTCCCGAGATCTCCTGACGCGACGTTCTGCCCGCCACTTTACGGGAGACCCCCTTCCCTTCGACGACCTCTCGGCTCTCCTCTCATATGGCTACGGCCTCTCGCCGTCCTCCTCGGTCGAATCCCCTTCGCCCCCGACATTTTATGGGCGCACTCTCTTTTCTTCCTATCTCGTGGTCCACTCCGTCGACAGCCTCCTCCCCGGTCTCTACCACTTTGCCCCCGAGACCCGTTCCCTCACACTTCTCCGGCGTGGAAACATGGCCGAAATCGCCTGCGAGTTCTCTCTCGGGCAGGACCTTGTCCGGGACGCCTCCTGCGTGATCATCCAGGCCGCCGATCTGTCAAAGCTTGTCTCTCGCTACGGAAACCGCATCTATCGCACCCTTCACATGGATGTCGGCATTATCGGCGAGAGAATCAATCTTGCCGCTGTCCGGACCGACCACGGAGCCAGCGGAATCGGAGGGTTCTTCGACGACGAGATCGCCGAATTTCTCGGACTTCCGACCTCGACAGCCATTCTCTATGTGACCGTCATGGGGATGGTCCCCAAACCCTAGTTCAAAAAAGGAGCCCCCCGTGTCGGTCCTTCGACTCCTGAGCCTCTCGGAACTGGCACGGCTCCGCGAGATCATCCGCATCCTGATCCGCTACGGACTCGACGACCTGGTGGGCTACCTCAAACTCAATCCCCTTTTGGCGGCCAAGGACCGGCTTCTTCTCAGGCGGACCCATCAAAACGATCCCCGGCCTGTCCGCCTGAGGAAGGCGCTTGAGGATCTTGGACCCACATTTTCGAAGCTGGGACAGATTCTTTCGACGCGGCCCGACCTTCTCCCTCCCGACATGATCGCCGAACTCTCCCGACTCCAGGACCGGGTCACCCCACTGCCCTTTTCCGAGATCGAACGGATCCTCGAGGAGTCCTGGGGGGCCCCCTCCGCGGAGATCCTGTCCTCTCTCGACCCCGATCCGGTCGGGCAGGCGACGATCGCCCAGGTCCACCGGGGGACTCTCAAGGACGGCACCCGGGTCGCCGTCAAGGTGAGACGTCCCGGGATCGTTCCCCGGGTGGAGGCCGACCTCGCAATCCTGACCGTTTTGGCCGGACTCCTTGAGGACAACCTTGAGCGGGCGCGCCGATATCGCCCTCGGGAGGTTCTCCGCGAGTTCGGACGCACACTGCGTCAGGAGCTCGACTTTGCCCAGGAAGCGCGGAACATCGAGCGGGCCGCGGGCCATTTCGGCGACGATCCCGAGGTCCGGATCCCTCGCTCTTTTCCCGAGTATCAGACCGACCAGGTTCTGGTTCTCGAGTACCTCGACGGAATCAAGATCGACCAGCGCGAACGGTTTGCCGAAATGGGCACCACCCCCCAGCAGGTCGCCCGCATCGGAGCCCGGGCCATTCTCAGGCAGGTTTTCGAGTTCGGATTCTTTCAGGGTGACCCCCACCCGGGGAACATCCTGGTCATGAAGGGAGGATGCCTCGGCATCCTCGACTTCGGCATGTTCGGCACTCTTTCCAAGTCCTGGAGAGACCTTTTGGGCGACCTCCTCCTCGCCCTCGCCGAAAACGACACGATCCGCGTCGTGGGCCTCCTAAAAAGGATGAACGCCGTTCCGGAAGAGTGCGATCTCCGGCTTCTCGAGTCGGAGCTCTCCCGATTTCTGGAAGACTTCGTCTACCGTCCTCTCGCCGAAATCCGGGTCGACCTCCTCGCCCAGGAGCTCTTTGTTATCTCGCGCGAGCATGCTCTCTGGCTTCCCTCGGAGCTCGTCCTGCTTCTGAGGGCTCTCGTCATTATGGAAGGGATCGGCCGTCAGCTTGACCCCGCCTTCAACATGATCGACGAAGCCCGCCCCTTCATCACAGGTCAATTTCTGAAAAAATTCAGCCTTGAGGAGATCCTCCGAAATATGAAGATCTCCTCCCGGACGGCGGTGCGGATTCTCTCGGGGCTTCCGGAGGCGGCGGAACGACTGATCGACCGCGTGGGCTCCGGACCGTTCCGCATCGACTTCTCCCTGCGCCACCTCGACGATCTGATTCGGGAGATCGACCGGACCGGCAACCTCCTTGCGCTCTCCATCCTTGTCTCCTCCCTCGTCATCGGCTCCGCCCTTATCTTCTCGGCCTCGCTCTCCTCTCACTCCTCCTTCAAAACTCTTGGCCTCATCGGATTTTCCGGCGCAGGCATCCTGGGATTTTTTCTGGCCATTGTCATCCTGAGATCGCGGAGATTTTGAGGGGAAGAGGGGGATCCGAGGAGACTCGGAGAGTTCCTCCTCTTCTGACCCCAAAAGACATGCGGAAAGGGATTTCGGTCAAAAAATGCCTGGGCAGGGAGGCCACCAGTCGCGGGGTGACGTTCCGGTCCGGACGGGGCCTTTTGCCTGGACTCTCTCCAGGGGTTCGAAAAGAGAGGATCCGCACGGGCTCCTTCAGGAAGGAAGAAATTAAGGATGACGACGGGCCGTCTCGCGAGGCGCACCGCGCGGGATGAGGAGCACAGGATCTCCCCTCGGAAAGATCTCCCCCGGGTCCTGCCGTGTTTCGGAAGCCGCCTTCTTGAAGTCGCAATTTGCGACCTCACACGACGGATCGGACCACCGGAGTCTCTCTCCCTTCTCTTTCACGGAACAGGGTCTTCCGCATCTTGAGTTCGTTCTCCCGGAGATCGATCCTGCTCTCAATGTCCGGGCCCCAATCTCGGGATCGCAGGAAGGCCCGCGAGGATTTCGGAAAATCCGGAAAGAATGCTTGCCATTTTCGTCCGTATCCGGTAATTAATATTTCCAGGCATTCCATTCATCCGAAAGAGCAACTCCCGGGGGGATGTTTCATGATCGACAGACTCAGAGAGATGATCCTCGACTTTCAAGAGGAGAGCGAACTGAGGACCGGTGTTCCAAGAAGGATCGCGATCGAGACCGTTCCGGGAAAGGCCACTGTCTGCATCGGAGTCCGCCGCGGCGGAAAGTCGACCTTCCTGTTCCAGATCATCAACAAGCTTAAGGACGCCGATGTTCCCCGACAAAATATCCTTTATCTAAACTTTTTCGACGACCGTCTTCATCCTCTGCAGCACAATCGTCCCGGCGCCATTCTCGAAGCCTATTTTTCGATCTATCCGGAGAAAAAAAATGCCGAGAAGATCTATTGTTTTTTCGATGAAATCCAGGTCTTACCCGGATGGGAACCCTTTGTCGACCGCCTGATGCGCACGGAAAACTGCCAAGTTTATATCACCGGATCATCGGCACAAATGCTCTCGGCTGAGATCGCGACCCAGATGCGGGGCCGAGCGATCTCCTGGGAGATCTTTCCTTTCTCCTTCCGGGAGTTTCTCGACTTTAAAGGGATCGAGCCCGACGCTCCCCTGTCGACAAAAACGCGCCTGACTCTGCAGAAGGCCTTCGAGGAATACTCGGAAACGGGGGGCTTTCCCGAAGTGGTCGGACTCGAGCGGTCGATGAGAATCAAAATTCACCAGGAATATTTCAGCGCCATGCTTTTTCGCGACCTCATCGAGCGCCACGACATCTCCCATCCGCGGGCGGTCACGGACCTGGCCCACTGGCTTGCGGACAACACCGGCTCCCTCTACTCCATCAACAATCTCACCGGCTACCTGAAATCGCTGGGGCACAAAGTGCCCAAGTCCTCCGTCTCCGATTACCTGGCTTGGCTTGAGGACGCGTATGTCTTTTTTACCGTCCGCATCTTTGATGCTTCGCTGGCGCGCGCAAACGCCAACCCCAAAAAAATCTACTGTATCGACCCTGCCCTGGTCACCTCCGTCAGTTCGGGAATTCTGCACAATTCGGGACATTTGCTTGAGAATCTCGTTTTTAACGCACTCCGCAGAGTCACCCGGGAGATCTTTTACTTCAGGACCAAGGGAGGTCGGGAGGTCGACTTCATCGCCCGTATCGAGGACCGCTCCCTCGCGCTTGTCCAGGTCTGCCAGTCCATGGCGGACAGGAAGACCAGGGAACGCGAAGTTCTGGCCCTTGCGGAAGCCATGGCCGAGCTCACCCTGAAGACAGCCACCCTCGTGACCCGGAGCGAAGAAGAACGGATCGAGGTCGGGTCCGGGACGATCAACGTGGTTCCGGCATGGCGTTTTATTCTCAATTTAGGGAAGTAGAAGAGGAAGGATCTCAGGAAAAGGCGCAATCTTCATCGGAATACGAACGAAGGGTTCGTGCAACGAGCCAAGAGAGCAAGTGGGACAGCATCTTCGGTCCTGCGAACGCTCAAGTAGTCGACGTTGGAGTAATGCACCGGTCCGGGGTGACCCGTGGACCTCGTAATGGTCTGAGCGGACTGCGGGTGGGCAACAAGATATTTCGGCGCGCAATGTCTTCAATGGCCTGTTTGTCGGCTCTGAACACTTCCGGCTTGTCATTGTTATCGCCGTGGAATTGGTCGTCGAGAGTGTCCCCCCTTATCTCCCACCACACGCGGGTTTTCTCATCCAGCTCCCAGAAGCAGGCGAGATTTCGGTCAAAATCGTACCATTCATCCGGCTTGGGAAATTCCAGACTCCTCTCTGCTCTTTCCTCCCTATCGCGCTACATATCGTCCGTTCGCGCTCCGGTATCTTCGAAATCTTCGAACGCCTCGCGCACAATCGCTTCGAGCAGCCCGACTTCCTTGTCGGTCAGCTTGGCGAATTCCCTCGTTCGCCGATTCTTGGGCAACTGCCCCTTGTTCTGCCGGATGAACAGGAGAAGGTTGTCCGCCAGCCGGTTCGGCATTTCGACCGTATCGATGATACGGCGCAATGCGTCATCGCGGCGGCGCAGATACTCGATCTCGCGCGGCAGGTCCTGCTCGACCGTTCTCTGGACGCAGCCATAGAGAAACTCCGCCGCCTGCGTGGCGTCGAAATAACGATACAAATCGGCAGTGTCGTTCAAGACCTCGACATTCCTCTCCGGCGTCGGCCGCCAGTCGATGAATTCCATTAGGGGACCCGTATGCCCCATCAACGTCCTCCGGTAGTCGTCGATCCGGTCGTACATGACGGAGGAGACCGGAAATACCATCCCCAGAGGAGTGAATTTCCGCTCGGCAAGGACATGGTGGACCAGGCAGCGGTGTATTCGCCCGTTTCCGTCCTGGAAAGGATGGATATAGACAAAGCCGAAGGCCGTCGCCGCCGCCTGCAGGACAGGGTCGATGACGTCCCCGCTCATCCGGTCGTTTGCTTCCAGCATAGCCGACATCAGATCCCGCAGGTCGGTCGGGCGTGCGCCAATGAATTCCGGCAGCGGGTCGCCATTGTTGTCACGCTCACCGAGAAACACGCCATCCGGCCGCAGACCCACATGCACAAACCGCGCATCCTCGATCAGCACGCTCTGCAATCGGACGATCTCCTCAAGAGTCAGATGGTTTTTTCCTGCCTGCAGCACGGCCCGCCCCCAGCGTTCCAGGCGGGTACGAGGAGGACGCTCGCCCTCGATTTCAAAGCTCGCCCGGCTGTCGGCAAGAAGCAGGAAACTCGCCGCGCGCGCGAGAAGATGAGCGCCCGTGCGGCCCAGTATTTCGGCTGCTTTTTTTTCAAGCCTGATGTTCGTGAATTCCGTCAGCACTTTTGTCCGGCGAATGATCGGACAGAATTTCCCAGTCCCGAGCAGATTGTCGCGCACCCGATGGCGTTTCGACAGACGCGGCTTGGCGGTGAAGTAGTTTTTTTCATCCAGAACATCGACAAATATCCCGCCCGGATCGTCCGGAATGTCCAATATGTGCTCCGTCAGCAATTCATATAAAAACCAGGCGCGCCGTGATGATATTCCCGTCGGCGTCTTGCGGATGAACTCTTCCAGCATCTTCGGCTCGACCGCTTCGAAAATCCGCTTCAGCAGGAGCAGGTCGAGAGTCTCGTGGCGAAGCGCAAACGTCAGATGATCCACGAACGTGTCGCCGGGCCAGTACCTTTTGTCGAAGACCCGCCAGGCTCCTTCTTTCCGAGTACTTCCGCTGACGTGCTTTGCCGACACACACGCCGGACCGCGCACCGGACCCCGGACTCCAAGCGCATGTTTCAGCGCCGCCCAGCCCGCCAGCCTAGTTTCATCGGGAAGCGTCTCTCCCCGAAAGACGTTCAATCCATCCACATCTCTATGCATCGTCGAAGTTCACCTCTTGCATATCGAAAAAAGCATATTTTAAATGCATTCCGTCGAAAATAACCCTAATCTGCTTGCCGTCGAAAATCAAGGCTATGTTTCCTTTAGATATTGCGACCAAACGTTTGGGGATTCTGGGATGGCGTCAGGGCCCGTTTGACAATAACCTCTAGCCCAACTTTCAGGAAAAATCATAAGATGCCTTCACACCTTTATTATTTTTCAACAAATCGAAGGATGGGTTTGACCACGAGGCAGTTTCGACACGAGAAAAGCGGATAAGGTCAGAGAGCAAAGAAGAAAGGAAGGCCGGGAAGGGCAATGTGACAGATTGCCAAGAAGCGTTCCGGTAAAAAGAAGCGGAGATCTCCGCGCAAAGAAGAGCCAAAAGGGCTAAAGCATTTCAATTTTTTCCTTTTAGAAACTCCTCCGGAGTCAGGGTCGTTTCGGGAAACGACCTTCGCACTTTCCGGTCGGATGTCACCAGGGGAACACCTGCCTGTCTGGACAACCAGACGAACTCCGCGTCATAGGCGCTTAAGTCGCCTTCAAGAGCGAGAAAGATTACGGACTCGTCTTTTATCGGCTCAGTCGACACCCGGATCACCTCACGGGCCTGAGCCAGAATGGCAGGGATATCGACCCGATCAATATTCCCCCGTCTCACCGCGCCCAGAAGCACATTACGAAACTCCGAAAAAACAAGTTCGGGAGCGACCCAGAAATCATCCTTTTCCCAGACAGATTCGGCTACCTGAGAATGATGTGTCGGCAAGACAAGATAGACCAGCAGGTTTGTATCGACAACAATCACAGGCGTCCCCTGTCCTTCCATTTCTCGATATCGGAATCCAAAATAGCCGGAGAATATCTGTCACGAACCTTGCGGATCCGCTCAATGAGTCTCTCCTTGTCGTCGATGCCTGCAGAAAGGGCATAGGTTTCAAGCGCAACAACAAGTTCCTTGCTAAGACTCCGTCGGTGGCTCTTGGCGAGATCTGAAAGGGAGCGGTAAAGATCGTCTGGAATATCCTTTAATGTGAGGCTTGGCATGGGACCTCCTGTGGTTGCGATTTACAACCATTGCACCACCTTTCAGCCTTCTTCTTAACTCCCTCAGTACAGCCGGGAATATCATGGACGGTCAGGGCCTGTAGTGCAATAAAGCATCTGCTAGAAACCTATGAGACCTTGCCGATGCATGCCTCTCGGAATCGACCCGAAAACCTTAATGTTTTCAGGGCCCTTCGATAGATCCTATCGCAAAAAGGATCAGCCTTCAATAGGGACAAGCTTGATCAACTTATCGTCATCCAAGGGCAAAAGCCGTTTCAGGAATAAAGAGGAAGGATTTCAGGAAAAGGCGCGAAGGGTCTCGTCGGCCCAGATATGGGCCTCCGCCTGAACTCTGGCCAGGGCCTCGGGAGGGAGGGGAATTCCGGAAAGAGTTCCCGTCAGAGCCTCCTCCTCGGGCGATGCGGGAACGAGATGACGAGCCACTTCGAGAAGCGAGCCGAGGGGGCCCGGGGACCCCTTCAGGGCATCTTTGATACTGGAATCGAGGGGAAGCCCCTCGAGAAGCTCGGACAGAGGAATCTCAATAAGGGGTTCGGCCAGGGAAAAAAGACCCGTCAGAAAGGCATGATCGGGATTGGGTCGCCCCCCCCCCTGCCAGAGAGGCACCAGCGTCTCCATAAGACGCCCCCGGACGATGGCAAGAAGGAACAAGGGGCGGGCATAGCGGTTCTGGGAGGAGCCGGCCGAAAAAAGAAGAAGCTCCAGCCATCGCTTCAGCTGTTCCCGTCCCATCACAAGGATCGCCTGGCGAAGATCCGTCACCGTGCGTCCCGGAGAGAGCCCCACCACATTGGCGACACGCAGAAGCGAGCTTACAAGGTCGAGGTGGGGACGAATCGCCTTGATGATCTCCTCCGTGCCGGCTTCGGACAGGACAAGAGAGAGAATGCCCGTCAGGGCCTGGCGCACCGGGTCGGTCTTCCTCCCGGAGAGCATGACCGGCCGGGCGAAAAAAAAGCCCTGGAAATACGAAAACCCGAGCGCCATTGTCTTCAGAAGCTGGGCGTGGGTCTCGACCTTCTCGGCCAGAAGCCGAATCTTTCGCGCGGAAAGCTTTTCCACGACCGATTCGATCTCCCCCTCTTTCACGCCCAGAATATCCACCTTGACGATCGAGACATGGTCGAGAATCGGGGCCCACATCTCCCGGTCCCCGATGTAGTCGTCTAAGGCCAGGGTATATCCCCGCCGCTTGAGCTCCTGACAACGGCCGACCGTTTCCGGCGTCACCGGAACCGTCTCGAGGACTTCGAGGACCAGATGCTCCGCCGGCAGAAGAAAGATCGCATCGCTTAGAAGAAAGTCGTGGCCGATATTCACAAAGCCTTTCTTTCCTCCAAGAACGCGGACGACACCCACCTCCATGAG
Organism: Nitrospirota bacterium; assembly: GCA_021801345.1. Classification (GTDB taxonomy): domain Bacteria; phylum Nitrospirota; class Leptospirillia; order Leptospirillales; family Leptospirillaceae; genus UBA4572. The sequence goes on from JAJYYA010000026.1 coordinate 42,335, forward strand.
GGTGTCGACGATGACCGAAGCGGTCGCCTTCGTGTCGTCCGACACCTGCGCCCCCTCCGTCTGGCGGCTGCTCCGAAAGAGCAGCTCGTAGGCAAAGATCTCTCCGTTTCGGTCGAGGATCGACTGACGGCCGATCAGTATGTCGCGAGAAGAAGGGGGCATAAGAGAATCACCAGGAAGGAATGTGAAGAGCACAGAAACGTGTCGGAAAAGATCAACTACCCGCAGATCGGGGCGACAAAAACACCCGCCCCCCCTTAGCCCCCGCCAAGACTTTTGAGGGTCTTCATGGTGTTTAAAATGCCGGCGATGGCCCGCCCCTTGCCGATCAGGGAGTCGATGCCGTGATGGCCTGTGTAGGGGCGGCCGTTCAACGTAAAGACCGCCACACCCCCGCGCTCGTTGATCGATTTCACCCGGATCGTAAGATAGCCGTCATAGAGCTTCATGTCGTGAGCGGTATCGAGAAGGATGGGCGCATCGTTGTAGACCATGAGGCCGATATGGTGGCCGATGGGACAGGAGATCGGAACCATCCGGAAGTGAGGGAACCACTCCGCGTTCGCCGCGACCTTCCGCGTCTTGCCGTCCACCTTCCATGTTTCGCCGACCATCATCGGGGCGGTAAAGGCGGCATACTCCGCAATCTGTCCGGCATGGGTGTAGACCCCGAAGATCCGCGTGGAGGTCTTCTCCGGAACCTGGCCGGCCGGATATTCGTCGAGAGCGTGCGGGCGGATCGAGACCCCGTCGAGGGTGCGCCAAAGCACGGCCGGTCCTTTTTTCGGGCCCGGCATCAGATAGGTGATGACGCTGTCGCCGACATCGAAGCTTCGGCCGGCCAGAACGGAGAAGTTCCGGCAGGTTTCTGCCTGGACCTCCTTTTTGACAAGAATCGCCTTCTTCCCGAAAATCACCCCCGGATCTCCGACCGGAAGATGGGTCTCGAACGGCGTGGCATCGTAGACGAGACCTCCCGCCGGGATCAGGATCATCGGAGACCCCGTGGCCTTTCCATCCTTTCCTTTCTTGTGGACAATCACCGACCCCTTGATCACGAGGCTCTCGATCGTCCGGTTCTTTCCACCCTTCATCGGAACCTCTTTCCACCCCGGAAGCACCTGGGCGTCGATCACCGGCTCGTGGGGAAGAAGCTCCGCCCCGGGGACAAGAAGATGCTTGCACCCGAAGGATTCGGCGGAGAGGAAGGGGTCGAAGGGGAGCGGATAGCCGGAAGCCCACGCAGGAAACGAAGGGAGAAAGAGGGAAAGACTGACCACAAGAAGGATCGCGGAAAGATGACACGATGAAACCGGGAGGCGTCGGCTGACCACGATGAGGGGTCCTTTCGCAGAAAAAAGATGAGGGAGGGCATCCGTTCTTCCGGACGCCCTCATACCGTTTATTCCTGACCGAGATCGGGTGTTCTCTCTCCCGTCCCCCGGACAAGGGCAAAAGACCCGGACAGAGAGTATTGCGCCAAAACCTTTGCAGGCAGGAGCGCAGTCGAGACACGCAGAAGACCGACGCGAAGGCTCCCCCACTCCGGCGGGGGGACTCCATCGGCCACCGAACCCGAGGCTGTCTTCGAAGGAGCCCTTTGCGTACAGACAAGGAGGCTGGTCTCAGCAGAGGCGTCTCGGGATTTCCCGTGACGCCTCTGGCAGCGAATTGGCACACCTATTTCGACGTGTCGCACAAAATGAGGCCCTTTCGCTCCGGCATCGAATCGGGGAAGCACTTTCCGACCGTCAAAAAAAAGAGATCTTCGTCAATGTAACCACGAAGATCTCTCCTTTCGCAAGGCTCCTCTCAAAAATTCCCGAGCCTTCGTTCCGTTTTGATTCCGCGCTTCGGAAAACGTCTTGTCATGAGGCCATCGCGGTCAGCCGGAACCCGGACGTTCCCTGCGAACTTCCGGGGATCAGGAAAGACGGAAACCCTTCATTATCGTGCTTGATTTACGATCGGTACGGTTGTCACCGCCGCCACGCCGAAAGGGGTGGTAAAATTCCCCACAAATCCTCCAACCGTCTCGCGACAACTCTTGAAAACATCCTCCCGGAGGACGGAAATCGGAGACGGACTCTGCGCTTCCCGAGATCGTATCGGCGCGCGCGACAAGAAAACGGCTCAATTTTCCCAAAAATCTGCTACCCTAGTCTCAATGGGATCCCGAATGCGGAACAGGATCCCCACCGCGAGAAGGGAGACTTCGTCATGCGCATCGTCCTCGTTCGCCACGGCGCGACCCTCTGGTCCGAGTCCGGGCGCCATACCGGGCGAACGGACATTCCCCTGACCGAAAAGGGGCGCGATCAGGCCCGGGCCCTGGCCCCACTCCTGTCCGGATATCTTCCGAAAACCGCCCTCTCGAGCCCCCTTCTCCGGGCCCGGGAGACGGCCGAACTGGCCGGCTTCGGGAACCGGGTCCGGATCGATCCCGACCTCCTCGAATGGGACTACGGCGACTACGAAGGGCTGACCACGGCGCAGATCCGCCACGACCGGCCCGGATGGGATCTTTTTTCGGACGGGGTCCCGAACGGAGAAGGTCCCGAAGAGGTCGGAGGCCGGGCCAAGAGGATCGCGACTATGCTCCGCTCCGAAAACGCCGACGCACTCCTCTTCGCCCACGGCCATATCCTGCGCGCAGTCGTCGCCTCCTGGCTCGGACTCGCCCCCGACTGCGCCCGACATTTTGCCCTTCGCACCGCCACGCTTACGATTTTGGGGACCGAACACGAATGGCCCGCGCTACTGACCTTAAACGGGCTTGCCCCCCTCACCCCCTGACCAAAGGAGACCCCATGGCCCGCACCGTTCCGCCCCGCGTCACGTCCCTCCCCGCATGGAAGGCCCTTGAATCCCACCACAAGGAGATCGCCCCCCGTCCTCTCCGGGAGCTTTTCTCCGAGGACCCCGGACGGGCAAAACGGATGCGTGCCGAAGGAGCCGGCCTCCTCCTCGACTACTCGAAAAACCGCATCAACGACAGAACCCTCGAACTTCTTCTCGAACTGGCCGAAGGCTGCCGGCTCTCCCACCACATCAGGACCATGTTCGAAGGCCAGCACATCAACAAGACGGAAAACCGCGCCGTCCTGCACGTGGCCCTTCGCATGCCGAAGAGCGCCTCCCTTGTCGTCGACGGCGTCGACGTCGTGAAGGAAGTCCACGAGGTACTCGAGCGGATGGAGCGCTTCGCCCGGAAGATCCGGGACCAGTCCTGGAAGGGGGCCACCGGCCGATCCATCAAAAACATCGTCAACATCGGCATCGGGGGATCGGACCTCGGTCCGGTGATGGCCTACGAGGCACTCAGGTTCTTCTCGGACCGTCGACTGGTCTTTCGTTTCGTCTCGAACATCGACGGTACGGACTTCGCCGAGGCGACCCGCGATCTCGATCCCGAGGAGACCCTTTTCATCGTGAGCTCCAAAACCTTCACGACTCTCGAGACGATGACCAATGCCCACACGGCCCGCCGATGGCTTCTCGAAAAGCTCAAAAAGGAAGAGTCGATCCGGCACCACTTCGTTGCCGTCTCGACAAACGCCGCCGCAGTCTCCTCCTTCGGCATCGACACCTCCAACATGTTCGGCTTCTGGGACTGGGTCGGAGGACGCTACTCGATGGACTCCGCGATCGGGCTGTCGACGATGATCGCCGTCGGACCCGAAAATTTCCGGGAGATGCTGGCGGGCTTTCATGCGATGGACGAGCATTTCCGGAACACCCCCTTTGCCCGGAACCTTCCCGTTCTCATGGGCCTTCTCACCGTCTGGTACGCAAACTTCTTTAAAAGCCAGACGGTGGCTGTGCTTCCCTACGACCAGTATCTCAAACGCTTTCCCGCCTATCTTCAGCAGCTCACCATGGAGTCGAACGGCAAGCATGTCCACCTCGACGGCTCCCCCGTAGACACCGCCACCGGCCCCATCTATTGGGGCGAGCCAGGAACCAACGGCCAGCACTCCTTCTACCAGCTGATCCACCAGGGCACCCATCTGATCCCCATCGACTTCATCGGCTTCGCCCGCTCGAAGAACCCTCTGGGAGACCACCACGACATTCTGATGGCCAATCTCCTGGCCCAGGGGGAGGCCCTCGCCTTCGGAAAGACCGCCGACGAGGTCCGAGCGGACGGAGTCGCCGAACTTCAGGTTCCCCACCGCACATTCGAAGGCAACCGCCCCTCGAACACAATCCTCGCTCCCGAGCTTACCCCCGGGACGCTCGGTGCCCTTGTCGCGCTTTACGAACACAGCGTCTTCACAAGCGGCATCCTCTGGGGAATCGACTCCTTCGACCAGTGGGGGGTCGAGCTCGGTAAGGTCATGGCGGTAAGGATTATCGGAGAGATTGCCGGAAAGACGCCGCAGGGAAAAGTTCACGATTCCGGAACGGCAGCGCTTCTGGACTGGTACAGGGAAAACAGAAAGAAGGACTGAGAAAGGCTTAACCCCCGTTAGAACCCGAAATACAGACCCCGGAGGATGAGGCCTGGCAGCAGTTCTCGGTGAGGTAGGAGACCACCTCCTCGACCGCCCGGATCCGGGCACGGTAACGGACAAAGCGCCCCCGGGACTCTCCCTCGACGAGTCCGGCATGGGTCAGGACCTTGAGATGAAAGGAGAGATTTGTCGGGGGGATCCGAAGAGCGTCGGAGATCTCTCCTGCCACAAGTCCGTCGGGCTCGTGGGCGACAAGGAGCCGGAAGATCGCCAGCCTCACCCCCGAAGAGAGGGCCTCGAATGCCGACAGGACCCTTGCCTCCCGGGCTTTTTCCTTCCTTGCGCCCCCGCCGGAACCTTTCTCCTTCGCCTCAGCCATTTTTTCCCCCCTCGAAAAAATCGACGGAGAGTCCTCCCGTCGTCAGCCGTCGGTCCCGATCGCAGTCCCGATCGACTCCAGGATCTCCCGGGACGGAAGCCTCCGGGGCCCCTCCCCGGAAGCTTTCTCCACCTGAAGAATGAACAGCTCGATCCTTTTTCGTATCGTCAGAAAGGCACGAAAAAAGGCTCGGTCGATCTCCTCCTCCGAACCCTCCGCCTTCGCCGGATCCGAAAGCCCCCAGTGGACGCGCACCGCCTGCGTCAGAACAATCGGGCAGCTCTCCCCCGCGGCGCCGTCGCAAAGGGTCACGACAAGATCGTAGCCGCCGGAGAGGCTCTCCCAGGACTTGCTGGCGAGGCCCGTAGCCGGGATCCCTTCCCGGAGAAGCGTGGCCAGGGCTTTCGGGTTGACCGTCCCCGACGGCTTGCTTCCGGCGCTGTCAACAGCCATCCCCGGAGGAAACAGATGTCGAGCCAGGGCCTCCGCCATGATTGAACGGCAGGAGTTGCCCGTGCAGAGAAAAAGGACCCGCAGGAGGGGACCCTCCGCCGTCTGGTCCGCACCTTTTCTCTCTGCCCCTTCCTCAGGCATCTCCTTTGGCATCTCGGCCTCCGTTCCCCCCGTCCGGGATCCCCCCCGACAACAATACAACACTTCAACAACTTTACAACAGTTTCCTCTTTCGCTAGACTAGCAGAAACGGTCTTTCCATTCAAACACCCATCCATGACCGGAGATCTCCCCTGCTGGCTCTGTCGATCTTTCTCGTCACCCTTCTTTTCGTTATCTGGCAGCCCCGGGGGCTGGGCATCGGATGGAGCTCCACGATCGGAGCCGGAGTCGCTCTCGCCACCGGGACGATCCGGACGAGCGACATCCCGGTGGTCTGGCACATCGTCTGGGACGCAACCTTCACCTTCGTCGCCCTGATCGTGATCTCACTTCTGCTAGACGAGGCCGGCTTCTTTCACTATGCCGCCCTCGTCATTACCCGCGCCGGCGGAGGCTCCGGACGAAGGTTATTTTTCTTCGTGATCCTTCTGGGCGCCGCCATATCGGCCGTCTTTGCCAACGACGGGGCCGCACTTCTTCTGACCCCTATCGTCCTGGCCCTTCTCCTTCGCATGAAGTTTTCACGAAAGGGCGCACTGGCCTTCATCATCGCCACGGGATTTATCGCCGATACGGCAAGCCTCCCCTTCATGATCTCGAACCTCGTGAACATCATCGTAGCCCGCTACTTTCACATTCCCTTCGACCGGTACGCCGCGGTGATGGTTCCGGTGGACCTCGTCTCTGTCGGGGCGACCGCCCTGGCCCTCTGGCTCCTGTTCGGCCATCACGTAACCGATCCCCCCCATGCGGAGGAGCTTCCCGACCCGAGGAGCGCGATCCGCGACCCGGTCGTCTTCCGGGCGGGATTCCCGGTCCTTGCCGGCGTGCTCGTGGCCTACTTCCTGACCGCAAGGCTCCATCTTCCCGCCTTCGTCATCATGTCCTTAGCCGCCCTGATTTTGCTGCTTCTTGCCGCAAGAAGACAGCCGTCCGGCTCGAAGGCCCCGATCGACGTGCGAAAGATCCTTCTCGAGGCCCCCTGGCAGATCGTCCTTTTTTCGCTCTCCATGTATCTCGTCGTCTACGGCCTCAAGAACGCAGGACTCACCGACCATCTCGCCCGCCTTCTCGACGGAATCGGGACATTCGGCGTCACCGCCTCCGCCGTAGGAATGGGCTTTCTTGCGGCCATTCTCTCCTCCGTCATGAACAACCTCCCGGCCGTTCTCGTCGGCACTCTCGCCATCCACCAGGCCTCTCACCTTTCCGAGCCCGCCCGACAGGCCATGATCTACGCCAACATCGTCGGCTGCGACCTGGGTCCCAAGCTCACCCCTATCGGAAGCCTCGCCACTCTTCTCTGGCTTCACGTTCTCGAAAAAAAAGGCGAGAAGATCGGCTGGGGACCCTATATACGCACAGGGTTTCTTCTGACCCCTCCCATTCTTCTCGCCGCACTCCTCACACTTTCCGCCATCCTGACATTTCTTCCCGAATGACTCCTCCGGCTCCTATCCTCCCATCGTCGCCCCTCGCTCCCTGAGACTCACGAAGGCATGGTCCCCCGTGACGACATGGTCGAGGACGCGGATCCCCAGAAGCGTTCCGCACTCCACGAGCCGGGCGGTCAGGGACCAGTCGTCGGGAGAGGGCTCCGGATCCCCCGAGGGGTGGTTGTGGACAAAGATCACCGCCGCGGCGGACTCCCGAACGGCCGGAGAAAAGGCCTCCCGCGGATGGACCGGCGTCATCGACAGCGTCCCCTCCGAAATTTTCTCCAGCCGCCTGAGCCGATGCTTCGTGTCGAGCAGAAGCACCCAGAAGCTCTCCTTGCGCTCCTCCCGGAGACGGGGACCCAAAAGGCGGTAGACGCTCTCTCCCGACCGGATGGACTCCTCCGGCACGAGGGAACGCTCGGAGAGCCTTCGTCCGAGTTCGAGCGCCGCCAGGATCTGGGCGCCCTTGGCCAGCCCCACCCCCTTGATCTTCGAGAGCTCGGGCACGAGCGCTCGAGAAAGTCCGGGGATGCCGCCGAAGGTCGTCAGGATCCGCTGGGCCAGGGCCACTGCCGACTCGTTTTTGCTGCCGGTCCGGAGAAGGATTGCCAGAAGCTCCGAATCGTTCATGTGCCTAGCCCCAGAACTCACCAGCTTCTCCCTGGGACGTTCATACGAAGGCCACTCCGAGACTTTATGGGCCGTGTTCGGCATTTCGCTCCTCCCCCTTGTCGTCCGTTAAGGAATCCCTACGGCCGTCAAGAATAGCGGATCGGAGAGAGGGTTGGAAGAGAAGGGCTTTCGAATAAAAAAGACTTACAGAATCAACTAAAACTGATCGAATATAGAATCTTGAATGAGCGAAGCAGGGAGGAGAAGGATCATGAAAAATGTTCGGAGGGACCAAGGTCGGAAAGCGCCTCCAGCCCGATTCCTGCATTGGTGGCAAGAGTGTCGAGACCCTTAAAATGTCGTCCACAAATATGCCATTATGTACAAAACATACGGAAAGGAGGGGGCATGAAGACGGCAAGCGCCTCTGATTTCAGAAATCATATTGGCGATTATCTGCTGGAAAGATAAACGGCACGCCTTCCATACCGACCTGAAGGCCGGAGCTGTAGGGCGCTTTTCGGTAAAACGGATGCTTGACAACGTGACGCGACCTCCTCCAAAATCAATACAAAAATGAATACTATTGATATCTACTTTATAAAGGGGAAATCATTGAAAGACAATGTCGCAAAGGTTTTCTCGACAGGTCGAAGCCAGGCAGTGAGAATTCCAAAAAAATTTCGTTTTTCCTCTGATGAGGTTTTCATTGAAAAAAGGGGGGATTCTCTTGTGCTCACCCCCAAACCACGCTCATGGAAAACCTATTTTGAAACCGGAAGGACATTTTCGACAGATTTTCCGGAAGACATCGAAGACAGAATCCCCGAAGAACGGCTCCCCCTGTGTTAAAAAGATGGATGCTCGATACCAACACCTGCATCCATCTCATCAAGAACAAACCCCTCCAAGTCGCCCGAAAGCTTTCCGACGTGCCAGTGGGGGGAATCGTCATTTCCAGCATCGTTCTGGCGGAACTCTGGTTTGGAATTGCCGCATCGAGGGATAAGAAAAAAAATGAAGCGGCATTGGACGATTTTCTCCAGTACGCCATCGTGCAAAATTGGCCTCAGGAAGCGGCACCGATCTACGGCAGCGTTCGAGAGCACCTCAGAGAAAACGGAACGCCGATAGGCGCGAATGACCTTCTGATCGCCGCCCACGCCCTCGCACTGAAGCTCCCGCTGGTCACCGACAACGTCCGAGAATTTCAGCGAATCCCCCATCTCAAGCTGGAAAACTGGATTCGCTGAAATCCCTTTTCGCACAAAACCATGCCGCGCAAGCCTTTCAAAAGATAAAATTCGGCTCCAGATCCCCCGTGTTCATCGAGGACAGGGCCGAACCCCGATTGCCCGAGTTGTCGTTCGGGTTGTTGAAAAAACACTTACTGGTTCAGCTTAAACTGATGGGATCGCGAGCCTTAAACGAGAGGAACAGAGGGGAGACGGCCAGCACGAGAAGAGCCGACCCTGCCACATCGGTTGCGAAATGCCATCCCAGAGCCACCACGCCGACCATAATCCCTGCCGCCCAGAGGGCCGCCGGAGCAAGAAGCCGGGGGAAGAAGGCGCGCACGAGAAGAAGGATCATGAGCGCCCGGAAGGTATGTCCCGAGGGAAAGGAGGCATGAACGTGGATGTGGATGGGAAAAAAGACGGCCCACCCCGACAGCGGGTCGTGGCGGAATTCCCGACCGGGAGAAAACGCGGGAAGATGGCTCTTCAAAAGATGCTCGAGAAGGGTCCCGAAAACAAGGACCCCGGCCCAGAGAAGAAGCGGGGGACGCCGTTCGGGACAACGCTTGGAAAGTCTCAGGAGGAAAAACAAAAGAAGCGGAAGCTCGACCTCGGCGTTGCCCGTGCGGCAAAGGAGGGCGAAGAAGAGATAGACCGGCCGGGGAAGTCCGGAAAAGAGCCCGGAAACAAAGTCATCGAAGGGCGCGGTCCGATGGAGGAGGAGAAGGAGGGCGATCCCCAGAAATCCCAGGACGGCCCCTCCCGCAAGAAGCCGTCTCCCGGGAAGAGCGTCCATCCTCACTCCCCGGTCAGCCAAAGCGGGATGGGACGGTGCCGCGGATCCCCGAAGCCGGCCTTCCCAAGAGCGATCACCAGTTCGAAGGCACGGAAGAAGACCGCGTTCCGGAACTTCACCGGGGGCCCCTCCCCGGGGTCGCAGTCCCGTGGATCGGTCAGCGTCCAGCAGATCCGGCACATGAGAGGCCGGTCCTCGTAGATCTGGCAAAGACGGTCGGCGCCCAGGAAGGGGCAATAGACCGAGAGCTTCTCGTAGTCTTCGCAGGTGGCGAGCATCTCCTCGAGCGTCGACAGAAAGCGGTCCGGATCGGCGGAGCCGGACAGGGAAAAAAGAGCCCGGGTCCGCTCCGCGAGGCCCTTTGACCAGGCCTCTTTGACCGGCCCCGTCGGCTCGCGGGCGAACCGTTCGCGCAGGATCTCCCCTTCTCCCCGGGTCACCCCCACCATCATCCGGCAACAGGCGGCACAGGAGGCCCTGCAGGACATGTGGCTCTCGACGCTCTTTCCCACCCGGTCGACGATACGGTAGATCTCCCGCACCATCGAGACCGCCTCCCCCTCCTCCACCTGGTCTTTTGCCGCCTCCAGACGGTCCGCAATCGACTCGAGCCCCTCCATCGCCTCCCGGTAGACGGGCAGAGGCAGAAGGAAGGTTTCGTGGCGGTAGTTGGAAAAGGTCAAATCATGGACAAGACTCTCGTCATCGCCCGGGGGAAGGCCGTCGCTCATCAGGGACTCTCCTTTGTCTGTCCGCCTCCCGGTCCGGGACCGGTCCGGAGATTCTCCCTCCCCGGACCGGCCGGGATCGCAGGAAAGATTTTCGATCGATACCGGTCGAGGGGAAGGGCCCGAACCTGCCCATCCTCTCCCGCCAGATAAAGGGTATTGCCCACGATCGGGGGGGGACCGGGGGCCGGCATCCCTTTTGCGTCGAGAAGACCGAGCATCTGTCCTGTGGCCAAGTCGAGAAGAAGGACCCGATCCTTCCCCGGGACGGCGCAAAGAAGGCCCGCCACCGTCACCCCCCCTGTGGTCCCTCCGGGAAGGGCCACCTCCCAGAAGGGATGGCCCGAAGGAATATCGACCGCCATCGCCCGTCCCACGATGGAGGAGGCGGCCACCGCCGTCCGGCCGGCGATCGTCACCGTGGCCCCCCCTTCGTAGACGCGAGAGACCGGAGAGGCCGACTTGGCCCCTGGCTCCATTGTGGCAGGAGGACTGGGGTTTTTAAAGGGGACCTCGAAGAAGAGGTGGCCCGTTACCGCCGAAAGGATCGCCATCCTCTCCGAGGGAACCCCCTTACTCACTGAAAGGAGGAGCGTTACGAGCCGAAGGGCTCCGAAGGAAGGGGAGGGCGAGAAGAGGACGAGACGCTCTCCCCGGGGAGAGGAGAGCGCCCAGACCGTCCGCTCCTTTTCCGGCCAGAGGGCGGCCAGTCTCTGGGGACCTTCGAGGGAGACCCAGAGCCAGTGTCGGAGGTAGAGAGGCGACGACCACCCGGGAGAGGCCAGGAGGCGGACCGTCCCGAGCGGGCCCTCCTTCTCCGTCGAAAATCCCGCCAGAACCCCCTTCCCCGTGGCGACCCAGAGCGTCTTCCCGGCAAGGACAGGGCTTCCCAGTGCCGGCCCCGGAAGCCTGGCCTGCCAGACCACCTTCCCCGTGACAAGCGAGAGGGCATAGAGATGGGCCGGCTCCGTCCCGCGCCGGATCGTTCTCGTCTGCGCGTAGTTCATCATATGGGAGGCGGTAATGAAGGGAGATCCTGTCGCGATGTAGAGGATTTCCCCGTCGGAGACCCCCGGAGCCCGGACGGGCTCAGGAAGCCCCAGATGCCAGAGGGTCACCCCGGTCACGGCATCGAGACAGACCACCTCTCCCCGCGTCGAGACCAGGAGAAGCCGTCCGTTCACGACGATCGGCTGGTGCGCAAAGCGGAAGTCGGCCCGGGCGAGCGACCCGCGGCCGAAGTCCCGGCTCCACGCCACATGAGGAGGATGCATCCGGTCGGTAAAGGGAAACTGTTTTGTCCCCTCTTTTTTCACAGGCTCGACCGTCGTCCCCGAAGGAGAGGAAAGAAGAGAGCTTCCCTCCTTCTTCCCGGTCTCCTTTCTGCGGGGAGGCCAGGAGTAGAAGGGATTTCTTTCGGGTCCTCCCCCTTCCTGGAGCCAAAACCCCGGACCCCAGTCCGGGATCACTGGCTTTCCGGGAGGTCGGCGGGCCTGCTCCCCCGTCCCCGTTCCCTGCTCGGCGGCATTGAGGTCCTGTCCCGTAGGAAATCCCATGCCAGAGGGGGCTCCGGCCCAGCCTTTTTGGGGAAATCCCAAAAAGAGGAGCGCAAGGAGAAGCGCTCCCCGGAGAGATCTTTCAATCAAAAGCTTTCTTGACATTGCGTTCACGCTCCTCTCGTACGGATCAACCGAACCGGGATCTATCCTACCCTTCTTTTCGGCATTTTCACCAGAAAAAAAAGCGCGCTCTTTTCGCCTTGGCCATAGGGGAGGAAAAACGTTCGCTCCCTCAGGGATTTGAAGAACCCCTTCTTTTTCGCTAGAATGTCGGAGACGAACGCAACCCGCACCCCTAAAAATCCACCCCTTCGAAAGGGAGAGCCCTTCCGTTGATCCCACTTATTGGCAGGATTGTCGCACGTAGCCTCAAGTGGCCGGGACCGCAGAAAAGGCGGGCCGCCTGTCTTCTCGGAAGCCTTCTCCTTCTCGCCTCGGGGAGCCTCCTCTCCTCCTGCGGGGGAGGCCCCACCGTCGCCTCCTCCACCGGACGCACCCTCTATCTCGCCACGACCGGGGGGATCTACGGATTTTCCATCATGAGCGACGGGACCCTCACGCCCGTCTCCTCCTCGCCGCTCGTCACCGGCTCCTACACTCAGATCGCCGCCACCTCGGCCAGCCCGCCGACGCTCATCGGTGCCAACGGAACGGGGAGCCTGACCACCTGGAGCACAAGCGGCGGAGGGCTCGCCTCGCCCTCCACGCTCTCGCTCTCGGGCTGCTCCGGGATGACTGCCACCGGCGTGGCCGTGACCTCCGACAACAACTATGCGCTGGTGGTCAACGGAGCGGCGACGACGAACAATATCGGAAGCCTGGCCCTCTCGGGGGGAAGCTGCGTCGAAAAGAGCACCGTGACGGCCTCCTACCCGGTTCAGCCCGCGCTCGACTGCTCCGTCGCGAATGCCTCCTATTGCATTCTCTTTTTGACCCTCTCCTCCTCCCAAACAACCACCGCCACCACACCGGCGGCCCCTGAGGAGGACAGCTTCACAGAATCGTCGGGGGCAGTCGACGCCCTCTCCCCTGCGGTCGCCCCCTTTTCCTCCTGCGCAACCTCGGTCTGTCCGACCGGGGCCGCCTTCAACGCCAACACCCTCTACTTTTATGCGACCTTCAACGGGGGCTCCCCCACGCTTCAGTCCCTCTCCCCCCAGGCCACCGGGTCCGCCCAGACCACAAACTTCTCCACCCCCAACCTCGACCAGCCCTGCGTCGATGCCATCGGGGGAACCGCCTACATCCCCACGTCGAACGGCTACGTCTACTCCGTCTCAACGCAAAACGGCGGAGGAATGGGCGCTCCCTCTACCGTCCTCTCCCCCCAGACCTTCGGAAGCACCCTCAAGATCACCTCCTGCGCGATCGCGGGTTCATAGTCCCCTCGAGGCCCCGGGGTCGATCCCGCCACGGTCTTTCGGCCATCTCCCTCATCGACTCGCACCAGCTCCTAAAGCGCTCCCCCTCCGGTCCCGAAAGATTTCTCCTAAGAGACCACCGGGCGAAGGCCCCATCCGTCGGATCCCTCAAAAGAAGCGACCGATCGCGACGCTCCGGAGGGAAGGCTTCGGGCCACCTCCGGTAAAAGGCGCTCAGGCGGGAAAGCGCGGAAAGCGCCTGCCGCTCCCGGCGGGAAAAGGGAAGATCGCTTCCGTCTTTCCCCTCCCGCCAAGGATTCGGACCAACCTCGTTTTCCTCCCCCTGCACGCTCCCCCTCCGGCACTCTTCGACAAAGACAAAGATCCGGACGATCCCCCCATAGCCGGCAAGGGCCGCCGCCCGGACAAAGGCCGCCCCCGAACCGGAGCCCTCCCCCATCGCCTCGACATTTTTGCCAACTATCGCTCCCCAAAGGATCTCCCCGCATAGATCGGGCGAAAGAACCTCTCCCGCCTTTTTGAGAAACGCCCCCTCCCAGAACAGTCGAAGCTCGGCAAGGCGGCGCTCGCCGGCGGTTGCAACGAGAGTCGAGGCCGCCTTCCTTGCCAGAGCGAGGGTTTCCCCTTCAACCGAAAGACCCAAGGTCGAGACGAAGCGCAAAAGCCTGAGGATCCGGAGAGGATCCTCCCGGAAGGGATCGCGCGACCGGTCCGGGCGTCTGAGGAGCCGTTTCGAGAGATCCTCCCTTCCCCCGAAGGGGTCGACAAGCGCCCCCGACAGTCCCGCAAAAGAGATCGGAAGGGCCATGGCATTGACGGTAAAGTCCCTTCTTTTAAGCTCGAGGTCAAGGGATGTCTCAAGAGGCAGGATCTGGAGGGGAGAGCGCCCCGGGCCCCGGGAGAGAATAAGAGCGGGAGAGGTCTTTCCGACGGAGACGGCCTCGGGGAGCAGGGTGCGGATTCTCCCGAGCTCCGCCCCCACCACAAGATCGAGATCCCGGGGGGGACAGCTCGCAAGATGATCCCGCACGGCTCCCCCTACGAGCCAGACGGGAACCTTCGCCCGCAAAAGAGGAAGAAGGAAGGGCATGCTCAGGTCGAGATCTTCCAAGACGGATGAGGCTCCTGCGGCGGACCGAATCAGTGCATTCCCAAAAAAGAAGAAACGATTCTCGTTTTCATTGCGTCAATTCCGACCGGAACGCCCCCGATCCCCCGGCACGCCTCCTGCCCCTCTCCCCTTGCCAATTCTTTCTCCTCGCCCACTTCAAAACATTTTCCTCCCTGGCACGGATCCTGCTCATCCTCCGCCCGTTTGAGGTTCCGAGCCTCTATCCAACCATTCAGAAAACTTTCCGTCCGAAGGAGCCTTCCCGTCATGGCCGCCGCCCTCATCGTCCGAACACTCTCCGGGCGATGTCTTCTTTCCCTTCTCGTCGCCCTTCTTCTTCCGATTCTCGCCCCTTCGTCCGCACACGCGGAGGAGGGAAGTCCCCTCGTCCTCACCCCGGCCGCCGGCATCGAAAACGGCGGCCTCGCCTTTGGGGCCAACCTCCGGTATTTTTTCATGCCGAACCTCGCCGGAGAGATCGACGGCGCCTACGGAAGCTCCCTCTGCCAGGACTGCCGCCTCTCGGCCACCACGCTCACCGGCAACCTCGTCTACGAGATCCGTCCGATCGACCGCCTCTCCCTCTATGCCGCATTGGGAGGAGGGGCCGCCCTTCTCGATCTCTCAACCCCCCGAAGCGCCCGGACGACCTTGGGCGAGTTCGACTGCGGGGCCGGGATCGTCGTCGCTCTGTCATCTGCCGTCGGCCTCTCTCTCGAGGACCGATGGTTTCTTCCCGTCTCGGGATCGATCCCCGATGCAAGCCCCGGAGCCTTCACCTTCGACCGGATCTTCCTGGGCATAAGCGTCGGCTTCTAGGCGCTCTCTCACTTTAAAAACAACCGATGCAGGAAGAATCGACCCCTCCCCTGCAAAAAACCATGGAGTCGTTGATGTTCCGCCACAAAAGATTTTCTCTGCGTGCCCTGTCTCCCCTTTTTTCGATCCTTCTCTTCGCCTCGTCGGGAGGGTGCAAGGGAGGCAGCCTCTCCTTCCCGGGATCGGTCGATCCGGGGCTTTCGGCGACCTCCGGCCCTTCCCTCCTGACCGCATCCGGGGTCGCCGTCGACGGACCGATCGTGGGCGGAACGGTGACGGTGGGGCAGTATCAGGCCGACGGATCCCTTCTTCCTCTGGGGACCACGACGACCGGTCGCAAAGGCGGCTTCCAGATCACCTCTCTCTTCGATCTCTCAGGGGGGCCGATCAGCTTTACGATGACCGGAGGAAGCAATATCGACACTGCCAGCGGGGCGACGGTCTCGACCCCCACCGGAACCTCCCTTGTGGCCCTGATCCCCGCGGGCGACCTGACCCATGCCACGATCGTTCTCACGCCCTTTTCCTCGCTCGAGGCGACCGAGGCCCAATCGCTTGCCTCCCAGGGGGAGTCCATGGATTCGGCACTCGCCAAGGCCCGCACCGACTGGAACGGATTTCTGGGGTTCGATCCCGCCGAGGTTCCCCCGTCGGATCTGACCCAAGGCCCGGCCTCGGCCAATGCCTCCGGGATCTACGGACTCCTCCTGGCCGGTCTCTCCGAGTTTACGAACCACATCGGACAGAGCCTGAGCCTCGCGCCGGGAACGGCCAACCCCCTGGGACTTCTCCCCCTTCTCGAACAGGACCTGGGCGACGGAGTCTTCAATGGCCTCGCCCCGGGCAACCCCACTCCCCTGACCTACTACGGATACACTCTCTCGCCCGAGACGCTGCGACAGGAGGTCACCGCCGAGGCTCTCATCTTCCTCTGGGGGGGACAGAACCAGTCGGGCCTCACCCCCACGAACACCGACGGGATCCTAAACGGCATCGCCATGAACACCGGCCCCCTCTTTCCTCCCTCTCCCTCCCCGAGCCTGCCCGATCCGGGGACTCCCCAGGTCACTCTCTCGAACCCTCTCCCGGGGATCTTCGTGAACAAGACCATCGTCGTCAGCGCCTCGGCCACCGACAGCCTGGGGATTGCCACCCTCGTCGTCGACGGTCAGAGCATCGTCCTTCCGGGAGGATCTCTCGTGGGCAATCCCGTCCTCGCCAGCATCGACACGACCCTGAGCCCTTCGGGCCCGGCCTCCCTCACCGCCACCGCCACCGACTACGCCGGCAACACCCGGAGTGCGACCACCCTCTTCACCATCGACAATGTTCCGCCGACATTGACCGGTCTCTCCCCCCAAAATGGAGGACTCTACGCCCCCGGCTGCACGGGAAATCCCGTCACCCTCACCGTGACCGGAACCCTGAGCGACAGCCTTTCCGGGCCTGAAGGAGTTAAAATCCAAGAAACCTCCCCCAGCAATACCGGGGTCGGCGCCACCTACACTCCGGTCAACGCCACCTCGGGGAGCTTCTCCTTCAGCGTTCTCGTCCCGGCCAACGGCTGCCACACACAAACCTACACCTTCAGCATTACAGGATACGACACCATATATAACCAAACAGTTCTCAACTACACAGTGGGGGTGACGAGCTAGGAGACTGAGAAATCGTCGCCTCCGGAGGACGGGGCCGGCGTAAAAGGGGGGAGAAGACAGAACGCCACCATTGCGGGAAGACTCCTCCTACCCCGCCCTCCGGCGCTCCCTCTCCCGGACGGAGTCGACCTCCCCATCCCGGCGAGACCCCTTCGGACAAAGATCGATCTCGGTGGTCGCCCGCTCGAAGAGCACCTTCAGAAGGAGCCCGAATGTCGAGAAAAGCCGGTAGCGAACGATGGGAAGCTTGTGGATATAGACGAGGTTCCAGAGAAACCACCCCAAAATCCCCGTCAGGGTGAACTGCTTGGCCGACAGGAGCGCGTAGTTGTCTCCGATCGAGACAAATCCCCCGACATGGTGGTGGGCAAAGGTCCGCTCCGGACGCTTGAGGATCCGGGCGGCGATGTTGTGGGCGACCACCCGGGCCTGGCGGACGGCGGTCTGGGCCGTGGGAGGATAGGGTTTCTGCTCGAAGGGATCCACGGCATGGGCGTTGTCCCCCAGCACCCAGACGTGGTCCATCGACTTGGACTCGAGGGTTGAGCGCACGATGATGCGCCCCTGGGGATCGCGGTCGAGGGGAAGCTCCCGGACAAGGGGGTTGGTCTTGACCCCCGCCGCCCAGATCAGAGTCCCGGCGGCAAGGCTTTCCCCTGTCGAGAGGCGCACCGTCTCCCCGTCCCAGCTCTCGAGACGGGTCTCGAGGCGAACCTCGATGCCGATTTCGGCAAGCCTCCGGATCGCCTCCGTCGAAAGCAGTTCGGAGAGGGAGGGCAGGATCCGGCCGGTCGCCTCGAGAAGCACGACCCGGATGAAGGATCGCTCGATGCGGCGACCGAAGTCCCGGAGAAGCTCTCTGACCGCATATTCGTAGATCTCCCCCGCAAGCTCCACCCCCGTGGGGCCGCCCCCCACGACGACGAAGGTCAGAAGGGCCCGTTTGACCGCCGGATCCTCCTCCCAGTAGGCCCGCTCGAACTGCCGGATGATATGGTTGTTGATCCGTACCGCATCGTCGAGGCTCTTCAAGGTGAAGGCCCGCCGCTCGAGGTCCCGGTTCCCGAAGAAGTTCGTCTCCGACCCCAGAGAGATGACCAGTTCGTCGTAAGGCAGGGCGCGATGGGCGGTGATCACCTGCCGGTTCTCGAGATCGATCCTCTCGATCTGTCCCACGTGGGCGTGAACCCGGGTCTTCCGGAAGATCTTCCGGATCGAGTGGGCGACGTACCGGGGTTCGAGAGCCCCCGTGGCGACGCTGTGCAGCATGGGGGTAAAAAGGAAGTAGTTCTGGCGGTCGACGACGGTGATCCATACATGGGGGGCCCTTTTGCCGAGGATCCGGGAGAGGAGAACGGCCGTATAGAGCCCCCCGAATCCCGCCCCCAGAACCAGCACCCGATAAGGCTCCGCCCCGCTTTTTTCCTCTGTTGCCATCACGATCTCCCCTCTTTTTCCTGCACCCGAATCTGCGACGGAGCACGCCCCCGGCCTCCCTCGATTCTATCGCGAGGCCGAGGCTTCTGCAAAAGCCCTGGGAGTTCCCCGAGGCGAACCTTCCTCCGGGACGCCCGCCCCCCATGTCAGAAATTGCGGAATGTCGGACATTCCAATACAATAATCTTCATGGACACTATCGCTCAAATTGGAAGTCGCGGACAGCTCACATTGCCTGCCTCTGCGAGGAAAGAATTGGGACTTAAACCGGGCGACACCCTCCTTGTCCATATTGAAGGGGGGCGGATCGTTCTGGACCCGGCCGTTGTCCTGCCGATTGAGATTTATTCGGAAAAACGCATGAGAGATTTTGCCGAGCAATCGACAATGACAAAAGAAGAACTCGAAAAAGCGCGGCATTCTTGGGAAGAGTAAGAAGGCCACTTACCCTGCGCACCTTCCTTCTCCGCGAGTGACGGCTCCCCCAACGTTTCAGTTCATTTTCGATTCCTGTTCCGAAAAAACACTCGCCGGAAAAACGTCCCCAGACTCCCCGCCCGGGCCCCTCAGAACCATTGCAGCAACAGGGGCAAAAGGTGTATAGTGACCGATAATTTGAGGAGGCCTCAATGAACCAGGGACACCCGCAATACCCCATGGTGAACCACATGGGGAAGGTATTGATGCTGGGATTCCTCTTCCTTTTTGCCGGGGGGTTGGCCACTCTTTTCGGCCAGTGGATTTACAACCGGTTCATTCGGCGGACCCCTCCCCCCGACTACACCGAACGGCCCAAGTTCCTCGACCGGGACTAGGGCGCTTCCTGCCGCTATCCGTCGCCTTTACTCCGGAGCATTCATGACATCCCCCAAAGACAACGCCCCCGCGCTTCCGCTTGTGGCGATCCTCGGCCGTCCCAACGTTGGGAAGTCGACCCTCTTCAACCGCCTTCTGGGAGAGAATCGGGCGATCACCATGGATATGCCCGGAGTGACCCGCGACCGTCACTATGCCACCGTGACCCAGGGGCGCTACGCCTACCGGCTTGTCGACACGGGAGGCATTCTTTTCGGCGACGACCACCCTCTGGGGGAGGCCATCCGCAAGCAGGCCCTCTTCGCCCTCGAGGAGGCCGATCTCCTTATCTACCTCTTCGATGCCAAAGACGGATACAATCCCATGGACCGGGAGGTGGTGGAGAAAATCCGAGCCTCGGGCAAGCCCGCCGTATACGCCGTCAACAAGAGCGATGCCCCCACACGGGAATCCCTTCTCATGGCGGAGTTTTACAAGTACGGAGCCAACCCTCTCGTTCCCGTCTCCGCCCTCCATGGACTGGGAATGGACGAACTCCTTGCCCCCCTGGCCCCCTGGCTTCCGCCCGCGACGGACGACGACACCGATGCCAACCGCCTGGTTCTGTCCAACCTCTCCGAGGAGGAGATCCGGGAACGCATTCTCCGTCGGCTCGAAGAACCGGCCCGGATCGCCGTCATCGGGCGTCCAAACGTCGGCAAGTCGACCCTCATCAACCACCTTCTCGGGGAGGAGCGCCTCGTCACAAGCCCCCTTCCCGGAACGACCCGCGATGCCATCGACACCCTCGTCTCCTGGAAGAACCGCGCCTACCGGTTCGTCGACACTGCCGGCATCCGAAAGCGTGGCAAGATTGCCGAAGCCTCCGAGCTCTACGGCATTATCCGCACAGAACGGGCTCTCACCCAGGCCGAGATCGCGGTGGTTCTCGTCTCGACCCCCGACGGACTCACCGACGGCGATCTCCGGATCATCCGCCAGGTGGTCGACGCCCGCCGGGGTCTCGTTCTAGCCTTCAACAAGTGGGATGCGGCGGAGCCCGGGGACACCCCGGACCTGACCAAGCTCGGAGAGCGCTACCCCTTTCTCGCCTTCGCCCCGGTCATCGCCCTCTCCGGCCAAACCGGAAAAAACATCCCCGCACTCTTTCGCCATATCGACACGGTCCGAAGCTGGTACTACCGCCGCGTCGGTACGAGCGCGCTCAACCGGGCGATCCTTCCCGTCGTCGAACACACCCCTCCCCCTCGCCTCAAGACCGGGGCCGTGCGCATTCTCTATGCCACCCAGGTCCAGATCGCACCGACCGTCATCCATCTCTTCTCGAACCATCCCGATGGCCTCTCCCCCACCTACCTCCAGTTCCTCACGCGCAAGATCCGCGAGGTTCACCCCTTTACCGGCGTGCCCTTCTTTCTCCGCCCCCGAGGAAAAAAAGACGGCGAATGAGTCTCTCCTTCCAGACGAGAGCGCTGGGACCGCAGGAAGGCTTAAACTCCCCGGAAATACGCCAAAGGCCCAAGATGGGTCTTCCCAAGGGACTCGAAAAAAGCCACTCGATGATCGCATCTTCGCCTCTTGTGAGAGCCGCAAAAGAGGCCGGAGACTCCTTCTCACCCGACATCCCCACCCCTTCGTAAGTGCTTACAGGAAAAAACAAATAAATTCGAAAAATCAAAAATCGATTTGCGGAAGGACCCGTTTTTCCGATCTCACCCATTATTCACGGCGGCGTTCTTCCTTCATCTTCATTCGGGGAGAGGCAGAGCCGACACGGAGGGTGATTGGGGTGTCTCAAGTCAGAAAACGAGATTTCGTAAACTCTCTGCACGAACACTTCGGGATGGCTCCCCCCTGAGGGAGTGCTTCTCAAGACGTGCTGCCCAAAATGCGTGAACCCCCAAGAAGACGCGACCTCCGTCTGGGACGAGCACAAAACACTCTCCCGGACTTCCCGGCGATTCGCACTCAAACGCTTGCCCTGAAAAATATCCAACGATCATGAAAATGCTCGGAGCCTCCGAAGAGATTTCAGGGTGAAGGCTTCCGGGGAGATTGGCTTCCTCCTGTCGAAGATCTATGATTTACGAATCATCGAAGGAACAGTCAAGAAAAAAATGCCCCTTCCTCCCCCCAACCCCGGGCCAAAAATCCCGCGAGGACGGACATGACAACATCTGAACATAACAGGGCCCCTCGGACACCGCCGAAAGATCGCTCAAAAAAGGTCGCCTGCTCCCTGTTTTTTCTTCTTCTGATCGCCCTCGTCGCCGGAGGAATTCTCTATCTTCTCATGACCCGGGCAAGATTTGTTCCCGGCCTCTCCCCCCAGGGTCCGATAGGATTCTGACAGGTCGGCGATGGCCGTGGCTCCTTTCGACAAGCCTTTTTGCATATTCTCCCTCATGGTGGACAGCGATTCTTTCCATGATGGACACTCCCTCCTCCTTCCTCACCCCCTAAACATTCTGTGATTTCCTCGCGTTGAACACGTATCCTTCACAATCGGATCGACAACTTGTCATCAACCGAAGACTGGAGGATGCACACAGTCCCATCCGAGTAAATTTTGCAGTCAAGAGAAGTTACCCATGCACCATGCCCGAGAATTCCTACTGTTTTCCCGCAATAATTAGGAATGACGGGACGGGCCATTTTGTTAAGCCTGTCACTCTCTCCCTCGACTCTCCCCAAGGGTCTCAAGCAGCTCTTGCCCGATCCGGGATGAGAGGCGCTCTTGGCCCAGTTACTGGAGAAGAAGGAAACTCCCCCGAATCTTCCTAGATGGAGCCCGACCGGAACAAGGTCTATCGGGAGACCCAAAGCCACAAGGTGCCCTTTCTCCTCTGAGCAGTGTGGGAGACGGTCAAAATGCGGGGGACTCTATTCCCGCATTTTGCATCACTACGCCGCCTATCAAAACCGCCTGAAGCCGTCCTTCCGAAATACCAACGCCACGGGTCTCTCGAACTTTTTCGATTTATCGGGTAATATTCTTCAGTTAGTGTGTGCCTTCTTGAAAATCGGAAACACTTTTAGATAGAAATAATCCTTTACCTCTAAGTTGTTGTGAGAGGAGGTTTGATCTCAACAATGATCAACTCAATAAAAATAGAGGGCTATCGAGCATTCAGTAACTTCTCGATGAACGGCCTCGGACGCATCAATTTGCTTGTTGGAAAAAATAATGCTGGTAAA
The DNA here is from genome assembly GCA_021801345.1 of Nitrospirota bacterium. Taxonomy (GTDB): domain Bacteria; phylum Nitrospirota; class Leptospirillia; order Leptospirillales; family Leptospirillaceae; genus UBA4572. The sequence continues at coordinate 64,579 of JAJYYA010000026.1, forward strand.
AGTTCCTTGTTGGAAGCACTCTCTCTTCTTTGCAGTGGCACCAATCTCTCTGCCCTTTGGCAAATTCTGGCGAAGCGTGGAGAAAATCCAGTGATTGACAGTCAACCAGGGAGACCATTTCAACTAGAAGTTGATGTGGCCCACATATTCACCGGACATCAGGCTCGTATCGGTAGTAAATTTTCCATCACTGCAACCAATGAAAGGCCTGGTCGCTCTATAACATATGAACTTGTCGAACCTAAGCCGGATGAGAATCCTATACTTTTCAACATCATCTCGTCCCAAGAGTTAGGCGGTGCTCCCATAGCTCTCGCAATAAAAGTGCAGGGATCCGCAATCCCCCAGATTCCTCTCACTCAACGGGGATCCCTGCGGAACGATGTTTACAATCAAGCCTTCAACGTTAAGAGAAGTCCTCAGCCACAAAGTGAACCAGCACAGTATATAACGACAGAATCCTTAAATTTTCAGGATCTCTTACGCTTATGGAACGACATTACATTAAAACCGGAAGAGGGACGAGTTATAGAAGCCTTGAAATTCATTGATTCTAAAATTGAGCGAATTGCTCCTATCACAGGTCAGCCCTACTTGGGGGGGATTGGCATTTACCGAGGCGGATTCTTAATTAAGCGAAAAGGAGAGGAGCCGATCCCAGTAGGAAGCTTGGGAGATGGAATATGGCGTATGCTCGCTTTGGCGGTTGTATTAAGCAGGACAAAGAACGGAGTGATACTGATCGATGAGATCGACACGGGACTCCATTATACAGTGATGGAGAAGATGTGGAGTTTTGTAAATGATGTTTCCAAGATATTCAAAACTCAAGTTTTTGCCACAACACACAGTTACGATTGCGTGCATGCGTTGGCAAAGATTTGCAGGGAAAGCGATAGTGCGCACGATATATCCATTCAACGGATCGAAGTAGGGAAAAATCAAGCCACGCGCTTTTCAGAGGCAGAAATAAAAATTGCAGCTGAACAAAACATAGAAATGAGATAAGGAGTGCCGACACACACAAAGCATTTACTTGTGGAGGACAGTGCCACCAAGTACGCAGTCATCGAATTGATGCGCCAACACATAAGTTGGGGGAAGAATCCACATGAGTGGCCTGTAAATGTTGAAGCGCTAGGCGGTGTCGATAATGTTCTCGACAAACCTAAGTTAAAAGTCAAATTCAAAGAGAGCGAGCTTGCTTCACTCGGGTTAATCGTGGATGCGGATTCAGATTTTGGCAGGAGATGGAAGGCCATTCAAGACATTTGTTCCGCATTGGGTGGCAATCCACCAAGAACATGTCCAGAGAACGGCCTAGACCTCGAAATCGACGGAAAGCGATTTGGTGTTTGGATTATGCCCGACAACCAATCTGCTGGAATGATTGAAACCTTTTGTCGTGTACTTGTGCCGGAATCAGAAAGGAAACTGTGGGATTTTGCCGGGGAATGCGTTCAGGGAGCGAAGAAAATAAAGGCGCCTTTCAAAAATAACCATATTGACAAAGCACACATTCATCCTCAGCGCGCATTGGAGACCCCTCCGTTTACGGAGGGGAGGAATGCGCTCTCCTTACTGTTGGACGTTGCCAATGAATACCCATACCCGTCGGCTCTCTGAAGAAGCCGGCAGACCTTGCGGGAGATCCCCTGGACGACTCCGGATCCGGTCTGGATATTGAAGCTTCCGGAGGCCCGGACGGCCACCCGTCCGACATAGGTGCCGATCTTCTTGCCCGTCGTCACAACGGCTCGAACCAGATCCCCGGTCGCAAATCCAAAGTGGGATTTCTTCCGGGTGAGGATCCCTCTCGGGAACCCGAAAGCGTCGAGGCGGGTTCTCTGATAGGATCCCCGTCCTGTGGCTTTGCTGGAAAGGACAGGCCCTTTCCAGTCTGCCACCCGATCCACGTCTCCGACGCAAGCCGCATCAAGAGAATGGGTCTTCGGGAGTCCGAACCGGGTCCGGTTCCACTTCGTCCGGCCGCCGGATCCCGTTTCGACTGGAAGACCCGTCCGCTTCAGCCTCTCGAACAAGGCCCACCGGGTGGCGTTCACCGCGGCGGCGTCCCGGAGGGGCGCCTTGGCCCGGGAGAGGATCTTCTTCAAAAGATCCGGTTTTTTTGCCAGAAACTCCTCCACGTCCCGGTTCCCCTTCCGCTCGTTGCAGGGGCGGCAGGCCAGCGTCAGGTTGGAGACGCGATCCGACCCGCCCTTCGACCGGGGATGGATATGGTCGATCTCCAGAGGAACGTCCGTTTTGCCGCAGTAGGCGCAGGTCCGGTTCCACTTTTCCAGCAGATACTCCCGGACCTCGTATCCGGCCAGCGTCCCCTGCTGGTACTCGACCCCGGCGATCTCCGGGTTCTCGATCTTCTGCATGTCGAACCGGACCAGTTCCATGGAAATGCCGGAGACCGGGACGCTCTTCCGGAGCCGCTCCACCCAGGCCCCGGTCGTCTCGACCCGGTGCTGGAGGGAGGGCGGCAGCCACCCCTCCGGCCGGGTCCGGTTGTCGAAGCGCGGGGCCCGGTGGCGAAGCTTCGACCGCCGTCGTCTTCTGAAGGCTCTCCGGGCCGTGAGCCGGTCCCGGATCGCCCCGCCCCGATGGGTCAGTTCCGCCAGGAAGAGGACGTGGGCGGTCGTCTCCGTCTCTCCCGTCTCGGGGGAGACGGTCGTCTCCTCCCTCACCACGGCGATGCCGGTGCCCTTCGATCCTGGATCGAGCTTGATCCGGACCGGCTGGACCACGCCTCCGACCCGCTCCTTGAGACGGATCGTGAAGGGGGCGATCTTGTGGACCACCGCCTTGCCGTTATCCAGAAGCTCCCGGGCCCGGGCCGGGTGGCAGGGCATGAGAGGTTTCTTGTGTTTGTCGAGCACGAAAACCTGCATCGGAACCTCCTGAAAAACTTACGTTGCACTGGTCTTTCGACCGTCACGCGCCTCTTGCGAGGCGTCTCCCCTCGGGAACGGTGCGTACCGGCGTATTGCCCCGGACCGTTTCGTCCTTGCCCTCGCGGTTGTCTGCATCCGGGGCTTCCAGAGCGGCGGACTGAGGAAGCATCCGCCGGTGGGTCTTGGACCTGTACGCAACGTAGCGGGTTGGATACCGCTCTCCCTGGTCAACCCGAGCTTGTCGATCCTCCTTTCAAGCTCCGCCGTTCACGGCGG